>DATLFU010000040.1:0-15267 GCA_035540835.1 Gaiellaceae bacterium
GGCGGCGGCGGGGGCGGCGGAGGCGGAGGCGCCGGCTCGGTCGCGGCCTGCGTCCCGAGGGTGACCCCGTCGAGATCGAAGCCGTCGCCGGTGACCGGCTTCCACACGTACGCGTAGACGTCGAGCTCGCGGCTGCCGCGCGCCGTGTACGAGAGCGAGGGGAAGCGCTGCCACGACGTCGACACGGCGAAGCACGTCTCCGCGGAGCCGACGAGCGTGCTGCCCGACCACTCGCGCATCCGCAGGCAGACGCGCGTCCCGCCGCGGTCGCTCCGCACCCACGCTCCCGCGAGGTACGTCGCACCCGCCGCGGTCGAGGAGACCGGGCGCGGCTTCGGCAGGATCGAGAAGCTCGAGCCCGAGGAGTAGCGGACGCGCGCGAAGTACGCGCCGTCCGGGCCCCCCGCCGCGCGCGAGAGCGTCGCGCCGGTCGTCGTCCAGCCCGAGAGGGAGCCCTCGAAGGAGCCGTTCGGCAGCACGTTCGTCGACGCGCCGGCCGGAGCGGCGAGCAGCAGCGCGACCGCGCTGCCGAGGGTGGCGGCGAAACCCCTCATCCGTGACGAGATATCGCCGCGCCGAGGCGGCGGCGCCTCCCCCGCCCGGGGGAACGCGCCGCCGCCGCGGGCTCGTTTTACATCGGGCTAGCGCGTCAGGACGATCGCGTCCACGTCGAACGAGTCGCCGGACGCGGTGGCGGTCGACTGGTAGACGTACAGGTCGAGCGAGTGGCCGCCGACGGCGGTGTAGGACACCTCCGGGAACCGCGCCCACGACGCCGTCGCCGCGAGGCAGCTCTGCGCCGAGCCGAGCAGCGCCCCGGACGAGGAGTACTCGCGGACGCGCAGGCAGAAGGTCTTCCCGACCGCGCTCGCGCTGCGCAGGGACGCGCTCGTGCGGAACACGGTCCCGGCCTCCGTCGGCGAGACGGGCCGCGGCGAGGTGACGAGCGAGTAGCTGGACGTGCCGGACGCGGCGACGCGGGCGGCCTGCGCCCCGTCGGCCGCGTCGCCGACGAGCGACACGCTCGCGCGGTAGCCGTACCAGCCGTCGAGCCCCGACTCGAAGGAGCCGTTCGCCAGCAGGTTGGAGGACGGCGGCGGCGGAGGCGGCGCCTGCACGGTCCACCGCCACTCGGCCGGCGTCGGGTCCGGCGTGCCCGCGGGGCCGATCGCGCGGACGCGGAAGACGTGGTCGCCGACGGCGAGGCCGGAGACCGTGCGCGGCGAGCTGCACGGGACCCACGCGCCGTCGTCGAGCGAGCACTCGAACGTCGACCCGGCGGTGTCGGACCCGAAGCTGAACGTGGCGGAGGTCTCGGTCGTCGGCGACGACGGGCCGGAGTGGATCGTCGTCTCCGGCGGCACCGGCTCGCCGCCGCCGCCACCGCCGCCCGAGCGCGTCAGGACGACCGCGTCGAGGTCGAACGAGTCGCCCGACGCCACCGTCCCCGCCTGGTAGGCGTAGAGGTCGAGCGAGTGCCCGCCGACCGCGGTGTAGCTGAGCTCCGGGACGCGCGTCCACCCGGCGGAGGCGACGACGCAGCTCTGGGCGGTGCCGAGCTGCGACCCGTTGCTCGCGAACTCGCGGACGCGGACGCAGAAGGTCTTCCCGGCGGCGGTCGCCGTCCGCACGGCTGCCGCGGCGCGGAAGACGGCACCGGCGTCCGTCGGGGAGACCGGCCGCGGGGCCGTGACGATCGAGTACGACTGCGCCCCGTCGGCGGCGACGCGCGCCGCGTGCTGCCCGTCCGCCGCCTCGCCGACGAGCGTCAGCGTCGCGCGATGGCCGTACCAGCCGTCGAGCGTCCCCTCGAACGAGCCGTTCGGCAGCAGGTTCTCGCCCGACGGCGGGGGCTGCTCCTCCTGGATCGTCCACGTCCAGGCGGCCGGCGTCGCGTCGGCGGTGCCGCCCGAGACGGCGCGGACGCGGAAGGTGTGCTCGCCCGGAGCGAGCCCCGAGTAGGAGTGCGGGGACGTGCACGCGGCCCAAGCGGCGCCGTCGAGCGAGCACTCGAAGGTCGCGCCCGAGACGTTCGAGCTGAACGCGAACGTCGCGCTCGTCGAGGTCGTCGGCGACGACGGCCCCGAGTCGATCGTCGTCTCGGGGGCCGGCGGCGGGTCGCCGGCGTTCTGGACGCTCACCGACCGCGGGTCGGACAGCGCGGTGTTCCCGGCGGTGTCGGTCGCGCGGGCGCGAATCGTCGCCTGCCCGTTGGCGACGGTGCGCGAGTCCCAGGAGACGGAGTAGGGCGCGCTCGTCGCGGTGCCGACGACGGCGCCGTTGACGAGGAACTCGACGCGGGAGACGCCGACGTTGTCGCTCGCGTCGGCCGACAGGGTCACGGTCCCGCTGACGGTGGCGCCGTCCGCGGGCGCGGTCAGCGCGACCGTCGGGGGCGTCGTGTCGCCGCCGCCGCCGCCGCCGGGCAGCGGGTTGCACGCCGTCGAGCCGGAGTCGGTGAACGTCTTCCCCTCCTGCGGGAGGAACTGCCAGTGGTACGAGCCGCTGCGCAGCGTCAGCTTGAGCACGCCGAACGTGCCGGTGTGCATCACCTCGAGGTTCGGCCTCGCCGTCCCCAGCTTGTAGTGCATCGTCCCGCCGGTTCCGACGACGAACTGCCGGATCCCGCGCGGGTCGGCCTGCCCCGCGGGGTTCTGCTTCGCGTAGCGCTGGTAGGTGTGGTCGTTGCCGCCCCAGACGAAGTCGACCGCGTACTTGTAGAGGACGTCCCAGAAGGGCGCCACCTGCCGCTGGTCGCCGTGCAGCTGGCCGGAGCTCCAGCGCGGGTGGTGGAAGTACGCGGCGGTGCAGTCCTTCGCGTTTGCGGCGAGGTCGCGCTCGAGCCACTCGAGCTGCTCGCTCCCGGGGCCGCACGGGACGATGGTGCAATTCGAGTTGAGCACGACGATGTGCCAGTCGCCGAGGTCGTAGCTGTACCAGCCCTTGTTCGGCTCGCCGACGGACGGGCCGTAGTAGTCGAAGTAGCCTGCTGCGCCGGGCGTCCGGTACTCGTGGTCGCCGACGGCGGGCCGCGTGCGGTGCTTGTGCCGGCCCCAGGCGGGGTCGTAGCAGTCGCGGTACTCCTCCGCGGAGCCGTAGTTCTGCTCCGTGTCGCCGGCGATCGCGATCACGCCGGGCGTCGTGTCGAGGAGCCGCGCGACGGACTCGTCGCCGCTCGACCAGCACGAGGCGACGTCCGCCGTCGCGAGCAGCACCGGGTCGCCGGCGTGCTCCGGCAGCACCGGGTCGGGCGTGCCGTCGTCGAGGGCGATCCCGTCGACGTCGAAGCTGTCGCCCTCCGCGCCCGGCGTCGCCTGGTACACGAGCACCTCGATCTCGTTGCCGTCCCTGCTCGCCTGGTACGAGACCGGCGCGAACGCCTGCCACGACGACGTCGTCGTCAGGCAGCTCTGCGCGCCGCCGACGATCTTCCGGTCGGAGAACTCCCACGGCCCGTTGAACTCGCGGATGCGCAGGCAGACGGTCTTCCCCGGCGTGACGCTGCGCGTCCACCCGGTCGCGACGTAGGTGCGCCCGGCGACCGACGAGTTGACGGGCTTCGGGCTCGTGTACGCGGAGTAGTCGCCGCTGGAGCGGGTCACGCGTCCCGCGCCGGGGCCGGCCACGCCGCCCGCGACGACCGAGAGCGACGCGTTGTAGCCCTTCCACCCTGCCACCTCGTAGGTGCCCTGGCGCGCCCAGCCCTCGACCGGCATCTCGAAGTTCCCGTTCTGGACGAGGCCGTCGGACCACCACGTCCGCTCCGCCGGCGTCGGGTCGACGGTGCCGCCGTCCACGGCGCGGACGCGGAACGTGTGGCGGCCGGCGCCGACGTGGACCGTGCGCGGCGACGTGCACGCCGCCCACGCCGACCCGTCGAGCGAGCACTCGAACGTCGCCGCGGCGCGGTCGCTCGTGAACGCGAACGTGGGGCTGTTCGTGCGGACGGTGCCGGAGGGGCCGGAGGCGATCGCGGTGTCGGGCGCGGGGCCGGGGACGACGACCGTCCACTCCCACACGGCGGGGGTCGCGTCGACGTTGCCCGCGGGGTCGATCGCGCGCACCTCGAAGCGGTGCGCGCCGGCCGCGAGCCCGGAGTACTGGCGCGGGGAGGTGCACGCCGCCCACGTGGAGGCGTCGAGGCGGCACTGGAAGGTCGAGCCGGGCTCGCTCGAGCGGAACTGGAACGTCGCGGTCGTCTCGCTCGTGGTCGACGCGGGGCCGGAGTCGATCGTCGTCTCCGGCGGCGTCGTGTCCTGCGAAAGGTCGAGCAGGCTGACGCCGTCGACGTCGAAGCGGTCGCCGCGCTTGCGCGCGGTCGCCTGGTACATCCGCACCTCGAGCGACGCGCCGCCGCGCGACACGTAGCGCACCTCGTCGAAGCGCGCCCACCCGCTCGTCGCGACGCGGCAGCTCTGCGCCGAGCCGACGACGCTGCTGCTCGACGACAGCTCCCGGATCTGGAGGCAGATCTGGCGGTTCGCGAGGCTGCTGCGCACGAACGCGTTCGCCGCGTACTCGACGCCGGCCGCGGAAGGCCGCACCGGCGCGGGCGACGTGACGATGCCGAAGGCGGAGCCCGCCTCCGTCACGCGCGCGGCCTGCGACCCGATCGCGCCGCCGCTGACGAGCGAGAGCGTCGCGCGCTCACCCGCCCATCCCGACAGCGTCCCCTCGAAGCTCCCGTTCGCGAGGAGCTCGCGGCCCGCGGACTCGCCCGGATGGGCGATCGCGAGCACGAGGCTCCAAGCCAGTGCCACCGGAACCAACCACCTGCGCATGCCGCTACCCCCGTTGCTCGTAACCCGACGTGACTCTCAAACGCGCGAGAGCCACGCCGGGTTACGGGCTGCTTCCTACCTGAGCGTGATCTCGTCGACGACGAAGCTGTCGCCCGCCGTCAGCCGTTGCCCCGACGGCGCACGCAGGTACACGAGCACGTCGAGCTGGTGACCGCCGATGGCCGTGTACCGGACGGTCGGGAAACGCGTCCAGTCGGCGGACGGTGCCATGCATTCCTCGGTGCGCGTCGGCGAGGCCGCGTTCCACTCGCGAACCTGCAGGCAGATCAGTACCGGCCGCCCGGCGGTGATGCTGCGAACCCACGCCGTCGCGAGGTAGACGCGGCCCGCCTCCGTCACGAGCACCGGGCGCGGCGACGGGAAGATGGAGAAGTCAGAGCCGACGCCCGTCCACGCGACCTCCGTCGAGTGCGACCCGGCGTAGCCGCTGTCCAGGAGCCTCAACGTCGCGCGCTCCGGATGCGGCCGCCAGTTCCAGAGGTGGTTCCCCTGCGCGTTCGGCTCCTCGAAGCCGCCGTTCTGCTGGAGGTTCGGCGCGTCCGCGATCCACGCCCGCTCAGCCGGCGTCGGGTCCATCGCCCCCGACGGCGCGACCGCCTGGACGCGGAGCACGTGTTCGCCGTTCTCCAGGCCCCGGAAGGTCACCGGCGACGCGCACTCTTCGAACGCGCCGCCGTCGAGGCTGCACTCGAAGGCCGAGCCCGGCTCGCTGGAGGCGAACGAGAAGGTCCCGGAGGTCGACGCGTGCGTCCCCTCCGGCCCGTCCGTGATCGTCGTCTCCACCGGGGCCTCCGCGATCGCGACCGTGTGCGCCGACGAGGAGCCGACGTTCCGCGACGTGTCGACCGCGCGCGCCTGCACGGTCACGCTCCCGCTCGCGCCGCTCGCGTCCCAGCGGAAGGAGTACGGGGCCGTCTCGTCGGAGCCGACGACGGCGCCGTCCACGACGAAGTCGACGCGCTCGACGGCGACGTCGTCGCTCGCCGTCGCCGTGAGCCGGACGAGGCCGCTGACGGAGCTGCCGTCGGGCGGCGTCACCAGCGTCACCTGGGGCGGCGTCCGGTCGACGGAGCACGGCGACGAGCCGGTGTCGGTGAACGTCCGCCCCTCCTGCGGGAGGAACTCCCAGTCGTACGCGCCCGGCCGGAGCGTCAGCTTGAGGACGCCGTACGCGTCGGTGTTCGCCGCCTCGGTCCCCGCGAGGAACTCGTCGATGCGGTAGTGGACCGCACCACCCATGCCGACGACGAACTGGCGGATGCCTCGCACGGGGTCGGGGTTCCCGCTCGGGTCGAGCGGAGCGAACCGCTGGTAGTTGTGGTCGTTGCCGGCGAAGGTGACGTCGGCCCCGTAGCGGTACAGCAGCTCCCAGAAGGGCGCCGAGCGGACCTGGCTCTTGTGCAGGTAGCCGGAGCTCCAGCGCGGGTGGTGGAAGTAGGCGGCCGTGCAGTCCTTGCCGTTCGTGGCGAGGTCGCGCCGCAGCCACTCGTACTGCTCCGAGCCGGGGCCGCAGGCGACGATCAGGCAGTTCGAGTTGAGCACGACGACGTGCCAGTCGCCGAGGTCGTAGCTGTACCAGCCCTTCCCCGGCTCGCCGGCGGCGCCGCCGAAGTACGCGAAGTAGCCGGCCGCGCCGGGGTCGCGATACTCGTGGTCGCCGACCGCGGGGCGCGTGCGGTCCTTGAACCGGCCCCACCCCGCGTCGTAGCAGGCGGCGAACTCGTCGGCGGTGCCGTCGTCGTACGCGACGTCGCCGGCGATCGCGACGATCCCCGGCTGCGTGTCGAGGATCCGCGCGACGGCCTCGTCGCCGCTCGACCAGCACGCCGCGACGTCGGCCGTCGCGAGCAGGACGGGGTGCGGGCCCGCCTCCGGCAGCGTCGGATCGGCCGTCCCGTCCGAGAGCGAGAGCCCGTCGACGTCGAAGCTCGTCCCGGGGTAGCCCTCCTCCCACTGGAAGGCGAGCACCTCGAGCTCGTGGCCCGAGACCTCCGGGGTGTACCGGACGGCCGGGAACGCCTGCCACTCGCCGGTCGCGACCACGCACGCCTGCGCGCGGCCGACGATCGTGCGCGAGAGGTCGAACTCGCGGACGGCGAGACAGACCTCGCGCCCCGGCGTCTCGCTGCGGACGAACCCGCGCGCCACGTACTCGCGGCCGCCGACGGTCGCGTCGACCGGCTTGGGAGCGGAGTAGATCGAGTAGTCGCACTGCGCCTTCGTCGGGTCCGCGAGGCGGACGGCCGCGTCCGGGGAGCACGTCGCCTCGCCCGGGCCCGTCACGCGCGCCGCCGTCGGCCCGGCGATCCCGCCGCCGACGAGCGAGAGCGTCGACTGGTACCCGTGCCAGGCGGGGACGACGTACGCGGCCCGCGAGAGCCGGGTCCAGCCGCGCGTCGCGGCCTCGAACGTGCCGTTCTGGAGCAGCGGGTCGGCCCACCACGAACGCTCCGCCGGCGTCTCGTCCTGCTTCCCGGCGGGATCGGTCGCGCGGACGCGGAGGCCGTGCGAGCCCGCCGCGACGAACGCGACGTGCGGCGACCTGCACGCGGCGAACGGCGCCCCGTCGAGCGAGCACTCGAACGAGACCCCGGGCTCGTCGGCGGAGAAGCGGAACGTGGACTGCTCCGAGCGGACGGTGCCGGACGGGCCGGCGTCGATCGTCGTCTCCGGCACGCGGTTGTCGACGCGGACGTGGCGCGGCGCCGAGTTGCCGCGGTTGCCGGCGGCGTCGTAGGCGGAAGCGCGCAGCGTCACCGGCCCGTCGGGCAGCGACGCCGTCTCCCACCTGACCGTCCACGGCTCCTCCGTGGCGGTGCCGACGACGGTGTCGTCGGCGCGGAACTCGACACGGACGACGCCGCGCGCGTCGGTCGCCTCGGCGGCGAGGTCGACCGTCCCGCTGACCACCGCGCCCTCGGCCGGCGCCGTGAGGGCGACCTCCGGGGGCGTGCGGTCCGGCGGCGGCCCCGAGTCGTGCAGCGTCACCTCGTCGACCTCGAAGGAGGTCTTCCCCGGCGCCTCGTAGTAGACGTAGACGTCGATCTCGGACCAGTTGCGGGTGGCGCGCAGCGAGACGGACGGGAACCGCTGCCACGCCGCGGTCGCCGTGACGCACGACTGCGCGGAGGCGACGACGATCTCGGTGCGCGCGACCCACTCGCGGACGCGGAGGCAGGCGCGGCGGCCGGCGCTGTCGCTCCGCACCCACGCGTTCGCGGTGTACGTCTCGCGCGCGCGGGCCGCGGTGACCGGCCGGCGCGTGGGAACGATCGAGTACGCGCTCCCGCTGCTGCGCGTGACGCGCGCGGCGTTGCGGCCGACGGCGGCGTTCGACGTCTTCAGCGAGAGGCTCGACTGCCACCCCGTCCACCCGGCGAGGCCCTCCTCGAAGCCGGGGTTGAGGACGTACTGCGTCTGCGTCTCCGGCGCCGCGGGCGCGGTCGCCGACGGGACGCGGGACACCGGCCGCGCCGCACGCGTCCCGCGCGCGGGCGCGAGCGCCTTCGCCGTCGAGGCCGCGGCGGTCGCCGCCGGCGCGGACGGCTTCGCCTTCTCCTGCGCGACGCCGCCGCCCGCGAGCCCGCTGCCCGCCGACAGAGCCGCCGCGACGCCCAGCAGGGCCGCCAAGCGCACGATCATGTGTCGAACCCCCCGTCCTTCGTCCCCCGGACGCGCTGCGCGCACGTCCCTTGGACGAACCTTTAGCACTCGCGGGGCGGCTGCACAACCCCGCGAGACGACCCGCTCATCCGCGGCGCGCGCGGACGCGCGCGACGGCTTCGCCCAGCAGCCGGAGGTCCGACGGCCGCGGGACGAGCTGCGCGGGCCCGACGCCGAGCGCGCGCCCGAAGAGGACCGCGATCGCGAGCCCGGCGGCCGAGTACGCCGCGGTCGACGCGATCGCGGCGCCCAGGCCGCCGTACGGCGGGATCAGCGCGATGTCGAGCGCGACCGTCGCGACGAACGCGACGCCGACCCCGGCGGTCGCGCGCAACGGGCGTCCCTGCGCCGTCAGCGCGTTGCCGAGCAGCTTCAGGAGGACGATCCCGAAGCCGCCGAACGCGAGCACCCGCAGCTGCGGGATCGACTCGCGGAACTCCTCGCCGAAGACGACGACGGTGAGGAACGGCGCCGCGAGCGCGAACCCGATCGCCGTCGGGAGCGTGACGAGGAGCGCGACGCGCGTCGCCGCCGCCGCCTGCCGCGCCGCCTCCGCGGGCGAGGCGCGCACGAGGTCCGGCCGCTGCGCGAGCGTGAGCGCCGTCGGCAGGTAGAAGAGCGCCTCGGCCCATGCAACGGCGACGCTGTAGAGGCCGAGCTCCCGCGACCCGGAGATCGCGCCCACGAACCACTGGTCGAGGCGGTAGTTCCCGAGGGTCATGATCCGCCCCGCGTGCGTCTTCAGCCCGAACCCGAGCGCGTGGCGCGCGAGGCCGAGGTCGGGACGGCCGAAGCCGGCGGCGCGGCGGACGATGAAGGCGAGCAGCACGAGCGTCGCGAGCAGCTGCCCCGCGAGCCAGGTCGCGACGGCGGTCCCCACGGAGAGGAGGCCGAGCGCGAAGAGCGTCCCGTTGACGGTGACGTTGGTGATCGCCTCGAGGCTCCACGCGACGTTCGCGTACGCGTAGCCGTAGTCGGCCCTCACGCTGTAGTCGAGGTAGAGCTTCAGCACGAGCGCCGGCAGCGCGGCGAGGACGAGCCAGCGCAGCGCCGGCTCGCTCTCGCCCGCCAGCGCCGGGAACGCCGCGATCAGCCCCGCCACCGCTCCCGCCGCCGCGACACCGAGCAGGAGCGCGAGCAGCAGCGAGTTCGTCGCGAGCGAGGCGCGCAGCTCCGGCCTCCGCCCCGTCAGGTTCGCGTTCGCCTGCTCGACCCCGAGCGTGGCGAGATTGGACGTCAGGATCGCGATCGTCGTCAGGAACGCGACGTCGCCGCGCCCGACGGGCCCGAGCGCCCGCGCGACGAGCAGCACGTTCAGGAGCGAGAGCACCGCGACGCCGAGATTCGTCGCGTACGTCGCGACCGCGGACGCGAGGAAGGACGGCGCGCGCGAGCCCGCCCCGGCGCCGCCCCGTACCATGCGCGGCATCGTAACGGGGCGTCCCTCCAGCCGCGGCCACCGCGCCGCGAACCTCCGGCCAGGGCACGCCTGGCTCGCGGGCGCGCTGCCGGCGGGGGCGCGCCGGATCCGCTGCGCCGTCGCCGAGCTTGCCGCGACGCTGGCCGACGCGGGCGCGGAGCTCGTGGAGGACGCGCCGGACGTCGAGATCGCCCCGGCGCGGAGCCTTCGCGGGGACGCGCCGTGGGCCGTCGTGAGCCTCAGCGCGGCGCAGCCCGACGGCGGCGCCCGCGTCGTCCGCGCCGCGCGCCGCGGAGCGGCGTCGGCGGCGGTGCGCGCGCAGGCCGCGGCCGTGGCGCAGCTCGCGCGGCGGCGCGGGTACCCGCACGTCTCCGTCCTCACCTGGGACCTCGAGCAGCGGCTCGCGCTCCCCGGCCGCGAGGCGGGCGCGGAGCTGCGCCTGGCGGAGCGGCTGCCGCAGCGCGCGGTCGTCGTCGCGCGCAGGAGCGAGGAGCCGCCGCTGCTCGACGCGATCGTGGAGGAGGTGCGCGCGCGGCACGGCGTCGCGCTGCGAACCGGTTGGCCGCTGCTGCGGGCGGGGGTGCTCGTCGTCCCGCAGCGGGAGGCGGTGCTGCGGGTCGCGGTCGGCCCCGGGCGGCTGCAGATCGAGCGGCAGCTCGCCGCCCTCGCCGCGCTGCGCGCGGCCGACCCGCCGGCGGTGCTCGCGGAGAGGATCCCGTGGCCGCTCGGCGGCGGGCGCGTCGGCCTCGGCGACTGGGCGCTCGAGCCGTGGCTCGCGGGCCGCCGCCCGGACGCGCTCGACGACGCGCTGCTCGACGACTGCGTGGAGTTCCTCGTCGCGCTGCACGCGCACGGGCGCGAGGCGCCGCCGGCCTCGCCGGCGGCCGACGCCGCGTTCGTCGCCGACCGGCTGGGCGAGGAGCGGACGGCGGGGATCCGCGAGCTCGGCGACTCGTTCGCGGCGCAGCTCGAGGACGTGCCGCGCGGGTTCGGCCACGGCGACTTCTGGAGCGGCAACCTCCTCGTCGGCGACGACGGGCGCCTCGCCGGCGTGATCGACTGGGACGCGGCGGGCGGCGGCCGGCTGCCGCTGCTCGACCTCCTCCACCTGCGCCTGAACGCCGGCCGGCCGCCGGCCGCCGAGGAGTGGGGGCCCGCGCTGGTCGACACGCTGCTCCCGTGGAGCCGCTCGGGCCCGGACGCGCTCGCGCGGGCGTACCTCGACCGGATCGGCCTCGACCTCGACGGCGCGCAGCTCCACGCGCTCGTCGGCGCGTACTGGCTCGACCACGTCGCGCACCAGCTCCTCTACATCGACCGCGACACCCGCCCCGCGTGGCTGCGCAACAACGTCGACCACGTGCTGGACGCGCTGCGCGGGCGCCCGGCGGCGCGCGGGCGCCCGGCGGCCGCACCCGCGTGGCCGGAGCGGGAGTGGGCGGCGCTCGCCGAGCGCAGCGGGAACGTCTTCGCGACGCCCGAGTGGGCGACCGTGTGGTGGCGGCACTTCGGCCGCGGGCGCGACGTGCACGTCGCGGTGCGGCGCGCGGCCGACGGGACGCCGACGGCGCTGCTGCCGCTCTACGCGTACGCGCGCAGGCCGCTGACGGTGGCGCGGTTCGTCGGCCACGGACCGGCGGACGAGGGCGGCCCCGTCTGCGCCGCCGCCGACGCGCCCGAGGCCGCCGCGGCGCTCGGCGACGCGCTCGACGACCTCGGCGCGCGCGTCCTCCTGGCGGAGCGGCTCCCCGCGGCGGCCGGGTGGAGCCGGCGCCTCGGCGGCCGCGTGCTCGCGCGCGAGGAGAGCCCCGTCCTCCCGATCGAGGGCCGCACGTGGGACGAGTACCTCACGGCGTCGAGCGCGAACTTCCGGGAGCAGGTGCGGCGGCGCGAACGCAAGCTCGGCCGCGAGCACGAGCTCCGCTTCCGGCTCGCGGACGACCCGGAGCGCCTCGACGGCGACTTCGAGACGCTGCTCGCGCTCCACCGCGCGCGCTGGGGCGCGACCGAGTTCGGCGGCGTGCACGCCGACTTCCATCGCGAGTTCGCCCGCGTCGCGCTCGACCGCGGCTGGCTGCGCCTCTGGCTCCTGGAGGTCGACGGCGTCCCGCGCGCCGCCTGGTACGGCCTCCGCTTCGCCGGCAGCGACGCGTACTACCAGGCGGGGCGCGACCCGGAGTGGGACCGCGCGTCGGTCGGGTTCGTCCTCCTCGCGCACTCGATCCGCGAGGCGTTCCACGACCGGATGCGCGAGTACCGGTTCCTGCGCGGCGGCGAGTCGTACAAGTACCGCTTCTCGCCGGTCGAGGGGCTCGTCGAGACGTTCGCGGTCGGGCGCGGCGCGGTCGGCGGTGCGGCCGTCGCCGCCGCGGCCGCCATGGCGGAGTCGCCCGACCTCGCCCGCGTCCGCAGCGCGGTCGCGCGCCGGCTGGCGACCTAGCGCGCGAGCGCCGCCGCGGCGGCCGCGGCGACGCGCTCGAGATCCCGGCGACGGAGCTCCTGGTGGACCGGCAGCGCGACGGTGCGGGCGCGGCGGCGCGCGGCGGCGGGGAAGTCGCCCGCGGGGAGCGCCGGGTGCGGCACGGACCAGAAGTCGAGCGGGCGGACACCGCGTTCCGCGAGGGCGGCGACGACCTTCTCCTTGCCCTTCACCTCGAGCGGGAACGCGAACGGCGACGCGCCCTCCGCGAGGTCGGCGAAGGGCGTCGGCACGTGCTCGCCGAGGCGGTCGAGGAGGAACCGGTACCGCTGCCGCCGCGCCTCCGCGACCGCGTCCGCGCGCAGCCGCGGGAGCAGGAAGCGCGAGAGCGGCGCCGGCGGCGTCGCGGGCTCGCCGAGCGCGAAGTCGTCGGCGGCGACGTACGGCGCCGGCCCGCCGCGGCGCAGCCGGGCGGCGGCCTCGGCCGGGAGCCCGGACCGCCCGCCGAGCCAGAGCGCGTGCTTGCGGAGGACGCCGACCGCCCCGAGCTCCTCCGGCGTGTCCGGGGGCAGCGGCTCCGCGCGCGTCCGCAGCGCCGCGCCGTCCGGCACGCCGACGGACTTGTAGAGGCAGAAGATCGCGAGGTCGCCGTGCGAGCCGACGGGGCCGTCCGCCGCGTGCGCGAGCCACGCCTGCGCCGCGTCCTCGAGCAGGAGCAGCCCACGCTCGTCGGCCCAGGCGCGCCAGCGCGCCGCGTCCTGCGGGAACCCGAGGTAGTGGATCAGGTGGAGCGCGCGCGTCCGCTCGCCGAGCGCGCGCTCGAGCGACCGCTCCGCCGGGGCGAGCCGCTCGTCGGCGTCGTAGAAGCGGACGCCGAGCCCCGCGCGCGCGAGCGCCTCGACCTCCGACCCGTGGTGGTACGCCGGCACGAGCACCTCGTCGCCCGGGCCGAGCCCGAGCGCGCGGACGCCCTGCCAGAGCCCGTGCCGCGCGCGCGAGTAGAGCCGGCAGCCCGGCTCGGTCAGCGGGTACGGGAGCGGCCGCGGGCCGCGCGTCCACGCGCGGGGCGGGAGCGGCGGCCAGACCGAGAGGAGCGGCGGCCTCATCGGCGCGCGAGCGTGAGCACCCGCTTCGCCGCCGGTCGGCCCGCCGCCCACGCGAGCCAGTCGACGGAGCCCGTGGGCCTCGGGCTGAACGCCTGCAGCACCTTCAGGTCGCGGAACGTCGAGGCCCACTCGAGCTTCCACGGCTCGTCGGCCCCGAGGAACTCGTAGCTCGCGAGGCCGTCCTCGAACGCGCGGCGGATCATCTCGTGCCGCAGCAGCATCCCGGGGGCGAAGTTCCGGAACTCCGGCTCGTAGCCGGTCTTGAGCAGGTAGTGGACGCCGTCCTCCTCGACCGCGAAGTCGAACGCGAGCGCGCGCTCGTCGAGCCGCAGGAACGCGAGGCGCAGCGCCCCGCGCCCGGCGAACCAGCCGGCGATCCGCTCGTAGAAGCGCCGGGTGGGCGGGTCCGACGCGATCGCGGTCCCGCGGGCGCCCTTCCACGCCGCGGCCTCGACCCCGAACCCCTCCTCCAGCAGCTCCGCCAGCCGGTCGGTGCCGTCCAGCACCTCGAGGCGCAGCTCGCCGCGCTCCTCGAGGCGGCGGCGCCGCCGGCGCAGCTCGCTCAGCAGCTTCCGCCCGAGCGACCGCTCGTACGCCTCCCACCCCGTGCGCGTGTCGACGTGCGGCGACCGCTCGACGGTGCGGACGATCAGGCGGTAGCCGGCGGCGGCGGCCGCGTCGCGCACCTCCGCGAGCCCGCGCCGCTCCGGGAGCAGGAACGCCAGCGCCACCCGGCGCGGGCGCCGCGCCACGACGGCGCGAGCGAGCTCCGCGGCCGCGTCGGCGTCGCGGGCGAGGATCCCGAACGACGGCGTGTGCCAGTTCGCGATCCCGGTCAGCGCGCCGCGGTGGCGTGCGAGCGGGAGCAGCGCCGCGAGGCGGCCGCCGTCGCGGAGCACGTGCAGCTCGAGGTCACCGGCGCCCCACGCCTCCCACCACGCCTCCGCCCAGCCCGGGCGCAGCCACGGCACCTCCCGCGCCTCGTCGGCGAGCGCCTCCCACTCGTCCGCCAGCGCGGCGACATCGGTGAGGACCTCGGCGGTCAGACGGCCACGGGCTGCCCCGCGGCCTGGAGCAGCCGCCGCAGCCCCTCCTCGAGCGACACCGTCGGCTCCCAGCCGAGGACGGCGCGGGCCTTCGAGATGTCGGGCTGGCGCACCTGCGGGTCGTCGACCGGCAGCGCCTCGAAGACGATCTCGCTGGAGGAGCCCGCGACGCGGATGACGGTCTCGGCGAGCTCGAGCAGCGTGAACTCCTGCGGGTTCCCGATGTTGACCGGCAGGTGCTCGCCGCTCTCCATCAGGAGCACGAGGCCGCGGACGAGGTCGTCCACGTAGCAGAAGCTCCGCGTCTGGGACCCGTCGCCGAACACGGTGAGGGGCTCGTTCGCGAGCGCCTGGCGGACGAACGTCGGGATCGCGCGGCCGTCGTGCGGCCGCATCCGCGGGCCGTAGGTGTTGAAGATCCGCACGATGTGCGTGTCCACGCCCTGCTGGCGGTGGTACGCCATCGTGAGCGCCTCGGCGTAGCGCTTGGCCTCGTCGTAGACGCCCCGAGGCCCGATCGGGTTCACGTGCCCCCAGTAGGTCTCGGTCTGCGGGTGCTCCTTGGGGTCGCCGTAGACCTCGCTGGTCGATGCGATGAGGAAGCGGGCGCGGTGCTCCTTGGCCAGGCCGAGCGCGTGGTGCGTGCCGTGCGAGCCGACCTTGAGCGTGTGCAGCGGCAGGCGCAGGTAGTCGATCGGCGAGGCCGGCGAGGCGAGGTGGTAGACGAAGTCGACGGGCTCCTCGACGAAGAACGGCTTGATGATGTCCACGTTCATCGTCACGAACTCCGGGCGGCGGATGTGCGCGATGT
>DATLFU010000041.1:0-20470 GCA_035540835.1 Gaiellaceae bacterium
CGAGCACTTCGCGCACACGTCGCCGGACCTCTCCGTGGAGGAGCGGCGGCTCGGCGACAACGCGGTCACGGAGGGCTGGGCGATGCTGTTCCAGCACCTGACGGACGAGCCGGCGTGGCTGACGCGGCGCCTCGACTTCCCGCGGCCGGAGGAGTTCGCGGAGGAGGGCGCGACGGGGCTCCTGTACTTCATCCGCCGCTACTGCGCGAAGCTCCTCTACGAGCTCGAGTTCCACGCCGCGGACGACCCGACGACGATGCGCCGGCGCTACGTGGAGATCCTCGGCGACGCGCTGAAGATCGAGCCGGCGGACACGGACTACCTCGGCGACATCGACTCCGGGTTCTACGTCTCGTCGTACCTGCGCTCGTGGGCGTTCGAGGCGCAGCTCCGCGAGCACCTCCGCGCGGAGTTCGGCAACACGTGGTTCGCGCGGCGCGAGGCGGGGTCGCTCCTCCGCGAGCTCTGGTCGCTCGGCCAGCGCCCGACGGCCGAGGAGCTCCTGAAGGACGTCACCGGCGCGACGCTCGAGATGGAAGCCGCTGCCGCGCGCGTCCGCGAGACGCTCCGGGGCTGACCCGCCGCGGCGTGGTCGCCCTCGCCGTCCTCGTGGCCGTCTTCGTCGTGTTCTTCCTCGTCTTCCGCCTGCTGTTCTAAGGCGGCCGGCGCGGGCGTCCGCCTCAGAGCGCCCCGCCGGCGACGGGGGGAGCGGCCTCGTCGCCGCCGTGCTCGCCGAGCCCCGAGCGCGCGAGGTAGTCCTCGACGAGGAGGAGGTTCGAGGCAGCCGCGCGCTCGACGATCGCGAGCAGCGACGACATGCTCGCCACCTCCTCGCGCTGCTCCTGCAGGAACCAGTGGAGGAACTGCTCGCCGACGAGGTCGCCCTCGTCCCGCGCGAGCCGCGCGAGGTCGGCGATCTGCGACGTCACCGTCCGCTCCTGCTCGAGCGCGAGCCGGACGGGCGCGACGGCGTCCTCGAAGTCCGAACGGGGCGCCTCCACGCCGGGGATCGCGACCGGCTCATCGGCGTCGAGCAGGTACTGCACGATCATCATCGCGTGGTTCCGCTCCTCGACCGCCTGGCGGTAGAAGTGCGCGGCGAGCCCGGGCAGGGTCTGCGCGTCGTACCAGACGGCGATCGCGACGTACTGCTGCGAGGCTGCGAACTCGTGACCGATCTGCGCGTTGAGCTGCGCGGGGAAGCTGCCCATCAGCGCGAGCCTAACGCCTCCCGCAGCGACGCGACGCCGACCTGCGCCGCCGCCTGCACCTTCGCGGCGGAGACGCGCGCGGGCTCGTCGCACGCCTTGTGCCAGCAGGGGTCCCAGTGCCACTGGAGCCACGCCGCCGGGATGCCGGCGCGCGTCAGCTCGGCGTGGTCGGACTGGCCGGAGTCCTGCCGGTACGACACCGGGAGCCCGCGCGCGCGCCCGTGCCCGAGCGCGATCCGCGCGGAGCGGTTCGGCGCCGGCTCGATCCCGCGGACCAGCAGCCGCGGCCCGACGCCGACCATGTCGAGGCTGAGCGCGATCCGGATCCGGCGCTTGCCCGCGGCGGAGAAGCCGCGCACGAGGCGCGCCGACCCGAGGTGGAGCCGCGACCCGGTCATGATCCGCTCCTCCGCGCCGAGCGCGGCGAAGACGACGCCGTCCTCGGGGGAGAACTGCCGCGCGACCTCGACGAGGGCGCCGATCCCCGACGCGTTGTCGTTCGCGGCGACGGTCCCGGCGACGCCGTCGATGTGCGCGACGACGACGGCGCGCACCGGCGTCGACGGCATCGCCACCACGTTCCGCGACGAGCCGCCGTTCGGGAGCCGGAAGGTCTGGACGGCGACGCGATAGCCGAGCCGCTCGAAGTGCGCGGCGACGAGCGCGCCGGCTCGCCGCTCGCCCTCCGAGCCGGGGACGCGCGACCCCAGGGCGGTGATCGTCCGCACGAGCTGCGCCGCACGCGCGCCGGAGACGTCGCCGCGTGCGGTCGGGGCCGCCGGCCCGTCCGCGGCGCGCGCGGCGAGCGCCGCGGCCGGCACGAGCACGAGCGCGAGGACGAGCGCGGCGACGGCGAGCGGGCGCAGGCGCATCGCCGCGCAGCGTAGCGGCGCGTTCCAGCCGCCGCGGGGAATATCCTGCGCCCGATGGCGAAGACGCGAGTCGTGATCGCGGGCGCGGCGGGGCGCGACTTCCACAACTTCAACGTCGCCTACCGGGGCCGCGACGACGTGCAGGTCGTCGCGTTCACGGCGACGCAGATCCCGAACATCGACGGCCGCGTGTACCCGCCGGAGCTCGCCGGGCCGCAGTACCCGGACGGGATCCCGATCGTCCCCGAGCGCGAGCTCGAGTCGGTGGTGCGGGAGCACGAGGTCGACGACGTCGTCTTCGCGTACTCCGACGTGACGCACGAGCACGTGATGCACCTGGGCTCGCGCGCGCTCGCGGCGGGCGCGTCGTACCGGCTCCTCTCGCCCGCGGCGACGATGCTCGCCTCCTCGCGCCCCGTCGTCGCCGTCTGCGCCGTCCGCACCGGAGCGGGCAAGAGCCAGACGACGCGGTACGTCGCGCAGCTCCTCCGCGAGGCCGGCAGCCGCGTCGCCGTGCTCCGGCACCCGATGCCCTACGGCGACCTCGCGCAGCAGGCGGTCCAGCGGTTCGCGCGCTTCGAGGACCTCGACGCCGCCGACTGCACGATCGAGGAGCGCGAGGAGTACGAGCCCCACCTCGCCGAGGGCAACCTCGTCTTCGCGGGCATCGACTACGAGGCGATCCTGCGGGAGGCCGAGCGCGAGGCGGACGTGATCCTCTGGGACGGGGGGAACAACGACACGCCGTTCGTCCGCCCGTCGCTCCACATCGTCGTCGTCGACCCGCACCGTCCCGGCCACGAGCTGCGGTACCACCCGGGCGAGACGAACCTGCGGATGGCCGACGTCTGCGTCGTCAACAAGGTCGACAGCGCCGACGAGGACGGGGTCGAGGCGGTCCTGCGGTCGATCCGGGCGCACAACCCCGACGCGGACGTCGTCCTCGCGGCGTCGCCGATCGAGGTCGACGGCGACGGCAGCGAGGTCGCCGGCAAGCGCGTGCTCGCGATCGAGGACGGACCGACGCTGACGCACGGCGAGATGGGCTACGGCGCCGCCGTCCTCGCCGCGCGCGCGCACGGCGCCGCGTCGCTCGTCGACCCGCGGCCGTTCGCGGTCGGCTCGATCGCCGCCGCGCTCGAGGAGAACCCCCACGTCCGCGACCTCCTGCCGGCGATGGGGTACGGCCGCGCGCAGATGGACGAGCTGCGCGAGACGGTCGCGCGCTCCGACGCCGACCTCGTGCTCATCGGCACGCCGATCGACCTCCGCCGCGTGATCGAGCTCGACAAGCCGGCGCTCCGCGTGCGCTACCGCCTCGAGGAGGTCGGCGGCCCGCGCCTCGCAGAGCTGCTCGCCGAGCACGGGCTCGCCGACGCTCCCGCGCCCGTGTGACGACCGTCCTCGCCGTCGGCGGCCACTTCATCGCCGCGGACGGAGCACGCGAGCTTCGCGCCGCGGTGGCGGCGCTCGGGGCGAAGCGGCTGACGCTCACGCACGGCAACGGGCCGCAGGTGGGCGCAGAGCTCGTCCGCGACCCCGGCGTGCCGATCCACGCGGCGGTCGCGCGGACGCAGGGAGAGCTCGGCGCGCTGCTCGCCCGGGAGCTCGGCGGCGTCACGGTCGTCACGCACGTCCTCGTCGAGGACGATCCGCGCGCGTTCGCGCGCCCGACGAAGCCCGTCGGCCGCACGTACGAGGAGGACGAGGCGCGCGCGCTCGCGCGGGAGCACGGCTGGAGCGTGCGCGAGGACCCGGGCCGCGGCTTCCGGCGCGTCGTCGCCTCGCCGGCTCCGGTCGCGGTCGTCGAGCTCGACGCCGTGCGCGCGCTGCTCGACGCCGGCGTCCCGGCGGTCGCCTGCGGCGGCGGCGGGATACCCGTCGTCGACCGCGGCGGGCGGCTCGACCCCGTGAACGCGGTCGTCGACAAGGACCGCGCGTCGGCGGTGCTCGCCCGCGACCTCGGCGCCGAGCGGCTCGTCGTGCTGACCGACGTCGACGCCGTCTACCGCGACTTCCGCGGCCCGGAGGAGGAGCCGCTGCCGCGGCTGACCCCGGCCGAGGCGGAGGCCGTCCTGCCCGAGCTCCCGGAGGGGTCGATGCGGCCGAAGCTCGAGGCGTGCGCGGCGTTCGTGCGCGCCACCGGGGGCGAGGCGCTCATCACCGCCGCCGGCGCGCTGGAAGACGCGCTCGCCGGGCGCACCGGCACCCGCGTGGCAGAGTAGGAGCGATGCCCGCCCCCCGCGTCCTCATCGTCGTCGCGACGGTCGCGGCGGCGATCGTCCTGTTCGTCCTCCTCCGCCCGAGCGGCGAGGAGGCGCAGCCGCCCGCCGCCGCGACCGAGCCGTCGTCCGTCACCATCTCGGTCGAGCCAGGGCCAGCGCCGGAGCCCGAGCCGGAGCCGGAGCCCGAGGAGCCGCAGCCGCGGACGCTCTCGATCGTGCTCCGCGACGGCCTCCCCGTCGGAGGCGCGCAGCGGTTCGTCGTCCGCCGCGGCGAGGACGTGCGGATCGTCGTCCGCTCGGACGCGCCCGACGACCTGCACCTGCACGGCTACGACCTCGAGCGGAGCGTGGCCCCCGGCGCACCCGCGCAGCTGCGCTTCCGCGCCACCATCGCGGGCGTCTTCGAGCTCGAGACGCACCGGCGCCACGTCGCCGTCGCCGAGCTCGAGGTGCGGCCGTGAGCTCGCTGCTCGCCCACGGGATCGGCGCCGTCCGCGACCTGCCGGTGCCGATGTGGCTCTTCTACTACGGCTCGGGGATCGCTCTCATCGTCTCGTTCGCGGCCCTCGGGGCCCTCTGGCGCAAGCCCGTGCTCGAGCGGGCGGAGCCGCGGCCCGCCGGCGCGGCGCTCTCCCGCGTCGTGCTCGGCCCCGAGCTGCGGGTGCTGCTCGGCGCGGTGTCGCTCGGGCTGCTCGCGCTGGTGTTCGCAGCCGCGCTCCTCGGCCGCGAGTCGATCGCGACGAACATCGCCCCGACGTTCGTGTACGTGATCTTCTGGGTCGGCCTCGTCCCGGTCGTCGTCCTCTTCGGGAACGTGTGGCCGGCGCTGAACCCGTGGAACGCCGCGGCACGCGCCGTCGGCTGGGTCGCGTCGCGCGTCGCCCCGCCGTGGCGGCCGCCGGCGCGCTACCCCGAGCGCCCCGGACGCTGGCCCGCGGCGGTGCTCCTGCTCGCGTTCGTGACGCTCGAGCTCGCGTACCCCGACTCGGCGGCGCCGCGGACGCTCGCGCTCGCGATCGCGCTCTACACGTGGATCACGTGGCTGGGGATGGCCGTCTTCGGCCGCGAGCAGTGGCTGCGGCACGGCGAGGCCTTCAGCGTCTACTTCGGGCTGCTCTCGCTGCTCTCGCCGTTCACGGTGCGCGACGGCCGCCTCGCGCTCCGGGTCCCGCTCAGCGGGATCGCCCGGCGCGACGCGACGCCGGGGACGGTCGCGTTCGTGGCGATCATGCTCGGTTCCGTCGCGTTCGACGGACTCAGCTCGACGCGCCCGTGGCAGGAGCGGCTGTTCTCGATCGAGGCCGCGCTCGCGCTCGACAACCCGGGCCTCGCCGACCTCGCGCTGATGGGATTCAACCTCCTCGGGCTGCTCGGGTCCGTCGCGCTCGTCGCGCTCATCTTCCTCGTCGCGGTCGAGGGGGCGCGCCTCGCCGCGAAGGGCGAGCGCCACCTCGCGGACGAGTTCGTCCTCAGCCTCGTGCCCATCGCGCTCGCGTACGCGATCGCGCACTACCTGACGCTGCTGCTGATCCAGGGGCAGGCGATCTGGCGGCTGATCTCCGACCCGTTCGGCTACGGGTGGAATCTGTTCGGCACCGCCGGCTACGAGATCGACCTGGAGGTGCTGTCGCCGAACGCGATCTGGTACCTGCAGGTCGGCGCGCTCGTCCTCGGGCACGTCGCGGCGCTCGTCGTAGCGCACGACCGAGCGGTGGCGCTCTTCGGCTCGGCGGCGGCCGCCCTGCGCACGCAGTACGCGATGCTCGTCCTGATGATCGCGTACACCGTCGGCGGCCTCTGGTCGCTCTCGACCGCATGAGGACGGGGCGGCCTCGCGGCCGCCCCGTGCCCCTGCTCGTCAGAGCCGAAGCCCGTCGGCGCTACGAGCGCTCCGCGCTGCCCTCGATCGTGCGGTGCTCGTTGCCGCCGATCTGGATCCGGCGCGGCTTCGCCTGCTCGGGCTTCGCGACGTGGACCTCGAGCACGCCGTCGCGGAAGTGCGCGCGGATCGCGTCCTCGCTCACGCCCTGCGGCAGCCCGACGGTGCGGGTGAAGGTGCCGAAGCGGCGCTCGAAGCGGAAGAACCGGTCGTTCTGGACCTTCGCCTCGCGCTCGCGCTCGGCGCTCACCGTCAGCGCGCCGTCCTCGTACTCGATCGCGATCTTGTCCTGCGGGATCCCCGGCAGGTCGAACGCGTAGACGAGCGCGTCCTCGGTCTCCCACACGTCGAGCGCGGGAACCCAGGTCTGCGCGCTGCGGCCGTTGCCCTCGAGCGAGTTCATGAGCCGGCTCATCTCGTTGTGGAGGCTCGCCAGCTCGCGGAAGGGCTCCCAACGCACCAGAGTCGCCATTCGTGAACCTCCTTCGTCGGACTTGAATCTGGCAGAAGGATAAAACCTCAGTCTGCGATTGTCAAGTAGCCGGAACGCGTACGATCGCGCCCGTGGACGTGCCGACGCGGGCGCTGAAGGGGCGGAGCTTCACGCGGGTCTCGGACTGGAGTGGCGACGAGCTGCGGCTCGTGCTCGATCTCGCCGACGAGCTGAAGCGCGCGCAGCGGGAGCGCCGCGAGCACCGGCTCCTCCCGGGGCGGTCGCTCGGGATGATCTTCCAGAAGCCGTCGACGCGGACGCGCGTCTCGTTCGAGGTCGGGATCGCGCAGCTCGGCGGCTTCGGCCTCCACCTCGCGGCCGGCGAGCTCCAGCTCGGGCGCGGGGAGACGATCCGCGACACCGCGACCGTCCTCTCCCGCTACCTCGACGCGATCATAATCCGGACCTTCGCCCAGCGCGACGTCGACGAGCTCGCCGAGCACGCGACGATCCCGGTGATCAACGGCCTCACCGACGCGACGCACCCGTGCCAGGCGCTCGCCGACGCGATGACGATCCGGGAGCGGCTGGGGCGGATCGAGGGCGTGCGCGTCGCGTACGTCGGCGACGGGAACAACGTCCTCCACTCGCTCGCCGCCGCGTGCAACCGGCTCGGGGCGAGCGTCGTCGCCGCCACGCCGGAGGGGTACGAGCCGGACGCGGACGAGGTGGCGCGCGCGGGCGGGATCGAGCTCGTGCGCGATCCGCGCGAGGCGGTCGCGGGCGCCGACGTCGTCTACACCGACGTGTGGACGAGCATGGGGCAGGAGGAGGAGCGGGAGCGCCGGCTGCGCGACTTCGAGGGCTTCCGGGTCGACGACGAGCTGCTGCGGCACGCGCCCGACGCGATCGTCCTCCACTGCCTCCCCGCCCACTACGGCGAGGAGATCACCGAGGAGGTCCTGTACGGCCCGCGCTCCGCGGTCTGGGACGAGGCCGAGAACCGGCTGCACGCCCAGAAGGCGTTACTCGCGCTCGTCGTGCGGTAATAGAGGCGTCTCGTGCCGCTGATCCCCCTCCGCGACAACGTCCCCACGAGGAAGTTCCCGATCGTCACGGTCGCGCTGATCGTGGCCAACTTCGTCGTCTGGGTCCTGTACCAGCAGCGAGCCGGCCTCGAGGCGTCGGTGTTCGAGCTCGGCTTCCAGCCGTGCGAGGTCGAGCCGTCGTGCGAGCCGACGGGCCAGGCGTGGCCGGTGAAGGCCGTCACGCACATGTTCACGCACGGAAGCTGGGACCACGTGCTCCTCAACATGCTCCCGCTCTGGATCTTCGGGAACAACGTCGAGGACGCGCTGGGACGCGTGCGCTTCCTGGTCTTCTACTTCCTCGCCGGCTTCAGCGCGCTCGCGGCGCAGAGCGCGTTCACGCTCGCCACCGCCGGGCAGCAGGCGGCGGAGATCCCGATGGTCGGAGCGAGCGGCGCGGTCTACGGGATCATGGCCGCGTACCTCGTCCTCCTGCCGCACGGGAAGGTGCTCGTCTGGTTCCTGATCGTCCTCCGCGAGATCCCCGCGTGGATCCTGATCGGGATCTTCGTCGTGCTCGAGCTCGTGTCGGCCAACTCGCAGCTCCAGCACCCGCCCGAAGGGGGCGGGGTCGCGGTGTTCGCGCACCTCGGCGGCGCGGCGTTCGGGTTCGCGCTCGTGAAGCTGTTCCAGCAGCGGCGCCCGCTCCAACCGACGCACTGATGCGCACGTTCGACGAGCACGTCCGCGCGGCGCTCGACTCGCTGCCGCCGGAGCTCGCGCGCGCGCTCGAGAACGTGGCGGTCGTCGTCGAGGACGAGCACCCGGAGGATCCCGACCTCCTCGGCCTCTACCACGGCGTCCCGCTGCCCGAGCGCGGGACGGGGTACGCGGGGCAACTCCCCGACAGGATCTCGATCTACCGGCTGCCGCTCGAGGAGTCGTTCCCGGACCCCGACGAGCTCGAGGAGGAGATCAGGATCACCGTCCTCCACGAGCTCGCCCACTACTTCGGGATCGACGAGGACCGCCTCGCCGAGCTCGGCTACGACTGAGCCCGGCGAGGCGGCCCGCGCCGCCTACGGGTACGGCCAGGGCGACGGCGCGAACGCCGGGAGGAACCCGAGGACGGCCGGGAAGAACGGCGGCGCGCCGGTCTTCACCCAGCTCTCGAGCTGCGCCACCGTCCAGCCGAGCTGCGTCGGCGTGAAGTTGCAGTGGCCGATCCCGGACGTGAACGCCTGCGCCAGGAGCGAGCTGCGGCCGGCCGCCGCGACGGTGTCGGCGTATGCCGCCTGGTGCGAGGCGGGGACGAGCGTGTCGCTCTGCGTGTGCAGCGAGACGAGCGGCATCTGGAGCTTCCCGCTGTACTCCGCGTAGCTGCGGACGTAGTTGCGGGCGGACGGCTTCGCCGCGTAGCGCGCGGCGTTCATCTGCGCGAGCAGCGCGTCGGCGTTCACGCCGAGGCTCGCGAGGTACGCCTTCTCCGCGGGCGTCAGCGAGTAGGCGTGCGTCTGGTTCTGCGCAGGCGGCCCGCCGGCTCGCCGCTCCAGCTCGGCCTTCGCCTCGGTGAAGAAGTACAGGTTGGTGAAGAGACCGCCGGGGTAGTAGCCGGCCGAGGGCGGAACCATGCCCGCGCCGTCGGCGTCCGTCACGAGGCGCAGGAACTCCCACTTCCCCCAGTTGGCCGGGTTGGAGAGCTCCGGCACGGCCTTCGCCAGCACCTCGGTCTGGAAGTCGAGGTCGTCGCGGACGTCGCCGGGCGTGCCCCAGCTCGGCGGCATCCCGAACGCGACGTGGTACGCGAGCAGCGCCGCCACGGCGCCGTCCCACGCCCGCGGCGAGCCGGCGCCCACGGCACACGCGGCGATCGCGCCGTCGAACAGCCCCGCGCTCCGCTCGGCGAGGTCGTAGGTGACGACGGATCCCATCGAGAAGCCGAGGAGCAGCGTCGTCTCGGGATTCCCGACCGCGCCGCGGAAGTACGCCGCGAGCGCCCTCGTGTCGTGGATCCCCTCCTTCACCGCCCACCCGTTGTCGCGGTACGCGGAGCCCGCCACGGCGTACCCCTGCGAGGCGAGCCCCGCGGCGAGCGCGTCGTCGAGCGCGTCGCGGTTGTCGACCTCGCCCGGCCCGTCGGCCTTGTCGCGGTAGCCGTGCGCGACGACGACGAGCGTCCCGTTCCACGCCGGCGGGACGACGATCTCGTACGGCGCGCCGGCGTGCTCGCCCGTCAGCACCTGCGGCTGCGCCTCCGCCGCGGCCGCGCCGAGCAGCCCCACCGCCGCGGCGAGCGCGACCGCCAGATTCCTCTTCACCATCGACGTTCCCTCCCTCGTCCCCCGTCCCGGATGCGCCTGGGCGCCCCCGCAGCGTACGACGCCGGGACGCGCCGCACAACGTGGGAATGCCGCCCCCGCGTCCCGCGTTTGTACAGGCATGAGAACACTCCCCGACATCCGCGCGGACATCGACCGTGAGAGCGACCGCCGAGCCGAGCTGCGGCGCACGCTCTCCCTCGGCCACGACACCGCCGTCGTCGCCGAGCTGAAGAGCCTGGACGAGCGGCTTGCCGCCCTCTGGGAGGAGCACCGCATCACCCGCGCCCGGCTGCGCTTCGGCGACCGCGACCGCATCATCACGCGGGCGCGCGCCGAGGAGCGGCTGGAGCGGGCCGCCTAGCGCCTCCGCCGAACGGCCTGCGCCGGCTCAGGTGCCTGCGGCCCTGAGCGGGCTCAGGCGTTCGGCGACCACGGCGTCGGCGGCGCGCGCGCTCTCGGGGTGCCCCGTCACCGCGCGGACGAACTCGTCCCGCTCGAGCGCGTAGAGCTCCGCGTCGCTCGTCGCGGCGACGGTCGCGGTTCGCGGCACGTCGCGCAGCAGCGCGATCTCGCCGAGGCACTCCCCCGGTCCGAGCCGCGCCGTCGGGCGCCCGTCCGCGCGCACCTCTACCTCGCCGGCCGCGACGACGTAGAACCGGTCGCCCGGATCGCCCTGCCGGAAGAGCGTCTGCCCCGCCGCGAGCGGCACCGGCCGCAGCTCTGCCGCCAGCCGCTCGATCGTCTGCGCGGGGAGCGGCGCGAACATCGGCAGCGCGCGGAGGAGGTCGAGCGCGCGCCCCGGCGCCGTCGCGCCCTTCTCCGCCTGCGCGAGGCCGCGCCACGAGAGGAGCGCGACCGCCGGCAGGAGCAGCCCCGCGACGACGAGCGCGGCACGCGCGCCGAGGGCGTCGATCAGCACCGGCGCGCCGAGGCCGCCGATCGCGATCCCGAGGAAGCTCAGCCCCTCGAGCACGCCGAACACGCGCCCGAGCACCGACTCGTCGGCCAGCCGCTGCAGGAGCGTCAGGCTGGCAACGTCGAAGAGCGTGTTCGCGACGCCGATCACCGGGAAGAGCAGGAGCGCGGCCCACGCGTGCGGCCACACGCCGAGGAAGGCGAGCGGGAGCCCCCAGAAGGCGAGGCCGAGGACGAGCGGCGGCGCGAGCCGCGCGCGCCCGATCAATGCGACGGCGGCGACGGACCCGAGCAGGCCGCCGATCCCGAGCGCAGAGTTGAGGAAGCCGACGCCCGCGTCGCCGAGGTCGAGGAGCTCGAGCGCGAGCACGACGACGAAGACCATGAGGGCGCCGAAGAGCAGGGTCTGCGCGCCGTTCAGGAGGATGATCAGCCCGATCGCCGGGCGCCGGACGGCGAGGCTCAGCCCCTCCCCGAGCTCCGCCGCGATCGCACGCGCGCCGCCGGCGCGGGACGCACCGGCCGGACGCTCGCGCCCGCCGCGGAGCCGCAGCACGAGCGCGGCCGACCACGCGAGCGCGACGGCGTTGAACAGGAACACGACCTCGACCGACGTCGCCGCCAGGACGAGCCCTCCGAGCGCTGGGCCGACGAGCACCGCGACGCTGTCCATCGTGCTCGAGGCGACGTTCGCCGCCGTCAGCTCGTCCGGCGTGCGGGCGAGCGACGGGAGCAGCGCCCGCTTCGCCGGCCCGAACGCCGTCGCCGTGACCGACGTGAGCGCCGCCAGCGCGTACACGAGCGCGGCCGGCCCGCCGAGCGCGATCGTCGCGGCACTCCCCAGCATGGCCCCGACGCGCACGACGTCGGCCACGAGCATCACGCGCGCGCGGGGGTAGCGGTCGCCGAGCAGGCCGGCGAACGGCGACGCGACCGCGGCCGGGATCCAGCGGACGGCGGCGACGAGCCCGACGGCGCGGGCCCCGCCGACGTCGTACGCGTAGACGAACAGCGCGATCGCGTACGACCACGTCCCGATCAGCGAGCCGCCGTGCGCGAGCTGGATCCGCCGGATGTCCGGGTTCGCGAACGCGCGTCCGAAAGCCGCGACCCGTGTCCGCAGCGCCCGCATGAGCGGATAGTTGCATGGGATGGCCGCAGGATGGAAGATCTCGGCCGACTCCGGCGTCTAGGGGGTCGTACGCCGCGTCACACAGACGAAAGGAGCATGCGGTGGAGGATCGCGAGAAGCTGAACCCGGCCGAGGCCGACGAGGTCGAGGGCCACGGGTTCAACCCGGACAAGGTCGAGCCGATGGCGCACGACGACGACGACGACGTCGAGGGCCACGCGTTCAAGACCGACAAGGTCGAGCCGCTCTAGGCGGCAACGTCGCGCGCGAGAGGCCGGGACGCGGCGCAGCCGCCCCGGCCTCTCGTCATTCCAGGAGACGTGCCAGCGCGCCGAGGAGGGCGTCGGCCGGCGCGCGCCGCTCCTCCGGAACCGTCTCCAGAACCTGCGCGAGGCGAGCCAGCGCTGCCTGCTCCCCCTCTCCGTCGGCGAGTGCAGCACGTGCCTTCCGCGCACGCTGGAGCAGGTGCAGGGCGATCGCGGCCTGGTGCGCGAACAGTCCGAGCAGCTCCATCTCGGCGAGCGTGAACCGCGGCGGCTCGGTGCGGTCGAGCACCTGGAGGACGCCGAGCGCGAGCTCGTCGTGCAGCAGCGGCACCGCCATCAGCGCGTTCGGGACGTAGCCCGTCGACTCCGCGGCGTCGCGCGCGAAGCGCGGGTCGGACGCGACGTCCTCGACGACGAGCGGCTGGCGCGTGACGAGGACCCAGCCCGCGATCCCGGTGCTCGACGGGAGTCGCATCCCGACGAGCGAGTCCGCACCTTCCCCCGCGACCGCGGTGAAGACAAGCTCGTCCGTCGCCTCGTCCAGCAGGAAGATCGACGACGCGCGCGCGCCGAAGATCGCGCGCGCGACCTCCACGATCGACCGGAGCAGCGCGCGGTAGTCGTCCTCCGCCGACAGCACGCCCGCCGCGACGGCGGCGCGAAGGTCGCCGCTCATCCCCCACCTCCCACGTTCGCCGACGTCAGGTACAGCACGCTCTTGAGCTGGAACGGCGTCAGCTCCGGGTGCTTCGAGCGCACGAGCGCGCAGATCCCCGTGATGTGCGGCGTCGCGAAGCTGTTCCCGGTGCAGCGGAGCGTCCCGCCGCCGAGCCACGCGACGTCGAGGTCGACGCCGCGGGCGAAGAACTCCACCGGCGGCCGCGGGTTGTAGAAGAACGCGAACGGGTCGTCGAGCTCGTGGCTCCCGACGGAGATCACGGACGAGAAGCGCCACGGGAAGCTCTCGACCGGCATGTTGTGCGCCGACGCGACGAGGACGGTGCGCCGGAAGTACGCCGTGTCGGCGAGCTCGTGCAGCAGCGTCGCGAAGTCGCGCTTCGTCGTCGACAGGCTCAGGTTCACGACGTCGAAGCCCTGCTCGATCGCCCAGCGGAGGCCGCCGACGAGCACGCGGCCGCTCCCCTTGAAGCCCGCGCCGAGGACGCGCGCGCTCCAGAGCTCGCACTCGGGCGCGAGCGCGCGGACGATCCCGGCGCAGGCGGTGCCGTGGCCGCACGCGTCGCCCTCGGCGTCCGGCTCGACGACGACGTCGTCGCCGGCGCCGGCGCGAACGACGACGGCGCCCGCGAGGCCGCCGACGGCCGGGTGGTCGCCGTCGACGCCGCTGTCCACGATGCAGACGCGGACGCCGCGCCCGGTGGAGCCGCCCCACGCCCACTCCCGCGTCACGCGCTCCGGCCACTCGACCGCGATCCCGATCCCGGGAACCGCGTGAGCCGGCAGGCTCCACGCGGGAAGCAGCGTCTCGGCCCGCTCGGGCTCCGCGGCCACGCGCGGATCCTATTCCAGCGCGACGGCGGCTTCTGCCCACGCGCCGGCGGCGGCGGCGATCGAGCGCGCGGACATCACGCGCAGGTCATCCGACGTCGTCGCGAGGTTGATCTCGACGAGGTGCGCCGCCGCCTTCGCCGCCGCGTGCGCGAGTACCGCGGCGCCGGCCGCGTCGCCGCGCACCTCGGGCGCGCCGTGCTCGGCGACGTCCTTCGCGAGCGCAGCGACGTCGGCGGCGATCTGCGCGATCAGCAGCGGCACCTCCGCGGCGCGCGAGAGCGCGCGGCCGAGCGCGAAGTCGCGGTATTCCGGCGTCGCCCCGCCGGCGCGCCCCTGGAGGAGCTCCGTCGCCTCGGCGAAGGCGCGCGCGTCCGAGGAGGCGAGCGGCGCCGCGCGGAGGCGCAGGACGTGCGCCTGGACCGCGGCGCCCCGCGCCTCGTCCCAGTGCCGCTCCGAGCGTGCCGCCGCGGCGGCGACGATCTCGGCCGCCATCGCCGCCACGAGCGCGGCGACCGGGCCGCTCGCCAGCCGCCCGTCCGGCCGTCCGAGCTCGTCGAGGAGGTCCTCGACGGGCAGCTCCAGCACGTCCGTGGTCGTCGCCCCGCGCATTCCGGCCGATCAGTCCTCTGCGAGCCGCCCGCGCAGCGCCGCGACGAGCGCGCGGTCGGGCTCGTAGCCCGCCTGCGCCAGTGCCTGCTCCAGGTCGGCGACGAGCGCACGCCGGAACTCGGCGTCGGCCTCCGCGCGCGCGACGATCTCCTCGAGCCGGCCGCGGACGAGCGGCAGCTCCTGCGCGGCCTTCACCCACGCCTCGGGGGCGGGTGGGAGCCGGCGCAGCAGCGCGGCGAGTCGGTGTTCGTCGAGCGGGTTCATCGGGATCGACCACCAGACGAGGCGGGCGCGTCGATTCTTCCCTCGGCGCGCTCGCGGAGCTGCGCGAGGCAGCGCGAGATCCGGCTGGCGATCGTTCCCGGCGGCAGGCCGAGCTCCTCGGCGATCGTGCGGTAGCTCTGGTCCCGCGCGAAGAACCGGTCGAGGATGTCGCGGCAGTTCTCGGAGAGCTCGGCCAGGAGCTGGCGCACGGCCCACGCCTCCTCGAGCTGCTCGAGCTGCTCGTCCGCCTCTCCCTCCTCGATCCCGTCGCTCGGCTCGACGCGCGCGCCGCGCCGCAGCCGGTCGACGCAGCAGTTGCGCGTCAGCTGCGCGATCCACGGCCGCACCGCCTCGTCGCTGCGGAGCTGCCCGAGCCGCTCGTAGACGCGCGCGAAGACGTCCTGGAAGACGTCCTCCGCGTCCGGCTCCGGCAAGCGGTAGGCCTGCACGCAGATCGCGAAGACGTACCGCGAGAACCGCTCGACGAGCTCGCGCCACGCCCCCTCGTCGCCGGCGCGGCAGCGGCCGACGAGCTCGGCATCGTCCAGCGACCCGTACTCCGACCCCCTCGTCACAGACGCATCAAACCGCATCCGCGCCCGCGTCGTCGCGGAAGGCGCTAGTGGTGCCGCTGCTCGGCTGCGCGGAGCTTCTTCGCCATCGCCTCGAGCAGCTTCCACGCGATCGAGGCGTTGTTCTCGACGAGCGGGCGGAACTCCCAGGAGGTGAGGCCGTAGCAGCGCAGCTCCGTCTGGGCCTTCACCGTCGCCGTGCGGTCGGTCTCGGCGATGAGCGCGATCTCGCCGAAGTAGTCGCCGCGGCCGAGCCGCCCGACCTCCTCGCCGCCGACGGTGACGACCGCCTCGCCGTCGTCGATGACGAAGAACCCGACGCCGCCGGAGGCCTCCGCCGCGATCGTCTCGCCGGCCTGGAACGTCCGCTCCCGCATCGTCCGCGCGATCCCCTCGAGCTCGCGGTCCGCGAGGTCCGCGAAGAGCGGGACGCGCTTGAGCAGGTCGATGGCCTCGCCCGACATGCGCGGGAGTCTACTGCTTCGCCGCTGCAGCGCGAAACGGCGTCTACACTGGCGCCGAGGGGCGTTAGCTCAGCTGGGAGAGCGCCGGCTTTGCAAGCCGGAGGTCGCCGGTTCGATCCCGGCACGCTCCATAGGCGCCGCGAAGTCCGCCGGCGCCTACGGCGCCGGCATCGCGACTTCGCGGCGTGGCTCCGTGGCTCGCTCGCGCTGTGGGCGCGGGCACGAGCGCGGTCGCGCCCGCGCCGGGCCGCAGCGAGTGCGCGTGGGTCACCCGCTCGGGGCGAGGCGCTCGCGCGTGCGCTGCGCGCAGGCGCTCCCTGGCGCGGCGACGCCTCTCGCCGACAGCTTCATCGTGGCGCCCGGCGGCTCGTTCGTCGGCGAGGAGCCACCGCCGGGCGCCCCACGATGCGTGGTGGTACCGGCTGAACCCTCGAAACGGTGTCAGACACGCTCGAGGGTTCGCAGCCCTCGCTGCTCGACCGGCAACGGGTCGCCGGCTGGAAAACGAGTTCGACCCGAGAGATACTCGCCCCGTGGCCGCCGCTCGCACGCCGGCGCAGGTGTACGAGGACTTCTTCGTGCCCGCCCTCTTCGTTCCCTGTGCAGCCGAGCTGCTCGAGCTCGTGCCTCCCGACGAGGGGGATCGGGTGCTCGACGTCGCCTGCGGGAGCGGCGCCGTCGCGCGGGCGGCGGCGGCGCGCGTGGGGCCGCGCGGTTCCGTCACAGGTGTCGACCTGCGGCCCGGGATGATCGAGGTCGCCGCCTCGCTGCCGCCGGTGTCGGGCCCGCCGGTCGACTGGCGGGTCGGGGACGCACTCGCGCTCGAGGACGGCGACGGGTCGTACGACGTCGTCCTCTGCCAGCAGGGGATCCAGTTCTTCCCGGATCAGGCGGGGGCGGTGCGCGAGATGCGGCGGGTGCTCGCGCGGGGCGGCCGCGTCGGTCTCGCGGTTTGGCAGGGGATGGACCGCAACGACTTCTTCCGCGAGCTCACCGAGGTCGAGGCGCGCCACCTCGAGGCGCTCGGCGTGACGTACGAGGAGCTCGCGGGTCCGTTCCTGCACGGCGATCCCGAGTGGCTGCACGCGCTCCTGGCCGACTCCGGCTTCGGCGACGTCCGCGTCGAGGAGCGGACGTTCGAGGCACGGTTTGCCGCCGACGGCTTCGTCGAGAACGTGGAGTTCGCCTACTCCGCGGTCGTGCCGGAGTTCTCCGACGATCCGGAGCGGTTCGCCGCGTTCGTCGAGGCGGTCGACCGCGACGCGCGTGAGACGCTCGAGCGGCATCGAGACGGCGCCGAGATCGCCTTCGACGTCGCGGTCAACGTCGGCGCCGGCGTCGCGTAGGGCTACTGGTTCTCGAGCAGCTCCCGCTCGTCAACCTCGCGGATGACGCGCGCGGGGTTGCCGACGGCGACCGACTTCGGCGGCACGTCGCGGATGACGACCGCGCCCGCGCCGACGTAGGCCTCCTCGCCGACGACGACGCCCGGGCACAGGACGACGCCGCCGCCGATGCGGGCGCCGCGCTTGATCGTCGGCCCCTTGACGTACTCGAAGCGCTCCTCCGTCCGGCCCATGAAGTTGTCGTTCGTGGTCGCGATCGCGCACGCCATGAAAACGTCCTCCTCGACGGTCGAGTACGCCGTGACGTACGAGTGCGCCTGGATCTTCGTCCGCGCGCCGACGGTGCTGTCGTTCTCGACGAACACGCCGCGGCCGAGGACGACGTCGTCGCCGATCTCGCAGCGCTCGCGCACCGATGCGAGGTCGCCGACGATCACGTTCGCGCCGATCCGCGTGCCGGCGAACACGACCGCGCCGGTCGAGATCGTCGTCCCGGGACCGATCTCGAGCGGCGGCAGCTCCTCCCGCTTCGCGGTCGACCGGCGCGACAGCGCCGGCGGCTTGCCGACGACGGCGTTGTCGCCGATCGTGCAGCCGTCGCCGATCACCGTCCCCGGGTAGATGACGACGTTCGCACCGGTGGTGTACTCGCCCACGGCGCTGAGCCTACCGAAGCCTCCCGGTAGCATCCGCCGTCGTGGCACTGAAGGGGAAGCGCATCTTCATCACCGGCGGCGCGGGCTTCATGGGCACGACCCTCGCGGGCCGCCTCGCCGACGAGAACGAAATCGTGATCCTCGACAGCCTGCGGCGAGACGCGCTGACGCACACGCCGCTGATCGACCACCCGAACCTCACCTTCCACCAGGGCAGCGTCGTCGACGGCGAGCTCGTGATGGAGCTCGCGCGCGGCGCGACGCACGTCGCGCACCTCGCCGCGATCGCGGGCGTCGACCACGTGCTCCAGGACCCCGTCGAGACGATGCGCGTGAACCTGATCGGGACGTACAACGCGCTCGAGGCGGCGGTCGCGACGAAGGAGACGGTCGAGCGGTTCGTCGACATCTCCACGAGCGAGGTGTTCGGCGCGCGCGCGTACCGCGTGGAGGAGTCGCACGACACCACCATCGGCTCCGTCGGCGAGGCGCGCTGGACGTACGCCGTCTCGAAGCTCGCCGGCGAGTACATGGCGCACGCCTACCTGAAGCAGTTCGACCTCCCGACGGTCGCGCTCCGGCCGTTCAACGTCTACGGGCCCGGGCAGGTCGCGCGCGGCGCGATGATGGCGTTCATCGAGTCGGCCGTCGCCGGGCGCGACCTCGTCATCCACGGCGACGGGTCACAGATCCGCGCATGGTGCTTCATCGACGACATGGTCGAGGCGCTGATGCGCGTGCTCGAGCGCCCGGAGGCGGTCGGGCAGGTCTTCAACGTCGGCAACTCGCGCTCCGTCGTCACCGTCGTCGACCTCGCGCAGCGCGTGATCCGCGTCAGCGGGAGCTCGTCGCAGCTCGTCTTCCAGCCGCTCCACTACAAGGACGTCGAGATGCGGATCCCGAACGTCGACAAGGCGAAGCGCCTCCTCGACTGGGAGGCGCAGGTCGACCTCGACGAGGGGCTCGAGCGGACGATCGCGTGGTACCGCGAGCAGCGGCGCGAGGCGGAGCCGGCCGCGGCCGGCTAGCTACGGCGGGTCGAACCGCGCCTCGACGACGCAGGCGTCGCCGCCGCGGTGCATGCACGACGTCTGCTCCATCGCGACCTCGCGCCCGAAGTGCCGCGCGGTCCCGAGGAGGAGGCCCTCGAGCAGGACGCACAGGCGCCGCGGCGACGTGTAGGTGACGCGGACGCCGTCGTCGTCGAGCGGCTCGATCACGAGCCGGGGCGGCGCCGCCTCGGGCACGGTCGCGCGGACGAGCTCGTGGATGCGCTCCTCGAGCCCGAGGAGGAACGGCCGCGGTCCGCTCGCCTGCGCGAAGTACGACGGGTAGAGGAGCACGAACGTCCGCTCGCCGGCGAAGACGCCGAACGCGCGCAGCAGCTCGTCGGGGTCCTCCCCGAGCTCGCGGCACGCCGTGTCGAAGAGCCGGAGGAACGCCTCGTCGGGGTACGAGCGCGTGATCAGGTACGTCGGCTCGTTCGCCCAGACGCGTTCGGCGGCGTCGCTCCCCGCGCGGCTGGTGACGAAGTGCCGGAACGACGTGAAGATGATCCCGTGCACGCCGCGCCATCGTAGGCGCACCCGGCCGTTTGGCGTCGCCGGGGGCGGTGATACCGCTGCCGTGGCGCGCGGTGAGACGGCAGCCCCTCTCGTGCCGGACGCGCCGACGCTGCCGAGCTTGCGCGACGCCGCCGCCGGGTGCACCGCCTGCCCGCTGCACCTGACGGGGACGCAGACCGTCTTCGGCGAGGGCGCGACCTCGGCCGCCGTGATGCTGGTCGGCGAGCAGCCAGGCGACAGCGAGGACCGCGAAGGCCGGCCGTTCGTCGGCCCCGCAGGCCGGCTCCTCGACCAGGCGCTCGAGGAGGCCGGCGTCGACCGCGCGCAGGCGTACGTGACGAACGCCGTCAAGCACTTCAAGTGGACGCCGCGCGGGAAGCGCCGCATCCACGCGAAGCCGAACTGGAGCGAGATCGCCGCCTGCCGGCCGTGGCTCGAGGCCGAGCTCGCCGTCGTGCGGCCGCGCGTCCTCGTCTGCCTCGGCGCGACGGCGGCGCAGGCGCTCCTCGGACGCGACTTCCGCGTGACGAGGCAGCGAGGGCAGCTCGTCGAGACCCCCCTCGCCCCGAAGGCGCTCGCGACGGTCCACCCGTCGTCGATCCTCCGCACCGATCCGGCGGATCGCGACGCCGAGTACGCGGCGTTCGTGGACGACCTGCGCGTCGCCGCGCGGCTCCTCGCCTGAGGGCGGCGGGGGAACCCGGGGGTTCCCCCGCACCCCTAGACGATTGATTCCTTAGTGGTCGTAGGCGGTCAGCCGGCGGCCGGGGTGGCCGAGCTGCCAGTTGTGGAGGAGCACGGCTGCGAGTGCGAGCAGCCGTCTGGCGACCCGGCTGACGAGGCCGGCCAGCGTGCGGCCGCCGTGGCGCTCGAGCGAGAGCTGGTCCTTGAGCGTGTCGAAGGCCGACTCGACCCACTGGCGGATGCCGCCGAGGGAGCCGTGCCGGCGCGGCTCGTCCTTGCGATCGGGGCGCAGGATCGATGCTCCCAGCGAGGCGACGAGCTGTTCGAACTCGGCGCCGGCGAAGCCTTAGTCGCAGACGACGGTCTCGCCGCCTTGCAGGACGCGCTCGAGCAGCTCGGCGGCCACGGCCCGCTCGGGCTGGTTGGCGGCGGCGAGCTCGAAGCCGACCGGCAGCCCGTCCGGCGCGCAGAGCAGGTAGAGACGAAAGCCCCAGAACCAGCGGCTGTGCGAGCGGC
>DATLFU010000042.1:0-9102 GCA_035540835.1 Gaiellaceae bacterium
GACGAACTCGCCGTGCTTCGCGCCGACGCGGGAGTGCTCCGAGTAGTCGTAGAACTTCCGCGCCTTCACGTAGTCGGTGAGCGCCTCCGGGATCTCGGAGTCCCAGCCGTACTTCTCGATCAGGTCCATGACGTGGTTCGAGACCATCGCGGGGAACCACCGCACCTCCTCGCGCGCCTGCCGGAGGTCGTCGGTGATCTTCGACGGCGCGCCGACGATGCACTTCAGCTCTGCGGGGTCCCGTCCCGCCTCCTCGGCGGCGCGGCGGGCGGTGTCCATGATCCACTGGATGATCTGCGGGTCGGCGAGCTGGATGATCACGCCGTCCGCGACCCGGCCGGCGACGGCGAGCGCCTTCGGCCCGTAGCCGGCGACGTAGAGCGGGATCTCGCCGAGCTCCTTCCGCGCCCACGCGAGCTCGAGCTCCTTCTCGTTCCACACGACCTTCCGGCCGTTCATCAGGTCGCGGATCATCGCGCAGGAGCGCTCGAACTCCGCCACCTTCACCGGCTTCAGGCCGACGACGCGGCGCGACGAGTCGCCGCGCCCGATCCCGCAGACCATCCGCCCCTCGGAGATGTCCTGCATGGTCGCGTACCAGCTCGCCGTCACCGTCGGCTCGCGGATCCCCGGGTTCGTGACGAAGTGGCCGAGCTTGATCCGCGACGTCCGGTCGGCCGCGAGCGCCAGCGTCGCGTACGACTCCTGCCACAGGACGTGCGAGTCGTACGTCCACCCGTACTCGAACCCCTGCTCCTCGGCCATCTGGATCAGGTCGAGGAAGCGCCGGTACGGCGGGTCGGGCAGGACGGTGACGCCGAAGCTGAGTGGCATGGCTCCTCCTGGGCGGGTCGCGAGGCCGGGGCAGCATCTTCGCGCGAACCGCCCGCGGCGGCAACCGGTGAGCGTGCGGAACCCGGAGCCGGGGGTATAGTCTCGCGCGTCCGGGAACGTTGCGCCTGCACGAACCCGATTTCCTGACCATTCGGATCCGAGGAGGAGCGCGAGCGCCGTGGCGAAGATGCTGTTCAGACTTCCGGAGGCTGCAGAGGTCCACGACAACCCCGCCCCCGAGGAGCTGAAGGAGCTGGCGGCGCGGATGCCGAACGCGCAGCCCACGCGGTACGGGAACCTGAACGTCCAGACCGAGGTCGTGGCGCGCTCGAAGCGGTCGACGTACATCGTCACGGACGAGCCCGACGGGCAGAACCAGTCGATCCCGCGCGACGAGGCGGCGCGCTGGGCCGAGGCGCAGGACGCGTACATCGCCGGCCGCGAGATGGTGAAGGTCGACGGCTACATCGGCAACGACCCCGAGTTCCGCGTCCCGGCGCGCCTCTTCGTCGAGACGGCGAACGCGAACATCGCGGCGATGCAGCAGCAGCTCTACTTCGACCGCGCCCCCGGCGACGACGTCGAGCCGGAGCTGACGGTGATCTACACGCCGAACCTGAAGGCGGAGGGCTTCCCGGACGACCGCCTGATCCTCGTCGACCTCGAGCAGGGCGTCACGCGCGTCTTCAACTCGGACTACTTCGGCGAGTCGAAGAAGGGCGGGCTGCGGATGTGGAACAAGCTCGTCTACGACCGCGGCGGACTCCCCCTCCACGCGGGCTGCAAGATCATCCCGACCGACCGCGGGCGGAAGGTCGGCCTCATCGTCGGCCTCTCGGGCACGGGGAAGACGACGACGACGTTCACGCGCCAGAACGGGTCGCTGCCGGTGCAGGACGACTTCGTCGCCTGGATGCCGAACGGCCGCGTCACCGTCACCGAGAACGGCTGCTTCGCGAAGACGTTCGGGCTGAACCCGGAGGACGAGCCGACGATCCACGGCGCGGTGACGCAGCCGGAGTCGTACCTCGAGAACGTCTCCCAGAGCGGCGAGGACGTCGACTTCTACGACACGTCGTACACGCAGAACGGGCGCGCGACGTTCCCGTTCCGCGTGATCGACGCGGCGGCGGAGGAGCCGATCGAGAAGGCCGACTTCCTCCTGATCCTCAACCGCAACGAGAACGTGATCCCGGCCGTCGCGAAGCTCGAGGGGCCGCAGGCGGCGGTCTTCTTCATGCTCGGCGAGACGCAGGGGACGAGCGCGGGCGGCGCGGACGAGGCGGGCAAGTTCCTGCGCGTCCCGGGCACCAACCCGTTCTTCCCCGCGCCGCACGACCTCCAGGGGAACCGCTTCCTGGAGCTGCTCGAGCGGCACCCGCTCGAGGTCTACCTGATGAACACCGGGCGGGTCGGCGGCCCCGAGGCGGACGAGCGCTCGAAGAAGGTCAAGATCAAGCACTCGTCCGCGATCGTGAAGGCGATCGCCGAGGGCACGATCGAGTGGGAGCGCGACGCCGACTTCGGCTACCTCGTCGCCGCGCACGTGCCGGGGATCGAGGACGAGGACCTCGACGTGCTCCAGCCGCGCCGCCTCTACGAGGCGACGGGCAGGCTGGGCGACTACGAGGCGCTGGTGACGCGCTTCAAGCGCGAGCGGGCGGAGTTCCTCAGCACGTTCCCGAGCCTCAGCGAAGAGATCGTCGACGCCGTCGGCTAGGCGCGCCGCGGCAGCGCGACGAGCGCCAGCGCCCAGAGGGCCGCGACGGCGGCGAAGCCGACGCGGCCCTCGCCCGGGAGCGAGAACGCGAGCCCGAGCAGCGGCGTCCCCGCGACGATCGCCGCGATCCCCCAGGCGTTCACGTAGCCGGTCGCCGCCGCCGGCGCGTCCGGGCGCGTGCGCTGCGCGGCGGAGAAGATCGGCGCGAACGGCAGCCCCGCGGCGAGCCCGGCGACGAGCGCCGCGACGCCGAGGAGCGCGAGCGGCAGCGGGAGCGCGAGCGCGCCGAAGCCGGCGGCACCGGCGACGAGCGCGGCGGCGAGCACCGTCCGCGCCGGCGCGCCGCGCGCGACGAGCCAGCCGCCGAGCGGGCGCGTGACGATCCCGGCGAGCAGGACGAGCGCGCCGAGCGGGGCCGCCGTCGCGCGGTCGTGTCCCTGCCGCTCGAGCAGCGCGACGACCCAGTTCGCTGCGACGACCGAGAGGCCGAACGTGGCGGCGTGCAGGACGGCGATCCGGACGAGGCTCCGGTCGGCGACGACGCGCCCGCCCGCGCCGGTGCGGACGTCGTGGCGGGAGAGGGCGAGGACGCACGCGGCGGCCGCCGCGACCGCCAGCGCGCTCCAGTAGGGCGCGCGCCAGCCGAGCGCCGGCTCGAGCTGCGGCACGAGCGCGACCGCGAGGCCGCCGCCCGCCATCGTCGCGCCGCCGTAGAGGCCCTGGAGCGTCGGGGACGGAGCCGCCGAGCGCATGTAGTCCGCGCCCGCGACGAACCCCGCGCCGCTGCCGACGCCGACGAGCAGCCGCGCGGCGACGGCGAGCCACGGTTCCGGCCCGACGAGCGCGAGCACGTTCCCCGCGGCGACCGCGGCGAGGGCGGCGAAGCCGACGCGCCGCGCGCCCAGGCGGTCCGCGAGCCTCCCCGCCGGGAGCTGCGCGGCCAGGTGCGTGACGAAGAGCGCCGTCGTGAAGAGGCCGACGACGACGAGGGAGACGCCGTACGCCTCCGCGAGCGGGTCGGCGACCGCGCCGACGTTGGCGATGTTCCAGGTGACGCCGGCGCCGAGCGCGAGCGCGGCGACGACCGCCACGCGCCGACGCGCCACTACTCCTCGAGCAGCCGCTTCAGGCGCGCCAGATCCTCCTCCGCCTGCCGCCGCGCTGCGCGCGCGGCCATCCCTGCCATCAGGCGCGGCACTCGCTCCGCCTCCACCTCGACGCGGACGCGCGTCCCCTCCCCCGCCGCCTCCAGCAGGTGCCGCGCGACGACGTCGACCGGCCCCGCCGACGCCGACACGGTGAACTCGCGCGGCGGCTCCGCGACCGTCACCTCGACGGAGGAGTGGACGCGGCGGCCCATGAACGTCCGCACCTCCCGGAAGCGGTCGCCGGCGGACGCCTCGCCTCCCTCCCACTCGACGGCATCGACGGGCCCCTGCCAGCGCGGCAGGTTCGACGGGTCCGCGACGAACGCGTAGACCTCGGCGGGCGGGCGCGCGACGTCGATCGAGTGCTCGAGCCTCACGCGCGCGCGGCGACCCAGTCGACCGCCTTCGAGGCGAGGCGGTCGAGCGCCTCGACCGCTGCCTCGATGTGCTCCGGCTTCGTGTCCTCGAGCTTCGTGTGCGAGAGGCCGCGGAGGCTCTGCGCGAAGAGCATCACCGTCGGGACCCCGGCGCGCGCGACCTCGGCCGCGTCGTGGAGCGGGCCGCTCGGGAGCCGGTGCGAGATCCCCGTCGACTGGCGCACGGCCTCGTCGGCGAGATCGATCAGCTCCTCGTGGAAGAGGATCGGGTGGATGCTCCAGATGCGGCTCCAGGAGACCTCGACGTCCTCCTCTGCCGCGAACCGCTCCGACGCCTCCTTCGCCTCGCGCAGCATCGTCGCGAGCGTGTCGGCGTCGAGGTGGCGCTGGTCGAGCAGCTGCTCGGCCGTCTCGACGACGGAGGTCACGATCCCGGGCTTGGTGACGACGCCGCCGCTCGTGCACACGGCTCCGCCGCCTGCTCGCTTCGCGATCCCGCGGATCTCGAGCGCGAGCTTCGCGGCGCCGGCGAGCGCGTCGCGGCGCTTGTCCATCGGTGTCGAGCCGGCGTGCGCCGCCTGCCCCTTCCACGTGATCAGGTGCCGCTCGACGCCGAAGGTGCCGAGGACGACACCGACGGGGATGTCCATCGACTCCAGCACCGGCCCCTGCTCGATGTGCAGCTCGAGGTAGGCGGCGGCGCTCTCGAGCTGCCGCCGCGCGTCGAGCGCGCGGTCGAGGTCGACGCCGTGCTCGCGCAGCGCGTCCTCGAGCCGGATCCCGTCGGCGTCGGTGCGGTTCCGCAGCTCCTCCTGGTCGTCCATCGAGCCGGACGCGGCGCTCGACCCGAACAGCGAGCGGCCGAACCGCGCGCCCTCCTCGTCGGCCCAGTCGACGAGCCGCACCGTCACCGGCGGCTCGCCGTCCTCCGCGACGCGCCGCAGCACCTCGACGGCGGCGATCACGTTCAGGCAGCCGTCGAGCCAGCCGCCGTTCGGGACCGAGTCCATGTGGCCGCCCAGGAGCAGCGCGCGCTCGGAGCGGCCGCGGAGCGTGAACCACTGGTTCCCCGCCTCGTCGATCTCGTGCTCGAGCGGCAGGTCCGCGAGCTTCTCGCGCAGCCACGCCCGCGAGCGCTGCCACGTCTCCGTCCACGCGACGCGCTGCGCGCCGTTCTCGTCGCCGGTCAGCTCGCGCAGCTCCTGGAGCTCGGAGACCGTGCGTGACGGCTGGAGCGGCACGCGGCGACTTTACTCCGACATCCGGAGCGGTGTGGTAGGGAATAGTGATGTCGGTCGCGGCCACGGCACGGGAGACACGCGCTGCATCCGCGGGCGACTGGGCCCTCCGCGGCGCGCGCCAGGCGCTCGTGCTGCTCGGGGTCCTCGCGGGGCTCTGGGCGCTGTGGGAGGCGTTCAAGTGGGTCGGCGAGGCGACGGAGCTGCGCATCCGCGCCTTCCAGGTCAACGACCGCACGTTCCCGCACCTGCACGAGATCGTCGCGTCGCTGTTCGAGCCGTCGCGCCGCGGCGGGCCGATGCTGATCGAGGTGCTCCTCGACGCCGCGCTCTTCACCGCTCGCGAGGCGGCGGCGGGGTTCGCGCTCGGCGCGCTCGTGGGGTTCACGATCGGAACCGTCCTCGCGCACTCGCGACTCCTCCAGCGCGGCTTCCTCCCCTACATCGTCGCCTCGCAGACGGTGCCGATCCTCGCGATCGCGCCGATGGTCGTCGTCTGGCTCGGCTCGCGAGGCATCGCCGGCTGGATGTCGGTCGCGGTGATCGCCGCGTACCTGACGTTCTTCCCGGTCGCGATCAACACGCTGCGCGGGCTGCACGCCGCGGACCCGCGCGCGCTGGAGCTGATGCGGTCGTACGCCGCCGGCACGTGGTCGGTGCTGTGGAAGCTGCGCGTCCACGCCGCGATGCCGTTCCTGTTCGCCGCGTTCAAGATCTCCGCGACGGCGAGCGTCGTCGGCGCGATCATCGGCGAGCTGCCGGCTGGTGTTCCCGACGGGCTCGGCACCGCGATCCTCAACTTCAACCAGTACTACGCCACGGCGCCCGAGCGGCTGTGGGCGACGAACCTCGTCGCCGCCGCCGTCGGAATCGTGTTCTTCCTCATCGTCGTGATCGCCGAGAAGCTCGTCGTCAGGAGGGCCCCCGAGCATGTCGCCTGAACCCGTCGTCTCGCTCCGTCAGGTCTCGAAGGAGTTCGGCCAGGGCGGCGTCGTCGCGCTGCAGGACATCGACCTCGAGCTCGCGCCGGGCGAGTTCGTCTCGCTGATCGGTCCCTCCGGGTGCGGCAAGTCGACGCTGCTGCGGATCATCGGCGACCTGATCGAGCCGACGCGCGGCGACGTCGTCGTCAACGGCAAGCCCGCGCACCAGGCGCGTCTCGACCGCGACTACGGGATCGTCTTCCAGGACGCCGTCCTCTTCGACTGGCGCACCGTCGCGAAGAACATCTCGCTGCCGCTCGAGATGATGGGGTGGAACCGCGGCAAGCGCGCGGAACGCGTCCGCGAGATGCTCGACCTCGTCGAGCTCACGGGCTTCGGCGACCACCACCCGTGGCAGCTGTCCGGCGGGATGCAGCAGCGCGTGGCGATCGCGCGGGCGCTCGCGTTCCACCCGCCGCTGCTCCTGATGGACGAGCCGTTCGGCGCACTCGACGAGATGACGCGCGAGCGGCTCAACCTGGAGCTGCTGCGGATCTGGGAGGCGAGCGGCAGCACGGTCGTGTTCGTCACGCACTCGATCGCGGAGGCGGTGTTCCTGTCGACGCGCGTCGTCGTGATGTCGCCGCGGCCGGGACGGATCGCCGGCATCGTCGACATCGACCTGCCGCAGCCCCGCGGCATCGAGACGCGCGAGCAGCCGCGCTTCGCCGAGCTCGTGCGCGACGTGCGCCGGCGGCTCCGCGCCGGCGGCGGGTTCGAGCAGGAGGGCGACACGCTCGAGGAGGAGCTGATCGTCGCGGAGGAGGGGCTCTGAGCAGCGGGCCGCTGCCCTCCAAGCTCGTGCTGCCGCTCCCGCGCGACACCCTCGCGCGCCGCGTCGGCCGCCGCCTGGCGGACTGGGCGCCCGCGCTCGGTGTGTTCGTCCTCGGGATCGCGGCGTGGGAGCTCGGCGTCCGCGGGCTCGGGGTGCAGCGGTTCCTGCTCCCCCCGCTCTCGGAGATCCTCCGGACGACGTGGGAGCAGCGCGACACGCTCTGGAGCGCCGGCTGGTTCACCTTCCAGGAGGCGCTCGGCGGCTACGTGATCGGCTGCGGAGCGGCGGTGGTCGCGGCGCTCGCGCTTGCGCGCTGGCGGCCGCTCGGTCGCGCGCTGATGCCGTACGCGATCGCCGCGAACGCGGTCCCGATCATCGCCTTCGCGCCGATCACGAACAACTGGTTCGGCGTGCTCAACATGGAGTCGAAGATGGCCATCGCGGCCGTCATCTGCTTCTTCCCGGTGCTCGTGAACACGCTGCGCGGACTGACGTCGGTGCGGCCCGCGTCGATCGAGCTGATGCGCTCGTACGCCGCCGGCGAGCTGGAGATCTTCCGCCGCGTCCGGATCCCGACGTCGCTGCCGTTCCTCTTCTCGGGCTTGAAGGTGGCGACGGTACTGGCGATGATCGGCGCCATCGTCGGCGACTACTTCGGAGGCTCCCAGAGCTCGCTCGGAATCCAGATCAGGCGCTCCGCCGGGATCTTCAACTTCCAGACCGCGTGGGCGGCGATCCTCGTCGCCAGCGTGATCGGGATCCTCTTCTACGCGTCGGTCGCGCTCGCCGAGCGGGTGACGATGCGGTACTTCCCGTCCGCACGCGGCCGGGTCGACTAGGGCAAGCAGGTCAAACCGAAAGGGGTACGGATGCAGGGTCGTAGGTGGTGGTGGGTCCTCGCGGCGCTCGTCGCGGCGATGACGTTCGCGGTCGTCGGGTGCGGCGGCGGCGACGGCGGCGACGCGACACCGGGCGGTGACACCGGGGCCGAGACCGGCGACGGCGGCGAGGGGCAGCAGGAGACCGTCGACGTCACGCTCCAGCTGAAGTGGGTGACGCAGGGGCAGTTCGCCGGGTACTACGCCGCGCTCGAGCAGGGCTACTACGAGGACGAGGGCCTGAACGTGACGATCCGCCCCGGCGGCCCCGACATCGTGCCCGAGCAGGTCGTCCTCGGCGGGCAGGCGGAGTTCGGGATCAACTGGCTCGACAACACGCTCGCGACCCGCGACCAGGGCGGGCAGATCGTGAACATCGCGCAGGTCTTCACGCGCTCCGGCATGACCGAGATCGCGTGGGCCGACAGCGACATCGACAGCATCGAGGACCTCCGCGGGAAGAAGGTGGGCGTCTGGCTCGGCGGCAACGAGCACAAGCTGTTCGCCGCGCTGACGAAGAACGGCCTCGACCCGCAGAAGGACGTCGAGATCGTCGCGCAGCCGTTCGACATGAACCTCTTCCTCAACCGGGAGATCGACGCGGCGGCGGCGATGACCTACAACGAGCTCGCACAGGTTCTCGAGACGAAGAACCCCGAGACGGGCGAGCTGTACACGCTCGACGACCTCGTGGTCATGAAAATGTCCGACCTCGGGACGGGCGCGCTCGAGGACGGGATCTTCGTCCGCGAGGACTGGATCCAGGAGGAGGCGAACCAGGACATCGCGCGGCGGTTCCTCAAGGCCAGCTTCCGCGGGTGGATCTACTGCCGCGTCAACCCGGACGACTGCGTCCAGTACGTCCTCGACGCCGGCCCGACGCTCGGCGAGGGGCACCAGCGCTGGATGGTGAACGAGATCAACGCGCTGATCTGGCCGGCGCCGCAGGGCATCGGGATCATGGATCCGGAGTCGTGGGAGATCACGAAGCAGATCGCCACCGACTATGGAATCGTCAAGAACGAGCCGAGCGACGACGCATTCCGCACCGACCTCGCGGAGGCGGCCGTGAACGAGCTCCGCGAGGACGGCGTCGACGTCACGGGCGAGGACTGGGAGAAGCCCGAGGTGGAGGTCACCGAAGGCGGC
>DATLFU010000043.1:0-6716 GCA_035540835.1 Gaiellaceae bacterium
GCCGTGCCTTGCGTCACGGTGGCGCCGCGTCTGCGGCGGCTCCGGTTGAGGAACGCCCAGCCGAGGATCGCGAGCGGCACGGTCGGCACGAGCGCGAACAGGACGATCGTGAGGAGCTCCATCCCGAATTCCATCGCCGCCTGAATGCCCGCGGCGCGGACGCGTGAATCCGGCCGCGAAAAAACCCCGTCTCAGCGGGGCTATTTTGAGGCTGCGGGGCTAGGATTCGAACCTAGACTACTCGGTCCAGAGCCGAGCGTCCTACCGTTAGACGACCCCGCAGCGAACGCCGCAGAGTGTAGCGAGTCCGCCCGCGAGCGGAGGGCGCGCCTACAGGGTCGCGAGCGTCGCGAGCGCGACGGCCGCGCCCGTGGCGACCCCGGAGGCGACGAGCGCCGCGCGTGCACCGATGGTGACGATCCGCATGGACTCGTCATATCGGCTCGCGCGCCGCGATTCCATAGGTCCCGCGACCCATTCGCGGGTTCCGCGGCCCTACGTCTCGAGGCGGTAGATCGGGACGAGGCGCTTCTCGGCCTCGGTGTCGATGTGCGCCGTGACCTCGACGTAGGGCTCGAGGCCCGACCCGCGCAGCTTCGCCTTCAGCAGCCCGTCGACCTGGTAGATACCGGAGGAGTTGTTCATCAGGATCTCGATCGCGATCGGCCGCTCGGTGCCGTCGCGGATGTCGACCTGCTCGATCGCGGCGGCCGAGAGCGAGTGGATCGACACGCGGCCGTGCTCGAACGGGATCCGCGACCGTCCCTGCGCCATGTCCAGCGCGTCGGCGACGCGCACGATCCCCGCCTCGAGCGTCAGCGGACGGCCGTCGTTCCGGTGGCTCGTGATCGCCTGGAGCACCTCCGCGGAGATCACGGTCAGCTCGGGGTCGTCGTAGAGGCCGTCGAGGAGCTCGCGCATCTTCGGCTGCGCGAGGAAGAGGCTGAAGTCCTCGTGCCCGTCGCGATGCACCGCCATCCCGACGCAGTGGAGGAGCGCGCCGAGCGTCACCATCACCTCGGCGTCGTCCTGCTCCATCCCGTAGTCGCGGACGAGCGACGGCTCGACGCCGTGCTTGGCGAGCTGCCGCAGCAGCTTGAGCGCGATGTTCGCGACGATCTGGATGTGGACCCACGAGTGGTCGTTGATCTCCATCCGCACGACGGCGTTCACGTTCGCGACGTGCCACCACGCCTTCAGCTGCCGGTCGCCGTTGACCCGGTCCAGCAGCGCCCGCAGCTTGCGGTTGCCGCGGACGGGCACCTTGATCCGCATCGCCTCGACCGCCTGCGCGGGGGTGAGGCGCGCCTCGCGCTCGGCCTCGTCGGGGATCGGGTCGTCGATCCGCTCCTCGGTCTGCGGGTCCAGCTCGCTCACGCGGCGTAGTACACCACGCCGGCCGCGAGCTGCCGGGAGGGCTAGTCCGCCGCGGCCTCCCAGCCGTCGTACATGCCTCCGTGCTCCGCCGCGAGCTCGGTCAGCGTCATCCGCGCCTCGCGGACCGACTCCTCCGAGACGACGCGAAGGCCCGTCGCGACCACCCCCCACGAGTACGGCCCCTCGGCGTCGCCCGGCGACGGCTCCCGCACCTCCGCGGCGTAGCCCTCGTTGCGGACGATGTCCGCGAGCGCCGTGGCCGCCTCCCGCGCCGGCACGTACATGTAGTGAACGACCTCGCGCTCGCGCGACAGGTCCGTCCCGAGGGCGCGGAGCTGCTCGAGCACGGCGGCGTCGCCCGGATCCGGCTCCTCGTCGCGGAAGGCGTCCTCGTCGAACGTGCTCACGCGCGTTGCAGTGCCCGCTCGCGGCCGCCCCTACTCACGCCACCTCCGCCCAGTCGCCGTAGAGCGCGGTGTAGAGGCCGCGCCGCGCCATCAGCTCGTCGTGCGACCCCTGCTCGACGACGCGCCCGTGCTCGAGCACGACGATCAGGTCGGCGTCGCGGATCGTCGACAGCCGGTGCGCGATGATGAACGCCGTCCGGTCGGCGAGGAGCGCCCGCAGCGCCTCCTCGATCTTCCGCTCCGTGCCGATGTCGACCGAGGACGTCGCCTCGTCGAGGACGAGGATCCGCGGGTCGGCGAGGAGCGCGCGGGCGAAGGCGACGAGCTGCCGCTGGCCGAGCGAGAGCCGCGAGCCGCGCTCCTGGATCTCCGTGTCGTAGCCGTCCTCGAGCTGCTCGACGAAGTCGTGCGCGCCGACGATCCTCGCCGCCTCGACCACCTCGTCACGCGTGGCGCCGGGCCTCCCGAACGCGATGTTGTCGTGCACCGTGCCGGCGAAGAGGAACCCCTCCTGGGGGACGATGCCGAGCTGCCGCCGGAGCGACCGCTGCGACACGGTGCGGAGGTCGATCCCGTCGATCGTGATCCGCCCCGACCGCGGCTCGTAGAAGCGCGCCAGGAGCTTCGCGCTCGTCGACTTCCCGGCGCCGGTGTGGCCGACGAGCGCGACCGTCGTCCCGGCCGGGACGTCGAGGTCGAGCCCGTGGAGCACCTCCGGGCCGTCGCCGTAGCCGAAGCGGAGGGACTCGAAGCGGACGTGCCCCTCGATCTCCGGCAGGTCGATCGCGCCCGGCGCGTCGACCACCTCCGGCTCCTCGTCTATCACGTCCATGATCTTGTCGAGCGCGGCGACCGCGGCGAGGAACGTGTTGTAGAGCTGCGAGAGCTGCTGCACCGGGTCGAAGAAGTTCGACAGGTAGAGCATGAACGCGAGCAGCGTCCCGAGGGTGACGTCGCCGGCGAAGTAGAGCCAGCCGCCGTAGCCGACGACGATCGCCGTCGCGGCCGTCGAGAGGAAGTCGACGAACGGGAAGTAGAGCCCGTTCGTGACGACGGTGCGGTGGTTCGCCGCGCGGTAGTGGTCGTTCACCTCGCGGAAGCGCCGCTCGTTCGCGGACTCGCGCGTGAACGACTGGACGACGCGCATCCCGGCGATGTCCTCCGCGAGCGTGGCGGTGACGAGGCCGAGGCGCTCGCGGACGGAGCGGTACGCGCGCGACGAGTAGACGCGGAAGAGCGCGGTCGCGACCGCCATCAGCGGCAGCACCGTCAGCGTCGCGAGCGCGAGCCGCCAGTCGAGGACGAAGAGGATGATCGCCGAGCCGATCAGGATCAGCGTGTTCTGGACGAGCGTCGTCACGCCCTCGGTGACGAGCTGGTCGAGCGCGTCGACGTCGTTCGTGAGCCGGCTGACGACGACGCCGGCGCGGTTCCGCTCGTAGAACCCGAGCGAGAGCCGCTGCAGGTGCCGGAAGAGGCGGTTCCGCAGGTCGGCGAGGATCCGCTCGCCGGTCCAGCCGGTGAAGTACGTCTGCGCCGCGGTGGCGAGGAGGCTCGCCGCACCGGCGACGAGGAAGAGGACGACGATCCAGATGAGGTAGCCGAAGTCGCCGCCCCGGATCCCCTGGTCGACCGCGAGCTTCGCGAGGTACGGGGGCGCCAGCCCCGCGAGCGTGGCGGCGAGCAGCGAGCCGACGGCGAGCGACGTCCGCAGCTTGTACGGCGACGCGAGCCGCGCGAGCACGGAGACGCGGCGCGCCGTCCGCCGCCACGACCAGTCCTGCACCTGCGCGCCGCGGTGCATCGTCAGGTGCGACCCGGGCTGCCAGACCTTCACCGCGGCGGCCTCCCCGGAGGAGGTACACGCGCGGGAGACGGGAGACCCACCTCCCGCCCCTCTGGCTCGATCCTACCGCGGGAATCGTGGCCGGCCCGTGCCGGGTCCGTGCCGAAAGCGTGACTCATGCGCGCGCCTCCACGCGCTCCGCGAACTCGCGCTCGAGGAGGCCGTGCTCGTAGATCTCGCGGTAGACGGCGCTCGTCTCGAGCAGCTCGTCGTGCGTCCCGCGCGCGGCCACGCGGCCGCCGTCGAGGACGACCAGCTCGTCGGCCAGTGCGATCGTCGACAGCCGGTGCGCGATGATCAGCGTCGTCCGCCCGCGCATCGCCTCCTTCAGGCCGGCGCGGATCCGCGCCTCGGTCGTCGCGTCGACGGAAGCGGTCGCGTCGTCGAGGATGAGGATCCGCGGGTCGAGGATCAGCGCGCGGGCGATCGCGATCCGCTGGCGCTGCCCGCCGGAGAGCGTGATCCCGCGCTCCCCGACGACGGTGTCGTAGCCGTTCGGCAGCTCCGCGATGAACTCGTGCGCCTGCGCGAGCCGCGCCGCGTGCTCCACCTCGTCGTCGCTCGCGTCGGGGACGCCGAACGCGATGTTCTCGCGCACGGTCGCCGAGAACAGGAACGGGTCCTGCGCGACGATCGCGATCGCGCGTCGCAGCGAGTGCAGCTTCAGCTCCCGCACGTCCGCGCCGTCGACGGTGACGCGGCCGGCGGAGACGTCGTAGAAGCGGGGCACGAGCGACGCGAGGGTCGTCTTCCCGGAGCCGGTGTGGCCGATCAGCGCGACCGTGCGCCCCGGCTCGATCTCGAGATCGATCGCGTCGAGCACCGGCCGGCCCGGCGCGTACTCGAACGCGACGCCCTCGAAGCGGATCCGGCCGTCGCCGGGTGGGAGCTCGACCGCGTCCGGCCGTTCCGCGACGTCCTCGCGCTCGTCCAGCACCTCGAAGATCCGCTCCCCCGACGCCGTCGCGCGCTGCGCCTGCCCGATCCACATGCCGAGCATCCGCAGCGGCATGATCAGCATCGTCACGTAGAGGTTGAAGGCGAAGAACTCGCCGAACGTCAGCGTCCTCTCGACCACCATCCAGCCGCCGACGAGCAGCACCGCCGCCTGCGAGAGCAGCGGCACGAACGACAGGAGCGGCACGTACGTCGCGCGCTGCCGGTTCGCGAGCACGCTCTGGTCGAACACGGACTCCGAGCGGCGCTCGAACTTCGCCTGCTCCTCCGGCTCGCGCGCGAACGACTTGACGACGTGGACGCCGACGATGTTCTCCTCGGCGACCGTCGTGACGTCCGCCATCTTCTGCTGCACCTCGCGCAGGATCGGGTGCGACACCTTGCTGTAGCGGTAGGCGAGGCCGACGATCACCGGCGTGACGGCGAGTGCCGCGAGCGCGAGGCGCCATTCCATCCAGAGGATCACCGCGGTGACCCCGACGATCGTGAGCACGTGCTGGAAGAAGAAGATGAGCCCGTAGCCGAGGAAGAACCGCACCGCCTGCAGGTCGACCGTCGCGCGCGACATCAGCTGGCCCGTCTGGTGGCTGTCGTAGAAGCGGAACGAGAGCCGCAGCAGGTGCGAGTAGAGCGCGTTCCGCATGTCGTACTCGACGCCGAGCGCCTGTCGCCCCGAGATGAACCGGCGGCCGAGCATCAGCACGGCGCGGACGAGCCCGATCGCGACGACGAGACCGGCGAGCCACCACAGCGCCTGCTCGTCGCGCGGGATGATCGCGTCGTCGATCGCGAACTCGGTCGCGCGGACGAGCGCGATCGCCGCGGCCTGCGACGCGACCGCGAGCACCACCGACACCGCGAGCGACCACTTGTACGGCCGGAGGAACCCGAGGAGCCGGACGAAGGTGCGCCTGTACGGGACCTGCTCGCTCACCACCGGAATCTAGCCGCCGCGCCCCTTGCCGCCGCGGCGCCCGCACGGGACACTCGCGGCGTGGACGTCCGCGCCCTCTTCGACGACGACTGTACTTCTACGACGACGCGCTCGACGCGGAGCGGACGGATGCGCAGGTCGAGGTGATCTGGCGGACGCTCGCGCTCGAGCCGGGGATGGACGTGCTCGACCTCGCGTGCGGGCACGGCCGCATCGCGAACAGGCTCGCGCAGCGCGGCGCGCGCGTCACGGGTCTCGACGCGACGCCGATGTTCCTCGAGCTGGCGCGGCGCGACGCGGCCGAGCGCGGGGTGGAGGTGGAGTACGTCGAGGGGGACATGCGCGCGATCCCGTGGAGCGGGCGGTTCGACCGCGTCGTCTCCTGGTTCACCTCGTTCGGCTACTTCGACGACGACGAGAACCGGGCGGTGCTGCGCGCGGCACGCGACGCCTTGCGCCCCGGCGGCCGGCTGCTCGTCGAGGGCAACAACCTGCCGGAGCTCCTGCGCCGCTGGCTGCCTGCGATCGTCGTCGAGCGCGGCGACGACCTGATGATCGACCGCTCCCGCTTCGACCCCGTCACCAGGCGCGCGGAGACGGAGCGGACGATCGTGCGCGGCGGGCGCGTGCGGGCGTCCGCTACGCGGTCCGGCTGTTCGTCGCCGCCGAGCTGGGCGAGTGGCTGCGCGGCGCCGGCTTCGCCGAGGTCGCCTTCTTCGACGGCGAGGGGGAGCCGCTCACGGCGCAGGGGCGGCGGATGATCGCGGTCGCGACGCGATAGCGGCGAGCTCCGCGCGGACGAGCGCGGCGGCGGCGTCGAGGCGGTCACGGTTCGCGCGGTCGTTCAGCCAGCCGCTCGCGCCGGACGGGTGCGGGAGCGGGATTGCGGTCGCGCCTTCGACCCCGAACGTCGTCCCGACGCACTCTGTGAGCGCCGCGATCCCGAGCAGCCGCCGCGCGGCGAGCCCGCCGACGGTGACGATCAGCTCGGGCCGGAGCAGCCGCAGCTCCCACTCGCGCCAGAACGCGCACAGCGCCTGCTCGCGCGGCGTCGGCGGCCGGCCGCCCCGGATAGCAGCGCGTCACCGACGCGCAGTAGAACGTCTCGTAGAAGGCGTCCTCGTCGAGGTCGAGCCAGCGGCGCAGCGTCCGGCCGGCGCGGCCGCGCCACGGACGCCGCTCCTCGCCCTCGACG
>DATLFU010000044.1:0-54541 GCA_035540835.1 Gaiellaceae bacterium
AACCTCGGCGGCGGGCTCGTCGTCGCCGCCGGGCGGGTGGAGTTCAGCCGCGTGGCCGGCTCCGGTGTCCTCACCGGCAGCCAGATCCTGCGGCTCGCCGTCACCGGCGCGTCCCTCTTCGCCGGCGTCGGCGGGTCGCTGAACACGACCCAGGACGCGATCGAGATCGCCGCGGACGCGATCGGCGTCGGCGCGACCGGCGTGGACTTCGTCTACGCGGCCGCGAGCGCGGGCGGGCAGACGTACACGGGCCTCCGCCTCTCGATCGCGAGCGTGACCGTCTACGGCGTCCCCGGTATCGACCTCTACGTGCGGGACCTCCTCGTCGAGTCCAACCGCTCGAGCACGACGACGAAGGTCGACTGGGACGCTCAGGGCCTCGGCCTGGCTCTCGGCGGCACGGCGAGCGACCTCCTCGTGCGCGCGACGCTCGGGATCGACATCGCCGACGGCTTCGTCCTCGCGAGCGGCACGGTCGAGTTCACGCGCGTCACGCTCAGCGGCTCCGGCCTCTCGGCGCCGCGCGGGGCGCTCAAGCTGACCGTCGCCGGCGGCCACGTCTGGGTCGGCCTCGGCGGGAGCCTCGACGCGACCACGCTCGCGATCACCAACGGCACCATCGGCTTCGGCGCGAGCGGGATCGGGTTCACGCTCGCGACGGTGCTCGACGGCCCGACCACGTACACCGGGTTGCGCCTCGTCGCCGGCTCCGTCTCGCTCCTCGGCGTCCCCGGGATCGAGCTCCACGTCACGGGCGCAGAGGTCCGCGTCAACACCGCCACCGGCGCCGCGACGCCGCTCGACTGGAGCAGCTTCGCCGGTCTCGGCCTCGCCGTCTCCGGCGCGACCGACCTCTACGTGGGCGGCACCGTCGGGCTGAGCCTCGGCGGCGGCTTCGTCGCAGCCGCCGGGACCTTCGAGCTCAGCCGCTCCCTCGTCTCCGGCTCGGGGCTCACGAGCGCGACCGCGCTCAAGCTCGCCGTCACCGGCGGCTCCGTCTGGGCCGGCGTCGGCGGCGGGCTGAACGCGACCAACGACGCCGTCGTCGCCGGCACTGCCGGCATTCACGCCTCCGGCGTCGACATCACCGTCGCCTCCGTCACGACCGCGACGAACGCGTACACGGGCCTGCGGCTGACGGTCGGTGCGGCGACCCTGACGGGGATCCCCGGCGTCGACGCGTACGTCACCGGCCTCGACGTGAAGCGCAACGTCGCCACGACCGGCGGCGCGCTCGACTGGTCGCAGCTGACGATCGACGGCACCGGCGGGACGAGCTTCGGGTTCAACCTCTCCGGCGCGTTCGACGTGAGCGTCGAGGGCACGCTCGGGATCGAGATCGCCGGCGGCTTCGTCGCCGCCTCCGGGACGTTCGGCCTCGTCCGCGCGGCGGTCTCCGGCGGCGCGCTGACGAGCGAGGCCGCGCTGAAGCTCGTCGTCGGCAACGCGCAGCTCTGGGCGGGCGTCGGCGGCAGCCTCGACGCCGACCGGCAGACGGTGCACGCCGGCACGGCCGGGATCTCCGCGACGGGCGTGAACGTCGTCCTCGGCGCGATCTCGACGACGACGAACTCGTACACGGGGCTCCAGCTGCGGGTCGGCTCGGCCTCGCTCGTCGGCGTCCCGAACGTCACCGCGTACGTGACCAATCTCTTCGTCCGCGTGAACAAGGCGACGACGGGCTCGCCGTTGAACTGGTCGCTGCTGACGGTCGACGGCACCGGCGGGTCGAGCTTCGGCCTCGACCTCTCCGGCGCCACCGACCTCAGCGTCGGCGGCACGCTGGCGATCGACGTCGCCGGGTTCGTCGCCGCCGCGGGTACGTTCGCGCTCGACCGCCTCGTCGTCTCCGGCGGCGGGCTGACGAACGAGACGGCGCTGCGCCTCACCGTCTCGGGCGCGTCGCTGTGGGCCGGCGTCGGCGGCGGGCTGAACGCCACGAACACGGCCGTCGTCCAGGGCTCGGCCGGGATCTTCGCGACCGGCGTCTCGCTCACGCTCGGCGCGATCACCGCGGGCACCGTCTCGTACACCGGCCTGCGCCTCAGCGTCGGCGCCGGCGCGCTCGTCGGCATCGGCGGCGTCGACCTCTACGTGCGGAACCTCTACGTGAACGTGAACGCCGTCACCGGCGGCACGACGCGGCTGAACTGGAGCGCGCTCACGGTCTCCGGCGGCGGCAGCTTCGGGCTCGCGCTCACGAGCGCCGACCAGCTCGCCGTCGGCGGCACGCTCGGGCTCGAGATCGGCGGCGGCTTCGTCGCCGCGAGCGGCTCCTTCACGCTCACCTCGACGACCGTCACCGGGACGGGCGGCGCGGTCACGCTCGCGAACGCGCAGGCGATCCACCTGACCGTCAGCGACGCGAGCCTCTGGGTCGGCCTCGGCGGCAGCCTCGACGCGACCGACCGCCAGACGGTGCACGACGGCACCGTCGGCTTCCGCGTCGAGAACGTCTCGCTGAACCTCGCCGCCGTCAAGACCGCGACGAACAGCTACACGGGGCTCGAGCTGACGTTCGGCGCCGCGGGTCTCAACGGCATCGACGGCTTCGACGTCGACGTCACGAGCGGCTACGTCCGCGTCAACCGCGTCGCGACGGGGACGACGAAGCTCGACTGGGCCGCGTTCACCGGCGGGCCGCTGTTCGGGCTGAACCTCGCCGCCTCCACCGACCTCTCCGTTGGCGGCACCCTGTCGCTCGAGCTGGGCGGCTTCGTCTGGGCCGGCGGGAGCTTCGCGCTCACGCGCGAGACGCTGCTCGTGACGCCGGTCGGCTCCACCACCGCGGTCTCCGTCGACGCGCTCGAGGTCGGGATCTCCGGCGCGTACCTGTTCGCGGGCGTCGGCGGCCCCGGCTCCGCGGACGCGATGGGCGTGTCGTTCTCGGGCGTGGACGTCGGCCTCCTCTCGGCGACCGCGGCGAACGGGACGCAGTACCTCGCCCTGCGCGCCCGCGGCACGGCGTCGCTCGTCGGCATCGACGCGCTCGACGTCGGCGGCACGCTCGAGGTGCAGATGAACCGCGGCAAGCTCGGCGGCGTCGACGTGGCGGGAATCGACTTCTCGCTGCTGCCGGGGAGCAAGCTCGCCGTCCCCGCCGGCTCGGGCGCGACCGTCGACCTCGCCTTCTCGCAGACGCTGACGGTGCGCGTCGTCGGCACCGCGCACCTCGCGATCGACGGCTTCGTCTACGTCAGCGCGTCCTTCGCGATCGAGCAGGGGACGACCGCGACGGTCACGCTCGACGACGGCGCGACCCGCGCGGCGAGCATCCTGAAGATCGGGATCGGCAACGGGTACGCGTTCGTCGGCGCGAACGGCCCGTACTGGGTGACGAACCCCGACGGGACGCTGCGCGCGCCGACCGCGACCGAGGCAGGCGGCGCGCTCGGCCTCGCGCTGACGAACGTGAACCTCGGGATCGCGCTGCTGAAGCCGACCGCCGCCTCCGGCTTCGCGTCCGAGAGCTACTACGCGATCACCGGCTCGGGCGGCGTGCAGCTCGTCGGCCTCGACGCGCTCACGCTCTCGGTCCAGAACCTCGTCGTCGACGTGAACGGCGGGAACGGCGCGCGCGCGGTCGACTTCGTCGCCAGCTTCGGCTCGGGCGGCCTCACGATCCCGACCGGCCCGTCGACCTCGGTCGCCGTCAAGGGCCGGACACCGTCGCTGCGCGCGACCGGCGACGTCACGCTCTCGATCTCGCAGTTCGTCCACGTCAGCGGCTCGTTCGCGTTCGAGAAGGGCGCGCGCGAGCTGGCGATGCCGCTCTCCACCGGCGGCACCGCCGACCTCGACGTGATCAAGATCGGCGCCACGAACGTGAAGGCGTTCGTCGGCCTCAACGGCCCGTACTGGGTCGTCGGCTCGAACGGCACCGTCACCGCCCCGAGCTCGCCCGGCAGCGCGATCGGCCTCGTCCTCGACGACGTCACCTTCGGCCTCGCGCTGATGAAGCCGGTCACGAGCGGCCCGCCGTCGGCGACGAGCTACTACGCGCTGAAGGCGACCGTCGGGTCGGTGTCGCTGCTCAGCCCGTTCCCCGGCTTCGTCCTCGAGGCGGAGAACCTGACGCTCCTCGTCAACGGCTCGAACGCGCTCGACGGGCGCGTGGTCAACCTCTCGACCCGGACGATCAGCGTCCCGACGAGCGCGAGCACGGCGATCACCCTCGGCGGGACGACGAGCTGGGCCGGCGGCCTGCTCCGCGCCGAGGGCGACGCGACGATCGGGTTCCTGGGCCTCGAGATCTCCGCGCACGTGATCTTCGAGTCGACGACGCGCGCCAACGGGACGCGCGTGATCAAGATCTCCGTGACCGACCTGACGTTCACGTTCGGTGACCCGGCGATCTTCGAGTTTTCCGGGATCTCCGGGAACATCTTCCTCGGCGCAGGCGGGTTCGCCGCGGAGCTGACGGTGCCGGGCTTCTCGATCGCGCTCGGGAACTCGACGGTCGGCGCGACGATCTCCGCGGCCGGCGCGAAGCTCGCGATCAGCACGATCTCGACGCCGATCGACGAGACCTTCAACACGCCGTCCGGGCCGGAGCGCCTCGTCCTCGAGGCGGGTCCGTACCTGCGGATCCTCGCCCAGAACGTGTCGCTGACGGTCCGCGCCGGCGGCGTCACCGGCACGCTCTCCGGCACCTTCCAGTTCGAGCAGATCACGCTGCCCGGCCCGACGGCGGAGAAGGTCCTGCGGATCGCGGCCGTCGGCGTCGAGATGGGCGTCGGCGGCGGCGGGCCGATCCTCGGCAACAGCAGTGGCACCGCCGTCTCGCTGACGAACGGGAAGGGCGCGATCATCGTCTACTCGGACGGCGTCGCCGCGCTCTTCCAGGGCACGTTCAACGTCGCGTTCCCGGGGATCGACGCGTCGAGCGAGACGACCCTGCTGGTGAACACGCGCGGCCCGCCGAACGACGTCGACCAGACCATCGTCGTCAACGGCACGCCCGTGCGCGTGCAGGTCGCGGCCAACACCTTCCGGCTCGACTTCACCCGGGCGAGCATCAGCTTCGGCGACTTCCTCACCCTCACCGGTGACTTCACGACGCAGCAGGGGACGGGCCCGCTCGCCGGCGCCACGCTCTACGGCGCGAACGACGTGGAGCTCTTCCTCGGGGACGGCCCCTATCGCATCGACGGCGCCGTCAACCCGAACGCGATCGGCCTCCTCGTCACGAACGGCAAGGTCGGCGTCGTCGACTTCGGCGGCGGCGTCTTCGCGCTCTACGCCGAGGGGACCGCGCAGCTCGTCGGCTTCGGCACCTTCGTGCAGCTCAGCGCGCCCGTCGTCGTCCGGGTCAACCGGACGGGACGCGCGATCGCCGCGTCGATCTCGATCACCGGCGTGCCCGACCCGATCCTCGTCAACTTCACCTCCGCGCAGCGCGTCGAGAAGTTCAGCGTCGGTACGACCTCGAGCCCCGCGACGATCAGCTTCGGCGGCGTCGTCACCCTCGCCGGCGCGATGGACTTCACGATGTCCCCGTCCGGCCGCGTCGACGTCGACATCGCCTCGGCGAGCGTCGGCATCTCGATCCCGTTCGACGGCCAGCTGACGCAGGTGTTCTCGATCACGGGCTCCGCGCGGTTCAGCTTCGGCGGCGGGCTCGGGTTCCGGCTCGACGACATCCGCGTCTCCGGGTTCTCGATCTTCGAGGTCGGCGCGACGATCTCGAACCCGGCGGTGGCGCTCCGCGCACCGACGGCCGACCTCGCCTCGCCGTACGCCGGGGCGCGGATCACGAGCGTCGACTTCGAGGCCGGCGAGATCGAGGTCGTCTACACGAGCCTGAACCCGGGCGCGACGATCGACGCCGCCTCGATCACCGACGACGCGCCGGAGTTCGTGCTCGACGGGCCCGCCGCGGGCCTGACGGTGAACGGCCGCGCCGTCCAGGTCTCGCCGAGCGACCCGCGGCGCTTCCGCTACACGTTCATCGGGTCGCTGAACGACTCCGCGGGGCGCACCGTCAACGTCACCTTCCTCGCCGGCTCGTTCAGCGACACGGCGGGCGCGACGAACGTCGCGTCGACGCAGAGCTTCTACGTCTCGTTCCCGGGCGACCCGACGACGCCGCCGCCGACCGCGATCCTCGCGAGCCCCGGCGCCGGCGCGACGCTCACCGCGTCGACCCTGGCGCTCCGCGGCTACCTCGACGTCAAGTTCATCTCCTCGGCCGCGCTCGACGAGAGCGCGATCAACGGCGACGAGATCCGCCTGACGAGCCCGACGGCCGGGACGCTCAACCTCGCCTCGACGACCGCGTTCAGCGTCACGAAGCTGAACGCGACCACGTGGCGGTACACGCTCCAGCCGGGCGCCAGCGTCGCGCAGGCGCAGATGCTCGGCGCAGGCGTCGTCAACGTCGAGTTCCTGCCGGGCACGTGGACGGCGGGCGGCGTCGCGAACCTCGGCTCGAAGACGTCCTTCACGCTCACCGCGGCGACGACGGACTCGGCGGGCACGGCGTCGAACCCGATCCGGCTCGGGCCGCTCGAGCTCGAGGGGCCGTCGCTCGGCCTCGCCGACGTCCAGCTCCGCGGGACGACGCTCGTCCTCACCGTCGCGGTCGGCGCCAACTCGGCCTCGCTCTCGTTCGGGTCGGGCGGCACCGGCGGGATGAGCGCGTCGCTCACGGGGCTCCTCGGGAAGTTCGACGTCGAGGTCGATCTGCTGGCGTCGCTCTCGGCCGTCACCAGCGGCAACTTCGGCGCGCTGCTCTCGGCGTTCAGCGTCCCCGGCCGCTTCAACCTCCACGTCGCCGGCGTCCGCGTCGACGTCCCGGGCATCGTCGAGGTGACGGGCTCCGGGATCGACGTCAACTGGAACCCGAACTACGACCCGGCCGCGCACGGCGGCGCCGCGCAGACGATCCTGAAGGTCGACCGCGCCACCGTGATGTTCCCGGCGTTCGGCGTCGGCGCGATCATCGAGCCGTACCCGAACGCGACCGACCCGAGCAGGATCCCCGGCCTCACCGTCCGCACCGACGGGTTCAAGCTCGGCAACGCGTCGCTCGTGATCCGCCCGAGCTCCGGGCCGATCAGCCTCGGCGGGATCCTCGAGTTCGACGACCTGCGGGTCGGCGTCGCCAACTTCGGCGTCACGTTCACCTCGGGCGGCGCGACCCTCGACTCCGGCAGCGAGCTCTTCTTCGCCTCCGGCGGCGTGCGGTTCCTGCCGGGCAAGCCCGTCTCCGGCTCGATCACCGACGGCACCGACGCGAACACCGAGGCGCTCCGCGCGACCGTCGAGTTCGAGAACGGCAGCTTCAAGGCGCTCCGGTTCGACGTCGACACGCTGAAGATCAACTTCGGCTCCGTCCTGACGGTGACGGCGACGGGCTTCCGGCTCGACACCGGCGCCCGCCCGACGGAGGAGCTCGTCGCCTTCACGTCCGTCGGGGCGACGGTGAACATCGGCAGCGTCGCGATCACGGGCGAGGCGCGGAACTTCGCCTTCCTCGGCAACGGCTCGTTCGTCGCGAAGACCGGCTTCGGCGTCTTCCTCAGCGCGGGCGGCGCGGGCGGCGACAGCTTCGGCTGGCCCTCGTGGCTCCCCATCCGCATCAACGCGATCGGGATCACGTGGCGCGACATCAACGAGGACCCCGCCGACTTCACGCTGATCCTCTCCGCGAGCGTCACCGGCATCCACGCGATCCCGGGGCTCGAGATCTCCGGGACGATCGAGGGAATCCAGATCGACGTCGGCAAGCTGCTGCGCGGCGAGTTCCCGATCGTCGACATCCGCGCCTTCGGCGTCTCCGTCAAGGGCGACATGTTCGGCGGGAAGATCACCGCCACCCTCGTCGGCGGGATCCTCAAGCTCGACGCCGGCGGCCAGATCATCAACGACCTCGACACGGTCACCGCCGTCGCCGACCGCGTCTTCTACGCCGGCCTCGAGGGCGGGTTCCAGTTCGCCGGCATCGGCGGCTTCGGGATCCGCATCGGGCTCTCCGAGCTCGGGCCGCTGTCGGTCGCCATCTCCGCGAACCTGCCGACGCCGATCATCATCTACCCGCCGTTCGGCATCGCGATCAACGACTTCTTCGCGAGCGTCGAGTTCTTCAAGACGCTGCCGTCGATCGAGGAGCCGGAGCAGCTGCGCGGCGGCGAGTTCCAGCCGCCTGCGCGGATCACGCCGGAGCAGTGGCTCGCGTCGCTGAAGCAGCAGGTGGCGATGCAGGCGCTGATGCTGAAGCAGAACCCGAGCATGAGCGGCTTCGGCGCGGCCTTCAGCGCGCCGATGACGATCACCGGCTCGGCGAAGGTCTTCTCGGTCTACACGAGCGAGCAGCTCTTCAACGGCCAGGTGGTCATCAAGTTCTCGACCGACGGCAAGTTCCTGATCGCCGGCCTGCTCAACTTCTTCGCGAACAACCTGACGATCAGCGGCAAGCTGTACGCCGACCTGTCGCGGATCGCCGCGGGCGAGGCCGTCGTCCTCTTCCTCGCGGACATCCCGGAGCAGGTCGAGTTCCTCAGCATCCAGGGCAAGCTGAAGATGGGCTTCCGCGACGCGTCCGGGCAGGAGGTCGCCTTCGCCGTCCCGCAGCAGCCCGTCGCGAACCCGGTCGGCGGCCTCGCCGGCCCGCGCGCCGGCGACACGATCTCGCTCGGCGAGCTGAACGGGCGCGGCTACCTCGACTACACCTTCAACCCGGGGTCGGGGAACACGCTCGACCACGCGTCGATCAACGGCGACGAGTTCACGATCACGTCGACCGGCAACCGCGTGTCGCTCGACACGACGCAGGCGCCGGTGCTGCTCACCGGCACCACGTACCGGTACTGGACCCGCGGCGCCTACCAGACGGGCGACACGATCACGCTGAACTTCCTCGCCGACAGCTGGGCCTGGTACGACAGCTCGGGGAACAAGAACCAGAGCACCGTCTTCAGCGCCGCCGCCGCCACGCCGGCGACGACGGGCGTCCACTGGATCGACGTCAAGCTCCTCCCGTCCGGCTCGAACACGGTCAACGCGACGACCGTGACCGGCGACGAGATCTCGCTGAGCGCCTCCGGCGTCACCGTCCTCTCGTCGGCCACGTACAAGCCGACGCTCGTCGCGCCGAACGTCTACCGCTTCTACCTGCAGGGGACGTTCACGCAGACGGGCGCGGTCACGGTCACGTTCCACCCGAACACGTGGCAGGACTCGTCGGGCCTCCAGAACGTCGGCACGAGCGGCACCTTCACGATCGTGGCGCCGTCCTCCGGCGTCTCGGGGCCGTTCACCGGCAACACGATCGACGTCGTCGCCGCGAACGCCGCGCGCGCCGGCGCCCCGACGACGGCGCCCACCGTCACCGTCTCCGACACGGCGGGCGCGCTCACCGGCACGTTCAGCTACGCCGTCGCCTTCGTCACCGCCTCCGGCGAGTCGGCGCTCGGGATCGGCTCCGCGCCGGTCACCGTCACGAACGCGAGGATCGACCTCGCGAACATCCCGGTCGGCCCGGCGGGCACGACCGCGCGGAAGGTGTACCGCTCGACCGGCGGCGGCGCGTACCAGCTGGTGGCGACGCTCTCCGACAACACCGCCACGACGCACACCGACAACTCGACGACTCCGGGCGCGGCCGCCGCCGGCACGTCGCCGCTCTACGTCGACGTCACCTTCACGCCGACGCCGGGCGCGACGCTCGACTACGACTCCATCCTCGACGCCGGCCAGGAGTTCGCCGTCAGCGGCGCCGCCGCCGGCTCGATCGCGTTCTCGGGGACGCCGACGCCGCTCGCGCTCGTCGCCGACCCGGTCACCGGCGCGCTCGTCCCGACCCTGCTGCCGCAGGGCGCGGGCGAGACGACCGCGGACTGGCACAAGCGGCTGCGCGACGCCGGTGTGACGACGTTCCGCTACGTCGCCACGAGCGCGAGCGCGGCCTGGTCGACCGGGACGCTGCAGATCACGTTCTCGGCCTTCGACGCCGGCACCGGCGCGGGGTGGAGGGACAGCCGCGGGAACGAGGTGCGGACGACCGTCGACGACCGCCAGGTCACGATCCAGGGCCCGACCGCGCAGCTCCTGAACCCGCTCGGCGGCAGCGGGATCGACGTCAACGTCCTCAACGGGCGCAACTACATCGACGTGACGCTGCCGGCCGCGCCGTCCGGCTACACGATCGACGCGGCCTCGGTTCGCGACCTCGCGCCGGAGTTCCGGCTCAGCGGCGACGGGCTCGGCACGGTCGTGCTCGACGGCTCGCAGGCGCCGATCGACCTCGGCGGCGGCACGTGGCGGTACTGGATCAACGGGCTCTTCGCGCCGGCGAGCGGCAGCGGCGCCGGGCAGGGCGTGACGATCACCTTCATCCCGGGCTCGATCTCGTACGTGCCGACCACGCCGGCGACGCCGCCGGCGGGCACGGCCGAGGTCGACGACCCGCTCTGGCTCACCGTGACGTTCCCCGACCCGCCCGCCGGCTTCACGATCGACCCGCGCTCGATCACCGGCGAGGAGATCACCCTCGCGAACGCCACCAGCGCAACCCGGACGATCGCCGTCGACCTCACCGTCGCGCCGCAGGCGATCGCCGAGGATCCGACGAGCTTCCGCTTCCGCGTCCGCGGCACGTTCCAGACCGGCGACGACATCGCCGTCACCTTCGTCGCCGGCACGTGGTCGTTCACGAAGGACGGCGAGCCCGCCACGGTCGAGGAGCGCGCGGACCAGACGGCGGCGAACAACCGCTCGTACCTCGACGTCGTCTTCCGCCCCGTCAGCGGCGGCACCCTGACGACGAGCTCGATCGGCGGCGACGAGCTCACGCTCGGCGGCGCGGGTCGCGGCACCGCTGCCCTCGCCGGCGGTACGGGGACGCCGCTCGCGCTCGGCAACGGCCGCTACCGCTACTACCTCACCGGCAGCTTCGGCACCGGGCTCGTCACCGTCACCTTCAACGCCGGCAGCTTCGCGAGCGGCGCCTACACGAACCTCCAGCAGACGGCGTCCTTCACCTCCCTCGGGCCGACCGCCGACCTCGTCGACCCGGGCGACGGCGCCGTCGTCTCCGCCGGCGTGCTGAACAACCGCGGGTACGTCGACGTCACCTTCAGCACCGCCGGGAAGACGATCGACGCCGCGACGATCGCCGACCTCGACCCCGAGTTCACGCTGCGGCCGTCCTCCTTCACCGGGACGCTCGCGCTCGACGCGACGCAGGCGCCGGTGCAGCTCTCCGCGACCGTCTGGCGCTACTGGACGACGGGCACGGTCACGAGCGGCACGCCGATCGCCGACTTCGTCGTCGGCTCGTACGGCTTCACCGACGGGACGACGAACGGCGCGGTGACGCCGGCGACGCTGACGAACGCCGCGACGACCGCGCAGATCCACTACCTCGACGTGCGGCTGACCCCGACGGCGGGCGACGCGATCCTCGCGAGCTCCGTCGACGGCGACGAGCTCACGCTCGGCGGCCCCGCGGTCGGGACGGCGACGCTGATGGGCGGCGCGCCGACGCGGATCCCCGGTACGCCGATCTACCGCTACTACTTCACCGGCTCGGTCGCCACCGGCCGCCTCGACGTCACGTTCGGGTCGTTCTCCTCCGGCGGGCACGCGACCGTCACCGAGACCGAGAGCCTGACGATCCAGCAGCTGACGGGCGACGTCGCCGACCCGACGAGCGGCGGCTCCGTCGGCGCCGACGTCCTCAACCAGCGCGGCTACTTCGACGTCACCTACACCGTCCCGAGCTACGCGACCTCGCTGAACGTCGCCTCGGTCGTCGACCTCGAGCCCGAGTTCCGGATCACGGCCGGCGGCGTGCAGCTCGACGCCTCCCGCGCCCCGGTGCTCGTCAGCCAGAGCGGCGCGACGTACGTCTTCCGCTACTTCACCGTCGGCCCCCGCACCGGCTCGGTGACGTACGAGCTCATCGGCGGCTCCCTCGAGTACCTCGACGCCGCCGGCAACGCGATCCCGCTGTTCGCGACGCAGGAGTTCACGGCGTTCGCGAACCCGGCGAACGCGACGCAGTTCGTGATCGACGTGCGGTTCGGCGCCACCGGCGCGCTCGACACCTCGACGATCGAGGACAGCGACGCGTCGTCGCCGGAGATCACCGCCGCCGGCGGGTACGTCCTCACGCGGCTCAGCGGCTCCGCCGGCACGTACCGGTACGCCGTCACGCACGCGACCGCGACGGTCGCCGGCGGGACGAAGGTCAACGTCAGCTTCGTCGCCGGCACCTGGACGTACGGCACGGGGCACCCGAGCGTCGTCGAGGGCTCGCGCACCGCGACGCTGCAGGACCGCGGCTTCATCGACGTCGTCTTCAACGGCGCGCCCGGCACCGAGCTCGACCCGGCGACGATCACCGGCGACGAGATCACGATCACCGGCGCCGGCGCCGGGAGCGGGATCACCGTCCTCAGCGGCGCGCCCGGGACCGCGACGGCGCCGACGATCCTCGCCGACGGGAAGACCGTCCGCTACTACCTGACCGGGACGTTCGTCGCGGGCCAGGTGACGGTCGCCTTCGCCGCCGGATCGTGGGCCGACCGGTCCGGGAGCACCGGCGTCGCCGGCACCTCGACGTTCGACGTCGTCGACCGCCTCAGCACCGCCGACGCGCCGAGCCCGTCGAACCCGACGCCGAACCGCGTCTTCTTCATCGAGGTCTCCGGGAAGATGACGCTGTCGGCGTTCGGCTTCACCGACGAGCCGGTGCTCGAGATCCGCGGCCGCGTCGTCCTCGAGGTCGGCCAGGTGCTGATCAACGGCACCGAGGTGACGCGGTTCACGCTCGACGCCTCCGGGACGCTCAAGGTCATCAAGCTCGGCAACATCGCCTCCGGCGCCGCGCGGCTCGTCGTCGAGCTCGGCGGCGGCCTCGGCGAGACGAAGGTCTACGGCGTCGCCGCGTTCGAGACGAACCTCGCGTTCCTCCGCCCGTACGCCGACCTGACCGGCCGCGTCGTGCTGATGATCAACACGACGTCGCAGCAGCGGACGGAGACGATCAGCCTCGAGGGCATCCCCGGCGACGCGATCTTCGCGCTGAACGTCGCCAACAGCGCCACGCAGGTCACGGCGCTGAACAGCGCCGCCGGCACGCTCTACAACAAGGTCGACCTCCCGAACGCGTGGAAGACGCTCTTCCAGACGCCGCCGGCGACGACGAGCCCGATCCAGCTCCAGCACGGCGTCGAGCTGCCGCTCGCGCCGTTCACCGGCCTCTCCGCGACCGCGCTCGAGAACGCCAAGATCGAAAAGGTCTCGATGGCGGACGAGTGGCGCGTCACGCTCGCGAGCGGCAAGCAGTACTTCATCCAGAAGCTGAAGAACGCCGACGGCGACGACATCCTCGTCGTCAAGGGCGAGTCGCGCGTGTTCGAGCTCGCGCCGCAGTCGTTCTCGCTCGCCGTCGCCGGGCGGTTCGCCCTCGACAACCCGATGCAGAGCGGCCACGACTTCCAGACCCCGAGCGCGAACTGGCTAATCGCCTTCGGCGCCTTCTACGTGCAGATCACGACCACCCGCCTCGTCGTCTTCGCGAACGCGCAGGGGACGTTCACGCCGCTCGGCCTGAGCGGCCACAAGACGGGCCTGCTGATCCTCGAGTACGGCAGCATCGGCACGGCGGGCGTCGCCGGCATGTTCGACATGGGCCTGTCCGCCAACGCGCCCGCGGGCGGCGGCCTCCTCTCCGACATCGGCGGCGTCTTCCGCTTCCACGGCCGCGTCCAGGTGATGTTCAACACCACGCTCGTCGAGCAGCGGTTCGACGTCCCGAGCGTGTTCCGCGACCTGCTCCCGGTTGGCTCGCCGACGAGCTACGTGATCTTCAAGTCGGTGCCGAACATCGACGGGTCGGGCGAGGCGAACCCGGCCGCCGGAGGCGAGATCTACATCCGGGCGACGATCTCCGGCACCGTCACGCTGTTCGACACGATCACGCTGACGGGCTTCCTCTCGATCAGCGTCGGCGTCGGGCCCACGTCCGGCGCGGTCGTCATCGCCGGCGCCGTCGGCACGACGATCCAGCACATCGGGACGATGTCCGGGACGCTCCACCTGCTGTTCTTCGCGAACTACGGCGGGAGCTTCGGCGCCGGCGTCGTCGGCCGCGCCAGCCTCGCGCTCGCCGACGGCGGCGGGATCCCCGGCGTCTCCTTCAACGGCCAGGTGATCCTCGAGATCAACACGTTCACGTCGCCGAAGGACGTCCACACCTTCCAGCTCGACTCGAACGGCAACCTCGTCTTCGACAGCAGCGGGATCGCCTTCGCGACGCAGACGATCGGCAGCGGGATCCGGCTCGTGATCAAGGGCCACCTGATCGTCGGCTCGCTGATCCGGATCGAAGGCACGTTCATCTTCGCGTTCTCGTTCGCGCCGTTCTCGATCTCGGCCTCGCTGACGGGCGAGATCGTCCTCGGCGACTTCGGGCGCCTCGCCGTCAGCGGCGGCTTCCACGTCGACGGGCAGGGGCTCGCGCTGCGGCTCGCGGTGTCGCTCAGCGGCGGGTTCGGCGGCGACCTCGGCCTCCAGTTCAGCGCCGGCGGCCACGTGGAGCTGAACACGCGCGGCTCGCAGATCACCATCGGCAGTACGAACGTCCTGCCCGGCTTCAAGCTGACCGCATACGGGTCGATCACGTTCGTCGGGTTCGCGAGCGCGACGGGCGACGTGATGATCCGGATCGCGAGCGGCGCGTTCGAGCTGTCGTTCAACGTCCAGATCCACCTCGGGCCGATCAACGTCCAGGCGTCGGGCTTCGCCGGCGTCTACGGCGGCACGCACAAGGGCATCGTCCTGCGCCTCGCCGTCTCGCTGAACGTCAACGTCCTCGACATCGTCAAGATCAACGCGAGCGGCGAGCTGCGGCTGAATACGACGGGGACCGCGCGCAACGCGAACGGCGTCACCATCGGCGCAAACTCGTTCCGGCTGTCGCTGAACGGCTCGATCCGGATCCTCGAGGTGATCAACCTCTCGGCGAGCTTCGACATCGTCGTCGGCGGCGGCTCCGTCACGCTCGGCACGGGCGCGCAGCGCCGGACGTTCAACCTCGGCGAGGGCCAGTGGGCGTTCGCCTTCAGCGCCAGCGCCGACTTCTTCGGGCTCGCGACGATGAGCATCTCCGGCTGGATCGACCACCAGGGCCAGTTCGACGTCCAGCTCAACGGCCGCCTCGTGCTCGGATCGACGAGCTTCGGCCTCGTCGGCGAGTTCTCGGTGCGCGTCTTCCTCTACAAGACGCCGCTGATCCACTTCCACGTCAGCTTCTCGGCGAGCGTCTCCGCGCGGCTCTTCGGCTTCTCGTTCGCCAGCCTCGGGATCTCCGGCACCTTCGACGCGCAGCAGAGCGCCGGCCAGAGCAAGATCGACGTGATCGTCACGGTCACGGTCAAGGTGAAGATCCTGTTCGTCAAGGTCTCGAAGACCGCGACGTTCAACATCGGGACGATTCAGCTGCCGCCGCCGATCTTCCTCGCCGGCAACGCCGGCCCCGACCCGGAGAACGTCGGCCAGATCGGCTGGAACGGCGGCGACCTGTACCTCAACATGGGCAACCGCGCCTCGGTCAACGGACTCGGCGGAGGCGCCGACGAGGTCTTCCTCATCGACCACGTCGGCGGGACGGCGTCGAACTCGAGCGTGAAGATCACCGCCGGCGGCCGCGACCAGACGTTCGCCAACGTCTCGCGGATCATCGCCTACGGCGGCGGCGGCAACGACCAGATCGTCGTCCGGCAGGGCGTCCTCGTCCCGGTCGTCCTCCACGGCGGCGCCGGCAACGACACGCTGATCTACCTCGGCAGCGGCAACGCGAAGCTGTTCGGCGACGGCGGCGACGACTACCTCGAGACCGGTCCGAACGTCACCGGCACCGTCTGGATGGACGGCGGCTCGGGCGACGACCACCTGGAGCACGGCGGCGCGGCGGGCGCGATCCTCGTCGGCGGCCCCGGCACCGACACGATCCTCGGCGGCAGCGGCGCCGACCAGCTCTACGGCGACGGCGTGATGAACAAGACGACCGGCGTGGTCGACGCGGACGAGGCCGGCAGCGACGCGGGCGACGACATCGACGGCCGGGGCGGCTCCGACACGGTCACCGCCGGCGGCGGCGACGACCTGATCCGCCTGAGCATGCCGGCGACGGCGCAGCTGACCGTCAGCGGCGGCTCCGGTTTCGACATCCTCGTGATCACCGCGTCCAACCAGGCCGACGACCTCGTCGTCACCTCGCCGGGGTCGAACCAGGTGCGCGTGAAGCACCGCTCCGCGGCGGGGCAGATCACCGCCACCTCGATCGCGGAGCTGAACGTCGACCTCGGCCCCGGCGCGGACAAGATCGAGATCCAGCCGCTCGCCGGCTCGAACGTCGGCGTGGTCGGCGTGAACGCGGGGCAGATCGTGACGGACACCGGCCAGACCGTGCTCGTGGCCGATCCGGACAACCCGAACGGGCTCGTCCAGCAGAAGGTCTACGACGTGCGGCCGGACGCCGCCGCCGACGTGATCACGCTCAAGGGCGGCACCGGCAACGACGTCTTCACCGTCACCGGCGCCGACCCGGTGAACAACCGGATGACGAACGTCCGCGTCATCCACGTCGGCAACGCGGACATCGTGATCACGAAGCAGGTCCGCGGCGAGGGCGACACCCTGATCATCGAGGGCGGCGCGGGCGACGACCGCCTCGACGCGAGCGGCCTCGGCGGGGACGGGACGGCGACGATCTTCCCCGACCTGATCCTCGTCCACCTGAAGGGCGGCACCGGCAACGACCGCCTCATCGGGACGCCGTTCAACGACATCCTCGACGGCGGCACCGGCGACGACACGTACACCGGCGGCGCCGGCCGCGACACGTTCTTCGACGACGGCGGCACGGACACGCTCGTGGAGACGTTCGACGCCGACATGGGCCTCTTCCGGGACACGTTCATCGTCGGCTCGCTCCGGGCGAACAACGGCACGACGCCGTTCTCGAACAGCGGCTACACGCCCGAGTCGTCGCTCGTCGCCGGGATGCAGACGGACGACCCGGACTTCCGCGTCGTCGGCGACGGCGACCGGTGGGCCGCGGGCGCCACGGTCGAGGACCTGAAGAGCATCTTCGAGCGCGCGATCCTCACCGGCGGCACCGGCAACAACACGATCGTCGTCAACGACAGCGACAACGTCGTGTACGTCGGCGGCGTGGCGCGGCCGGTGACCCCGTGGACGGGCCACGCGGTGCTCGACAACGTCGGCAACTCGACGGGGCCGCTCACGGGCTCGCCCGAGCGCTACGTCGTCTCCATCAACCCCGGCAACGGCGCGCGGATCGAGATCGTCGACTCCGGCGGCGGCTCGGGCGTGGACGAGCTGATCGTGTTCGGGACGAACCAGGGCGACAACATCCGCCTGAACGCCGCCGGCAGCGGCGCCTTCCGCGTCGGGATCGTCGAGGCGCTGACGACGGCGACGACGCGCGTCACGTACCGCCAGCTCGAGCGCGTCTCGATCTACACGCTCGGCGGCGCCGACACCGTCCTGTCCGACGACACGGCGGTGACGACGGTGATCGACCTCGGCGGCGGCGACGACCGGCTGATCGTCGGCACCGTGCCGCTGATCCCGGACACCGGCAACCGCACGCTCGAGTTCCCGGACGGCGTGCCCGTGGCGGACACGGAGAACATGACGAACGGGAACAGCGCCCCGCTCTTCGTCCTGGGCTCGGGCCAGAACGACACGTTCGAGGTCAACCACAACAAGGCCAAGCTGTACCTCCACGGCGGCCAGGGCGACGACACGTTCCTGCTGAAGACGTTCATCGCGCTGCGCGAGAACCCGCTCGACGACACGGACATCACGAACCTCGCCTCGCTCTTCGGCGGCGCCGGGATGAACCGCTACGAGTACGTGCAGAACGCACCCGTCGAGATCAACGGCGGCCCCGGCACCGACACGATCGTCGTGATCGGGACGCCGATCGGCGACTCGTTCGTCGTCACCGACACGTACATCGCGGGCGCGGGCCGCATCGTCAACTTCATCGGGATCGAGCGCATCGAGGTCAACGGCGCGGGCGGCCCCGATCGCATCTGGATCCTCAGCACGAGCGCGTCGATCGAGGTCGTCGTCGACGGCGGCACCGGCGACGACGAGATCCACGTCGGCGGCACCCCGCCGCTGCTCGTCTTCGACCCGCCGCCGTTCCTCTACACGCCGCCCGCGTTCAGCGTGACGCTGCCGCCGGTGACGACGTGGACGGCGACGCCCGTGACGCTGTCGAACTTCACCTTCACCGTCACGCTCCTGCAGTGGATCGCCGCCGGCGGGAACCCGCTGAACCCGAACGCGTCCGGCTCGGTCGCGATCGCGCTCGCGCAGTCGATCGGCAACGGGATCGGCACGCTCCGCGCGCTGCTCGACCCGTTCACCCGGTTCAACGGCGCCTCCGCGGCGAACCCGAGCGCGCGGCTGCGGTTCTCGTTCCTGCCGTTCCTCTTCGACACGCACGTGCAGATCACGGTCGACCTGACGCTCGCGTACGAGACCGGGACGGTGACGCAGGAGACGAAGCTCGTGCAGCCGCCGACGATCGTCGTCGACCCGCCGGCGTTCGCGTTCCAGGCGCAGGGCGTGACGACGCTCTCCGGGATCCAGGGGCGCCTGACGATCCGCGGCGGCGACTCGCCGGAGGGCCTCGGCGACCGCGTCATCGTCCACAACGAGGCGCTCACGGGAGCGACGAGCGGCAGCCTCCAGACGTTCACGCAGCCGCGGTGGGTGCAGGCGGGCCAGGACGCGACCGGCGCGCCGATCTACGCGCAGGACCGCGACGAGTCGAGCGGCGTGCTGCTCTACGACTCGTACCTCCAGCTCCGCGGCATGGGCCTCGGGATCTCCCAGAGCGGCACGACCGCGCTGAACGGGCTGACGCTCTTCCACGGCGTCGAGCTGCAGGGGATCGAGTGGATCGACATCCGCATGGGCGCCGGCGCCGACACGTTCACCGTCGTCGACACCGGCTTCACGCGGAACGCGAACGGCACGCCGACGACGACGCTCCTGCCGACGAACCTCGCGATCGCCGGAGGCGCGGGCGTCGACACGATCAACCTCCGCCAGATCGGCGGCCCGACGCGGATCATGGGCGGCGGCGGCGGCGACGTCGTCAACGTCCACTCGACCGGCAACGACCTCGCGCGGATCCTCGGCCTGATCAGCTACGACGGCGACGGGACGCTGGTGCAGACGGCGATCCCGTTCGTCGACACCGATCCGCGGCTGCAGATCTTCCTGACGACGCCGAACACGATCGTCGCCACGGGCGCGACCGCGACCGCGACCGACGGGCGCACGTACCGCCAGGCGACGCTCCTGCCGATCCTGCTCGACCCGGACACGGCGGTCTCGGGCTCGCCGCTCCAGGTGCGCGTCGTCGTCCTCAACCCGAACGGGTCGGTGCAGACGCAGTGGGTGCAGGAGAAGGGCGTCCTCAAGTTCGCCCAGCAGAAGCGCAACTCGTCCGGCCAGCGGCTGTGGTTCGACGGCTCGGGGACCGAGACGACGACGAACACCGGCATCCCGGTGCTCGTCGCGGCGGGCTCCCAGATCGGCGTCGCCAACGAGCAGGTCTTCCTCGACCCGTCGTTCGTCGAGGTGCTGGTGAACACCGGCAAGCCGCAGTACGAGACGAACTTCCTCACCGGGTCGGTGCTCTACGTCGACGCGGACGGCTTCCGCACCACCACCGCGACCGGGAACACGGGGCGGCCGTCGCTGATCGAGATCAACGTGACGCAGCTCGTCGCCTTCCAGCACGTCGTCGACACGCGCGGCACGGAGGCGTCGACCGGTGACGTCCTCAACCTCTACAACCACGGCGACTCCTCGCCGATCACGGGCACGCTCGACCAGGTGCACGTCGCGCTCGAGCAGCTCGACTCGACGGGCCGGGTCGTCCTCCACGGCGGGAGCAACCCGGACGCGTACTACCTCACGCCCGTCGCGCGGACGTACATGGGCGGCGAGCCGGTGGTCGATCCGTTCACCGGCGCGCAGCTCTTCTACCGCGGCGGCGAGCCCGTGCTCGACCTGTTCACGCGGGCGCCGATCGTCGACCCGTTCGGGAACGCCGTCCTCCACCACGCGGGCGACCCGATGCGCCACTACCGCGGCGACCGCGTCGTCCACCGCCAGGGCGCCGTCCAGCGCTACCTCGGCGGCGAGGTCGCGCTCACGGAGACCGGTCAGCAGGTGACGAACCCCGACGGCTCGTTCCTGCGCCGCCTGCCCGACCAGGCGATCATCCACGACCGCTTCGACCCGGTCCTCGCCGTCACGAGCGTGCAGTTCGCGACGTACGCCGGCGGGCCGCTGACGGTCGCCGGCCTCTCCGGCGCCAGCACGTTCAAGGTCACCGTCGTCGACCGCACGCTCGGGCTCGGGCGCGGCTGGATCTTCGACCTGCTCCCGTCGGAGGTCAGCGTCTCCGGCGACCAGCTCACCCTCGTCGGGTTCGCCGCGAACGAGCACCTGCTCGTCACCGTGACGATGCAGACGCCGGTCTACCACCAGGTCGGCGACGGGAAGTTCTACTTCGGCACCGAGGCCGTCCAGCCCGGGCAGCCCGTCGTCGACTCGAAGGGCAACCTCGTCCTCGACAACGACGGGAACGTCGTCCTCTACACGCCGGCCACGATCGTCGACCGGTACGGGCGGACGATCCACCACCGCCGCGGCGCCGCCGTGATGCGCTTCGACACCGCGCTGAACACGTGGGTCGAGGACACCTACACCGCCGCCGAGCTGGCGACACCGATCGCGAAGCGGCACTTCGGCCGCGAGCCGCGCCTCTACCTGGGCGGCGAGACCGCGTACTTCAGCGCGGCCGACGCCGTCGGCGTCGACACGACCGTGCACCGCGTCGCGCTCACCGGCGTCGGCGGGCGGGCGACGCCCGTCGAGGTCCAGTACCGGAACCTGGAGACCGTCCACGTCCGCACCGGCGGCGGCGCCGACCTCGTCACGATCGTGAGCACGCACGCGGGCCAGACGACGCTCGACACGGGCGGCGGCGACGACGAGATCGCGATCCGCTCGATCTCCGGCCGCACCGACGTCCTCGCCGGCCTCGGCAACGACACGGTCGCGATCGGCAGCACCGCGGGTCGGTGGGAGATCGACACCGCCGCGCACACCTGGGCGTTCATCGCCGTCAACGGCACCGTCGACGCGATCGCGGCGCAGCTCGTCGTCAGCGGCGAGGACGGCACCGACACGCTCCTCGTGGACGACACAGGCGACGGGAACGACAACGTCGGCACGCTCACGCTCGACCGGATCAGCGGCCTCGACATGGGCGGCTTCGTCGACTACCTCACCTTCGAGGCGCTCGAGCTGGCGCTCGGCGGCGGCCACGACACCTTCACGGTGATGAGCACCCACACCGGCACCACGCGGGTCGAGGGCCGCGGCGGCGACGACCGGATCAACGTGCGCACGATCGCCGGGCCGACGACGATCGCCGGCGACGGCGTCACCGCGACGAAGACGTACGGGACGAACGTCGTGCCGACGGGCGTCGGCGACGACGTGATCGCGGTCGGCTCGAACGCGGGCGTCGGCGGCGGCAACTGGCTCGGGACGCTGAACGGGATCGCGGCGCCGCTCTGGATCCACGGCCTCTCGCAGGTCGACGTCGACCGCCTCTCCGTCGACGACAGCGGCGACCCGAACGCGAACGCTGGCCTGCTGACGCCGACGACGATCACCGGCCTCGGCATGCACACCGCGGGGATCACGTACGTCGGGATCGAGTCGCTCCACGTGATGCTCGGGGCGGGCGACGACGCGTTCCACGTCGCGGGCACGCACGCGGGGACGACGCGCGTCAGCGGCGGCCCCGGACGCGACCTGCTCACGGTCGAGTGGATCGCGGGCGGCACGGAGCTCGAGGGCGACGACCCGGTCGTGCCCGCCGCCGAGACGTTCGCCGCCGTCGACCGCGACTACGTCCGCGTCCTGCGGCTCCTCGACTCGCGCACCGCGATCTCCGTCACGCACGACGGCGCGCCGCTCGCCTTCGGCGTCGACTACGCCTACGCGTACGGCGACAAGCTGATCACCTTCACGACCCCGAAGACGGGGAGCATCGTCGTCACCTACACGAGCGACGTGCTCTTCGGCGCGAGCCGCAGCAGCGGGCAGTTCCAGGACGTCTTCGTCGTCAACGTCACCGGCGCGACGGTGCTGCCGGACGGCCGCGTGCAGGCGATCGAGACGAAGCTGAACGGCGTCGGCGCGCTCCTCAGCCTCGACGGCCAGCGCGGCAGCGACCACTACGTGGTCTACCTCGCCGGTCAGGCGTACTCGGCGACGCACCCGATCTCGGTGATCGACGCGCACGACTCGGGCCACCCCGCGGACGGCGAGGACAAGCTCGACGTCTACGGCACGGACGACGAGCTCGTGAGCGACCGGTTCCTGCTGCGGCGCAACTTCGTCGCGCTCCTCCCGGAGGCGGCCGCCACCGCGACCCCGACGGCCGAGCGGATCAACTACGACAACACGATCAACCGCGGCCTCCAGATCTTCGGCCGCGACGGCGACGACGAGTTCGCGCTCGACGACAACTCGACGATCACGTCGATCGACGGCGGGTTCGGCGACGACCGGTTCCAGATCGGGCAGATGTTCCAGTCGCTCCGCGAGCTGCCGAAGGTGCCGTTCGCCGACGACGTGTTCGACACGACCGAGACGACGCGCGGCTTCCTCTCGAACGGCATCAGCTTCGACACGACGATCGAGGGCGGCCAGGGCGACGACCGCTTCGTCGTCTTCCACAACCTCGCGAGCCTGATCCTGAACGGCGGCTCCGGCAACGACACGTTCACCGTCCGCGCGTTCGCGCTCAAGGGCTCGAGCGCGATCAACCCGAACCAGCAGGTGACGCAGATCTTCGGCGGCCTCGGCAACGACTTCGTCGAGTACACCGACAACGCGCCGGTGACGATCGACGGCGGCGCCGGCACCGACACGGTCGTCGTGATCGGCACCGAGTTCTCCGACACGTTCGTGATCACCGCGCAGGGCGTCTACGGCGCCGGCCTCTTCGTCGAGATCGTCGGCGTCGAGTTCCTCAAGGTCGACGGCCTCGAGGGGAACGACCGCTTCGTCGTCCTGAGCACGAGCCCGACGATGTCGACGACGATCTTCGGCGGCCTCGGCAGCGACTCGTTCGAGGTCGGCGGCACCCACGACGGCGGCTCCGTCGCCGTCCGCTCGCGCGACCTGCTCGGTCACGGCGGGCTGCTGCTCCACGGCGTCGAGACGGTCGACCCGGCGTACGCCGAGACCGTGATCCCCGGGATCTCCGCGAGCGTCGCGGACAACGACCAGGGCGCCGTCGTGATCACGCCCCTCGGGGTGCTGCGGGTGCTCGAGGGCGCGCCGTTCTCCGTCACGAGCCCCGCCGGCCGCGGCACCGCGTACGCCGCGTACACCGTCGTCCTCACGCAGCAGCCCGTCGGCGGCAGCGTCTTCATCACGGTCGCGCCGGACGAGCTGACGGCGGAGGAGCTCGCGGCCGGCGCGAAGGGGCTCTCCCTCTACGACGCGGCGACCGGGACGCTGAAGGCGTCGACCGTCCTGACCTTCACCACGGCGAACTGGTTCGTGCCGCAGACGGTCTACGTCGTCGCGCAGGACGACGCGGTCGCCGAGGGCGGCGAGCGGCAGGTGGCGCAGACGTTCACGGCCGCCGCCGGCCAGACCGCGTTCACGCTCCCGCTCGAGCCGCTCCGCCTCGAGTACGTCAAGGTCGCCGGCGAGAAGATCCGGCGCTCGCAGGTGACGCAGGTCGGGACGACGGTCACGCTCGCGCTCGACGAGGCGCTCGCGGCGGGGACGGCGGTCGAGATCGCCTACCTCCTCCACGACGGCGCGACGACGTTCAAGCGCCTGCGCCACGGCGTCTCGGACGCGAGCGCGGCGAACTTCCGCGGCGTCGCGATCCCGCTCGTGACGGTCGAGGTCGTCGACGACGACGCGGCCGGCGTGACGATCACGCCGATCGCGCCGGCGACGGGCCTGCCGGACGGCTCCAGCACGGTCTACGAGGGCGGCGCCTCCGACGCATACACCGTCTCGCTGACGCGCGCGCCCGCGGCCGGGGAGACCGTCACCGTGACGCTCTTCGGCGACGGACAGGTGCTCCTGAACGGCGCCGCGACGCTCGCGCTCCACTTCACGGCGGCCGACTGGCAGACGCCGCGCGTCGTCACGCTCACGGCGGTGCAGGACGCGCTGCGCGAGGGCCCGCACGGCTCGACGATCCGCCACACGGTGACGACGAACCTGCCGCAGTCGGGTGCGGCGCGCTACGACGGGCTGACGGTCCGCGACCTCGAGATCGCGGTCGTCGACGACGACACCGCGTACGTCCTCGTCCAGCAGACGGGCGGCTCGACGAGCGTGATCGAGACGAGCACGCACTTCTCCGGCCCGTTCGTCGACAGCTACACGGTGCGGCTGACGCAGGCGCCGACGCAGGACGTCGTGGTCCTCGTCCGCGCGGGCGTCACGCCGACCGGCGGCTCGCTCACGCAGACGTTCACGGGCGGCCCGGCGACCGTGTTCACGCTGGCGAAGGCGCCGACGCTGATCGTCCGCGTCAAGGTCGACGGCGTCGTGCTCGCGCGCGACCGGTACTCGCTCTCGGGCACGGTGCTGACGCTGGTGCCGGCGGTGCCGCTGCGCACCGGCGCCGTGGTCGAGGTCACGTACCGCTTCGCCGGCGCCGACAAGCAGCTGCTCGTGTCGGCAGACGGCGCGACCTTCGGCGACGAGCTCCGCCTGACGTTCACGGCCGCGAACTGGAACGTCGAGCAGACGGTCCACGTCCGCGCGATCGACGACGCGCACGTCGACGGCGACGCCGTCAAGGTGTTCGCGCCGCAGCCGCGCTCGCTCGACGGCATCCGCGGCTCGCTGCGGATCGAGGGCGGGGTGGACCCGGACGGCGACACGACGATCCCCGAGCCGCTCCTGTACGTCGGCGAGACCGACCCGGACGAGTTCGTCGTCGAGGACAACCCGAACCTGCTCGTCGACGAGACGGAGCAGGTGGACGTCCTCCTCGTCCTCAACTCCGACAGCCTCGCCGACGCGCTCGGCGTCGTCACCGACACGAGGATCACCGGCTTCGGGATGGGCGGCGACCGCGTCATCGGCGGCCGTCACGTGCCGGGCGGGATCACGTACGCGAACGTCGAGCTGCTGCGGATCGACCTCGGCACCGGCCACGACCGGCTGCTGGTCGACGCCACGCACGGCGGCGTCACGCTCGTGAACGCCGGGCGCGGGAACGACCAGGTGCACGTCCGCACGGTGGCGGGGCCGACGATGCTCGACCTCGGCCGCGGCGACGACGGCGTCCGCGTCGGCCTCAACTTCGGCCAGTCGTGGTTCGCGACGCCGATCGACCACGTCGCCGCCCCGCTGGCCGGCGTCCTCGACCGCATCCGCGCGCTCGTCCGCATCGACGGCGGCGAGGGCTGGGACACGGTCGACGTCGACGACTCGGGCGACGCGACGAGCGACGTCGCGATCCTCACGGGGACGACGATCTCCGGCCTCGACCTGCTCGCCTCGCCGGTCCAGACCGTTACGCTCGTCCGCGCCGCGGGCGGGACGTTCCGCCTCACCGTCGCGGGCCTGACGACCGCGCCGCTGCCGTTCGCCGCCGGCGCGTCCACCGTCCGCGCGGCGCTGCTCGCGCTCGGGCTGCCGAACGTGAGCGACGTCGTCGTCAACCGCGCCGGGAACACGTTCACGATCGGCCTCCTCGGGACGGAGTCGCTGGCGGCGCTCGCGATCACGGGCGACGCGACCGGCCTCCTCTCCGACGGCTCCGGCGAGGATCCCGCGATCGACGTCGCGTCGTGGTCGACGAGCCGCGTCCAGACCGTGGACGTCCGCGCCGGCTCCGGCTCGTACCTCGTCACCGTCGGCGCGGGCCTCGCGCAGTTCGCGCTCACGGTCGGGATGAGCGCCGACGCCTTCCGCGACGCGCTGATCGCGGCGATCCGGCCGCACCTGCCGCTGTCGGCGGACGGCATCGAGCTCGGCGTCAAGGACGTGCTCGTCGACCTCGTCGGCGGCACCTACGTCGTCACCTACCAGGGCCTCCTCCGCGGCGCCCTCGGCTCCGGCTTCGGCCTCACCGTCGCCCCGACGACGAGCGTCGTTCCGGCCGGCGCGGGCGCGTTCGACGTCACCGTCAACGCCGTCGCGGGGACGTTCACGCTCGCCGTGGGCCCGCGCACGTACGCGCTGCCGTACGACGCGAGCGCCGCCGAGGTCGCCGCCGCGCTCCACGCGCTGCTCGGCGTCCACGTCGGCGTCACCGTCCTGCCGCCGGCGCCGTTCCAGACCGGCCGCGTCTACCGGATCACCGGCGTGGCGGCCGGCCTGACGCTGACGATCGACGAGTCGAGCCTGCGCGCGCCGGTCGTCGCCACCGACCGCAGCGTCGGCGTCAACTACTACGGCGTCGAGGTGCTGAACGTCGCCCTCGGCTCCGGGCACGACGTCGTCAACGTCCGCGGCACGACGGCGATCACGAACGTCTTCGCCCGCGGCGGCGACGACCGCTTCTACGTCTCGTCGCTCGCGAGCGAGACGCTGCTCTCCTCGCGGACGACCGACCTGCTGCTCGGCGACCTCGACGACCTCCGCGGAACGCTCAACCTCCACGCCGGCACCGGGCGGCACCTGCTCTTCGTCAGCGACGAGGCCGCCGTCGCCGGCGACCCGAACGTCGTCGTGACGGACGCGCCCACGACGCCCGCGCGGCTGCCGGGCGCCGAGATCGAGATCCGCGGCCTCGCGCCGGCGGCGCTCACGTACCAGGCGGCCGCCACGGGCACGTTCGCGGACGGGATCACCCTCTGGGCCGGCTACGGCAACGACACGATCCGGGTCGACGGCACGCACGAGCGCGCCGGCGTCCGCACGATTACGACGCTGAACACCGGCCTCGGCGACGACCGGGTGACGGTCGAGCTCACCGCCGGTCAGGACGGCTTCTTCGTCCTCAACACGCAGGGCCCGTACGACCAGTTCCTGACGCTGTCCGACGAGGACAAGGTGTTCGCGCAGGCGTCGACGCTCCCGCTCGTGATCTTCGGCGGCCAGGGCGACGACGAGATCCACGGCGGGAGCGGTGGGGACGTCGTCTTCGGCGACCGCGGCCGCGTCGTCTACTTCGACCCGTCGCGCGGCGCGCCCGGCGCCGCGACGACGCTGGCGCAGCTCGAGGCCTTCGCAGTGACGGTGCTCGGCCACGGCGGGCCCGGCGACAAGACGGACGGCGTCGCGCGGCTGCGCAGCCTCGTCATCTCGGTCGACACGACGGTCGGCGGCAGCGACACGATCACGACCGGCCTCGGCGCCGACGTCGTCCTCGGCGGTGCCGGCGACGACACGATCACGACGAACCGCGGCGAGACCGCCGGCCAGTCCGACGGCAACGCGATCGTCGTCGGCGACAACGGGTTCGTCGACTGGGCGATCGTCGACGGCGACCCGACCGACATCGACCGGATCTGGACGCTCGACCCCGACACGGGCGGCGGCGACACGATCACCACCGGCAACGGCGACGACGTCGTCATCGCCGGCGAGGACGGCGAGCGCTTCGTCTACGTCCCCGGCCCGGTGCCCGGCACCTTCACCCACGTCGTCGTGGCCGGCGGGCCCACCGGCGACACCGTCGTCGCGGGCAACGGGCGGAACGTCGTGCTCGGCGACAACGGCGAGATCACCGCCCTCGCCGCGAACACGCCGCGGTTCGGCACGATCGCGCTCACGCTCGGGCTCGTGACCACGATCACGCCGGCGATCGGCGGCGCCGACACGATCACGACGGGGTCCGGCGCCGACCTGATCCTCGGCGGCACCGACGGCGACTGGATCGTCGCCGGCGGCGGGCCCGACCTCGTCCTCGGCGACCACGGCCGCGTCTGGTTCGGCGCCGGCGCGGGCGAGTGGGGCAACGTCGTCCTCGTCGAGTCGACCGACCTCAACCACGGCGGCGGCGACACGATCTTCGGCAACGCGGGCGAGGACGTCCTCGTCGGCGGCTACGGCGCGGACCGCATCGACGGGAACGAGAACGACGACCTGATCTTCGGCGACGCGGTCGTCCTCTCGCGGCGCACCGGCGACACGACGACGCTGCGCTTCCAGACGCTCACCGGCACGTTGCTCTACAGCCGCTCCGACCTCGCGCCGTTCCCGAACGGGGACGCGAGCGGCCAGCTGCTGACGGACGGGACCGCGCGCTCGTACCGCGACCCGGACGGCGCGCCAGACTGGGCGGCGTACGTGATCCTCGAGCTCTGGCACACGCACCTGATCGAGGCCGGCCTCGACCCGGTCGCCGGCCCGAACAGCTTCGGCGCCGACTACATCGCCGGCGGCGCGGGCCACGACATGATCTTCGGCCAGCTCGGCAACGACGTGATCCAGGGCGACGGCTCCATCGCCGGCGCGCTCGCCGGAGCCCCGGTCGGCGCGTGGCGGACCCCGGGCGGCCCGTCCGACCCGCTCGGCCCGCTGACCGTCGTCCCGTCGTTCGAGGCGGCCACCGACGGCGACGACTACATCGAGGGCGGCGGCGGCAGCGACGTGATCTTCGGCGGCCTCGGCCAGGACGACCTCGTCGGCGGCAGCTCGTCGATGTTCAGCCTGACCACGAAGGAGAAGCGGCCGGACGGCGCCGACCTGATCTTCGGCGGCGCGGGCACCCGGATCGGCCGCAACGACGACTCCCTGCCGACCGGGACGGCCGCGGCCGCAGCGCACGCGCGCGACGCGGACACGATCGTCGGCGACAACGGCAACGTGATCCGCATCGTCGGCACGAACCGCACCGACCAGGGCGCGGTCCACTTCAACTACGACAACTACGGCACGCTGAAGATCGTCGTCCGCGGCGTCCACCTGCTCGACTACACGCCGGGCGGCCCCGACTTCCGGCCCGACCTCTTCGGCGCCTCGGTCGCCGGCTGCGGCTACGACCGCGGCGGCGCCGACGAGGTGCACGGCGAGACCGGCGACGACACGGTCTACGGCGGCTGCGGGAACGACATGCTCTACGGCGACGCCGGCGACGACGACCTGGTCGGCGGCTGGGGCCACGACTTCATCTCCGGCGGCACGGGCCAGGACGGCGTCCTCGGCGACGACGGCCGGATCTTCACCAGCCGCAACAGCTCCACGTACGGCGAGCCGCTGTACGGCGTCGCGGCGATCCCGTCGGCCGCGCTCGGCCAGACGATCTCCACCCCGGGCAACCACCAGGTGGCCGTGATCAACGTCCCGGGCGCGCTCGCGAAGGCCGTCGACCTGACCCCGTTCAACCTGCGGCCGAACGCGCTCGGCGCCGACGACCCGCTGTTCCGCCCGCGGTACGCCGACGACATCGTCTTCGGCGGCCTCGGCGACGACTTCCTCCACGGCGGCTCCGGCGACGACGCGATCTCGGGCGCCGAGGCGCTGCCGGAGTCGTACGGCCAGCGGTACGGCGCCGGCGGTGCGCTGCTCGGGATCGTCCGGATCGACTTCACGCGGCCGTGGAACCCCGGCAACGCGCTCGCCTTCGGCGACGACGCGGACTCGTGGGCGCAGGACCGCCTCGGGCGCAACGGCGAGTTCGCGCTCTACGACGAGTACGACCCGCGGCGGAAGATCCTGCTCGCCACCGACGGCAAGGCGTCGAAGACCGGCGTCGGCGCGCAGTGGTTCCTCAACTGGGTCACCACCGAGGGCCCGACCGTCACGAGCGCCACCTACGGCACGAAGCACAGCGACGGCGACGACGTGATCTTCGGCGACCTCGGCAACGACTGGCTCGTCGGCGGCACCGGCAAGGACACGCTCTGGGGCGGCTACGGCAACGACCTGATGAACGCCGACGACGACCTCGACACGAACGGCGGCCTCAACGACGTGCCGGACACGCACCCGAGCTACGAGGACCGCGTCTTCGGCGGCGCGGGGCTCGACATCCTCGTCGGCAACACCGGCGGCGACCGCCTGATCGACTGGGCCGGCGAGTTCAACAGCTACCTCGTCCCGTTCGCCCCGTTCGGCATGTCCACGGTCTCCCGCCAGCTCGCGCCGGGCCTCATGGAGTTCCTCTACACGCTGTCCCGCGCCCAGGGCGCCGACCCGACGCGCGCGTCCGACACCGGCAACAGCGCCGCGCGGAACGGCGAGCCGGACGGCGAGATCGGCCTCGTCATGCAGAAGGACGCCGACTGGCAGCGCCAGACCGGCGGCCCGACCGACCCGCAGCCCGGGAACATCCCCGGCGGCGCGCGCGACGTCCTCCGCTCCGCCGACTTCAACGACGGCTCCGCGTCGCAGTTCCTCGCCGACAGCGGCAGCTTCAGCGTCAGCGGCGGCGCCCTCCGCGTCACGGCGACGAGCATCGGCGGGGACGCGGTCGCGGTCTTCTACCACGACGAGTACCTGCCGATCTACTACGAGCTCCTGGCCCACATCGCGATCGACAAGTCCGGCGCCGGCTGGGACGGCAACGCCTACGTCGTCTTCGACTACCACTCGCCGACCGACTTCAAGTTCGCCGGGATCAACCACAAGACGAACAAGCTCGAGATGGGCGTCCGCACGGCCGCCGGCTGGGCGGTCGTCGCCCAGGCGAACCTGAAGGTGTGGCAGAACCAGGCGTACGCGATGCTCCTCGCCGTCAACGGCACGGCGGTGACGCTGAGCGTCGACGGCAAGCACTTCTTCAACCACGTGTTCGCCGCCCGGATGATCGACGGCGAGGCGTACGGGCTGAACAAGGGCCTCCTCGGCGTCGGCTCGAACAACTCGCGCGGCTACTTCGACAACGTCAAGATCCAGGTGCTCCAGCCGCAGATCACGCTGGACCACCAGGAGAGCTTCGACGACGGCGTCGCGGACGTCTTCACCGGCGGCACCGCCGGCACGTGGTCGCTCGCGGACGGCCGCTACGTCGGCGCACAGTCGGGCGCCGAGCCCGCGACGAGCCTCGTCGACCTGGGGGCTTCGATCCGTCACGACTCGTACCTCGAGCTGACGACGACGGTGCGCGCGACGGGGATCGCCGGCTTCGTCTTCGACCGCTACTCCGCCACGGACTACAAGTACGTCGCGCTGGACGTCGCGAGCGGCCGGGTCGTGGTCGGGCACGCGAGCCCGCGCGGCGGCGCGACGATCGACGCCTCCGTGGCGCGGACGCTGTCGCCGACGCTCGACCACACGATCCAGCTCGTGCTCAAGGGGATGACGCTCAGCGTCGTCGTCAACGGGATGTTCGTCGTCAGCTTCGCCTTCAACGGGATCCTCGTGGACGGCGCGTTCGGCCTCGCGGTCTGGAGCGGCACCGCGCGGTTCGACAGCTTCCGCATCCGCACGAACGACCGCGCCTTCCCCGTCGGCTCGACCGGGCCGCTGACGTCGAGCACCTCCGGGGAGACGATCGGCCCGACCACCACGACGACGATCTCGAGCGGCGACTCGACCACCACCACCTCGGACGGCGGAACCACCACCACGAGCTCGAAACCCTCGAAGAAGAGCTAGGGCAGCGGCCAGCGGCCGTGGGTCGCACCGCCTGAGGAGATGGGCCGTCCGGCCCATGCGGCGCGCGGCACAAGCGGCTAGCGTGGGCGCGGGATGAGGAGGGGGATTGCCTTGCTCGCGTTCGTCGCGGCTGCCGTCGCCGCTCCTGCGACCGCGGGCGCGACCTCGTGGCTCCCGCACGCCGCCGACGCGACGTGGACGTACCAGTGGACGAACAGCGTCCACGCGACGACGCCCACGAAGGAGAAGGTCACCGTGAAGGAGCAGAAGGGCGCCGCCTTCGTCCTCGAGTGGACGACCGTCGGCCTCGAGAACCCGCCCGAGGCGATCGGCAGCGTCGGGCTGATGGCCTTCCAGGAGACCTCGTCGGGCCTCGTCAACACCGACTGGCAGTCGAGCCCGCCGCCGCCGAGCTTCCCGATCCTGTGCGCGGCCGTCGCGCGCTGCGGGAACAGCCTCGCGAGCACCCTGTACCTGCTGATCTGGGGCAACCGCGCGCCCGTCCTGTCGCAGCCGTTGCTGACCGGGACGACGTGGGCGAGCCGCGGCGGCGCGGAGGGCGACGTGACGAGCGTCTCGCGCTACGTCGGCCGCGAGCCGGTGACGGTGCCCGCGTTCCCGCAGCCGGTCGTGGCGGCGAAGGTCCGCACCGAGATCACCCAGGCGGGCGCGCTCGGCGACCCGTTCGGCAGCGGCGTCCGCACCGTGTGGTGGGTGTACGGCGTCGGCCCCGTGAAGATCGTCTTCGAGCACGCGGGCGGCGCGAACGCGCCGACGACGACGTCCGTGCTCCAGAGCACGAACCAGCAGCCCGCGATGCCGCCCGCCGACGCGAACTACTTCCCGCTCGAGCGCGGCAAGAAGGCGCGCTACCGCTGGACGAACACGAAGCACCTGAAGCAGGCGTCCGTGCAGGAGTTCCACGTCGACGAGAGCGTCAACAACTCGGCGCGCGTGTCGGTGAAGCACGTCTCCGGTCCGATCCGCGTCGCCGGGAGCTACGGCTTCACGCTGCGCACGGACGGCCTGACGAACATCTGGGGCGCGACCCAGGCGGCGTCGAAGGCGACCTTCCCCGCCCTCGGGCCGCGCGCCCTGCCCACCGCGCAGCGGCGCAGGTTCTTCACGCCGTACGACCTGATGGTCTTCGGGATGAACCCCGTGCTCCCGGCGTACGCCGCCGCGGGCGAGACGTGGTCGGCGAAGGCGCCCGGCCGTGACTTCTCCGTCTACGGCGTCGTCGGCAGCGCGAAGGTGCTCGGGATCCGCACGGTCCGCACCCCTGCGGGGACGTTCCGCGCGCTCGCCGTCCAGAGCACGCTCCGGCAGGCCGGCTTCCCCTTCGGCTCCGGGACGCGGACGACGTACTTCGCGACCGGCCGCGGCCTCGTGAAGCTCGTGTTCCGGCACGGCGACGGCAGCACGTCGCACGTCGACCTCGTGGGGTAGCCGCGATGCGCCGGCAGCTCGCGCTCCTCGGGCTCGTCGCGGCGCTCGCGGGCTGCGGCGGGGACGACCGCCGCGAGGCGTACGAGGCGTACGTCGCCGCCGCGAACGAGGCGCACGCCCGCTTCGCGCCGGGGTTCGAGGATGCGCAGAAGGCGCTCGCCGCCTTCGCGGAGGGCGAGGCCGCGGCGCCGACGGCGAAGCGGCTGCGGCGCGGCGTGTCGACCCTCCGGGGCGCGCGCGAGGCGCTCGCGCTCGCGGAGCCGCCCCGCGAGGCGCGGACGCTCCACCAGCGGCTCCTGCGGCTGCTCGACCTCCAGGCCCGCCTCTCGCTCGAGCTCGCCCTCGCGGCCGACTACGTCCCGCGGGCGGAGCGCGCGCTGCGCGAGCCCGGGTCGAGCGCGCGCACGCTGCGCCGCGCGCTGCGGACGGCGGAGCGGCCGCAGCAGCAGTCGACTGCGCTGCGCACGTACGCGGAGAGCCTCACGGCGGCGCTCACGCGCTTCGGCTCCCTGGCGCCGCCGCCCGTGCTGGCGCCGTGGCACGAGGCGCAGGAGCAGCGGCTGCGGGCGGCGCGGTCGCTCGCGGTGCAGCTCGGCGCCGCGATCGACGCGCGCGACCGGGCGGACGTCGACGACGCGCTCGCCGCCTACGGGCGGTCACTCCCGGACGCGCGCGCGCTCAACCGCGCCCAGGTCGAGGCGGTGCAGGCGTTCAACCGGCGGCTCGAGCAGCAGCACCGGCTCCACGCGGCGATCGTCCGCGAGGAGCTCCGGATCGCGGACACGTTCTCGTCGTAGCCCTGCGGGGTACGGGGACGGCGCGTGCTGCGCCGCTTCCTGCCGACGGTCGTCGCCGCGCTCGTCCTCGCGCCGCCGGCCTGGGGCGGGCCCGGAGCCGACGCCGCACGTGCGCGCGCGGGACTCGACCGCGCGGTCGCCTCGGGTCGGCTCGCGCAACTCGACGCGGACACGTACCGCCGTTACGCGACGGACGCGGCCGCGGCGGCCGCGCGCCTCCCCGGCGCGCGCGGCGCGAACCTCGCGGGCGTGTTGCGCGTCGTCGCCGCCCACGCGGGGTCGTACGACCACCCGCGCGCGGTCGCGCTGTTCGAGATGCTCCGGTTCAACACGCAGTACCTCTCCCGCGACGGCGTCCCGGGGGCCGGCAGCGACCGCCGCGACGCGGACGGCGTGACGTACCGGGCGGTGCCGGGAATCGGCCTGCAGTTCCACCCGCTCGCGAGCTTCGGGAAGCTGAACGCCGAGGTCTCGTCGGGGCGGCAGCGCGCGGCGCTCCGCCTCGCGTACGCGCTCGTCGCGCGCGGACGCCCCGTCGGCGGGACGCTCGTGTGGGAGACGTACTACCGCACCTCCGGCGGCGCGCCGCCGTGGACGTCGGGAATGACGCAGGCGGTCGCAGCGCAGGCGCTCGCCCGCGCCCGGCTCGTCCCCGAGGCCCGGCGCGCGTACCGCGCGGTGCCGGCCCGGCTGCTCCACGCGCTGCCGCAGGGGCCGTGGATCCGGCACTTCCACTTCGGCCGCGACCTCGTCCTCAACTCGCAACTGCAGGCGGCGCTCTCGCTCGCCGAGTACGGCAGGATCGCGCGCGAGCCGGCGGCGACGCGGCTCGCGGCGCGGATGCGCGGCAGCGCGCTCGCGCTCCTGCCCCGCTTCGACACCGGCGAGTGGACGCGCTACGCGCTCGGCGGGGACGACGCGGAGATCACCTACCACGGCTACGTGGCGTCGCTCCTCTGGAGGCTCCAGGCGACGACCGGGAACGCGGCGTGGGGGACGTGGGCGGCGCGGTTCCGCCACTACTGGCGGTCGCCGCCGGAGATCCGCGCGCGGGCCGCCTCACCCCCGGCGATGCCGGTGCCCGCGGACGGGTTCCGCGACGAGGCGCAGATCCGCTTCTGGCTGTCGAAGCCCGCGACGGTGACGCTGCGGGTCGCGGGCGAGGCACGGACGCGGTGGTTCCCGGCGGGCGACCAGACGCTCGCGTGGGATCCGGGGCGGCGACCGCCGGGCGAGTACGCCGTGCGGCTCGAGGCGGTCGACCGCGCGGGCAACCGGCGCGAGACGCGGTTGCCGCCGGTGCGCGTGGAGCGCGACAACGAGCCGCCCGCCCTCGGGACCGCGGTGCTCGAGGAGGGGACGCTGTCGTGGGCGGCGTCGGATCCCCAGACGCCCTGGGTCGAGCTGCGGGTCGTCCTCCGGCGCGGCGCCCAGGCGCGCGAGCTTTCGCTCGGCCGCCGCGCGCACGCCGGCGCGGTGGCGGTGCAGGTGCCGCCGCGGGCGTGGCACGCGACGCTCGTCGCGCTCGATTCGGCGGGGAACCGCACGAGCGCCGTCCTCGGGACGGTGAACCGCGCGCCGCGGTTCGCGGAGTAGCGGCGCTACCGCTCGCAGCCGACGCCGTCGCGGTCGCCGTCGAACCGGTGCGGATCGGCGCCGACGACGCGGAAGCCCTTGTGCGGGACGTCCTTGCAGTCGAGGTCGGGTGGCGGCGGCGGGATGCAGACGTCGGGGTACGACGGGTCGCACCGGCCGCCTCCCGAGGGGGGCGGCGCGGGCGCGGGGGCGGCGGCGCACGTCCAGACGCTCGGGCGCACCTTCCGCCCGGCGGCCTCCGCCGAGCGGTACGGCGCGACGCGCTGGAACGGGCGCCCGCCGTACACGTACACGCGCGCGTGGCCGCCGGCGAGCAGCTGGTACCCGAGGTCGCGGCCGCCGGGGAGCCACACGTAGGCCAGCAGCCGGCCGTAGCGGTCGCGCGTGTCCTGCGTCGGGTCGCCGCGGAGCGAGACGCGCGCGCCCTGCGCGAGGCGGCGGACCGCGGCCGTCGCGCGCGCGGCGTGGCAGGTGCCGGTCTCCGGCGTGTCGATGCCGATCAGGCGCACGCGCTCGCGCTTCCCGGAGGCGAGGGTGACGTCGACGGTGTCGCCGTCGACGACGCGCGTCACCGTTCCGCCGAGCGAGAAGCGTCCGGCGTCGGCCGCGGCGACGCCCGCGCGCGCGGCCACGGCGCCGCAGGCGAGGAGGATCCGCAACCGCCGCATCCCCGCACCCTGGCACGGTCCGGACACGTCTTCAAGAGCCACCGAACAACCCTCGACCACCCTCACGGGGGTCTGACCCCGCGCGTTCCGGGCGACCTCGACCCGCCCTCGAGGGTTCGGCGCGAACCCTCGACCACCCTCCAGCGGGTCTGACCCCGGGGTTGGCCACGGCTCGAAAGCCGGTCGAGGCTTGGCGCGCGAGCCCGTCTAGTACGGGTTCGCGCGCGCCTGGAAGCGGGGCGCGAGCTGCTCCGCGCGGTCGCGCGGGAACGAGATCCGGTCGGGGTCGCCGTCGGAGACGTACCGGCGCGACGGGTTCTTCTTGAGGTCGTCGAGCCAGTACCAGGAGCCCATCAGCGGATCGCGCGCGTCCGCCGGGGACGTGCGGATCCGCGGGATCGCGCCCGGCTTGAACGCCGTCGAGAACGGCGACGGCGCGGGCTCGGCACCGACGAGCATCACGCCCGCGTGCTCGTACGCGATCCCGTTCCAGCGGCCCTTCCGGGCGAGCAGCGGCGGATCCGGCATGACCCCGAGCGGCAGCGCCATCGTCCGCACCTTCGCGCCGGGGACGGAGTCCTCGATGAACTTCTTGCCGAGCGCGAGCTGCTTCTGCACCTCCTGCGGGCCCGACAGCTGGTTGAACGGGATGTGGTCGTACGTGTGGTTGCCGATCTCGAACCCGTTGTCGTGCAGCCACCGGAGCATCTCCGTGCCGCGCGGGTCGCCGGCGAACGGGTCCCGGTTGACGTAGAACGTTCCGGCGGGCCGGAACCCCGGGTTCTGCTTCGCGAAGTCGAGCATGATCGCGATCGCCGTGTTCGGCTTCGGCCGCTTCCGGTCGTCCCAGGCGAGCTGCTCCTTCGTCGAGTCGTCGAACGTCATCACGACCGGCGTCTTGCCCGCCGGGACGTCGATGCGGCCGGTCGCGAGGTCGACGGCGCGGATCGGCACGTAGCCCTCGCGGTGGAGCCGCGCCAGCTCCGCCCGGAACTGCGCGGGCGTGAGGTCGTAGTCGCCGCCGCCGTCCGCGCGGATCTGGTGGTACATCAGCACCGGCACGACGCCGAGCTCGTTCGCCTTGACGGCCGCTGCCGCCGCCGGCGCGGCCGCGGCCGCCGCCCGCTTCGGCTGGGCGGCCTGCCTCGGCTGCGCCGCCTGCTTCGGGCGCGCCGCCGGCTTGGGTGCCGGCTGCGCCGCGGGCACCTTCCGCACGATCGGCTTCGGCTTCGGCATCCGGTCGAGCGCGTCCGCCGTGTACGTCACGAGCGGATCCCAGAGGATCCACTCGGGGATGCCGACGTCGGCGGCCGCCTTGATCTGCGCCCGCACCTCCGCCGGCCCGTACGTGTAGCCCATCGTGAAGTCCTGCAGCCACGGGACGACCCGCGCGCCGGTCCCCTTCGTCTGCCGCTGGAAGTCCTTCAGCGACCGGAAGGTGATGTCGTACGGCTGCGCGTTCGGGTTCGCCACGTCGTACTCGCCAGGCCCCCAGTGCGACGGGTACAGCATCGGCGCGATGTAGTCGGCGTTGCGCGCCATCGCCGGGATGTCCTGCGCGATCTCGTGCGGCCGCGTCGCCGCCACGCCGAACACCGAGGCGCCGAGGAAGACGTCGTACGGCTTCAGCTGCCGCCGCGCCTCGCCGAGGAACGCCGCGATCGACTGCTCGGGCTTCCCCTTCAGCTCCGGGAACCGCATGGTCGAGGTCGGGCCGTCGGGGCGGCGTATGTAGTCGAAGAGGATGTCGTCGACCCCGAGCGCCGCGGCCGCCTTGGCGACGTCGATGTTGTACTGCCGCACGACCGGGTTCGCGAAGTTCGTGAACCCGCCGTAGCCGCCGTACATGCCGCCCTCCGGCGTCTGCACGACCTGGTTGCGCCACCCGCGCTTCCACGCCGCCGGCGCGTGGATCGGGTCGCGGAACGCGACGATCCGCCCGATCACGTAGATCCCCTTCGCATGCAGCTCCTCGACGGCCTTCCCGAGGTCGTAGATGTCCTGCATCGCGCCGATGCGCTTCGCGAACGGGATGTCCGCCTCGAAGCCGACGATCCCGGACTCGTCCTTGAGGTCGAGCTGGACGGAGTTGATCCGGCCTTCCTCGATCAGCTTCATGATCCCGCCGCGGAGCTCGTCGTTCGCCCACGCGTAGAAGGTCACGTGGACCGAACGCACCGGGTCGCGCGGCCGGCGCGGGACGAGCTCGATCGGGACGTTCGTGGTGGCGGTGTTGCCGTGGCGGTCGGTCGCCACGAAGGCGACGGGCTTCGCCGGCGGCTCCGGGAGGGCGAGCTCGAAGAAGCCGTCTCGGACCGGGAGCTCGGCGCCGTTCGCCCGCACGGTCGCGCCGGGCTCGACGCGGCCCTTCAGCGTCAACGGCCGGCCCGGCGGCCCCTTCGCCGTCGCCGCGTCGACGGCGACCTCCGGCGGCGTCCGGTCGATGGAGATCGTCCAGACGCGCCGCGCGCCCGTGCCCGGGATCCGTCCGGCGACGCTCGCGACGACCTCGTGCTCGCCGTCGGGGAGGTGCGACCCGCGGAGGAGCGAGCGTCCGGCGGCGAGCGTCGCCCGTGCGGTCGCGTCCTGCCCGTCGATCGTCCAGCGCACGTCGGCGAGCGTCTCGGCGTCGGCGGCGACGGAGAAGACGAGCTGCTCCGCCGCGGCGGCGACGATCAGCGCGTTCTCGGACGGGCCGGCGGCGGCGAGCGCGGGGGAGAGGGCGCGGACGCCGACGCCCGCTCCGGCGACGGCGACGGCCATCGCGGCGACCGCGGCGAGCGTCCGGCGGCCGGGGCGCGGCGGCGTCGGGAGCCGCAGCGACGGGCTCCGCCGGCGCCGGCTCGGCTTCGTGCGGCGCCGGCGCGCGGGTGTCGCGACGAGCAGGTCGGCCGGGAGGACGTCGGGGAGCGCGCGGACCGGCTCGCGGCGGTGGCCGTTCGTAGGCGCCGCGGCCGGCTCGGGCTCGTCGGGCGCGAGCGGCGGCGGCGCGTAGCGGCCGACGGGGGCGGCGACGAGCTCGCGCTCGGGCCGCCGGCGCCGCTGGCGCTGGTCCTGCCGGCGCGGCCGCTCGCCGTCGCTCCGCGCGCGGTCGCGCTCCGCCCGCTCGCGCGCCTCGAGCTCCTGCCGCGCCTCGTCGAGCTCCTGCTCGAGGCGGTCGACCTCGCCGACGAGGAGGTCGATCGCCTTGGCGGCGGCGCGGGCGTCGCGGGTCGAGCCCGCCTCCCGGAGGCGCTCGGCCCACCGGCGCAGTTCGTGTCGCTGATCGGCGTCCACCGCGGAAGTATGGCCCGAAAACCGGCGTCGTGGGGTTCTCGCGCCCGAAGAACGCGCAGGAGCGCGCCGGATTCGTGCCGATTCTTCCACAGCTCGCGCCGCCGTGCGGCTTCGCGGCCGGACGTGTCCGCGCGGGCGTCTAGCCCCCTCGCGGCCCCCGCTGTACCTCTCCTCTACCCGACGAGAGGAGAGGCATGAGCAGGAAGCAGACGATCGCGGCGCTCGCCGCGCTCGCGTCCGTCGCGGCCGTCGCGGCGGTCGCGACCGCCACCGGTGCGGTCGCGCCGGCGCAGGCGACGGAGGGGCTGATCCACGCGTGCAGCCACCCGAACGGCGGCTGGCTGCGCGCGGTCGCGTCGCCGGAGCGGTGCAAGCGGCGCGAGCGGGCGCTGACGTGGAACGAGCGCGGCCCGCAGGGCCCGCAGGGGCCGCGGGGCGAGCGCGGCCCGCAGGGCGAGCCCGGGCCGGCAGGCCCGGCGGGCCCGCCTGGTCCGGCGGGGCCGGGCATCGCGAGCCTCGACGAGCTCGGCGGCCTCGCGTGCACGACCGCCGACGAGGAGCAGGGGACGGTCGAGCTCGACGTCGCCGGCGACGACACGGTGCTCCTCCGCTGCGTCGCGGCAGCGGCCGACCCGGATCCCGACCCGGAGCCGGAGCCGGCGCGCGCGAAGCTCGTGATCAACGAGATCGACTACGACCAGCCGGGCGCGGACCACGACGGCTTCGTCGAGCTGGCGAACACCGGCACCGCGCCGGCGTCGCTCGCGGGGATCGCGCTCGTCCTCGTCGACGGCGGCACCGGCGGGACGTACCGGCGGGTCAACCTGGCGGGCGTGCTGGAGCCCGGCGGCCACCTCGTCGTCGACACCGGCACCGACCCGCAGAACGGCGCTCCCGACGGCGTCGCGCTCGTCGACGCGACCGCGGGGACGCTGCTGGACGCGCTCTCGTACGAGGGCGAGATCCGGGCGGCCCGGTTCCTCGAGTGGACGTTCGACCTCGTCGAGGGGACGCCGCTGGCGGCGACCGTCGCCGACTCGAACACGGTCGACGGATCGCTGATCCGCCATCCGGACGGCACGGACACCGACGACGCGGCGGCGGACTGGCGCTTCACCACCACCGTCACGCGCGGCGCCGCGAACGTCCTCACGCCGTAGGCGCGACGGCGCGCGGCCGCGGCTCAGGCCGCGGCCGCGCGCTGGTCGCGCGTCGACGCCTGCAGCAGCCCGCGGTAGTGCGCGACGAAGTGCTCGTGCTCGTGGGGCGGGAACGTCGACCTCACGGTGCGGACGAGGAGGTCGTCGAACTCGCGGCTCTCGAACAGCTCGAGCGCGAGCTCGTCGAGGTGCGGCAGCGCCTCGGCGCAGAACTCCTCGTACGCCTCCAGCTCGAAGTACGAGCGCGCGAGGCGGTCGTACTCCTCGAGCTTCTCCTCGTACGGGACGTCGTCGCGGTCGCCGATCGCGAAGTACGCCGCGGTGTCGAGGTCGGTCTTCATCCGGCGCCCCGTCGCGGCGCAGAACGCCGTCCAGCGGACGAGCGCGCGGATCGCCCACGGGAAGTAGTAGTGGAGGCTCGTCAGCGCCATGTCCGGCGACGCGTTCGCGTAGTCGATCGGGTACGCGACGCCGTCCTTCACGATCGTCTCGCACGAGTTCATCTCCCAGCGGAAGAAGGCGTTGACGAGACGCGAGATCGCCACCACTTCGCGTCCGAGCTCCGGCGAGAGGAACGCGTGGTCGACCTGGTAGCGGTCGTGCATCGGCCGGTCCGGCTCGAACCGCATCACCATCGTCTCCGCGCCGATCGAGAGGCTGCGCGTGAAGACGTCGAAGCCCTCGAGCGCGGCCTGCACGTGCATCATCCGCTGCCCCGACTCGTCGTAGGCGCGGCGGAGGTCGTCCGGCCCCGCGACGCGCGAGACGCCGATCCACTGGCCCCCGTCGAACGGCTTCATGAACAGCGGGTAGCCGACGCGCGCGCCGATCTCGTCCAGCCGGAACGGCGCGTTGTAGCGCTCGGCCGTGGGACGGAAGCGCGGATTCTCGGGCGGGACCTTGTGCGGGACGATCCACGTGTCGGGGACGCGCAGGCCGAGCCGCATCATCGCGCAGTAGGCCGAGTGCTTCTCCATCGACTGGAACGTGAACGGGTTGTTCAGCAGGTACACGTCGTCCATCAGCGCAATCTTCTTCAGCCACGCGCGCGGGAGGTCGTACCACCACGCCAGGCGGTCGATCACGAGCCGGTAGCGCGGGCGGTAGCGCAGGTCGAACGGCTCGTTGACGATCCGCTCCGTCGCGAACCGGTGCTCCTCGCCGCGCCAGCTGACGGTGCCGACGCGCGCCATGAGCGCCTCGTACGTCGTCGGCCAGTCCTCCTCGGTCCCGAGGAGGAGCCCGATCAGGTGCTCGCGCGCCACGTCAGGCGAACCTCGGCAGGTGGTGGGCGAGCTGTCGCCGCCACGACGGCCAGTCGTGCGGGACGTCGTGCCCCCAGACGTCGAGCTCGTGGCGGATCCGCTTCTCCGCGAGGATCCCCGCGAACCGCCGCGTGCTCTCGAGCGCGCCCGTCGTGTCCTCCCACTGGCCCTGGCCGCACACGAGCAGGAGCGAGACCTGCGCGCGCAGCCACTCGAGGTGGTCGCCGTGGAGGTGCGCGACGTAGTCCATCGGGTTGTTGAAGTACACCGCATCCCCGCGCTCCCACGCGCCGCCGACGACGGAGACGTCGTAGACACCGCTCATGCAGATCGCCAGCGGGAACAGGTCGGCGCGGCGCAGCGCGAAGTTCGCCGCGTGGTACGCGCCGAAGCTCGCGCCCGCGAGGACGAGGTCGCGGCGCCCGCCGCAGTCGCCGGCGATCCACGGCGCGACGCGGCCGACGATCCACTCCTCGTAGCGCGCGTGGCGCCGCGCGCGCTCCTCGAGCGAGAGCGACTCGTCCTGCCAGCTCGCCTCGTCGAAGCTGGCGACGCAGTAGAGCTTCACGCGGCCGCCGTCGAGCAGCGGCTCGATCGCCGCGACCATCCCCTGCTGCTCCCAGTCGGTCGACTGGCCGCGCTCCGAGGGAAACGCGAGCACCGGCCGGCCCCAGTGGCCGTACGCGACGACCTGGCCCGCGCCGCCGATCGACGGCGCGTCGATCGCGACCTCGCGCCTCACCCCCACTTGCGCGCGAGGAGCTCGAGGAGGTGCGGGTCGTACGTGTCGCGCCAGCCGATCCACGTGTGCGCGTCGCGGTTCTCGTGGAAGCGCACCTCGTACCCCTGCTCCCGCAGCGCGCGGGCGACCGCGCGGTTGTTGGCGAGGTTCTCCTCCGCGGTGCCGCAGGTGATCGTCACGTCGATCGGGTCGACCTCGTCCGCGTCGCGCAGCACGCGCCCGACGAAGCGGGAGACGCGCTCGAAGCGCGGGAAGCGCGACTCGTGGCGGTCCGTGCGGGCGCGGAAGTAGCTCCCGGACTGGAGGAAGAGGCCGCCGAACGCGTCGGGGTGGCGCCGGTGCGCATGCAGCATCGCGAGCGCGCCGAGGCTCGCGCCCATCCCGATCCTCATCCGGCGGCGGTGCGGCGTCGGCGCCGCCTCGGCGAGCCCGGGGAGGACGTCCCAGGCCAGCGTCCGGGCGTAGGCGGCCGAGGCCGAGTACGTCTCGTCGCGGTCGAACGGGGCGACGAGCGCGGCACGCATCGGCGGCAGGGCGTTGCTCGCGACGGCGTTGGCGAGGAAGTGCAGGAGCGCCGTGTACGTCGCGGTCTCGGGGCCGTCGTGGACGACGAGCAGCGGCAGCGGTCGTCCCGGCTCGGCGCCCGGGCTCGACCACACCGTCACCGAGACATTCCTGCGGAACGGCCGGCTCGGGATCGCGAGCTCGGCCGTCTCCCCCGTGGGCGGGTCGCTCTCGAGCCACGCCGGCGACCGGTACTCGGGGAACTCGACGACCGACTTGTCGCCGAACGGGCCGGGCGCGACGAGCGGGTTGGCGGGATCGGCGATCAGCTCGCTGCCGCCGTCGCGGTGCTCGAGCGCGAGCTGGTACTCGAACCGGTCGACGGGCGGGCGCGGGAACCGGAGCCGCCACGTGCGGCCGCGGCGCTCGAACTCGGTGCTCGCGACGGCACGGGGGAGCACCGGCGCGAGCCGGACCGAGGCGAGCCCCGGCCTCGGGTCCGGGAACGCGAAGTCGACCCCGTGCGCGTCCACCCGGGGCCCAGCCGGGCGGGTGCGCGCGCGGACGGCCACCGCCGGAGGGTACTGCTCACCAGGCGGTCTTGCGGCGGCTCCTCGTCGAGCGCCGGAGCTCCCGGCGCGCCTCCGCCTGGAGCCTCCCGTCCTGCTTGACCGCGAGCGCGCGCAGCTCCCGTTGGAGCTTCCGGTAGCTGTTCCAGCGCTCCGCCTCGAGCGTGCCGTCCTCCAGCGCCGCGCGGATCGCGCAGCCCGGCTCCTGCTCGTGCGCGCAGTCGCCGAAGCGGCACCCCGCGGCGAGCTCGACGATCTCGGCGAAGGTCGCGTCCAGCGACTCCTCGTCCGCCCACAGCTGGAGCTCCCGCATGCCCGGCGTGTCGAGCAGGAGGCCGCGCCCGCCCGGGAGCGGCACGAGCTCGCGGTGGGTCGTCGTGTGGCGGCCGCGCTCGTCGTCGAGGCGGACGCCGCCGGTGTCCATGACGTCGCGGCCGGCGAGCCGGTTCACGAGCGTCGACTTGCCGACGCCGGAGGAGCCGAGCAACGCGGCCGTCCGGCCGGTGCCGAGATGCGCCTCGAGCAGCTCGAGCCCCTCGCCGGTGGCGGCGCTGACGCGGTGCACCGGGACTCCCACCGCGACCGCCTCGACGGGAGCCGCCTCCGTGTCCGGATCCGACGACGTGTCGACCTTGTTCAGCACGATCACGGGCGACGCGCCGCTCTCCCACGACGCGGTCAGGTAGCGCTCGAGCCGCCGCGGGTTCAGGTCGAGCCCGAACGCGCTGACGAGGAAGACGACGTCGACGTTCGCGGCGACGACCTGCGCCGCCGTCCGCCGCCACGCCTCCTTCCGCGTGAACGCCGAGCGGCGCGGCAGCACCGCCTCGATCAGCGCCTTCCGCTCGCCGGGCAGCGGCCGCGCGGCGACCCAGTCGCCCGCGACCGGCAGCTCCTCCTCGGACAGCCGCCCGACGGGGAGGCCGCCCAGCGGCCCCTGCTCCGCGAGCAGCTCACAGGGGCCGTGGTGGCGCGCGACGACGCGCGCGGGGATCAGTCCTTCTCGGTGGTACGGCTCGAACGCGTCCGCGAAGTCCGCGTCCCAGCCGAGCTCTGCAAGCGTCAACTGCGACTCCTCGAGTCTCGGGTGAAAGGGAACGACGGTGAGGCTCGGAGCCGCGCGCGCGAAGCTAGGCCGGCTGAACCGCGAGCCCCGTGGCCCGGGAGGGGGCAAGATCGGCGTTCATCATGTGTGCACCACCTCCTGTCGGTCGCGTGCCGGACGTCCGGAGCGTACGGGAACAGCCGGCGCGGCGCCAGCGTTTTCCCAGGTGATGGACGAGCGTTCTGCGCACCTCGACGCCATCTTCGGCCCGGTCGCGGCGAGCACGCGCTGCGCGCAGACGTGGCGGCGCACGGTCGAGGAGGTCGTGGAGCTCGGCGTCGAGCTGGCGCGCGAGGGGCGGGAGGGACGCAAGATCGGCACGCTCTTCGTCGTCGGCGACGTCCAGCAGGTGCTCGCGCGATCGCGGCAGCTCCTGCTCGACCCGCTCCACGGGCACGACGCGGAGCTGCTCCACGTCTCGCTGCCGGAGTTCCGCGAGACGGTGAAGGAGCTTGCACAGCTCGACGGCGCGTTCGTCGTGGACAGCCGCGGCACGTTCGTCTCCGCCGCGCGGTACATCGAGGTCGACGTCGCCTCGTCGGAGTTCTTCCTCCCGGGACTCGGGACGCGGCACGCCGCCGCCGCGTCGATCAGCGCCGCCACGCGCGCGGTCGCGATCGTCGTGTCGCAGAGCTCCGTCGTCCGCGTCTTCGCCGGCGGCGAGGTCCGCGCGGAGATCATCCCGGAGCTGTTCCTCCTCTCGAAGCAGCGCTTCTACGCGCGCGAGGCGGAGGTCCAGCTCGTGCCGGAGGCGGGGGTGACGGTCGCCGTCGCCGGCGCCGATCCCGCGGCGTAGGCTGACGCGATCGAGCGCTTCCGCGACAGGCACGTCGTCGTCACCGGCGCGAGCGCCGGCATCGGCCGAGCCGTCGCGCGGCGGCTCGCCCGCGAGGGCGCGCGCCTGAGCCTCCTCGCGCGGCGCGCGGAGGCGCTGGAGGAGACGGCGGCGACGTGCGGCGGCGGGCACGTCGAGGTCTGCGACATCCGCGACCGGCGCGCCGTCGACCGCGCGTTCGCGGGCGCCGCGGCGGCGAACGGCCGCATCCACGCTCTCGTCGCGGTCAGCGGGATCGGCGGCGGCAACGAGCCCGGCGACGACGATCGCTGGGACGACCTGGTCGCGACGAACCTCAGCGGCACCTACTGGTGCCTGCGCGCCGCCGAGCGGCACCTCGCGCCGGGCCCGGAGGAGCGGCACCTCGTCGTCGTCTCGTCGATCCTGGCGCGGATCGCCGTGCCCGGCTACACCGGGTACTCCGCGTCGAAGGCGGGGCTGCTCGGCCTCGTCCGCTCGCTCGCCGCCGAGCTCGCGCCGCAGAACGTCCAGGTGAACGCGATCTGCCCCGGCTGGGTCGAGACCGAGATGGCGTGGCAGGGGCTGGACGCCGTCCCAGGGAAGTCGCGGGAGGAGGCGTACGCGGACGCGATGCGCGAGGTGCCGCTCGGGCGGATGGCGCGGCCTGAGGAGATCGCCGGGACCGTCGCGTGGCTCCTCTCCGCCGACGCGCGCGGCGTCACGGGCCAGGCGATCGACCACAACAACGGCGCCTGGATGGGCTAGGGCGACGCGGCTAGAGGACGAACTCGATCACGAGGATGATCGCGACGACGATCGCGACGGTGATCGCCGCGTCGCGGGCCCAGCGGAGGAAGCGGACGCGACGCGGCGGCCGGATCGGCATCCCGGTCTCGTCGAGCTCGACCTCGTGCTCGGGCTCGTGCTCGATCGGGCCCCTCCAGTAGCGGCGGACGATCGCGACCAGCTCGTCCGCCGACGCGGCGAGGAAGTTCACGTGCACCTGCACCGCGCCGGAGCCAGGGAACGGCAGGCGCGTCAGCACCGGGGCCACCTTCGCGGCGACGCCGCCGCGGCGCTCGAAGAACGCGTCGGGATCCTTCAGGTGGAAGGCGAGGAAGCGCTGCGTGCCGCCGCGCGTCGAGACCTCGAGCGAGGCGACGCGCTCCACGTCCTCCCACGGGATCGTCATCCCGAGCATGCGCGCACGCACGCCCGACGGGCCGATCACGAGCGCGGGCTTCCCGGAGAGGACGCCGGTGCGGAGCGAGCGGCGCGCCGTGACGGCACCGCCGCCGCCGAAGAGGATGATGGTCGCCCACGCCCAGGGCTCCGTGGGGTCGACCGCCAGGAGCGCGATGCCGAGCGCGGTGAACGCGGCCATGCCGGCGAGCAGGAGGAACGACTTCGCCCGGTGCGCGAAGACCTCGACCTCGCCCGCTGCGTTCTCGCGGAAATCGCGTGCCACGCCGGAAGAACGTGGCAGGAGCCGCGAGCGGTACGCCGGGCCGCGAACCCCGGGGTCCGAACCCCGGGGTCAGACCCCCGTGAGGGTGGTCGAGGGTTGGCCACGGAACCTCGACCCGTGCTCGATTCGGCCGCAGCGGACACGGCCGGGTTTGCGCGACCCCCGGGGTCAGACCCCCGTGAGGGTGGTCGAGGGTTGGCGGCGAAGTCTCGACCCGTCCTCGAGCCGACCGCGGCGGACATGTCGCGGTTTCGTCCGACGGGCGACGGGAAGCCGCTCGGGCGAGGGCATGAGGCTCGAGGGCATTCACCACGTCACCGCGATCACCGCCGACGCTCCGGGCAACGTCGACTTCTACGCGCGCGTGCTCGGCCTGCGCCTCGTGAAGAAGACGGTCAACCAGGACGACCCGACGGTCTACCACCTCTTCTACGCGGACGACCTCGGCAGCGCCGGCGCCGACATCACCTTCTTCGAGTACCCCGGCGCACGCCGGGGCCGCGCCGGCGCGGGGATGGTGCACCGCGTCGTCTGGCGCGTCGCCTCCGAGGCCGCGCTCGACTTCTGGGAGGAGCGTCTGCGCGCCGAAGGCGTCGCCGCGCGCCGCGCCGGCGCGTCCCTCCGCTTCGCCGACCCGGAGGGCCTCGGGCTCGAGCTCGCGGTCGCGGACGTCCCGGACGAGCCGCTCGTCGCACGCCATCCCGAGGTGCCGCAGGAGCACGCGCTGCAGGGGTTCCACGGCGTCCGCGCCTTCGCCGCGAGCCCCGCCGCGAGCCGCGACCTCCTCGAGCAGGTACTCGGATTCGCGCCGCGCGGCGATGCCGAGTGGGACGCGCGCGGGGCGCAGCGCGGCGGCGTCTACGCCTACGACGCGCCGCCGCCGGACCGCGGCCTCGGCGGCGCCGGCACCGTCCATCACGTCGCGTGGGCGACGACGCCGGACGAGCACCAGGCCTGGCGCGACCGCGTCGCGCGCGCCGGCGCGCAGGCGACGCCGGTGATCGACCGCTTCTACTTCCGCTCCATCTACTTCCGCGAGCCGAGCGGCGTCCTCTTCGAGCTCGCGACGCTCGGCCCCGGCTTCACCGTGGACGAGCCGCTGGAGACGCTCGGCGAGGCCCTCTCGCTCCCGCCGGCGTACGAGCACCTGCGCGACCGCCTCGAGGAGGTGCTGACGCCGCTGCCGAACCCGCGGGAGCTGACGCAGCGGTGACGATCGAGCACCGGACGCGCCCTGCCGCGGGCGAGCCCGAGGGGACGATCGTGCTCTTCCACGGGCGCGGCGCGGACGAGCACGACCTCGTGCCGCTGTTCGACGTGCTCGACCCAGAGCGCCGCCTGCTCGGGATCACGCCGCGCGGCCCGCTGTCGCTGCCCCCGGGCGGCGCGCACTGGTACGCGCTCCACCGCGTCGGGTACCCCGATCCGGCGACGTTCCTCGCGACGTACGCCGCGGTGACGGACTGGCTCGACTCCCTCGGGCTCGACCTCGGCCGCACCGTCCTCGGCGGCTTCTCGCAGGGCGCGGTGATGAGCTACGCGCTCGGGCTCGGCCGCGGCCGCCCGCGCCCCGCCGGCGTCCTCGCCTTCAGCGGGTTCGTCCCGACGGTGCCGGAGTTCGAGCTCGACCTCGAGCCGCCGCTGCCGCCGGTCGCGATCGGGCACGGGACGTTCGATCCGGTGATCGGCGTCGAGTGGGGCAGGGACGCGAAGGGGCGGCTGGAGGCGGCGGGCGCCGACGTCACCTACCGCGAAGCGCCGCTGCCGCACGCGATCGATCCGCGGTACGCGACGGAGCTCGGCCGGTGGGTTCGCCGCGCCGTCGCGGCGCCGGCCTCGCGCTGACGATCAGCGCGACCGCGGCGAGGACGACGCCGCCCGCGACGAGCGTGCGCGCCGAGATCGCCTCCCCGAGGACGGCCCACCCGAGCAGGACGGCGACGACCGGGTTCACGTACGCGTACGTCGCCACGAGCGGCGTGGCCGCGTTCCGGAGCAGCCACACGTAGGCGCTGAAGGCGACGATCGAGCCGAAGACGACGAGGTACGCGAGGGCTCCGGCCGACCGCAGCGACGTCTCCTCGAGCCGCACCGCCGGCAGCTCCCCGGCGGCGACGCCGCCGGCGACGAGGAGCACCCCGCCGCAGAGCATCTGCATTCCCGCGCCGACGAGCGGCGGCACCGTCAGCCGCGTCCCGCGCGAGAGCAGCGTCCCGATCGACCAGCCGATCGCCGCGAGCACGAGGACGAGCCCGCCGGCCGTGCCGACCTCGCTGCCGCCGCCCGGGTTCACGAGGAGCGCGACCCCGGCGAACCCGACGGCGATCCCGATTGCCGTCGCGAGCGAGAGGCGCTCGCGGAAGAACGCGCGCCCGAGCAGCGCGATCCACAGCGGGATGCTCGCGATCACGAGCGCCGCGACGCCGGAGGGCACCGTCTGCTGCGCCCAGACGACGCCGCCGTTGCCGACGCCGAGGAGGAAGGCGCCGGTGACCGCGGCCGCGAGCCACTGCCGCCGGTCGGGGCGCGCGGCGCCGCGGTCGAACCGCCGCGCGACGACGTAGAGCACGGCGCCGGCGACGAGGAACCGGGCGCCCGCCATCAGCAGCGGCGGCAGGGACTCCAGCGCGAGTGCGATCGCGAGGTACGTCGAGCCCCAGACGACGTACACCGTCGCGAGCGCGGCCGCCACGGCGACCGCGCGCCGGTCGAGCCGTGCCCGCATCCGCTAGCGGCGCCGGTCGGTGTCGAGTCGCGAGTCGGCGCCGTACCGCACGGCGAGGGGGCCGACCGCCAGGAGGAAGAGGAGGACGACGAGCTCCACGCGGTCATCGTGGCCGCGCCCGACCCATTAGCGCAAGTCAGGTAATGTTTCGAGTCGATCATGGAGTCTGATCGCTGGCTCGGCGTCGAGCTCCGTCACCTCGCGGCGCTCCAGGCGGTGGCGGAGGAGCGTTCCTTCGGCCGGGCCGCGCGCCGGCTCGGGTACACGCAGTCCGCCGTCAGCCAGCAGATCGCGACCCTCGAGCGCGTGGTCGGCGAGCGGCTGCTCGAGCGGCCGGGCGGGCCGCGGCCGGTGTCGCTGACCGAGGCGGGACGGCTGCTCCTGCGGCACGCCGCCGCGATCGTCGCCCGGCTCGACGCGGCGCGGGCGGACCTCGCGGCGCTGTCGGCGGGGGAGGCGGGAACGCTGCGCGTCGGCACCTACCAGAGCGTCGGGCAGCGGATCGTGCCGACGCTGATGCGGCGCTTCTCCGCGGCGTGGCCGGCGGTCGAGGTGACGCTGACGGAGACGAACACCGACGAGGAGCTCGTCGCGCTGATCGAGCGCGGCGACCTCGACCTGACCTTCGCCGACTTCCGGCTCTGGGACGGGCCGTTCGACGCGCGCGACCTGCTCGACGACCCGTACCTGCTCCTCGTCCAGCGCGGCTCGCCGCTGGCCGCGAGGCGGCGCCCGCCCACGCTCGCGGAGATCGCGGAGCTGCCGCTGATCGGCTTCCGCCAGTGCCGCAGCACCGCGCTGCTCGAGTCCCACTTCCACGAGGCGGGGCTGCGGCCGCGGTTCGTCTTCCGCTCCGACGACAACGGCACCGTGCAGGCGATGGTCGGCGCGGGGCTCGGCGTCGCGGTGATGCCGCGCCTCACCGTCAACCTCGTCGATCCGTCGACGGTCGCGCTCCAGCTCGGCGACGCGGTGCCGCCGCGGCGTATCGTCCTCGTCTGGCACCGCGACCGCTACCGCTCCCCCGCCGCTCACGCGTTCGTGGAGCTGGCCGCCGAGGTGTGCGCCGCTCTGGCCACGCGGGAGCGGCAGTCCGACGCGCGGGCGAGCTGAGGCCGAGGCTACACTCGGCCGCGTGCGCAGCCTCTCCCGCCTCGCGCTGCCGTTTGCGGCGCTCGCGCTCCTGCTCGCCGCGGGGTGCGCCGGCGACGGCGGCGACGGCGGCGACGCCGTCGACACGCAGGACGGGAGCGGCACCGGCACGGCGGAGACGCGCGAGGCGGAGCCGATCCGCGTCGGCCTCGTCACCGACGTCGGCCAGCTGAACGACCGCGGCTTCAACCAGCTCGCGTACGAGGGCGTGCAGCGAGCGGAGCGGGAGCTCGGGATCGAGATGCGGGTCCTCGAGTCGCAGTCGGACGCCGACTACGTCCCGAACATGACCGCGCTCGCCGAGGACGGCTTCGAGCTCATCTTCGCCGTCGGCTACGCGCAGGGCGACGCCGTCGCCGAGGTGGCGCCGAACTTCCGCACCTCGACGTTCGTGATCATCGACGTCGACCAGCAGACGCTGCGCGGCCGTCCCGACAACGTCGTGGGGCTGCTCTTCAACGAGGAGGAGGTCGGCTACCTCGCCGGCTACCTCTCGGCGCGCGTCGCGGCGGATGGCGACGGCGGCGCGAACGAGCCGCCGACGATCAGCTCCGTCGGCGGGATGAAGGAGCCGCCGGTCGACCGCTTCATCGCCGGCTACCAGGCCGGCGCGAAGGCGGCCGTCCCCGGCATCCGCCTGCTGAACGCCTACTCCCAGGACTGGGACGACCTCGCGAAGTGCAAGGAGGCGGCGCTCGAGCAGATCGCCCGCGGCTCCAAGGTCGTCTTCCAGGTCGCCGGCGGCTGCGGCCTCGGCGCGCTCGACGCGGCCGAGGAGCGGGACGTCTGGGGCGTCGGCGTCGACGCCGACCAGTCGTTCCTCGGCGACCACATCCTCACGAGCGCGATGAAGCGCGTCGACGAGGCGGTGTACCAGGAGATCCGCAAGCACGTCGAGGGGGAGTGGGTCAGCGGCATCAACGTGATCCTCGGGCTCGAGGACGGGGGCGTCGGCCTCGGCACGATCAGCCCGCGCGTCGCGCCCGAGCACGTCGAGGCGGTCGAGCGCGTCCGCGAGCAGATCGTCTCCGGCGAGATCACCGACATCCCGAACTTCCTGCCGTAGGCGGTCGCGGGATGCGACGGCTCACCGACGCCGAGGCGCAGCTCTTCCTCGAGCCGAACTTCGGCTGGGCGGCTACGACCCGCGCGGACGGCACGCCGCAACTCTCGGTCGTCTGGGTCGACTACGACGGCGAGAACGTCGTCTTCAACACCGCCGAGGGGCGGGCGAAGCCGCGCAACCTGCGGCGGAACCCGTACGTCTCGGTCGCCGTGTACGACCGCGACGACCCCTACCGCTGGCTGACGGTGGAGGGGACCGCGGAGCTGAGCCACGAGGGCGCGCTCGAGCACATCAACGAGCTCCAGCTGAAGTACCGCGGCCGCGGCCCGTACCCGCTGCCGGAGGGCGAGCAGCGCGTGATCGTGCGGGTGCGCCCCGAGCGCGTCACGTCCCGGATCTGATCCCGGTCGGGGAGCGGCCGGTACGCTCACCTGCGTGTCGCTCGTGCTCTGCGACGTGGGGCCGCGGGACGGCCTCCAGAACGAGGCGGAGGTGCTCGCCCCGGAGGTGCGCGCCGAGCTCGTGACGCGCCTCGCCGCGGCGGGGCTGCCGCGCGTCGAAGCCGTCAGCTTCGTTCGCGAGGACCTCGTCCCGCAGATGGCGGGCGCGGAGCAGGTGGTCGCCGCCGTGGAGACCGCTGCGTCGACCGAGCTGTCCGGGCTCGTCCTCAACGAGCGCGGCTACGAGCGCCTCGCCGCGACGCGGCTCGACCGCGTCAACTGCACGCTCGCTGCGACGGAGTCGTTCAGCCGCCGCAACGCGAACGCCTCCGTCGACGAGGCGCTCGCGCGCGTGCTCTCGATCGTCGAGCGCGCGGACCGGCCGGTGACGGTGACGCTCAGCGTCGCCTTCGGCTGCCCGTTCGAGGGTGAGGTCGACGCGCGGCGCGTGGTCGCCCTGTGCGAGCGCCTGTCGGCCGCGGACGAGGTCGTCCTCGCCGACACCGTCGGCGCCGCCACGCCCGGGGCGGTGCGGCGGCTCGTCGAGCGCGTCGCCGCGCTCGGCGTCCGCACCGGGTTCCACGGCCACGACACGCGCAACACCGGCGTCGCCTGCGCGTGGGCGGCGGTCGAGGCGGGCGCAGAGGTGCTCGACGCGTCGGTCGGCGGCCTCGGCGGATGCCCGTTCGCGCCGCGCGCGACCGGCAACGTCGCCACCGAAGACCTCGTCTACCTGCTGGACCGGGAAGGCGTCGACACCGGCGTCGACCTCGACGCGCTGATCCGCGTCGCCGACTGGGTCGCGGAGCGGCTGGGGCGCGACCTGCCGGGGCGCGTCTATCGCGCCGGAGGGTTCCCAAGCGCGACCGCGCCCGACCGCGCCAGCTCCGCGACCTCCTCGTCGGAGTAGCCCGCCTCCGCGAGCACCTCCGCGCTGTGCTCGCCGAGGAGCGGCGGCGGCGACGGGTACGGCGGCCGCTCGCCGTCGGCGGCGAACGGGATTCCCACGCTCTCGCCGCCGTCGAGCGGCTGCAGGATCCCCAGCGCGCGGGTCTGCGGGTGCGCCGCCACCTCGCCGACGTCCCGCACCGGCGCCGCCGGGACGCCCGCCGCCTCGAGCCGGCGAAGCCACTCCGCCGACGGCCGCTCGCGCAGGCGCGCCCGGAGCGGCGGCAGCAGCGCGTCGCGGTGCTCGACCCGCAGCGGGTTCGTCGCGAAGCGCGGGTCGGCCGTGAGCTCCGGGAGCTCGAGCGCGTCGCACAGGGCGAGGTAGAGGCGGTCGTTCGCGGCGGCGACCATCAGCGCGCCGTCGCTCGTCGCGAACACCTCGTACGGCGCGATCAGCGGGAACGCGGTCCCGTGGCGGCCTGGCACGACGCCCGTCGCGAGCGCCGCCGTGACGTGGTAGCCGACGAGCGCGAGCGCGGTCTCGTAGAGCGAGAGGTCGAGCGCGACGCCGTGTCCGGTGCGCTCGCGCTCCCACAGGGCGGCGACGATCGCGAGCGCGGCCCACGTCCCCGTTCCCTGGTCCACGAGCGACGCGCCCACGCGGACGCCGGGGCGATCGGGCTCGCCGGTGACGCTGACGATCCCGGCCGCCGCCTGCATCAGCGGGTCGTAGCCGGGGAGGTGCGCGAGCGGCCCGGTGCAGCCGTACGCGCCGATCGAGCAGTGGACGAGCCGCGCGTTGCGTGCGCGGAGGTCGTTCGCGCCGATCCCGAGACGCGACGCCGTCCCCGGGCGCATGCTCTCGATCGCGACGTCGGCCGAGGCGGCGAGGCGGAGCAGCACGTCGCGCCCCGCCGGCGCCTTCAGGTCGAGCGCGAGCGAGCGCTTCCCCGCGTTCGCGGCGAAGAACATCGCGCTCCCGCTCTCGAAGAGGGGCGGGCCCCACGCGCGCGCCTCGTCGCCGGTGCCGGGCCGCTCGACCTTGACGACGTCGGCGCCGAGCGCCGCGAGGATCTGCGTGCAGTACGGGCCGGCAAGCGAGCTCGTCAGGTCGAGCACCCGGACGCCGGCGAGTGGACGGATCGTCACGGAACCGGCACGAACGCGGCACTCATCCGCGGCATTCTCACGGGTACGCTCGACCGCGGGTGGCGGGTGGCCCAGGACCCCACCCAGGGCGGGGGCGTGGGGCGTC
>DATLFU010000045.1:0-5156 GCA_035540835.1 Gaiellaceae bacterium
GGCATCGTCTCCTCCGGGTGGTGCTCGGACATCGCGTGGTCTCCTTTCCGAGCCGGCCCGCCGCTCCCGGCCCTCCAGGCCGGAAGCGGCGGCACCCGCTCAACTCAGACCACGCCTACACAGAGAATCGGACAGACCCGCGGCTGCCGGCGCGTTCGACCTACAACGAGCGCTGCCGCGCGCTCGCGCCCAAGCTGGTCGCGCTGTGGCGCGCGATCGCTTCCGAGCTGCCCGGCTTCCACGACACCTTGCTGCTGCTCGACACGACGCCGCTTCCCTGCGGCCAAAGCAGGGCGACGACCGAGCGCAGCGAGTTGGCACCCTACTGCGGCTTCGGCTACTCGCCCGCCCACTCCCGCTTCTTCTGGGGGATGCGGCTGGTACTGCTGTGCGGCCCCGACGGCACCGTCGTCGACTTCGACCTCGTCCCTGCCGACACGCCAGAGCGCCAAGCAGGACTCGCCCTCCTCGCCCGCCAGCCGCTCCACGGCCAGCTCCTGCTCTGCGACAAAGGCTTTGCCGGACGCGAGTTCGAGCGCACCGTCGCCGAGCTCGGAGCGCTGTTGCTGCGGCCCAGCCGCGCCGACGAGCCGGAGCGCGCCCAGCCACCGATCGGCTTCATCCGCCAACGGATCGAATCGATCGTGCAAACACTCAAAGACCAGCTCCGGCTCGAGCGCCACCTCGCCAAAAGCCCCACAGGCCTGCTCACCCGCATCGCAGCGCGCATCCTCGCCCTCTGCGCCGCGATCCACCTCAACTGGCAGACCGGCCACCCGCCCCGCGCGCTCACCCACTTCGCCCATTAACCGGCCAAGCATCTAGGCGAAGAGCTCCGCGTGCAGCTCGGGCCGCCCCGGCGGGCCGCCGGGGACGAAACGGACGACGGTCGCGCCGACTTCGACGGCGGGGCCGTTCGTCGGCAGCCCGAGCACGTCGGCGAGCATGTCGGCCTTCGCCTGCGGTTCGTCGGCGCGGAGGTGCAGCTCGGCGAGGCTGAGCTCGTCGCGGCCGTCGAGGAGGTCCTCGAGCCAGTCGCGCGGAGGATGGAGCTCGAGCCGGTAGCCGACGCCGGTGGCGACGAACGTGCGCCGGCCGCCGTGCTCCTGGACGCGCAGGTCGCGCCGCGCGGCGTTGTCGAGCGCCTCCTCGAACTCGTCGTCGTCGAGCGCGAGCCCGATGTGGTCGACGCGCGGGAGCGACCACTGCCCCGGCTGGACGACGACGTTGACCGCCCCGCGCTCGAGCTCCGTCAGTCGCAGCTTGAACCCGAGCCGGTCGAGCTCCTCCCAGGAGGTGCCGGACTCGAACGTCGTCGTGTCCTCTGCGATCCGCCCGTAGCGGGCGACGAGTCCGAACGCGAGCTTCCCGAGGTACCGCGCCTCGACCTCCCGGACCTTGCTCGTGACGAGGTGGTAGTGGAAGAGGTGCACCGCGCGCCGAGGCTACCGAACGGCGCGCCTCAGCCGACGACCTCGACCCCGGCGTCCGCGCGCGGCCGTCGCGGTCGAGGACGACGTCGACGTGGAGCCGCCGTCCCGCCTCGCGCTCGAGGCGCCGTGCCTCGGCCTCGTCGGCGTAGTACGTCTCGATCCCGTACTCGATCGTGACGGAGCCGTCCGGCGTCACGTCCGTGACGCGGCCGCGGATGAACGGCCTGGACGCGGGCTGGCGGCGCTGCGCGGCGTACCCCGTCCAGACGCCGCCCTGCTCCTCGAGCGTGACGTAGACGGTGTCGCCGCGCTGCGCGTCGTACGCCGCCGTGAGCTGCGAGATCTCGTACCGGAGGATGACGTAGCGGCCGCGGAACAGGTCGACCGGGTCGACGGGCACGGTCGCGAGCCGCACCTCGGTGCCGCGCGCGAGCGCGAGCTCGTTCCCCGCGATGATCCCGAGCGGCACGAGCGCCTGGAGCGCCACGAGCGCGAAGAACAGGAGCCGGCGGCGCGGCGTCACGACCCCGCCCTCCGCGGCGCGAGGCGCGCGCGTGTCCGCTCCAGCGCGAAGGCGAGCAGGAGGAGCACGGCGCCGGCGCCGATGAACGCCAGCGAGCGCGGCAGGAACTCCCAGAACAGGTCGACGTACCGCGCGAGCACCTCGACGCCCATCAGCAGGAGGCCGGCGTTGACGAGCCACAGCTCCTCCTCGAGGTACCCGACGACGATCGCGCCGAGCGCGAGCGCGAGCACGAGCAGGTTGAAGAGCAGCGGGTAGACGATCGCGCGGCTGTCGCCCCACTCGTCCGCCCGCGTCTCGGGGACGAGCGCCGCGAGCCCGACGAGGACGACGAGCGCCGCGAGCGCGCCGCCCTCGAACGGCGCGGTCCGTCGCGGGCGCCGCAGCGCGACCGCGGCCGCCCCGACGAGCGCCGCCGCGGCCATGGCGATCCCGGCCAGGAGGAGCGCGCCGCCCGGGCGGTCGGCGCGCGCGAACTCGCCCGCCACGGGGCGGAAGGTGAAGACGAAGACGGCGGCGGCGGCGACGAGGAAGCCGAGCTGGCGCGCCGGCAGCGTGAACGCGCGGTCGGCGCGGTCGAGCACCGCCGTCCCCAGCGTGTAGAGGGCGGCGCCGTAGAACGCGAGCGCGACGATGACGTAGCCGGCGCGCGCGCCGTCGTCGCGGACGAGGAGCTCCGCCGCGATCCACGCGCCGAAGGTCAGGATCGCCAGCGTCGCGAGCGGCCGCGAGCGGAGCACGAGCGCCGTCGGGGCGACGCCCGCCGTCCACAGCAGGAACGCGAACGGGTCGTGCGCCTGCACGTGGTACATCTGGCCGACGAGGAAGATCGCCGCGCCGAAGAGGATCCCGCCGAGCAGGAGGAGCGCCTGCCCGACCGCGGGGCGAGTCGCGCGCCCGTGACGCAGCGTCCAGCCGCCGGCGTAGGCGGCGACGATCGCCGCGACGAGCGTGGCGACCCGCAGCGCGCGCGGGATCGCGTCCCAGTTCGCGGCGAAGAAGAGGATCACGCCGAGACCGGCGACGATCGCCCCGATGACGGCGAGCGCGCGGACGATCGCGGCGCGGCGGCCGTCGTCGGCGCTCTCCGGGTACCGCGCGCCGATCGCCTCCGCCTGCTCGGGCGTGACGAGCCCATCCGCCACCCAGCGGGGAAGCTCGCGCCGCAGCGCTCCGGCGAAGCCGTCGTATCGCACGTTCGCTATGATAGCAAAGCCGCTATAGCTGTCAAGCTCCCTACACTCGGCTGCGGTGGAGCACCTCCTCGCCTGGCACCCCGACCCGCTCCAGCTCGCGCCGCTCGTGCTCGTCTCGCTGGCGTACGCACAGCGGGCGCGGACGCTCGCGCGCCGCGGGAACCCCGTCGCGCGCTGGCGCGTCGTCGCGTTCGCGGCCGGAATCGCGCTCGCGGTCCTCGCGCTCGCCTCCCCGGTGCACGCGCTCGGCGAGCGCCTGTTCACGTTCCACATGGTGCAGCACCTGCTCCTCGGCGACCTCGCCGCGCTCGCGCTCGTCGCCGGGGTGACGGGGCCGCTCCTCCGCCCGGTGCTCGCGATCGAGACGGTCGCGCGCCTGCGCGTCCTCGCGCATCCGCTCGTCGCGCTGCCGCTGTGGGCGCTCAACCTCTTCGCGTGGCACCTGCCGCCGCTCTACGAGGCGGCGCTGGCGAACGGGGGAGTCCACGCGCTCCAGCACGTCCTCTTCCTCTCGCTGGGCGCGCTGATGTGGGCGCCGGTCGTGGAGGTGCTCCCCGGGCCGATGTGGTTCGGCACGGCGGCGAAGTTCGGCTACGTGCTGACCGTCCGGATGCTGACGACGATCCTGGGCAACGTCTTCTTCTGGGCCGGGACCGTCTTCTACGCGACGTACGACCACGGCGAGCGGCTGCTCGGGCTCTCGCCGCTCGCGGACCAGGCGACGGCGGGGGCGGTGATGATGATCGAGGGCTCGCTCGTCACGCTCGGCGCGCTGGCGTGGCTGTTCCTGAAGCTGTGGCGCGAGGGCGAGCTGCGCCAGGAGCTGCTCGAGCGCGGCCTCGACCCGCGCGCGGTGCAACGAGCGGTGCGGTACGGGCGCGGGGAGGAGCTGCAGGGCGGGCGCTGAACGACGCGCGTACGTGCCGTCGCCGAACGTCCACCACGTCGACCTCGTCGTCGCGTCCGTCGAGCGCAGCCTCGCCTTCTACCGCGAGCTGCTCGCGCCGCTCGGGTACACGCGGATCTCCGAGGTCGAGGGAGAGCGCGGCGAGACGATCTGGTACCTCTCCGGCGGCGGCACCTCCGTCGGGCTCCGTGCGGCGCCCGAGCCGCCGGACGAGCCGTACGACCGCTACCGCGTCGGCCTCCCACCTGGCGTTCGAGGCGGAGTCGCGCGCCGTCGTCGACGACCGGGCCGCGTGGCTGCGCGCGAGCGGCGCCGAGATCGAGAGCGGCCCGGAGGAGTACCCGTACACCGCCGGCTACTACGCGGTGTTCTTCTACGACCCGGACGGAATGAAGCTGGAGATCGTCCACGTCCCCAGGCACCGCCCCCAGGAGGAGACCTGATGCACGGAACGACCCCGCCCGAGCCGCCGCAGAGCTCGCGCGCGTACCGCGACGAGAGCCCGCTCGCGACGCTCCCGCTGCCCGGCAACGCCGAGCTGCTCCTCTACCTGCTCGTCGTCGCCGTGATCGGGATCGTGACGCTCGTCAGCGACCAGCTCGGCGCCGGCGCGTTCGTGTCGGCGCTCCAGTGGCTGACGATCGCGTACATCCTCAGCCGCGGCATCGCGAAGGCGAGCCGCGTCTACGAGCTCTAGCCTCCGCCGCTAGACCGGCGCCGCCGTCTCGTACCGGAGCTTCCCGAGCGCCCGGTCCTCCGGCGGCGGCGTCGGGTAGCGGCCGGTGAGGCACGCGCGGCATACGGCGTCCTCCGGACGCCTCGTCGCCTCCTGCAGCCCCTCGAGCGACAGGTACGCGAGCGAGTCGGCGCCGATCGCGGCGCGCACCTCGTCGACGCTGCGCCCGGCGGCGATCAGCTCGTCCTCGCCGGCGAGGTCGATCCCGTAGAAGCACGGGCCGACGACGGGCGGCGACGAGATCCGCACGTGCACCTCGGCGGCGCCGGCGTCGCGCAGCATCGCCACGAGCTGCCGCGTCGTGTTCCCGCGGACGATCGAGTCGTCGACGATGACCACGCGCTTCCTCGCGACCTCCTCG
>DATLFU010000046.1:0-44386 GCA_035540835.1 Gaiellaceae bacterium
ACGAACCGGTACGCGACCTGCGCGCCGAGCGTCCGGTAGTCGGTGGAGCGCTCCGGGTCCGCCTCGGCCGGGACGAACGGCGGGTCGACGACGACCTCGACCCGGAACGGCGGCGGCGGCGCCGGCAGCTTCAGCTCGTGCTGCTCCCGGCACGCCACGGGGACGGCGCGCTCGGCCGTCACCGCGCCGATCGCCGGCTGCTTGTCGGGCCCGACGACGAGGCGGCCGACCGTCACGTGCGCGGTCGCGCGCAGGGTGTCGTTCCCGCAGCCGAGCCGCGCGACGCCGACGACGATCGTCCCGCCGCGCCCGCCGGGCGTCTCGTACTGCGAGTACGCGCTGCGCGGCTGCGCCCAGCCGTCCTGGAAGATCCCCGTGACGGCGTGGCCGAGCCGCAGCGGGTGGTCGACCTCGACGACCGCGAGCCCCGGCCGCTCCGCGACGACCCTGCCGACGACGTCGATCCCGGCCTGGACGACCGCGTAGTCCATCCCTGGGTCCGGGTACAGGCGCCCGGTCGTGCTCTCGAGGTCCGGCGTCAGCGTCGGCCCGGGGCCCTTCGCCGTCCCGTCGAGGCTCCACATCGCCTGCACCGAGCGGTTCCAGAACTCGAGCAGGTGGAGCTGGTTCGGATCCTCGATCTGCTGCCCGAGGAAGAGCGCCCGCTCGCCGCCGGTGGCGCGGTCGACCCAGTCGACGGGCGTCGTGTAGCCGCTGAGCAGGAACGCGCCCTGCTCGCGCGACCCCGCCTGCGCGGTCGCGCTGCCGGTGACGTTCCACGCGACGACGAGCACGGCGGCGACCGCGGCGACGGCGCCGTACGCGCGCGGCCGTCGCACGAGCGCGCGCGAACCGAGAACGAGCACGACCGCGACCGCGAGCGCGACCAGCAGCCAGCGCTGGATCGTCGGCGCGTCCCACGCGAGGTGCCGGTTGGCGAGCGCGAGGATCGAGAAGCCGGGCGCCTCGAAGTACGGGTAGCCGAGCTCGTACGGCGTCTGCACGAGCAGCACCGCCGCGAACGCCGCCGCGGCGCCGACGGCGGCGGCGTGGAGGCGGCCGCGGCTCATCCAGTACGCGGTCGCGGCGAAGAAGAGCGGCGCGAGGTAGATGAGGTTCCGCTCCGGGATCCGGCCGAACGCGTGCGTCGAGAGCCACGCGGCCTTCAGGCCCGTGTAGAACGCGAAGACGACGATCGTCGCGGCGGCCACGGCCGCGAACGCGCGCACCGCGGGCGTCTCGCCGCGCACGAGCGCGACCGCGACAAGCGCGAGGCCGGCGACGACGGGGAGGATCCCGATCCCGATCGTCAGCGCGCCGCCGGCGTCGAGCGCGTAGTCGACCATCCGGTGCTTCCAGTACCGCGTCGTCTGCTGCCACGGCTCGGAGCGGTGGCTCATCCACTCGTTGCCGACGATGGCGAGGCCGACGAGGAGCAGCCCCGCCCCGACCTTGTCCCACGTCGAGAGCCGCGCGCGCAGCCGGCGCCCCCGCTCGCTGCGCAGCCAGACGACCGCGCCGGCGAGCAGCAGGACGCCGAGCAGGATCGCGAGCTGCGGCCGCACCCGTCCAGCGACCAGCGCGAGCGCGAGGGCGCCGAGCACCCACCGGTACGTCGGCGCGGCGAGCGCGCGCACGAAGACGTAGAGGCAGAGCGTCGCGAACGGGTACGCCAGCGGCTCCTGCAGCATCAGGCCCGAGTACATGAACGCGGGGATCGCGCCCGCGGCGGCCGCCGCGAAGAGCGACGCCCACGGGCCGGCGATCAGCCGCGCGAGCGCGTACGCGGGGAAGACGACGCTCGTCATCACGATCGCGCTCGTGAACTTGACGACCCCGTAGGCGGTCTGGACGTCGTCGATCAGCCAGGCCGGCGCCGCGAGCGCGACCCAGAGCGACGACATCGGGTACGGCGATCCGCGGCGCAGCGTCTCGCCCGTCTCGGCGAGCGAGCGCGCGAGCTGCGTGTGCTCCAGCTCGTCGCTGAAGAGCCACGGGGACGGGACGAGCCACGCCTGCCACGCGTGCACGAGCGCGAGCCACGTGAAGAGCGCGAGGAGCGGCAGCGCCGCGAGGAAGCGGTCGGAGAGCGCGGCCGCCGCGGGGCGCGCGCCCGCGGACGGGACGGCGGCGGCGCTCACCGGGCGGCGGCGGTGAGGATCGTCTCGGGGTCGAGGTCCATCTCGCGGCGCACGAACCGGCAGACGACGTCGGCGTTCGCACACGCGCGCACGAGCGCGTCGAGGCGCTCGCGCGGCGCGCCGGGGATGGTGACGAGGACGCAGTCGGGGCGCGTCGCCGCGAGGATCGCGTCGACCTCGTCGATCGTCCCGAGCACCGGCACCCCCTGCAGGCGGCGGCGCCGCAGGCGCGGGTCGTCGTCGACGAAGCCGACGACGTGCCGCCCCGGCGTCTCCCGCAGCTCGCGCAGGAGGCTGCGGCCGGACCGGCCGGCGCCGACGATCAGCGTCCGCTGCCGTCCGCTGCGGCCGCGGAACGACGCGAGCACGCCCTCGAGCGCGCGCTCGCCGAAGCGGGAGGCGCCGACGAGCATCGTGCAGATGATCACGTCGACCGCGAAGATCGTCAGCGGGAAGTCGGCGAAGTCACCGATCACCTCCGTCGCGCCGCAGGCGACGAGTCCGGACACGGCCACGGCGCCGGCGATCGCCGCGGCGTCGCGCGCGCCGGCGTAGCGCCAGACCCCGCGGTAGAGGCCGAACGGGATGAAGAAGACGTAGCGGGCGAACAGGAGCACCGGCAGCGCCGCGAGGAAGACGGATTTCTGCGTCACCGTCCCCTCGCCGCCGATGACGAGCAGGTACGCGGCGAGGAACGAGGCGACGACAATCGCGCTGTCGACGACGACCTCCAGCAGGCGCCGCCTGTGGACGAGCACCGTCCGCAGCGGACCCGGCCCGCGCTCCGCCGGAACGGCGTGCGTCCGGTCGAGATCGCCGAGGAAGCTGCCGAACTGCACCAGCGCGACGAACGTGAGGAGGATCCCGAGCAGCGTGATCCGCGCGTTGTCGACGACGTTGTAGGCGAGGCTCGACGCGCCGAGCGAGGCCGCGACCAGGGCGAGCAGGACGAGCGCGCGCCGCTCGGAGAGCCCCTGGTAGACGAGGCGGTGCGAGGTGTGGTCGCGGCCGCCCTGGTGCACCGGCCGCCCCTCGAGCAGCCGCACGATCGTCACGAGCGCCGTGTCGAGGATCGGCACCGCGAGGATGAGGATCGGCACCGCGAGCGTCGCGACGGTCGTCCCCGCGACCTTGTAGCTCGAGAGCAGCCCGAGGCACGCGAGGACGAAGCCGAGGACCTGGCTGCCGGAGTCGCCCATGAAGATCGCCGCCGGCTTCCCGACGCGGACGTTGAACGGGAGGAACGCGAGGCACGCGAAGAGGAGCGCGAGCGCGAGCGCGAGGCCCGCGTCGCTGCGGTTGAACGCGGCGGCGTCGATCGCGAAGTACGCGGCGGCGATCGCGGCGAGGGTGGCCGCGAGGCCGTCCATGTTGTCGAGCAGGTTGAACGCGTTCGTCATCCCGACGAGCCAGACGACGCCGACGACGATCCCGACGACGCGGTTGTCGACCACCTCGACGGTCAGCGCGGTCGAGAGGACGAGCGCCGCCGCCGCGAGCTGCGCCGCGAGCTTCGCGACGGGGCGGAGCGAGCGCAGGTCGTCGACGAGGCCGGCGACGAAGAGGATCGCGGCGCCGCCGAGGATCGCGAGCAGCTCCCGCGACGGCTCGAGCACGCCCGTGGCGACGCCTGCGAGCGTCCCCACCAGGAGGCCGGCGAAGATGCCGACGCCGCCGAGCACGGGCGTCGGCCGGACGTGCCAGCGCTCGCCGGTGGGCTCGGCCATCACCCGCTGCGCGAGGTCGGTCCGCAGGATCGCCCAGATCACCGCGGCGGCGGCGGGCAGTGCCGCGAGCGCAGCGAGCGCGATCACAGGCACGGAGGGTACTGCAGGGGTGTTAACCCCATGTTTGCCGGGACCGGAGACGGGCGCACCCGCTCGTACACTAGATCCCGCCCGTGACGGTCTACGCCGACCTCCTCCGCTACCGCGAGCTCTTCGCGAACATCTTCCGCCGCGACCTGCACGCGAAGTACAAGGGCTCGGTCCTCGGCGTCTTCTGGTCGCTCGCGAACCCGATCGTGCTGATGGCGGTCTACGCGCTCGTCTTCTCGGTGATCTGGCGCGCCGCGCCGCCGGGCGTGACGCCCTACCCGCTCTTCCTCCTGTCGGGGCTCGTCGTCTGGGTGTTCTTCTCCGGCTCGCTGCAGGCCGCGGCGCGGAGCATGGTCGACAGCGCACCGCTGATCCGCAAGACGCGGTTCCCGCGGCAGCTCGTGCCGCTGTCGATGGTGGGCACGCAGCTCGTCGGGCTCGGCGCGATGCTCGCCGTGATCCTCCCGCTGAACTTCGTGCTCCTGCCGGAGACGCGCGGGACGCTCTGGCTCGCGCCGCCGCTGGCGCTGCTCGTGATCGGGCTCGCCGCCGGGCTCTCGCTCGCGATCGCGTCGCTCAACGTCGTCTTCCGCGACGTCGAGCACCTCGTCTCGGCGCTGCTCCTGCCGTGGTTCTTCCTGACGCCGATCCTGTACACGCGCGAAAGCCTCTCCGGCGGCTCGTACGGGTGGATCGTGGACGTCCTCCACTGGGCGAACTTCGTGTCGCCGGCGGTGGCGGCGGTCCGCGACCCGCTCTTCTTCGGCCGGCTCCCGCAAGCGGGAGACGTCGCGTACCTCGCGGTCGCGTCCGTCGCGTCGCTCGCGCTCGGCGCGTGGGTCTTCAGCCGCGTGGACGACCGGATCGCGGTGGAGCTGTGACGGCGATCCGCCCGTCGTAGAGCCACGGCTCCCCCTCGGGGGCGCGCGCGGCCGGCAGTCCCTCCACCGGCTCGAGCCACTCCGGCTCCACGCCCCTCACGATCGACGGGCAGAGCAGCGGGTGCTCGAAGGCGGGCAGCCGCCCCGTCCCCGGCGCGTAGGGCTCGAGCGCGCGCGGGCGCCGGCGGAGCGGCCGCCGCGGGACGTCGACGGAGCCGCCGACGACGGCGTACCCCTGCTGGTGCGCGTCGAGGACTCGGCGCGACCAGTCGGGGGCGGGCGCGCACCCCTCCGCCAGGTGGGCGACGGCGTCCGCCTCGTCCTCCGGGACGAGCGGCTCCTCCTGCCGCGCGAGCGCCTCTTGGTCGCCGCCGCGCGCGGCGAGCGCCCGCCGGATCCGCGGCTCCACCTCGACGTCGAGCTCGAGCGGCTCGTTGCCGATCTCCGCGAACCAGCACCGCGTCTCGTCGGTGAGGTCGATCGCGAGCCGGTAGCGCCCGGGCGGTGTCGGGCCGCGCAGCGCGAGCTCGAGCCGCGCGCGCGCCCCCGGCGGCACCGGCTCGTCGAACCCCGTCCGGATCCCGTCCCAGACGATCGGGTTCCCGAGCTCGTCGAGCCAGTGGTAGGCGCCGTGGATCCCGGAGAGGTGGCCCGAGCGCCACGTCCCCGTCCCGGCGTTCTCCAGCTCGACGACGGCGTGCGTCAGCGCGCCCGCGCGGACGCGCCCCAGCTCGCAGCCGAGCCACCGCACCGCCAGCGGCCCTCTGGGGACAGGCTTCGCCACCACGCACGGCTAGTGTAGGTCGGGTGACGGAGCCGCTCCTCGTGCGCGCCGCCCGGCGCGAGCCGGTCGAGCGGACGCCGGTCTGGTTCATGCGCCAGGCGGGCCGCTCGCTGCCGGAGTACCGCGAGATCCGCGCGCGGCACGGGCTCTTCGAGGTGACGGAGCGGCCGGAGCTCTGCGCCGAGGTGACGCTGCAGCCGGTGCGCCGCCACGGCGTCGACGCCGCGGTCCTCTTCGCGGACATCATGTCGCCGGTCCTGCCGATGGGCGTCGGCGTCGAGCTCGTCGAGAACGTCGGCCCGGTCGTCGCGGAGCCGATCGGGCGCGCCGCCGACGTCGAGCGCCTCCGCGTCCCGGACGCGGAGGAGGCGTACGCGCCGATCCTCGAGACGATCCGCCTCGTCCGCGCGGAGCTCGAGCCGGAGCGGGCGGTAATCGGCTTCTGCGGCGGCCCGTTCACCGTCGCGGGGTACCTCGTGGAGGGCCGCCCGAGCCGCGACTTCCTGCGCGTGAAGACGCTGATGTACGGCGAGCCGCGGACCTGGCACGCGCTGATGGAGCGCCTCGCCGACGCCTTCGCCGGCTACGTCGCCGCGCAGGCGGCGGCGGGCGCCGACGTGATCCAGCTCTTCGACTCCTGGGTCGGCGCGCTCTCGCCGGACGACTACCGCGAGTTCGTCGCGCCGTACTCGGCGCGGATCCTCGCCGCCGTCGACGTGCCGACGATCCACTTCGGCACCGGCACGGCGACGCTGCTCGCGGACATGGCGGAGGCGGGCGGCGACGTGATCGGGCTCGACTGGCGGATCCCGCTCGACCGCGGCTGGGACGAGGTCGGCGACGACCGCGGCGTCCAGGGGAACCTCGACCCCGCCGTCCTCCTCGGGCCGTGGGAGCGGGTGGAGACCGCCGCGCACGACGTCCTCGAGCGCGCCCGCGGCCGGCGCGGCCACGTGTTCAACCTCGGCCACGGCGTGCTCCCCGCGACCGATCCCGCGGTGCTGCGGCGGCTGACCGAGCTCGTCCAGGACGCATCCGTCGAGGCACGCGTGTGACGCGCGCGGCCGTCGTCCTGATGGCGTACGGCTCGCCGAAGACGCTCGCGGACGTGCCGGCCTACTACGCGGACATCCGCGGCGGCCGGCCGGTCGCGCCGGAGCACCTCGCCGACCTCGTCGAGCGCTACCGCAGGCTCGGGATCGAGGAGCGCAACCCGCTGAACGCGATCACCGAGCAGACGCGCGCCGCGCTCGAGGCGGAGCTGGGACTCCCCGTGCTCACCGGGATGCGGCACTGGACGCCGCGGATCGCGGAGGCGGCGGAGCGCGCGCTCGCGGGCGGCGCCGAGACGGTCGTCGGCCTCGTGCTGGCGCCGCACTATTCCGCGTTGTCGATCGGGAAGTACCGCGCGCTGCTCGAGGACGCCGTGGGCGGGCGCGCCGAGATCCGGTTCGTCGAGCGCTGGGGCTCGGAACCCGCGTTCGTCGAGTACGTCGCCGAGCGGCTGCGCGGCACCGACGCGCACGTCGTCTTCACCGCGCACAGCCTCCCGGCGCGGATCGTCGCCGAGGGCGATCCCTACGAGGACGAGCTGCTCGAGAGCGCGCGGCTCGTCGCCGAGGAGGGCGGGATCGACGAGTGGACGTTCGCCTATCAGAGCGCGTCCCCGACGGGGGAACCGTGGCTGGGGCCGGACGTGGTCGAGCACCTCGAGCACCTGCACGCCCGCGCCGTCGAGCGCGTGCTCGTCTGTCCCCTCGGCTTCGTCTCCGATCACCTCGAGATCGCGTGGGACATCGACACCGAGGCGCGGACGAAGGCGCAGGAGCTGGGCATGGAGCTGACGCGGACGCCCATGCCGAACGCCGACCCGGCGTTCGTGTCGGTGCTGGCGTCGCTCGTCGGCCGCGAGCTGGGGGTGCTGCGTTGACGCCCGGCCGCGTCGTCGTCGACCACGTGTCGCGCCGCTTCCGCGTGCGCGAGCAGGAGGCGCGGACGTTGAAGGAGCTGCTCGTCGCGCGGCGCGGCTCGCGCGGCCGCGACGTCTGGGCGCTCCGCGACGTGTCCGTGACCGTGGAGCCGGGCGAGGCGGCGGCGCTCGTCGGCCGCAACGGCTCGGGGAAGACGACCCTGCTGAAGCTGATCTCCGGGATCATCAAGCCGACGACGGGCCGCGTCGACGTCGGCGGCCGCATCGGATCGCTGCTCGAGCTCGGCGCCGGCTTCCATCCGGACTTCACCGGGCGCGAGAACGTCTACCTCAACGCGTCGATCCACGGTCTCTCGCGGCGGGAGGTTCGCGAGCGGATGGACGAGATCGTCGCTTTCGCCGAGCTCGAGCGCGCGATCGACCTGCCGGTGCGGACGTACTCGTCCGGGATGCACATGCGGCTCGGGTTCGCGGTGGCGGCGCACCTCGAGGCGGACCTGCTGCTCCTCGACGAGGTGTTCGCGGTCGGCGACGAGGAGTTCCAGCGCCGCTGCTTCGGCAAGATCTTCGACTTCAAGCAGCGGGGCGGGACGATCCTCTTCGTCTCGCACGACGCTTCCGCGGTCGAGCGGCTGTGCGAGCGCGCCGTCCTCCTGCGCGACGGCCGCGTCGAGTACGACGGGCCGACGCAGGGCGCGATCGACCGCTACCACCGGCTGCTGGCCGCGGAGCGCGACCCGGAGGAGCGCGGCGCCGGCCTCCGCGAGTGGGGGAGCGGCGAGGTACGTGTCGCGTCCGCCGTCGTGCTGGGGCCAGACGGCGACGAGCGGCTGCAGTTCCTCTCCGGCGAGCCGTTCGCGCTGCGGGTGCGGCTCGTCGCGCAGGACGAGCTGCCGCCGCCGCGGCTGACGTACGAGCTGCGTGGCGAGTCGGGGCTCCTGCTCGCGAGCGACGCGCAGGCGACGGAGGAGCTCGGCTGGGACGCGTCGACGCGCGAGCTCGCGCTGCGGTTCGAGCTCGAGCGGCTGCCGCTCGGCCACGGGCGGTTCCACCTCCGTCTCGGGCTCTCGGATCCCGCGACCGGGCGGCTCTACCACCAGCTCGACGACGCGCTCTCGTTCTTCGTGTATCCGGCCGACGGCGAGGAGCGCGGCCTCGTCACCCTCGGCGGACGCTGGTCGAGGGAGGAGATCGGCGCGCGCGCCGAAGTGTCCACCACATGAGCTCCCGCACCTGTCCCGACTGGCCGCTCCTGATGGAGGTGGCGCCCGAGCTCCAGTTCAAGCACTACACCGTCGCGGAGGCGAAACTGCCGGGGGAGGTGCTGGTGGCGCTGCCCGACGTCCCGCTGGACGCGGTCGCCATCTGCTGCGACCTCGACCGGCACGTCTTCCACGCGGCGCACACCGACCCGCAGGTCGCCGCCGCCCTCCAGGCGACGCACTGGTTCGAGGTGCAGGAGTGGGCGACGCGGGGCCCAGGCGCCGCCGCCTGAGCAAGTAACACAGTGTCACTTGCCGCTGCGGCCCGCTCCGGCGTGCGCTCTCCGGGCAAGTAACACAGTGTTACTTGCTCCGCCGCGCCGCGAGGAGGCGGTCGAGCGGGAGCGTGTTGAGCACGTCGGCCCGCGTCGCGCCGCCGCGGCGCGCGGTGGCGACGGCGAGCCGCATGTTCCCGAGGCCGCGGATCGAGTGCGCGTCGGTGGAGCAGACGAGCGCGACGCCGGCGGCGACGGCGCGGCGCACGTGCTCGCCGGCCAGGTCGAGCCGGTCGGGGAGCCCGTTCACCTCGAGTGCGACGCCGGTCTCGAGCGCGACGGCGAACACCTCGTCGAGGTCGAGCGCGTTCTCGGGGCGGTGGTTGAGGATGCGCCCCTTCGGGTGGCTGAGGCACGACGCGGCGGGGTGGCGCATCGCCTCGACCACGCGCCGCGTGATCTCCTCCCGGCGCGCGCGCTGCCCGGCGTGGACGCTGATCTGCACCCAGTCGAGCTCGGCGAGGACGTCGTCCGGCAGGTCGAGCGATCCGTCGGGGAGAACGTCGCACTCGACGCCGCGCAGGATTTGGAACGGCGCCAGCTCCTCGTTGGCCGCGGCGATCTCCTCGCCCTGCCGGCGCAGCGCGTCGGCGTCGACGCCCGGGACGACGCGCACCGCCTCGGTGTGGTCGCAGACGGCGACGTACGCGTAGCCGAGGTCGCGCGCCGCGCGCCCCAGCTCGAGCACGCTCGTCTTGCCGTCCGACCAGGTCGTGTGGCAGTGGAGGTCTCCCCGGACGTCGGCGACCTCGACGAGCTCCGCCGGCGGCGCGGCCGGCGCGCCCGCCTCGCGCAGCTCCGGCGGGAGGTACGGGAGCCCGAGCGCGCGGAAGACGCCCGCCTCGTCGGGCGCGTCGGGCAGCGGCTCGAGCGAGGCGACGTACTCCTCCGACCCCGTCGCGCGCAGGAGCGCCGTCCCGTACCGCTCCGGCGGCGCGACGACGACCTCCACGGGGACGCCCTCGACGGTGACCCCGACGCCGCCGTCGGGGCGGCGCTCGAGCAGCGACACGATCTGCGGGTGCCGCTCGAGCGCGTCGAGCACCGGCGCCGCCTCCCGCGCCGCGCACGCGACCGCGAGCCGCTCGCAGGTGTCGCGCCAGCGGCGCGCGTCGCCCGCGACCTCGCCGCCGAGCGCGTCGGCGACCGCCTCCGACAGCCGCCATGCGCGGTTCAGGAGCAGCCCGCGCCGCGGCCGCGCCTCGCCGGCGCGCTCCAGCGCGCGCGCCAGCCGCCGCTCCGTTTCCGGCCCGACTCCGGGGGCGTCGCGCAGCCGCCCGTCGGCGGCCGCGGCGCGCAGCTCCTCGACCGTCCGGATCCCGAGCGCGTCGCCGATCGCCACCATCCGCGACGCGCCGACGCCGGCGAGACGGCCGACGGCGACGAGCTGCGGCGCGACCGACCGCTCCAGCTCCTCGAGCTCCGCGATCCGCCCAGTCTCGACGAGCTCGCGGAGCCGCGCCTCGATCGCCGCGCCGATCCCGCGCAGCTCGCGGACACGTCCGGCGCGGACGAGCTCCGCGACGGGGACGGGCGTCGTCCGGATCAGCTCGCCGGCGCGGCGGTACGCCCGCGCGCTGTACGGGCCCGCGCCCGCGAGCTCGAGCAGCGCTGCGAACGCCTCGAGCGCGTCGGCGAGCGCGGCGTTGTCGAGGGAGGCGCCGGACACGCTCGCTAGTCTCCCTCCATGGCCGCGATCGTGGTCCCCTTCCGCGGCGCGGGCCCGAAGGCGCGGCTGGCGCCGCTCGACGACGGCGCCCGCGCGGCGATCGCGCTCGCGATGCTCGGCGACGTCCTCGCCGCGTGCCGTCCCGTCGGCACGACGACGCTCGTCACCGACGACGCCGCCGCGTGCGCCGTGGCGGAGGAGGTGGGCGACGTCACCGTGCTCCCGGACCCCGGCGACGGGCAGGCGGGCGCCGTCGCGGCCGGGCTCGAGCGCGTCGAGCCGGGGCCGGTGCTCGTCGTCAACGCCGACGTCCCGTGCGTGCTCCCGCACGACCTCCGCTCGCTCCTGCGCGCGACGCCGGCCGGCGGGCTCGCGCTCGTCGCCGCCGACGACGGGACGACGAACGCGCTCGGACTCCCGGCGCGCGACGTCTTCGCGCCGCTCTACGGGCGCGACAGCGCCGCGCGGTTCGAGGCGCGCGCGGAGGAGCTGGGGCTCCAGGCGGTGCGGGTGACGATCCCGAACCTCTGCGACGACGTCGACACGCTCGACGACCTGCGGCGGGTCGGGCTCCGCGCGGGGCCGCGGACGCAGGCGGCGATCGCGACGCTCGGGATCGCGGCGTGAGCGTCGTCGTCCTCTCCGGCGGCGTCGGCGGAGCGCGGTTCCTGCGCGGCGTCGTCGACACGGTCGACCCGGCGTCGGTGACGATCGTCGGGAACGTCGGCGACGACGTCGAGGTGCTCGGGCTGCACGTCTCGCCCGACCTCGATTCGATCCTCTACGCGCTCACGCGGCTGGCGGACGAGGAGCGCGGGTGGGGCCGCGCAGGCGAGACGTGGCACGCGCTCGAGACGGTCGAGCGGCTCGACGGCGAGAGCTGGTTCCGCCTCGGCGACCGCGACCTCGGGCTCCACCTCGTCCGGACGGAGGCGCTCCGCCGAGGCGAGCCGCTGTCGTCGGTGACCGCGCGGCTCGCGCGCGCGCTCGGGCTCGAGGCGGCGCTGCTCCCGGCGACGGACGACCGGCTGCGGACCTGGCTCGACACGCCGCACGGGTCGTTCCCGTTCCAGGAGTGGTTCGTCGCCCGCGGCCACCGAGACGAGGTCGACGGCGTCCGCTACGAGGGCGCGGCGTCGGCCGCGCCGGGGGTCCTCGAGGCGCTGCGGGGCGCGGAGGTGATCCTGCTCGCGCCGAGCAACCCGTACGTGAGCCTCGGTCCCATACTCGCCGTCGAGGGCGTCCGGGAGGCGCTGGAGCGGCGGCGCGCGCCCGCGGTCGCGGTCAGCCCGCTGATCGGCGGCCGCGCCGTCAAGGGCCCCGCCGACCGGATGCTGGCGCGGCTCGCGGGCGGGACGACGCCCGCGCACGTCGCCGGGTGCTACGACGGCCTGATCGACGCACTCGTCCTCGACCAGGCGGACGCCGAGGGCGCGGCCGCCGTCGCCGCGCTCGGCGTGCGGCCGATCGTCGCGCGGACGCTGATGCGGGACCGGGACGCGCGCCGCGCGCTCGCGGAGGCAGCGCTCGACGCGGCGGGAGCGCCGGCGTGAGGGTCGCCCTCGTCGGCGGCACCGGCAGCTTCGGCCGCGCGCTCGCGGTGCGCCTGCGCGAGGCGGGCCTGGACGTCGTCCTCGGCTCGCGGTCGGCGGAGCGGGCGGGCGAGGCGGCGGCCGAGCTCGGGGTCGAGGGAGCGACGAACGAGGACGCCGCGCGCGGGGCCGACCTCGTCGTCCTCGCGACGAAGGCGGAGGCGATGGTCGAGACCGCGGCCGAGCTCGCCGATGCGATCGGCGACACGCCCGTCCTCTCGGTCGGCGCGGAGCTCCGCTTCACGAAGGGCGGCGTGCTGCCCTCGCCGGAGGCGACCTCGCTCGCCGAGCGGATCGCGGAGCGCGTGCGCGCTCCGGTCGTCGCGGGGCTCCACTCCCTCGCGGCGTCCAATCTCGGCGGCGAGGAGGCGCCCGAGGAGGACACCCTCGTCTGCGGCGACGACCCCGAGGCGAAGGCGCTCGTCCTCGACCTCGCCGCCCGGCTCGTCCGCGGCCGCGCCGTCGACGCCGGGCCGCTCGCGAGCGCCCGCGCGCTCGAGGGCCTGACGGCGGTGATCGTCAACGTGAACAAGCGCTACCGCGCGCACGCGGGCGTCCGCGTCACCGGCCTGCCGTGAGCGAGCTCCGCGTGATCCCGGTGCGCGGGATCCCGGAGGTTCGCGAGGGGGAGGACGTCGGCGCGCTCGTCGCGGCGGCCGCGGCGCTCGAGGACGGCGACGTCCTCGTCGTCGCGCAGAAGGTCGTGTCGAAGGCGGAGGGGCGCGTCGTGCGGCTGGACGACGTGGAGCCGTCGCAGCGCGCCCGCGAGCTCGCCGGCGACCGGGACCCGCGGCACACGGAGGTGATCCTGCGCGAGTCGGCGCGGGTCGTCCGCAGCCGCGACGGGTTCGTGATCGCGGAGACGCGGCACGGATTCGTCTGCGGGTCGGCGGGCGTCGACGCGTCGAACGCGCCCGAGGCGGGGACGCTCGTGCTGCTCCCGCTCGACCCGGACGCGTCGGCGGCGCGGCTGCGCGACCGGCTGCGCGAGCTGACGGGGCGCACGGTCGGCGTCGTCGTCAGCGACTCGTTCGGGCGCGCGTGGCGGCTCGGGACGACAGACGTCGCGATCGGCGCGGCGGGCGTGCCGGTGCTCGTCGACCTCGCCGGGGGACGCGACCCCGCCGGCTACGAGCTGCACGCGACCGTGATCGCGGTCGCCGACCAGGTCGCCGGCGCCGCACAGCTCGTGATGGGGAAGCTCGACCGGGTGCCCGCCGCGATCGTCCGCGGGCTCGCCCTCGACGGCGACGGCCGCGCTCGCGACCTCGTCATGCCGGCCGAGAGGGACCTCTTCAGGTAGGCGCGCGGCGGCGGGAACGAATGTCGCTCGCGTCGCGTCGAAGTGGTGTGACGCGGGACCGGGCGAGCGGCGTATGAACGACGTGCACGCAGCGTCGACCCCCGCGGCGGCCCGGCCGCCTCGCGAGACGACGTTCGCCGAGGCGGCGGCGGCGCACCTCGACGACGTCCACGCGTACCTCGTCTACGTGACGGGCGACCGCATGCTCGCGGAGGACCTGACGGCGGCGACGTTCGAGCGGGCGCTGCGGAGCTGGCGCCGCTTCGACCCGCGCCGCGCGAGCGCCCGGACGTGGCTCTGCCACGTCGCGCGGTCGACTGCGCTCGACTGGTTCCGCGCCGAGCAGCGGCGGTCGCGGCGCGAGGCGCGGGCCGCCGAGGCCGAGCCGCGCCGATCCGCTCCCGAGCCGCTCGCGGACGGGCTCTCCCCGGAGCTCGACGCGGCGTTGCGGCGGCTGAGCCCCGGCGACCGCGAGGTGCTGGCGCTGCGGGTCGTGCTCGAGCTCGACGGCGCCGCGGCGGCGGCGCTGCTCGGGATCACCCCCACCGCGTGCTCGACGCGCCTGAGCCGCGCCCTGAACCGACTGGAGGAGGAGCTTCGCGATGCCGACGTCCGCTGACCCCCTGGCCGATCCGCGGTACGACGACCTCGTGCAGGAGCTGCGCGCCGCGCGCCCGGAGGTCGCCGAGGCGCTGCGCACGCGCGTCCTCGCGGCGGCGGCCGCGTCTCCGCCTCCGCGGCGGCGCGCGGTTGTCGGGGCGCTCCGGGTCGTCGTCCCGTTCGCGGCGACGCTGCTCGTCGTCGCCGGGGTCGCGACGGGTCTGCGGACGCTCGACGCGGGCGGCGGCGACGACGAGGCCGCCGCCGGGTCGGAGCCGGCGCCGGCGCTCACGCACTCGCTCGACGACGAGACCGCGGCATACGGCGCGCGGGCGCGTCGCGAGGGCGGCGGGGAGGCGCTGCTCGCGCCGCCCGCCTCTCCGTCGCGGCTCCAGGAGCAGCGGATCGCGCTCGGCGTCCGCGTCGACGACGTCGCCGACCTCGCGGACGCGACCGCACGCGCGATGGCGGCGACGCGCAGCCTCGGCGGGTACGTGGTCGCCGCGCAGTACTCCGCCGGCGCGGACGCGGGCGACAGCAGGCTCGTCGTCCGCATCCCGGTGACGAGGGTGCAGGAGGCGATCGCGCGGTTCACCGCGCTGGGGACGATCGTCTCGCAGGACGTCCAGCTGCAGGACCTGCAGGCGGGCGTCGACCGTCGCGCGGGCGAGCTCGAGCGGCTGCGGGCGCGGATCGCGCGCCTCGAGGAGCGGCTCGCCGCGCCGACGATCGCGCCCGAGGAGCGCGCGACGCTCCGCCGGCAGCTCGCCTCGGCGCGCCGCGCGGTCCAGACGCGCGTCGCGCAGCAGCGCGCCGCCGAGCAGCGCGGCCGCCTCGCCCGCGTCGAATTGAGCCTGACGACGGAGCAGCCCGCCGCCGCCGACGAGAACGGCGCTGCCGCCACGTTCCGCGCCGCCGCCGACCTGCTCCTCCTCCTGCTCACGTGGCTCGGCGCCGCCCTCCTCGTCGCGACGCCGTTCCTCCTCCTCGGATTCGGCGTCGCCGCCGGCTTGCGCCGGCGCCGCGGCCGGTTCGCCTGAAGCGCTGCGCGCTTCGCCGGAAGCGCTTCGCGCTTCCGGCGACTTCGGCGGCGCTGGCGTGGGTCGGGGGTTTCTGTGGGCTGCGGCAGGAGCGTGGTCCTGCCGCAGCCTGGCCGCGGCCGCTGCGCGTGGGTGGGCTGGCACACCGGGCGCCGGGGTGCGTGACGGTACGCGCGGTGCGAGGCCGGGCGGCGTGCGCCTTTCGGGCGCATGCCGCCCGGAGACGGGCGCGCAGTCGCCGGAAGCCTTCGTCTTCCGGCTCCTAACCGCGCTGGACCATGCGGGTGGTTCGCGGTGTCGAGGATCCACGGATGCGTGGCGCTGCGCCGGTCTCGGCGGGACAGGACCCGTGCCCGGCACCCGACGGCGCCCGCAACCCTCGACCACCCTCAAGCGGGTCTGACCCTCGGGTGCCCGGTTCGGTCACGTCCAGCGGCGTCGACCCGCAACCCCTCGACCACCCCTCAACCGTGTCTGACACCGCCCGGACGGGTTCTGTCACGTTCCAGCGGCGTCGGCCGGGCGGGATCACAGCGGCGAAGCCGCGTATCCCGCCCGGCGCGAAGCGCTCCGCATGTCGCCAGCGTGTCCGGGCCCCGAGCGCCTGCGCGCGGAGCGCGCACGCGCGGAGGGAGGCACGCCCGCCCCGGGTGCACCGACGCGCAGCCGCCACGGTCTGGCGCGGGCACGACCGCGCTCGTGCCCGCGCCCACACCACAGGCTCCACCCACGCCACCCGAGAAGCGGAGGGGGCCTACGGGGGAACCGCAGGTTCCCCCGTACGACCTAGAAGCCGCCGTGGAAGCCGACCGTCTTCATCTTCCCGAGGAACGAGGCGAGCATGGCCGCCGCGAGCACGAGGCGGACGACGGTCGCCTGCCGGTCGATGTTCTTCATGCGCTTCACCTCCTCTCGCGTCCGGGTCAGAAGTGCGTGTCGCGCAGCAGCTCGGCCGCGGCGCGGTACAGCTCGGCCGCGCGCTCGGCGTCGCCGCGGTGGCGCGCGCAGTCGCCGCGGGCGAGCAGCGCCTCCGCCATGTGGCTGACGGACGCGACTCGCCGGAACGCGTTCTCCGCCTGGTCGACCTCGCGCTCGGCCTCGTCCGCGCGGCCCTGGTCGAGCAGCGCGCGGGCGAGCACGAGCCGCGTCGCGGCCAGCTCCAGGACGTGGTCGGAGCGGCCGTCGAGCAGGATGAGCGCGCGCCGCGCGTGCTGCTCGCCCTCGAGCGGCATCCCGGTCCGCACCTCGACCTGCGCGAGCGATCCGACCGCATAGCCGGCGTCGACCTCGTTGCCGGCGTCGAGCGCGGCGCGGTGCGCGCGCGCGAGCAGCTCCCGCGCCTCCTCCGGCTTCCCGAGCAGGAACAGGATCCCGCCGAGGTTGTTCTGCACCTTCCCGGCGGAGACGGCGTCGCCCACCTGCTCGTAGAGCGCGAGCGCATGCTCGGCGTTGAATCGCGCGAGCAGCCACTGCTTCTCGCGCTCCGCGACGATCGACGCCTGGAAGTAGGCGTGCGCGGCGGTATGGACGTCGCCGAGCGCCTCGGCCAGCTCGATCGCGCGCTCCACGTCGGCGCGCGCCGCGTCCCAGTCTCGGCTCATGCGGTAGGCGCGGGCCCGCCGTTCGAGGACCCGCGCCCGTAGCCGGTCGGACGTGACGGGGGCGCGGTCGCAGAGGTCGAGCGCGAGCGTCAGGAGCGCCGTCGCGCTCGCGAACGCCCCCTGCGCGAGGCGGCACGAGCCGAGGCGGAAGAGGACGTCGGCACGGGCGACGTCGTCGAGCTCCGGCCGCTGCGCGAGCGCCCGCGCGCGCGCGAGCAGTCCCTCGGCCGTCTCGAGGCGGCCGAGCGATACGAGCGCCCACGCCTCTGCGAGCAGCGCGCGCAGCTCGAGCCGCGCGTCCGGCGTCGCGCGCTGCTCGACCGCATGCAGCGCCGCCAGCGCCTCCTCGTGCCGCTGCTGCTCGATCAGCGTCTCCGCCGCACCGACCGCGTCGGCGAGTCTGGTGGACGGGGCCGCAACCTCCACGGGCTCATCCAAGACGCGCGGCCCCGCGGCCGCCATTCGCTCTCTGCGGCGCCGAGCGTCCCCGATCCGGGTACCCCGCGCTCCACGCACGGGACGAGGCGCCGTGCGGGCGGGCGCCGCTACAGGAGGCGCAGCCGGATCGCGCGCGCGACCGCCTGCGTCCGCGTCCTCGCGCCGAGGCGGTCCGCCGCCTTGCGCGCGTGCGTCCGCACGGTCTCCGAGCCGATCTGGAGCCGCTCGCCGATCTGCTCGTGCGAGAGCCCCTCGGCGAGCAGCGTGAGCACGTCCAGCTCCCGCGGCGTCAGCGACACCGTCTGCGACTGCGGCTCGAGCACGTGCATGGCGAGTGCGGGGTCGACGTACCGGCGACCCTCCACGACGCTCACGAGCGCGCGCACGAGGTCGAGGAGCGGCGCCTCCTTCAGGACGATCGCGTCGGCACCCGCTTCGAGCGCCTCCGCGACGAGCTGCTGGTCGGCCTCCGCCGTATAGACGGCGAGCCGCGTCTCAGGGGACGCCTCGCGCAGGCGGCGGAGGAGCTGCCGGCCGCCGCAGCGCGGCATGCGGTAGTCGACGACCGCGGCGGCCGGAGCGTGCGCGACGGCCGCCGCGACTGCGGCGTCGCCGTCGCCGACCGCGGCGACGATCTCGAAGCCGTGCTCGTCGAGGAACTCCCGGACGGCGACGAGGAGGGCCGGGTGGTCGTCCGCGAGCAGGCACGTCGCGCGCGCGCCGTTCACGCCGCCGCTCCCGACGTTTCGCGCGCCCGTGGGGCGGACTCGGACGGCAGCGGCAGCTCGAACCGGAAGCACGTGCCGCGCCCGGGCGCGGATTCCAGCTGGAACCCGCCGCGCACCATCGCGACGCGCTCGCGGACGAGCTGGAGACCGAGCGACCCCCGGCGGACGGCGGCCGTCGCCTCGGACGGGTCGAACCCCGCCCCGTCGTCGACGACCTCGCACGTGAGGGTGCCGTCGGAGATGGCGAGCCGGACGTCGACGCGCGTCGCCTTCGCGTGCTTGAGCGCGTTCGCGAACGCCTCCTGCACGAGCCGGTAGGCGAGCTGCTCGAGCTCCTGCGGCAGCCGCGACTCGAGGTCGCCGACGACGACCTCGACGCCGAGCGCGCGCAGCGACCCGGCGGCCGCGTCGATCGCAGCCGAGAGGCCCTGGCTCTCGAGCACCGCGGGATGGAGCTCGACGAGGAGCCGCCGGATCGCGCCGGTGATCTCTCCGGCCTCGCGCGCGAGCGTCACGAGCGAGTCGTCCCGGCCGCGCGACGCCGCGAGCTCGAGCCGCAGCCCGAGCGCGGTCAGCCGCTGCACGACGTCGTCGTGGAGCAGCTCGGCGACGCGCCGCGCCTCGTAGTCCTGCGCGCCGACGACCTCGGCGAGGAAGCGGTTGCGCGTCGCCCGCTCCTGCTCCTGATCGGTGAGGTCGTCGACGGTGAGGAGCGTCGCGCCGTCGGGCAGCGGGGACGAGGCGACGGCGAGGTAGCGGCCGCCGGGCGTCCAGAAGCGGAGCGCCGTCCGCTCCCGCCGGTGCTCGGCGTCGACTGTCAGGCGGCCGACGAGCGACCGGATCGCGGCGTCGTCGCTCTCGACGAACGCGAGGAGCGTTCGCCACGCCTCGTTGCGGAACACGAGCGTGCCGTCCTCGCCGAGGATGCAGGCGCCGGTCCGGCTCGCGTTCAGCGCGGCGTCGCGCACGTCGTGCTCGCGCTCGAGGTCGCGCTGGAGCTTCCGCAGCGCGCGGGCCTGGCGCTGCAGGCCGTTCGCGACCGCGACGTGCCTGACGATCAGGAGGACGAAGAGCGCCACCACGAGCGCCGTCGGGACCGTCTCGATGCTGTGCCAGTCCGGCCCCTGCACCATCCCGACCGCGGCCGCGAGGAGCAGCGCGGTCGCGACGAGCGGCGCCGCCGTCCGCGGCACGCGCAGGCCGGCGCCCCAGGACGGCGGCATCAGCGCGCACAGCGCGACCGCGGCCAGCCCGAGGGTCCAGCCGAAGTCGAGCACGCTCGCGCCGGTCACGTAGTCGGAGGCGCTCGCGTAGTAGGTGTCGGCGACGACGAACGCGAAGAACCCGGGCGCGAGGACGAGGATCCGGCCGCTGTGGCCGAACGCGCCCGCCGCGATCCCGAAGAGGACGGCGGCGAGGAGGACGACGTCGCCGAGGGGGTACGCGATCGCGAGCAGGAGGAGCGGCGTCAGCGGCTCGTCGAGGACCGGGCGGAGGACGAACACGAAGCTGCAGAGGAAGACGATCCCCGTGAGGAGCGCCGCGTCGACGGCCGAGCCGGCCGCGGCCCGCGTCCGCCGTCGCGGCCACGTCAGCACGCCCGCCGCGAACAGCGGCAGCGCGGCGAGGAAGCCCGCGTCCGCGAGCGAGGCGTCCGGGACGGCGCCGACGACCACCTCGTAGTACGTCCACGTCGCCTGCCCGATCCCCCACGCGGCGGCGCCGGCGGCGAGGAACAGGAACGCCGTTCGCGCCTCGCGGTTCTCCGGCGCGCGGGCGGCGACCGCGGCCGCCGTCGCGGCGACGAGGCAGAGGGCGACGAGGACGCCGTTGAGGGCGGCGAGGCGCGGCTCCTCCGGGAGCGGGAGGAAGAACGCGGCCGCCGAGGCGGCCAGGACGAGCCCCAGCGCCGCGGCGAGCGGCCGACGCCCCCTCACGGCGCGAGCTCCCGCACGCGCGCGACGAGCTCGGCGCCCGTCAGCCCTTTCAGGAGGAACAGGTCGGCCCCCGCGCGCAGGCCGGAGTCGACGAGCTCGTCCTGCTCGTACGCGGAGACGAGGATCACGCGCGTCGCCGGCGAGACCTGCTTGATCACGCGGGTCGCCTCGATCCCGTCCATCACCGGCATCCGTACGTCCATCACCAGGACGTCGGGTGCCGCCTCGCGGCACAGCTCGACGGCTTCGAGCCCGTGCGCGCCCTCGCCGACGACCTCGATCCCGTCCTGGTCGCCGAGGTAGTCCGCGTAGCTCAGGCGGACCGCCGCGTGGTCGTCGACGACGGCGAGCCGGATCACGCCGCCTCCAGCAGCGCGCGCACGCGGCCGCTCAGCTCGTCGAGGTAGCCGTTCGCCTTGACGACGTAGTCGGCCGCGCCCTGGCGGAACGCCTCGACGGCGATGCTCTCGGCGCCTTCGCCGGTGAGCATCAGCACCGGCATGGCGGGGGCCGTCTCGCGCAGCGAGCGCAGCAGCTCGAGGCCGGACCCGTCCGGGAGCCTGTTGTCCACGACGACGAGCGACCACGTCGACCCGGCGCAGAGCTCCCGCGCCGTCGCCAGGTCGGTCGCCAGCGAGACGGCGACGTCGTCGAGCGTCGCCTCGAGCACCTGCCGCGCGAGCGCCGCGTGCTCGGGGTCGTCCTCGACGAGGAGGACGGGGTGGCGCGGCGCGCCGCCCTCCGCCGCCGCCGGCCCGACGCGCACGACGAGGCCGTCGCGCTCGAACCGGAGTTCCCCCCGTTCCATGAGTGCGAGCGTCGCGTCGACGACCGCCGGGTCCCACTGGGTGCCGCGGTGCGTTCGCAGCTCCGCGGCGATCGCGTCGACGCCCATCCGCGCCCGGTGCTCGCGCCTCCCCGACATCGCCTCGACGGCGTCCGCGACGGCGACGACGCGCGCGGCGAGCGGGATCTCCTCGCCCGCGAGCCCGTCGGGGTAGCCGCTGCCGTCCCACCGCTCGTGGTGGTGCCTCACGACCGGCCTGACGCGCTGGAGGCCCTCGAGCGGCTCGAGGAGGCGGTCGCCGATGAGCGGGTGCGTCCGCATCAGCGCCAGCTCCTCCGGCTGGAGCGGGCCGGGCTTGAGGAGGATCCGGTCCGGGATTCCGATCTTGCCGACGTCGTGGAGGATCGCGCCGAGGCGGATCGTCTCGATCTCGTCGTCGGTGAGTCCGAGCTCGACGCCGAGACGCACCCCGAGCGCGGCGAGCCGCTCGCAGTGCCCGTGGAGGCTCTCCTCGCGCGCCTCGATCGCGTTCGCGAGCGCGCCGGCGAGCGTCGGCGTCAGGAGGCGCTCGCGCAGCTCCGACTCGCCGCGGCGCGCGCGGTCGAGCGCGCTCGCGACGGCGCTGTGGAGGTCGGCATGCGAGAAGGGCTTCATCACGAGGCCGTCGGCGCCGAGGGCGAGCGCGCCGCTGAGATTCGCGTGCGTCCCCGCGCCGGTGACCATCACGACGGGGACGCTGGGGCGGATCGCGCGCGCGTTCTCGAGGAACTCGAGCCCCGTCGTGCCGGGCATGATGATGTCGCTGACGACGAGCGCGACGCCCGGATCGGCGAGGAGCTCCAGCGCCTCCGCGGCGGTCCCCGTGGAGATCACGTCGTAGCCGGCCTCCTCGAGGATCTCGGCCATGAGGTCGCGGATTACGCGCTCGTCGTCGACGACGAGGACGCGCGTCACGTGCGGGTCTCCCCGACGCGCACCGGCCGCGGCCACGCGCTCGTCACCCGGCTACCTCCTCCGCCGCGAGCGGGAGCCGGAGCGTGAACGTCGCTCCTTCCCCCGGCACCGACGACACGTCGAGGTCGCCGCCGTGCGTCTGCGCGATCCCGAGGCTGACGCTGAGGCCGAGCCCCGTGCCGCCGACGTCGCGCCGCGTCGTGAAGAAGGGATCGAAGATCCGCGTGACGACCGCGGGCGGGATCCCCGGCCCGTCGTCGGCGACCGCGACCGTCGCCCAGCCGCCCTCGCGCGCGACCTCGATCTCGATCGTGCCGCCGTCCGGGAGCGCGTGCTGGGCGTTCGTCACGAGGTTCAGGATCACCTGCTTGAGCTGCGTCGAGCTCGCCTCGACGAGCACCGGCGTCTCGGGGTAGCGCTCGACGATGTCGATCCCCTTCGCCGAGGTGGCGCGCCGGACGAGGTCGACGGTCTGCTGCGCGACCGCGCCCAGCGAGACGACCGCGACGTCGTCGTGGCGCTCGCGAGCGAAGTCGAGCAGCGCGCGGACGATCTCCTTGATCTCGAGGCCCGTCTGCTGGATCAGCTGCAGCCGGCTCTCGACCTTGCTCCCGGGCTCGGCGTCCTTCAGCAGGAACTCGGCGAGCCCGAGGATCGCGAAGAGGGGGTTGTTGATCTCGTGCGCGACGCCCGCCGCGAGCTCGCCGATCGCGGCGAGCTTCCCCGTCTGGACGAGCTGCTGCTCGAACCGGCGCCGCTCGCTCACGTCGGTGACGAGCGCCACGACCGCGAGCGGCTCGTGCTGCTCGGAGCGGACGACGAAGCGCGTCAGGTCGACGGGGACGAGCGTGCCGTCCGCGCGGCGATACAGCCACTCGAGGCGCTCGATCTCCTCCGTCAGGGCGCCGAGGGTCTGCTCCTCCGGCCACCAGGAGTAGGGCGGGCGCTGGCCGACGACGTCGCTGTTGCTGCGGCCGACGAGCTCGAGGAACGCGCGGTTGGCGGAGCGCGCCTCGAACGTGTGCGGGTCGAAGACGGCGATCGCCGTCGGGAGGTTCTCGAACAGCCGCTCGAGCAGCCGGTCCTTGAGGAGCGCGCTCGCGTGATCCTCGGTGACGTCGCGGAAGCTCATGACGACGCCGATCGCCTCGCCGGTGTCCGCGAACACGGGAGCGGCAGTGCCGTCGAAGATGCGGTCGCCGCCGTCGGCGCGCGTCGCCCGGTTCCGGAACCGCTGCGGCTGCCCGGTCCGCAGGGCGATGAGGCTCGGCTGTTCGTCGGGCGCGACGGGCGTCCCGTCGAGCGCGCGGACCTCGACGTCCGCGGGCGCCTGGACGGGCGCCGCCTCGCCGAGCGCGAGCATCCGCCGCGCCGCCGCGTTCACGAGCTGGTGGTGGCGCGTGTGCACCCACAGGCCCTCGCCGACCGCCTCGAGCACCGCGTCGAGCAGCTCCGACTCGTCCGACGCGCAGGCGGCGCGGGCGAGGGTGAAGGCCGCGGCGAGGGCCGCGCCGGTCTCCGCGCCGACCGACGGGTCGAGGAAGAGCGTTCCCAGCGCGCGCCCGTCGCGCTCGAGCGGGAACACACCGGGGCCGTCGTCGCCCGGACGTCGCGGCGCCGCCTCGACGCGCGCGTCGATTCCCGCTTCCGCGAGGACGGCGAGTCCGGCCGCGACGGCGTCGGCGGGCGCCGCCGCGGCGACGGCCGCGAGCGTGCGCTCGACGAGGCCGCTCAGGGCGGAGCCGCCGCTGCCGGCGGGCGAGGGGGCCGCAGTCGTGGACATCCACGCTCAGCATCGGCCCGAAACGCGCGTCCGACCAGCCCCGATTTCGCGCTGCGTGCGTCACCCGTTCCGGGGATCCTTCTCACGCGTGCGGGAGGCGCTGCGTCTGGCACAGTTCGGCGCGTGACGGAAGGGATCACCTGCGTCGTCGCCGACGACCACCCCGCGATGGTCGAGGCGATCGTCGAGGTGCTCTCCGACCTCGGGATCGCCGTCGTCGGGCGCGCCCGCGACGGCGACGACGCGATCGCCAAGATCGAGGCGCAGAAGCCGACGGTCGCGCTCGTCGACGTCCGCATGCCGCGGCTCGGCGGGATCGAGGTCGCGCGGCGCGTCGCCGCCGGCGGGAGCGGCACCGCGGTGATCCTCTACACCGCCTACGGCGACCGTGCGCTGCTCTCGGACGCCCTCGACGCCGGCGCCCGCGGCTTCGTGCTGAAGGAGGCGCCGCTCGGCGACCTCGGGCGGGCGGTCGAGACCGTCGCGCGGGGCGGGACGTACGTCGACCCGGTCCTCGCCGGCTACCTCGCGACCTCGCCCGCCGCGCGCGAGCTGCCGGCGCTGACGCAGCGGGAGCGCGACGTGCTCCGCCTCCTCGCCGACGGGCTCTCGAACGAGGAGATCGGCAAGCGGCTGTTCATCTCGCCGGAGACGGTGCGGACGCACGTGCGCAAGGCGATGGCGAAGCTCGACGCCGACACGCGCACGCAGGCGGTGGCGACGGCGCTCCGCCAGTCGCTGATCTCGTAGCGGCTACCGGCGCTTCCGCGCCGCCGACTTCGACACGCCGGCCGCCGCGAGCGTACGCAGCGGGAGCGACTCCGGCATCCCGACGAGCTCCGCCATCAGGCGCCGGAACTGCGCGGGCGGCAGCGCGGCCGACTCGTCGCCGGCCGTGCGCGGCCGGTACGCGTTGTCGGGCGACTGCCAGTACGTCCACACGAGCGTGGACGCGAACCGCTCGCAGCCGTACTCCGCGTGGCGCAGCCCGCGGACGCCGTAGCACCAGTCGCGGCCGCCGAGCACCCGGTTCAGCTGCGCGCGCGTGGCGTCGTCGAAGAGGAAGAAGTCGACCTGGTGCGCGTACTCGTCCTGGACGGCGGCCCACGCGAACGTGCCCGCGTCGAGCAGGTCGGCGTCGAGCCAGATGTGCCCCGGGCGCGAGTGCGAGTCGACGCCGCGCACGATGTGGATCGTGATCGTCGCCGGGACGAGGCCCCAGTCGAACGAGCTCGCCTCGAGCGCGGCGCGCACCTGCGCGCGCTGCGCCGGCGTGCCGCCGTCGAAGACGTAGCTGCCGCCGGCCGCCATCGCGTCGCTCGCGAGGAGGAGGGCGACGGCGGAGAACGCACCGGCGAGGAGGAACCGCAGCGACGAGACCATGCGGTCTCAGGTTCGGGCGGCTCGCGCTCCGGCGCGATTCTCGGTCCGGTGCGACCGCGGTCACGTCGCGGCGCGAGCTGCGTCCCCGTTCCGGGTGAGCGCCGCTGCCTCTACGGAGCGAGGCGGACGACCCGCCACGCGGCGCCCTCGCGCTCGTAGGCGAGGCGGTCGTGCAGGCGCGAGTCGCGGTGCTGCCAGACCTCGTAGCGCGCGGGGCGGAGGCGGTAGCCGCCCCACTGCGGCGGCCGCGGCACCGGCCCCTCCTCGCCGAAGCGGGAGCGCGCCGCCGCGAGCCCCGCGTCGAGCGCGTCGCGGCCCGGGAGCGGCTCGCTCTGGACGGCCGCCCACGCCGCGAGGCGGCTGCCGCGCGGGCGCGTGGCGAAGTACTGGTCCGACTCGGCGGGCGCGAGCCGTTCCACCGCTCCGTCGACGCGAACCTGCCGCCCGAGTGCGTCCCAGTGGAAGAGGAGCGCCGCGCGCGGATTCGCCTCCAGCTCGCGGCCCTTGCGGCTCGCGTAGCCGGTGAAGAACGCGAAGCCGCGCTCGTCGGCGTGCTTCAGGAGCACCATCCGCACCGAGGGCGCGGCGTCCGGCGTCGCCGTCGCCAGCGCCATTGCCTCCGGCATGCGCACCGCGCCGGCGGCCTCGTCGAACCAGCGGCGGAACTGCCGCAGCGGGTCTGGATCGACGTCGCGCTCGTCGAGCCCGTGGCTGCCGCTGTCGCGTGCGCCCACGCCGCGATTCTCCCTGTACGTTTCCGGCCGTGGCGGAGGAGAGCAGGCTCGACCGCGAGCTGATCGAGCTCCTGAACGAGCTGCGCGTGGCGCTGCCGGGCGTCCAGGTGCTGTTCGCGTTCCTGCTCACGGTGCCCTTCACCGGCGGCTTCCAGCGCGTCACCGACCTGCAGCGGGACGCCTACATGGTCGCGCTGGTCGCGACGGCGATCGGCTCGGCGCTGCTGATCGCGCCGACCGCGTACCACCGGATCCGGTTCCGCGACCGCGACAAGGAGCAGCTGCTGCGGACGGCCAACCGGCTCGCGCTCGCGGGGCTCGTGTTCCTCGCGATCGGGATGACGGCGTCGCTCTTCCTCGTCGTCGACTTCATCTTCTCGTTCACGGCCGCGGCGCTCGCGGCGGGGCTCCTCGCGGGTGTCTTCGTCTGGTTCTGGTGGGGCCTGCCGCTGCTGCGGAAGGCGCGCGAGGACTGATGGAGATCCGCGTCGTCGACGAGGTCGACGGCTCCTTCGGCTGGCTCGTCCGCGAGACGCTCGGGCGGACGTCGCACGCGCTCGCGTCCGGCGGCCGCGTGTGGCTCGTCGACCCGGTCGACGCGCCCGGCGTCGAGGAGCGCGTTCGCGCGCTCGGCGAGCCGGCCGGCGTGCTGCAGCTGCTCGACCGGCACGCGCGCGACTGCGTCGCGTGGGCGTCGAGGCTCGGCGTGCCGCACCACGTCGTCCCGTTCGGCCCGGTCCCCGGCGTCCCGTTCGAGTTCCTGCCGGTCGTCGACCGCCGCGTCTGGCGCGAGACGGCGCTCTGGTGGCCGGAGCGGCGGCTGCTCGCGTGCGGCGACGCCCTCGGGACGATCGGCTACTTCCGTTCGCGGCGCGAGGCGATCGGCGTTCACCCGCTCCTGCGGCTGCGGCCGCCGCGCTGGCTCGCCGCGCTCGAGCCGGAGCACGTCCTCTGCGGCCACGGCGAGGGAGTGCACGGGCCGGGGACGGCGGAGGCGCTCGCCGACGCGCTCGCGCACGCCCGCCGACGGCTCCCGGCGGCGCTGCTCGGCGCCGTGCGCCGCGTGCGCCGATGAGGCGGATCCTGCTGCTGCCGCTGCTCGCGGTCGCGCTCGGCGGCTGCGGCGGCGACGCGCCCGAGGCGCGGGAGGCGGGCGGGCCGCGCGCGCTCGTGGAGGCGCTCCGCGACGGCGGCCACGTCCTCTACCTCCGCCACGCGCTGACCGACCACACGCAGAGCGACGCGCTCGCGGAGCCGCTTCGCGACTGCGGGCTCCAGCGGAACCTGACGGAGGAGGGGCGACGGCAGGCGCGCGCGCTCGGGGAGGCGATCGAGGCGCTCGGGATCCCCGTCGGCGCGGTGCTCTCGAGCGAGTACTGCCGCTGCCTCGACACCGCGAGACTCGCGTTCGACCGCGCGGAGCCCGTGCCGCTCCTGAGCGGGATCCCGGCCGCCGGCGAACGCGACCACGCCGCCCGCGTCGCGGCGCTGCGGGAGCTGCTGTCGGAGCCGCCGCCCGCCGACACGAACCGCGTCGTCGTAGCGCACAAGGACAACCTCGAGGACGTCGCCGGCGTCGTCCTCGACGAGGGCGAGACGGCCGTGTTCGAGCCGCTCGGGAACGGCGAGTTCCGGTTCGCGGGGCGCGTTCCCGCCGCTGTCTGGACGAAGCTCGCGGCGGCGCTCGCGGAGGCGTAGCGATCGACCCGCGCACCGAGCTCCTGCGGCTCGTCCGCGACGAGGCGCGCGTGAGCACCAGCGCGTCGGTGCTGGAGCAGCACGGGAGCGACCTCAGCTACCACGCGCCGCGGCCGCCCGACGTCGTCGTCCTGCCAGAGTCCACCGCCGAGGTGGCGGCGGTCCTCGCGTGGGCGGACGAGCGGCGCGTGCCGGTGGTGCCGTACGGGGCGGGGACGAGCCTGGAGGGGCACGTGATCCCGCTGCGCGGCGGGGTCAGCCTCGACCTCTCGCGGATGGACAGCGTGCTCGACGTGCGCCCGGGCGACCGGACGGCGACGGTGCAGCCCGGCGCGACGCGGAGCGCCCTCGCGCGCGCCGCGGGCGAGCACGGCCTGTTCTTCCCCGTCGACCCCGGTGCGGACGCGTCTCTCGGAGGCATGGCCGCGACGAACGCGAGCGGGACGACGACCGTGCGGTACGGCGGGATGCGTGCGAACGTCCTCGCGCTCGAGGTCGTGCTGCCGGGCGGCGCGGTCGTGCGCACCGGCAGCCGTGCGCCGAAGTCCTCCGCGGGGTACGACGTCACGTCCCTCTTCGTCGGGTCGGAGGGAACGCTCGGCGTGATCACCGAGCTGACGGTGCGGCTGTACGGGATCCCGGAGCACACCGTCGCGGTGCGCGCCTCGTTCCCGGACGTCGAGTCGGCGTGCAGCGCGGCGGCCGCGGTCGCGGCGGCGGGCGTGCTCGTGACGCGCCTCGAGCTGCTCGACGGCGCGACGATCCGCGCGGTCAACGCGTACAAGGGGACCGCGTATCCCGAGGAGCCGAGTCTCTTCGTCGAGTTCGGCGGGACCGAGGAGGGCGTCGCGGGGGACCTCGAGGCGACGCGCGAGCTGTGCGAAGGCGAGGGCGCGCGCGCGTTCGCGGCCGAGCTCGACCCGGGCGCGCGGGCGCGGCTGTGGGAGGCGCGGCACCACGTCCTCTTCGCGCTCGTCGCGTCGGCCCCGGGGCGGGTGCACAAGACGACGGACGTGTGCGTGCCCGTGTCGGAGCTGCCGGCCTCGGTGCGGCACGCGCGCGAGGCGGCGGAGCGGCACGGGCTTCCCGCGGCGGTCGTCGCGCACGCCGGCGACGGGAACCACCACGTCCTCTTCATGCTCGACCCGAACGATCCGGACGAGCTCGCGCGCGCCGAGGCGCTGAACGCCGAGGTCGTGGAGGACGCGCTCGCCCGCGGCGGCACCTGCACCGGCGAGCACGGGATCGGGATGGGCAAGCTCGGCTACCTGGAGCGCGAGCACGGCGACCTCCTGCCGCTGATGCGCGGGATCAAGGCGCTCCTCGACCCGAACGGGATCATGAACCCGGGCAAGGTCGTTCCGCCGGAGTCGCCCGCGCCGCAGTAGCGGCCGCCGTCGCCGTCCGGGCGCCCTGCCGCGTCCGGCGCCCACCGGCCATCGCCCGCACGGCCATGGCCCGCACGGCCATGGCAGGGGTCAGACCCCCGACATGGCCGGAACGGCCGCGTCCGGTCGCGGGACACCGCTTCCGCAGCGGGTTCGCGACGCACCGCCTCCTCCAGCCGTGGCCGGAGCGGCCACGGCCGGGGTCAGACCCCCGACATGGCCCGGCGGGACACGCGGCGGCACTCGCTCCACGCGAGTGCCGGCGCGCCGGACGCGTCAGCCGCCGTCGCGCAGCTGGCCGAGCACGTTGAACAGGATCACCGCGACGACGATCACGAGCCAGAGGAGGTTCCCGATCCGGCTCGCCCGCGTCTCGGCCTCGCCCTCCTCGGCCGCGTCGACGGAGGCGAGGTCGAAGTCGCCCGCGGCGAGCTCCTCGCCGCCCGCGGAGACGTCGGCGTCGACGCGGGCGGTCGCCGGCGCCGCGCCTGCGTCCTCGACCGTCGCGCGCAGCGCCTCCAGCAGCCGCTCCGCCTCCCGCGCCTCCGCCTCGTCGCCGTCGGCGAGGATCCGCTGCGCGAGCGCTCCGATCGCGGCGAGGCGCCTGCGGTCGCCGGCGAGACGCGCCGGCTCGAGCGCGTTCCAGAGGTGGACGAGCGCCTCGGCGTTCGAGCCGCGCGCAACGGCCGCTCGGGCGGTGCGCACTCCGTCACCCACGCGCGCAGTATCGCGCCGCACGCCCGTGGAGCGTCCGCGAACCCGTATCCGACGCTCTATCGAGCCCGTTGGAATGGAAAAGGAGGTCGAAGACATATGGGTATCTCCACGAGCCTGATCCTGATCGCGCTCGGCGCGATCCTCGTCTGGGCGGTCGAGGCGACCGTGGCGGGGATCAGCCTGACCGCGATCGGCTGGATCCTCCTCATCGTCGGCATCATCGGCGTGCTGCTCTCGCTGATCTTCTGGTCGACGTGGGGCGGCTTCGGCGGCCGCGACCGCGAGCGCGTGGTCGAGTACCGCTAGCCGGAGCCCGGACATCGCACCGAGGGCGCCCCGCCGCGCGGCGGGGCGCCCGATCCGCTTCAGCGGGAGCGCGAGGTGCCGGCGAGCGCCGGCTCGAGCGAGAGGCGCAGCGTGGACGTGAACGTCGCGCGGACGCGGCCGGTGTTGCGGACGATCGCGTCGCAGCGCGCCGGCCCACGGTGCCGCAGGTCGAGCGTCGTCGTGCGCCCGCGAACGAGCGCGCGCAGGATCGGCGGCTCGCCCTCGCAGCGGATCTCCATACGCGCCTGTGCGCCCGCGGTGGCGACCCCGAGCCGCGCGCTGAACGTGACCCGCCGTCCCGGGCCGAGGAGCTCGTACGGCACCGAGACCGAGCGGCGCGCGCCGATCGTCCCGCGGCGGGTGACGACGACGGGCGCCGTCGACGCGGGAGGCGGCGCCGGGGCGGCGGGCGGCGGTGCGCCGGCGCCGCCGGTCACCTCGGCGAGGTCGGCGCGAAGCGCGGCGACGACGGTCTCGTCGGGCGGCGTCAGCCACCGGATCCGGTGCGGCGTCTGCAGGTGGAGCTGGACGTAGTCCTCGGCGAAGACCTCGGCGATCGCGCGATCCCAGCCCAGCGAGTACGTCCGCGAGACCTCACCGGCCGCGAGCCGGCGCGCCATGTCGCGCGCCGTCCACCAGCGCGGCGTGCCGTTCGGCTCGCGCGTTCCCGGAACCCCGTACGAGGCGTCGAGGTGGTGGGCGTACTCGTGGACGACCGTGTGCGCGAGCATCGCGGTGCGGGCGGCCGGCACGACGATGCGCCCGCCGCGGGTCGTGCCGCTGTAGCACCCGCCGGCGCCGGACCCGCACAGCATCCGCAGGTCGTCCGTCGCGACGACACGGACGGTGACGCGCGCGATCTCGTCGCCGTGGGCCGCGTTCCGGAGCAGCTCCGCGTACCACTCGACGTCGACGTCCGGCGCCTGCACGTCGAAGGTGATAGTCCGGCCCTCGCGGTCCTTGACGAGGACGACCTCGGCCGAGGCCGGTGCGGCGATGGCGAGCGCGCCGGCGACGGCGGCGAGGAGGGCGAGGCGCAGCACCCGCGCAGAGTAGACGCCCGCCGGCGCGTTCGGCATTAGCGCCACGTTCGCCTGCTGTTAAGAGTTGTCGCGTGCGGCACCCGCGACCGGTCGTCCTGCGGCAGCTCTTCCTCGGGCGGATCTGGGGCGCGTCGCCGGCGCTCGTCGTCGACGAGTTGCCGGAGCGGCTCGTGCTGTGGCTGCCGCCGGGCGTCGTCACGAAGCGCGCCAGGGGCAACCTCTTCGGCGGGTGGACGCTCGAGGACCGCGTCGTGTCGCGGCGCAACGGCATCCTGCGCGTGAAGGATCCGCGCGCCGACCACGCGATCCTCCACTTCTGGCACGAGGACGGGTCGTTCGCCGGGTGGTACGTCAACCTCGAGAGCCCGTTCCGCCCGACGGCCGTCGGCTGGGACTACGAAGACCACCTGCTCGACCTGTGGCTCCCCGCCGACGGTGCGTGGCGGTGGCTCGACGAGGACGAGCTCGCGCGCGCGGTCGAGCTGGGGCTGCGGACCGAGGAGGAGGCGCGCGCAGCGCGCGCGGCGGGCGAGCGGGCGCTGCGGCGGCTCGAGGCGGCCGACCCGCCGGCGCGGACGGGCTGGGAGGACTGGCGCCCCGATCCGGCGTGGCCGCTGCCGGAGCTGCCGCGCGACTGGGACGCTTCACCCGACGCGCCGGGGGCGGTACGGTAGCGCCGTGGATCGCCCGGAAGACCGCGAGCCGTTCGTCGACGACTGGTTCGACGACCCCGACGAGCAGACGCAGGTCCGGCAGCAGCCGCTGCGGCGGCGGCCGAGTCTCCCGCCCGGCGACGACCGCCGGATCCCCGGGATCGCGCTCGTCGGCGGCGCCGCGGCGCTGCTCCTGATCGTGATCCTGATCGTCGTGTTCACCGGCGGTGAGGAGGAGGCGGTGCCGCCGGCCGACACGGCGTTCCCGACGCAGGCGGAGCCGCCGGACACGACGGCGACGGGCGCCGCTCCCGCCGAGCCGGCGCCGCCGGCCGAGGCGCCGGAGCCGCTGCCGACCGAGGCGGTGATGCGGCCGGGCGACGAGGGCGAGCAGGTGCTCGAGCTCCAGCAGGCGCTCGTCCAGCTCGGGTACGAGCCGGGCGAGCCGGACGGGAACTACGGGCCGGCGACGGTCGAGGCGGTGCGGAGCTTCCAGACCGCGGCGGGCCTCCCCGCCGACGGGATCGCCGGCCCCACCACGTTGAGCGCGATCAACGACGCGCTCGCCGCGCAGGGCTAGCCGCGGCCGCGGAGCGCGGCGCTCGTCCCGATCGCGATCCGCGGCTGCGCGCGAGGCGACAGCCACCGCAGGACGCGGACGAGGTCGTCGCGGCGGAGGCTGATGCACCCGGCGGTCGGGCGGCCGGTCTGCGCGTGGAGGAAGATCCCCGACCCGCGGCCCGGGACGATCGGCCGCACGTTGAACTCGACGACCGCGAGGTGCACGAACGCGCGCCGCTCGGAGGCCATGTCGCCGGTCGTCGTCCGGAACGGCGGCTCCTGGCCGCAGGGGACGCGCCGGAAGGTGTTGTACCAGGGCGAGCGCGGATCCTCGACCCACCAGTCGCCGCACCGGAGGCGCACGTACGGGTACCGCACGCCCGGGTTCGGTGCGATGCCGTACATCGTGCTCCCGATGCGGAACGTGCCGATCGGGGTGGTGCCGTCGCCCTCGCGGCGGTCGGCGCGGAGCCCGTTGTAGCCGACCCGTGCCGGGTACGGCCCCGCGACCGCGACCCAGCACCCGCGCGCGTCCCGCCTCCAGGTCCGCAGCGCCGCGTGCGTCGCCTTCGTCGAGTGCGCCTCGACCGTGATCAGCTGCGAGCCGCCGGGTGCCGGCCGCAGCGAGTTCGCCACGTTCGTGGGGCACGCGAGGTTCAGCGCGGCGACGAGGAGCGACGCGAGCAGCACCCGCACAGGGTACGCGCCCTCCCCCATTCGGGGTGGAGCTCGAGCGTCGCGATCGGCGACCTGGTCGCGCCGGCGGCGACGCCGAGCGTCTCTGCGGCAGGTCCCGGGCACGGCGTCTCGCAACTGGGACCCGACGGGGACGCTCTCGGCCCCGCCGGCGCGACGTGGCGGCGCGCGGCGCGACGTCAGGGACGACCTGGTCCGGCGGCGCGCCCCGACCGACGCTCGCGTGGCCGCCCGCGCGGCGCGCCCGGGTTTACGCGCGTCCGTGCCTGGCACACGCACGGGGCACCGGAACCCGAGAGAGCGAGGTGGTGTCGTGGCAGCGCATGCCGTGCGGACGCAGGACAAGGGGTCGCTCACGAAGGCGCTCGGCTGGTTCAGCGTCGCGCTCGGCACCGCCCAGCTGACCGCGCCACGCGCGCTGTGCCGGCTCGTCGGCGCCGACGACGGCGGCCGCGCGCCGGTCGTGATGCGGCTGATGGGCGCCCGCGAGGTCGTCCAGGGCGTCGGGATCCTCACCCGTCCCCGGCCGACGACGTGGCTGTGGTCTCGCGTCGCGGGAGACGCGCTCGACCTCTCGCTGCTCGGGCTCGTCGCGGCGCGCGGGGAGCACCGCGTGCGGACCGCCTTCGCGATCGCGAACGTCGCCGCGGTCGCCGCGCCCGACGTCTCGGAGAGCCTGCGCCTGGCACGGATGGGCGGCGAGCCGCGCGCGGCGAAGCCGATCCGGAAGGCCGTCACGATCAACCGGCCGCGCGCCGACGTCGAGGCGGCGTGGGCGGCCGCGAGCGAGCTGCGCGACAAGGTCGACGCGGCCGGCGGCTCCGTCCGCTTCGCGGACGCGCCGCGCGGACGCGGGACCGAGCTCGTCGTCGAGTGGGTGCAGGAGCCGCCGCTCGGCGACCTCGGCCTGGCGGCGGTGAAGCTGACGGGGAAGGACCTCGCGACGCAGCTCAGCGACGACCTCCGCCGGCTGAAGCAGCGGGTCGAGACGGGCGAGGTCGTGCGCTCCGACGCGTCGCCCGACGGGCACCTGCTCGCGGAGCACCTGCGACAGCGCGCGGCGCAGCCGCTCGAGGAGGGAGTGCGATGAAGGCGATCTGCTGGACGGCGCCGAACCGCGTCGCGGTCGAGGACGTCCCGGAGCCGCGGATCCTCAACGACCGCGACGCGATCGTCCGCATCACGTCGACCGCGATCTGCGGCTCCGACCTGCACCTGTACGACGGCTACGTCCCCGCGATGAAGCGAGGCGACGTCCTCGGCCACGAGTTCATGGGCGAGGTCGTCGAGGTCGGCAGCGCCGTCACGAACCTGAAGGAGGGCGACCGCGTCGTCGTCCCGTTCCCGATCGCCTGCGGCGCCTGCAACGCGTGCGAGGCGGAGCTGTACTCGCTCTGCGAGAACTCGAACCCGAACGCCCGCCTCGCGGAGAAGCTCTGGGGCCACGCGACGGCGGGCATCTTCGGCTACTCGCATCTCACCGGCGGCTTCGCGGGCGGGCAGGCCGAGTACGCGCGCGTCCCGTTCGCCGACGTCGGACCGCTGAAGATCGACAACGGGTTCACCGACGAGCAGGTGCTGTTCCTGACGGACGTGTTCCCGACGGGCTACATGGGCGCCGAGCTGTGCGAGATCCAGCCGGGCGACGTGATCGCCGTCTGGGGCGCCGGCCCCGTCGGACAGTTCGCCGCCGCGAGCGCGCGGCTGCTCGGCGCGGAGCGCGTGATCGTCATCGACCGGTTCGAGTACCGGCTGCGGGTCGCGCGCGAGCACACCGGCGCGGAGACGCTGAACTACGAGGAGGTCGACAGCGTCCCCGAGGCGCTGAAGGAGCTGACCGGCGGTCGCGGCCCCGACGCGTGCATCGACGCCGTCGGGATGGAGGCGCACTTCCACGGGCCGCTGTACGCGTACGACCGCGTCAAGCAGGCGCTGCGCCAGGAGTCGGACCGGCCGATCGCGCTGCGCGAGGCGATCATGAGCTGCCGGAACGGCGGCATCGTCTCCGTGATGGGCGTCTACGGCGGCTTCGTCGACAAGTTCCCGATCGGCGCGGTGATGAACAGGGGGCTCACGCTCAAGGCGGGGCAGTGCCACGTCCACCGGTACCTGCGCCCGCTGCTCCGCCACATCGAGAACGGCGACATCGACCCGACGTTCATCGTCACCCACACGCTGCCGCTGCGCGAGGGGCCGGAGGGGTACGAGCTGTTCAAGCACAAGCGCGACGACTGCCTGAAGGTCGTGCTGAAGACAGACGCGGCCGTCTGGCAATAGCGCGGCGCGCTCCCGGCGTTTCCGGCGGTAGCCGCGGGGGAGGATCCGGCGGTGACGCAGCGGGAGGCGAAGCTCCTCGTCGTCTCGAACCGCCTCCCGGTGGAGCGGAAGCGCGGCGAGTGGCAGCCGGCGGCGGGCGGGCTCGTGACGGCGCTCGCGCCGGCGCTCGCGCGCCGCGGCGGCACCTGGATCGGCTGGGCCGGCGGCGCGGCCGAGGTGCCGCCGCACGTCCACGGGCTCGACGTCGACCTCGCGGCGGTGCCGCTCGACCGGCGGCTCGTCGACGGCTACTACCACGGCTTCTCGAACCGCGCGCTCTGGCCGCTCCTGCACGGCCTCGTCGACCAGATCGTCTTCGAGCGCTCGCACTGGAACGCGTACCGAGAGGCGAACGCGCTGTTCGCGGAGGCGGCGGCCGGCGCCTCCGCGGGCGGCCGCGCGATCGTGTGGGTGCAGGACTACCACCTGATGCTCGTCCCGGCGGCCCTGCGCGAGCTGGCACCCGGCGCGGCGATCGGCTTCTTCTCGCACATCCCGTGGGCCGCGCCGGAGCTCGTCGCGCGGCTGCCGTGGCGCGACGCTCTGGTCGACGGCCTGCTCGGCGCCGACGTCGTCGGGTTCCACACCGAGGAGTACCGGTCGAACTTCGTCCAGACGGTCGCGCGGCTGCGCGACGACGTGCGCGTCCGCGGCCGGACGCTGGAGCTCCCCGACGGCCGGCGCGTCGCCACCGTCGCGCACCCGATCTCCATCGACACGCGCGAGTTCGGCGACCAGGCGCGCGCGCCCGGGGTGGAGCGGTGCCTGCACCCGTTGAGGCGGCAGTTCGAGGGGCGGCGCGTGCTCGTCGGCGTCGACCGCCTCGACTACACGAAGGGGATTCCGGAACGGCTGCGCGCGATCGAGCTCCTGCTGGAGTCGCGTCCGGACCTCCGCGGCAGCGTCGCGTACGTCCAGATCGCGGTGCCGAGCCGCGAGCAGGTGCAGGAGTACCGCGTGCTGCGCCGCCAGGTCGAGGAGCTCGTGGGGCGGATCAACGGGCGATTCACGGAGCCGGGCCGCGACGTGCCGGTGCACTACCTCTTCCGCGGCGTCCCACGCGAGCGGCTCCTCGCGTACTACCGCGTCGCCGACGCGTGTCTCGTGACGCCGCTGCGCGACGGGATGAACCTCGTCGCGAAGGAGTTCGTGACGGCGCAGGGAGCGGTCGGCGGGGCCGGCGCGCTCGTCCTCAGCGAGTTCACCGGCGCCGCGGAGCAGCTGCGCGACGCGCTGCGCTGCAACCCCTTCGACGCGGAGGGGCTCGCCGCCGTCATCGGACGCGCGCTCGAGCTCGACGAGGACGACCGGCGGCGGCGGATCCGGCGCATGGCCGACACGGTCGCGCGCCACGACATCCACTGGTGGACCGAGCAGCAGCTCGGGGCGATCGAGGCTGCGGCCTAGGGGGTCGGTGCGCGCGCCGGCGGCGTCTCCGGCACCGGCGGCGTCGACCGGCGCAGCGCGCCGACGTACGCGCCGGCGATGACGAGGATGCCGCCCGCCGCCTCCTCCGGCGCCACGCCCTCGCCCGCGAGCAGCGCCGCCACCGCGACGGCGACGACCGGCATCAGCGGGAGCGCGTAGGCCGTGGCCGACGCCGTCCACCGCTGCACGACGAAGAGGAAGAGCCAGAACAGGCCGACCGAGCCGACGACGACGAGCCACGCCGTCGCCGCCCACGTCGCGGCGCGGTCGGGGACGGCCCACGCCTCGCCCGCCGCCACCGACGCGATCGCGAGCAGCGCGCCGCCCACCGCCATCCCCACGGCGTTCGTGGCGACGGGGTCGGTTCGCGGGAACCGCTTGACGACGATCGTCGACTCGGCGACGACGACGGGCGCGACGAGCGCGGCGAGGAGGTACCGGAAGGGGACGTCGCCGCCGAGCGACCGGGCCGAGAGCAGCGCGATGCCGGCGACCGCGAGCGCGCCGCCGGCGATGCCCCGCGTCGTCACGGCCTCCATCCGGTGGAGCGCCGCGAGGAGCAGCGTCAGGATCGGCACCGTCGCCATCACGACCGACACGACGCCGACGCTCAGCTCCTGGAGCGCGTAGTACATGAGCGCGTACGCGGCGCCGAACGCGAGCGTCCCGTAGATCGCTGCTCCGACGAGCGCCGCGCCGCGGGGCAGCGGCCTGCGAGCGAGCGCGACGACCGCGAGGAACAGCGCCGCAGCGAGCAGGAAGCGGGCGCCTGCGCCCCAGAGCGGCGCCAGCTCCTCGAGCGTCACCTTGACGGCCGTGTAGTTCGCGCCGCCGATCACGATCGCCGCCGCGAACGCGGCGAGCGTGGCGACGTCCGCGTCGCGCGCGCCCTCGGCCGGCGCTGCCGGATCTCCGTCGTGCGGTGGGTCCGCGCTCACGGGCGCATGATCGCGCAGCGGGCGACCGCGTCCAAGCCCGGCGTCCACGACGCGCGGAGGGGGCCGTGCGGCCCCCTCCGCGCGCTCTCGTGCTCTCCGCGGCGGTTCAGCCGCAGCCGGTGCTCGTGCCGCAGTCGCGGCACGTGTAGCACGTGCCCGCGCGGATCATCCGGCCGCCGCAGCGGGAGCACTCGACCGCGTCCTCCCAGCTGTTGAAGAGCGCGGTCTGCCCCTTCGGCGCGGGCTCGACGCCCTCGTCGGCGGCGAGCGTGCCGCCCTCGAGGGCCGAGTACGCCTGCGCCAGCCGCGCCCGCACCTCCGGCGAGAGGATGCCGATCTCCTCCTGCTGGTCGACGGAGAGGAACTTCTTCCCCATCCAGCGGAAGATGTAGTCGACGATCGACTTCGCGATGCGGATGTCCGGGTCGTTCGTCGGCCCCGACGGCTCGAAGCGCATGTGGCTGAACTTCGAGACGTAGACCTCGAGCGGCACGCCGTACTGCAGGCCGAGCGAGACCGAGATCATGAACGAGTTCATCAGGCCGGCGAGGGTCGTGCCCTCCTTCGCGATGTCGACGAAGATGTCGCCGGGCGTCCCGTCGTCGAAGAGGCCGACGTGGATGTAGCCCTCGTAGTCGCCGACGCGGAACTTGCGGCCGACCTCGGTGCGGTCGTCCGGCAGCCGCCGGCGCTGCGGCGCGGCGACGACCACCGCCGGCCCCGCGACCGCGAGCGGCGTGGCCGCCGCCGTGTCGGTCTTGCCGGAGAGCGGCTGCGCCACCTTGCAGTTGTCGCGGTAGATCGCGATCGCCTTCACCCCGAGCTGCCACGACTCGATCAGCAGCTGGGAGACGTCGTCGACCGTCGCCGTCTCCGGCAGGTTGACCGTCTTCGAGATCGCGCCGGAGATGAACGGCTGGACCGCGCCCATCATCTTCACGTGCCCCATGTAGTGGATCGCGCGGTCGCCGATCGCGCAGTCGAAGACGGGGTAGTGGTCCGTCTTCACGTACGGCGCGCCGACGACGGTGTTCCGCTCGTCGACGTACGCGACGACCTCCTCGACCTCCTGCGGCGCGTACCCGAGCTTCTCGAGCGCCATCGGCACGGAGCGGTTGACGATCGTGAGCTCCCCGCCGCCGACGAGCTTCTTCGACTTCACGAGCGAGAAGTCGGGCTCCACGCCCGTCGTGTCGCAGTCCATCATGAAGCTGATCGTCCCGGTCGGCGCGAGCACCGTCGCCTGCGCGTTGCGGTAGCCGCTGACCTCGCCGAGGTCGAGCGCGTCGTCCCACGCCTGACGCGCCGCGCGGAGCAGGTCGTCGGGGACGGAGTGCGCGTCCTCGATGTTGCCGACCGCCGCGCGGTGCTTCGCGATCACGCCGATCATCGCAGCGGCGTTCCGGCGGTAGCCGGCGAATGCGCCCATCCGCGCCGCGATCTCGGCCGACTTGCGGTACGCGCGGCCGGTCATCAGCGCCGTGATCGCCGCCGCGTACGCGCGGCCCTCGTCCGAGTCGTACGGGAGCCCCCGCGACATCAGCAGCGCGCCGAGGTTCGCGTAGCCGAGGCCGAGCTGGCGGTACGCCTTCGCGTTCCGCTCGATCTCGGGCGTCGGGTACGACGAGTAGCCGACGAGGATCTCCTGCGCGAGGAAGACGGTGTCGACGGCGTGCGTCAACGCCTCGACGTCGAGCTCCCCGTCCTCGCGCCGGAACTTCATCAGGTTCAGCGACGCGAGGTTGCAGGCAGAGTCGTCGATCGACATGTACTCGGAGCACGGGTTCGACGCGTTGATGCGCCCGGTGTTCGGGAGCGTGTGCCACGCGTTGATCGTCGTGTCGTACTGGACGCCGGGATCGGCGCACTCCCACGCGGCCGCGGCGATCTGGCGCAGCAGCTCGCGCGCGTCGACCGTGTCGACGACCGTCCCGTCGGTGCGCGCGGTCAGGTTCCACTCCTTGCCCTCGACGACGGCCTCCATGAAGGCGTCGCTGACGCGGACGGAGTTGTTGGCGTTCTGGTACTGGATCGACGCCCAGTCGGCAGAGTCGAGCGACATGTCGTAGCCCGCCTGCTCGAGGACGCGCGCCTTGCGCTCCTCCTTCGCCTTGCACCAGATGAACTCCTCGACGTCGGGGTGGTCGACGTCGAGCACGACCATCTTCGCCGCGCGCCGCGTCTTGCCGCCCGACTTGATCGTCCCGGCGGACGCGTCGGCGCCGCGCATGAACGAGACCGGCCCGGACGCGTACCCGCCCTTCGAGAGCTGCTCCTTCGACGAGCGCAGCCGCGAGAGGTTGACGCCGGAGCCGGAGCCGCCGCGGAAGATCACGCCCTCACGCCGGATCCAGTCCAGGATCGACTCCATCGAGTCCTCGATCGAGAGGATGAAGCAGGCGGAGCACTGCGGCTTCTCCTCGAAGCCGACGTTGAACCAGACGGGGCTGTTGAAGGACGCGAGCTGGTTGACGAGGATCGCCTTCAGCTCCGCCTCGAACGTCTCGGCCTCCTCCTCGGTGGCGAAGTAGCCGCCCTCGCGGCCCCACGCGCCGATCGTGCCGACGACGCGGCCGAGCATCTGCTTCACGCTGGACTCGCGCTCCGGGGAGCTGAGGCGGCCGCGGAAGTACTTCTGCGCGACGATGTTCGTCGCGGTCTGCGACCAGAACTTCGGGAACTCGACGCCCTTCTGCTCGAAGGCCGGCTTGTCCTTGCCGGGGATGAACGCGTCGCGGATCTCCCACTCGATCTCGTCGAACGGGTCGCGTCCCGGGATCGTGAAGTAGCGGCGCACGCCGAGCGCGGCAGCCTCGTCGACGACGGTGTTCACCACCTCCTCGACGCCCGGCTCCGGTGCCCTCGTCTCCTCTTTCGCGGTCGCCATCTCTACCTCCCGGGGTACGCCTGCTCCAAAGACTCGATTTCGATCGACCCGTGGAACCCCCCGAAAGCGGTGTCGGCCGACCGGACTCGGAACCCTAGAGAGAGGCTCGGACGGATCCCGCCCGCCCCTGGATTGTAGCCGCGGCGGGGCGTTCGACGGGGCTCGGCGGGCTACGCGTCGGGCGGTGCGGAGCGGTCGTTCACGCCCGCGGGGCGGAGCTTCCGCGCCTGCACGCGGCGGGCGACGAAGCTCGCCGCGGCGGCCGCCAGCAGCGCGAGCGCGAGGCCGGCGAGCACGAGCAGCGGCAGCGGGATCTCGTCGGCGTTGCTCGGCCGGAAGAAGCCGATCAGGCCCTCGTCGTCGCCGCCGTCTCCTCCGGGTGCGGCCTCCGGCTCCCCCTCGTCGCCGGGGTCGCCCTCGTCCCCTGGGCCCGGCGCCCCGTCGCCGGGCTCGTCGTCACCGCCGTCGCCGCCCGGGGCGTCCTTGCCGGAGCCCGCCGGCTGCGGCGGAACCACGTCCGTCGGGTCCATCTCACCGCCGCTCGAGCGGATCGCGGCGAGCAGCGCGCGCTGGATGTCCTCGCGCGCCTCCGTGTACGCCTCGACGTCCTCCGGGAGGTTGCGGATCGCGTCGCGATAGCAGTGCACCTGGTACGCGTTGTCGATCCTGCCGTCGTACCAGTCGTTCAGGAGCCGCTTCCAGCACGGCGCCTGCCCCGCGGCGGCCGTGGGGGCCGCGACGGCGGCGACCGCGAGCGCGCCGAGGGCGAGGAGCAGGGTGAGTGCGCGTGTCGAGGTCACGTTCGGGTACGCCTGCCCACGCCGTGCGGAGGACGGACGTCGTGCGCAGTCTCTCCCGCCGCGGTGATTCCGTCGTAAGTGCGCTGTAAACCGTTTGTAAGTGCGGCGGAGGGGGCTGCGCGGGGGCATGGTAGCGTCCGCCGCCATGCGAGGCGCGCCGAGGCGGGCGGCGGTCCGGCCCTCCCTCGGGCCGCGCCGCGCGCTCCCGCAGGCGCTCCCCGTCGCGGCCGTCGTGGTCGCGGCGGTCGCCGTGCTGGCCGCGCGCGGTTCGGATGCGACTGCGCTCCTCCCGATCGGCGGCGCGGCCGTCCTCGTCGCCGTGGCCGCGCTCGTCGCCGCCGCCCTGCGGGCGACGCCGCTCGCGACGCCCGGCGCGGCGGGGCTCGCCCTCCTCGCGGCGCTCGCGGCCCACGCCGCCTGGAGCGGCGCGACGATCGCGTGGTCGATCGCACCCGACCGCTCCTGGGAGGCGGTGAACCGCACCCTCGCGTACCTCGCGCTGCTCGGGGTCGGGATGCTCGTCGCGCCGCTCGTGCGGTCGCCGGTGCGGGCGGCCGCGGCGGCGCTCGCGGGCGTGCTCGGCTTCGCGATCCTCTGGTCCCTCCTGGGGAAGGTCGTGCCGGCGCTCGGCGACGCGCCCGAGCGGAGCGCGCGCCTCACGGGGCCGCTCGACTACTGGAACGCGCTCGCGCTCGCGATCGCGCTGGCGCTGCCGCTCTGGCTCTGGTTCGCGTCGGGACGCTTCCACCGGCCCGAGGTGCGCGCGGCCGCCGTGGCGGCGCTCTCGTGGTCGGTCGTGACGCTCCTCCTGACCGGCTCGCGCGGCGGGATCCTCGCGGCCGCCGTCGCCGTCGCGGTCTGGTTCGCGGTCGCCGGCCCGCGCCTCGACGGGGTGGCGGCGCTCGCGCTCTCGCTCCCCGTCGGCGGCGCGATCGGCGTGTGGGCGCTGACGCGTCCGGGGCTCGCGGAGGTGGGCGCCTCGTCGGGCGAGCGCGCCCGCGACGGCGCGCTGCTCGGGCTGCTGCTCCTGCTCGGCGGTGCCGCTGTCGTCGCCGCGGCGCTCGCCGTGATCCGCTGGGAGGACGCCGCCCCGCTGCCGGCGGCACGGCGGCGGGCGCTCGTTCGTGCCGCCGCCGTCGTCGCCGCCCTGCTCGCCGCCGCCGTCGCGGCCGTCGTGCTCGTGCGCTCGGGCGGGCCGGGCGAGCTGGGCGAACGCTTCCGCAACCCGCCGGAGTCGCAGCTCCCGAACGACCCGAGCCGCTACGTCGAGGTCGCGTCGAACCATCGCTGGACGTGGTGGAACGACGCCTGGGAGATCTTCGAGGAGCACCGGCTCGGCGGCACCGGCGCCGGCTCGTACGAGCTCGCGCGGAGGCCGATCCGCGACGACTCGCGCGCGCCGCTCGACCCGCACAACCTCGCGATGAAGGCGCTGAGCGAGACGGGGCTCGTCGGCTTCCTGCTCGTGCTCGCGATCGTCGGGTCGGCGGCGTGGATCGTCGCCGGCGCGCTCCGGCGGCTGACGGGCGCGGAGCGGTCGGCTGCGGCGGCGCTCGCGGCGGGCGCGGCCGCGTGGCTCGTGCACTCGCTCGTCGACATGACGTGGGAGCTCGCGGCGGTGACGGCTCCCGTGCTGCTCGCCCTCGGGGTCCTCGCGGTCGCCCGGCGGCCGGCCGCCACGGCGTCCGCCCGGCGTCCGTTCCTCGCGGCTGCGGCGGTCGCGCTCGGCGCGGGGATCCTGTTCTCGCTCGCGGCGCCGCCGCTCGCCGAGCGGCGCCTCGACCTCGCCCTCGACGCGCTCACGCTCGGGCGCGCGGGCACCGCGATCGAGCTCGCGCGCGACGCGCAGGAGCTGAACCCGCTCGCCGTCGAGCCGCTCCACCTCGAGGCGGCGGCGTACGAGGCGACGGGGCGGCTGGACGAGGCGGAGACGCTGTACGTCCGCGCCGTCGAGCTCCAGCCGCAGAACGCGGTCACCTGGTTCGAGCTCGGCCGCTTCGAGTACGAGGCGAGGGAGAACCTCCGCCGCGCGCTCTTCTACCTCGACCGCGCGTGGGGGCTCGACCCGTGGGCGCGCGAGACGGGGAGGCTGCTCGACGCGGTCCGCGCCGAGCTCGCGGCCGGTGGGTAGCCGCTGCTACGGGCCGAGCACGAGCGCGACGTGCGCGCCCATCAGCTCGGCGGGCTCGATCCCGTCGAGCGGCGCGACGACGACGCCGCCGCCGAGCTCGCGCGCGAGGCGCTCCGCCTCGGCACGCTTCCCCGGCCGGTACATCGCGAACGTCCGGCCGTAGTCGCTCCGCGGCGCGTTGCCGACGCCGGCGAGGAGGTACCCGCGGCCCTTGATCTCCGCTCCGGCCGCTCCGGCCGCGCCCGCGCGCCCGTTCCCGTTGAGGACGAGGACGACCGTCTCCTCGCGCGGCAGCACGGGCGTCTCGCGCGGCGCCGGCTTCGCCGGGGTCGGCGCGACCGGCACCGACGCGACCGCGTCGCGCTCGAGCCGCTGCGCCACGGGCCGCCCGACGAGCGCGACGCCGAGGACGACGATGAGCGCGAGCTCCACGACGGCGACGGCGCTCGCGACGATCGTGGCGCGGCGCCACGGCCGCGCGAGCTCGAGGGTGGGGAGGGAGTGCTCCATCGCGGAGCGTCCAATTCGTCCCCGCCGGGCCTGCTCCTTCCGGCGCTACCGCGCCGTCGCCCACTCCCACGTCTCGCGGAGCCCCTGCTCGAGGCTGCGCTCGGGGCGCCACCCGAGCCCGGCCGCCGCGCGGCCCGGGTCGAGGAAGCTGCGGGACAGCTCGCCCTGCCGCGGCGGCGCGTATTCCGGCTGCTGGTCGGAGCGCGCGATCGTGCGGCAGAGGTCGTACAGCTCGTTCACCGAGGTCTCCCGCCCCGTGCCGACGTTGAAGGTGCCGCCGTCCTGCTCGGACGCCGCGAGCATCGCCGCGACGACGTCCCCCACGAAGACGAAGTCCCGCGTCTGCGTCCCGTCCCCGAAGATCCGGCACTGCTCCTCGCGCGCCAGCCGCTCCATGAAGATCGCGACGACGCCGCCCTCGAGCTTCGACAGCTGCCGCGGGCCGTACACGTTCGCGAACCGGAGCGAGACGTGCCGCGTCCCGTGCAGCCGGTTCCACGTCGCCAGGTACTCCTCGCCCGCGAGCTTCGACGTCCCGTACGGGGACAGCGGCTCCCGCGGGTCGTCCTCGCGCGCCGGCCGCTCGCACTCGCCGTAGAGCGCGCCGCCCGTGGAGCTGAAGACGATCTGCGTGCCGTGGCGGCGCGCCGCCTC
>DATLFU010000047.1:0-11628 GCA_035540835.1 Gaiellaceae bacterium
CCTCTCGCTTCTCGACCCCGCCCGGAGGAGGACCGTGTCCACGCTTGCGTTCAAGTTCGAGCCCATCGCGCCCAGGGAGCTGAAGCCGGAGCTGTACGAGCTCGAGGGGATCTCGCGCGAGTCCGTGGAGGCGCACTACAAGCTCTACCAGGGGTACGTGAACAAGCGGAACGAGATCCTCGGCAAGCTCGACGGGATCGACCTCGCGGGCGCGAACCAGGTGTACTCGGAGATCCGCGCGCTCAAGGTCGAGCTCAGCTTCGCCGTCGGCGGGATCAAGAACCACGAGATCTACTTCGAGCACCTCGGCGGCGACGGCGGCGACCCGGGTGGCCTGATCGGCGACCTGATCAAGCGCGACTTCGGCTCGGTCGACGCGTGGCGCAGCGACCTCAAGGCCACCGGCATGGCGGGCCGCGGCTGGGCGTGGACCGCGTACGACTGGGACGAGGGGCGCCTGTTCAACTACGTCGGCGACACGCAGAACACGTTCCCGATCTGGAACGCGACGCCGCTCGTCGCGCTCGACGTCTACGAGCACGCGTACTTCCTCGACTACCAGACCGACCGCGCCTCGTACATCGACGCGTTCTTCGACAACCTCGACTGGGACGTCGTGAACGACTGGGCGTCGAAGTACCAGATCCCGAAGTAGCGCCGGGGCGCCCCTGACCGCCGCCCTCACCGTCGCCGGCGCCTACCTCGCCGGGAGCATGCCGTTCGGGTACTGGCTCGTCCGGCTCCTGCACGGCGAGGACATCCGCGACCACGGCAGCGGCAACATCGGGGCGACGAACGTCTGGCGCGTGTACGGGTGGACGCACGGACTCCCGATCGTGCTGCTCGACGTCGCGAAGGGGTTCGTGCCGGCGCTCCTCGGCGCGCAGCTCGTCTCGCCGCTCGTCGGCGTCCTCGCCGGCGCGGCCGCGATGCTCGGCCACTGGCGGCCGGCGTTCCTCGGCTTCGCGAAGGGCGGCAAGACCGTCGCAACGGGAGCGGGCGCGTTCCTGGCGGTCGCCCCGCTCGTCGCGCTCGCCGGACTGGCCGTGTGGGCGGTGGCGTTCCTGGCGACGCGGTACGTGTCGGTCGGGTCGATGACGGCCGCGGTCGCGATGCCGTTCCTCGCGCTGCTCCTCGACGCCCCGTGGCCGGTCGTCGTGTTCGCGGCGGCGGCCGGAGTCGCCGTCCTCCTGCTCCACCGGCCGAACCTCGCGCGCCTGCGCGCCGGGACGGAGAACCGCGCGAGCCTGCGGCGCCGCCGCCGGCGCCGCGGCGCCGCGTCCTCGTCGGGCTAGGCCTCTTCCGCCATCCCGAGGAGGTCGCTCCGCGAGACCTTCCCGACGAGCTCCGGGTGGTCGCGCCGGATGTGCGCCTCCGCGTTCGCGACGAGCTCGTCGTCGCTCTCGCCGCGGACGACCTGGCCGCACTCGCAGTTGATCAGCTTCGCCATCGTTCCTCCTCCTCTAGTAGGTGAGCACGCGGTCCGCCTCGAGCGCGAGCTCGACGAGCCGGTCGGGCATGGCCGGCTCCGCCATGCCCTCCGGGTCGAGCCCGCGCGCCTTGCTCGACATGCCGGACACGTAGAACCGCGCCCCCGCCGCCGCCAGCGCGTCGTACGACTCCCGCAGGCTGCCGGTGCCGAGGCCGACGAGGGCGTCGAGCACGGCGGGACGCAGGAGCTGCACGGCGTCGCCGGCGAGGAAGAGCGCGACGTCGTGTCCCCGCTCGGCCGCGGCGCGCCCGACGAGGAACGCGAGCGCCGCGCGCGTCGGGTGCTCCGGGCCGTTCGTCACGTTCACGAGGATCTTCGCCATGCCGCGAGTGTCGCGCTTGGCCGTTGTCGTAACCTTGGCGCGACCTTGGCGACGCGCATCCAGGTCTGCGGCGCCGTGACGGCGGAGGTCGACGGGCGCCGGATCGAGCGCGAACTCCCGGGACGTCAGGGGCGGCTCCTGTTCGTCTACCTCGTGCTGGCGCGCCCGCGGCCGACCGGCCGCGCGGAGCTCCTCGACGCGCTGTGGCCGGACGCCGCGCCGGCGAGCGCGGAGTCGAGCCTCAGCGCGCTCCTCTCCAGGCTCCGCCGCGCGGTCGGGGAGGAGCGCCTCACGGGGCGCTCCGAGCTGCGGCTCGAGCTCCCCGACGACGCCTGGGTCGACGTCGACGCGGCCACGGAGGCGCTCCACCGCGCCGAGTCGGCGGCGGCGCGCGGCGACTGGACGGGCGCATGGGGCCCGGCGCGGGTGGCGCAGCACGTCGCCGTCCGCGGGTTCCTCCCCGGTGAGGACGCGCCGTGGATCGAGCAGCAGCGGCGGCGGCTCGAGGAGCTGCACGTACGGGCGCTCGAGCTCGCCGGCCGCGCCTCGGTCGAGATCGGCGGCGCGGAGCTCGACACGGCGGAGCGGGCGGCTCGCGCGCTGATCGAGGCCGCGCCGTACCGCGAGTCCGGGTACCGCCTGCTGATGGAAGCGCTCGCTGCGCGCGGCAACGGCGCCGAGGCGCTCGTCGTCTACGAGCGGCTGCGGGCGCGGCTGCGCGACGACCTCGGCGCGGCGCCGTCGCAGGCGACGAAGGACCTCCACCGCCGGCTCCTCGCCGACGTCTCCTGACCTACGCCCGCAGCCACTCGCGCAGCTCCGTGTGCCGCGAGAGCGGGACGCCGTCGTTGAGCTCCGCGCGCAGCTCCCCGACCGTGCCGAAGCGCTCGGCGACGACGTCGTGGTCGTGGATCGTCTCGAAGTTGACCTGCCGCGAGAGGAGGAAGTCGTCGTCCGCGAGCGCCGGGTACCGCTCGAGCGTCTCGCCGAGCGCGGCTCGCACCGAGTCCTCGACGAAGCGGGGGCGCAGGTGCGCGTGCTCGACGACGAACAGCTCGTCCGGCCGCTTCAGCAGCTCGTAGATCGGGGAGCTCATCGAGCGCTCGACGATCGCGACGAGGTCCTCCGCGTTCAGGCGCTGCTCGGTGCCGACGTAGAGCGTCCCCCGCCCGCGCTGGTTGTGCGTCGCGACGGGGACGAGCCGCAGGATCGTCTCGACCGCGTCGCCGTCGAAGCCGGCCTCGGCGAGGCGCTCGGCGGCGCGGCCGCGGACGAGCCCCTGCGCGCACGGGCAGGCGTTGATCCCGGTCGCCTCGACGCCGACGACGCGCCGCACCGTCCGATCCGACGCGGCGGCGATGCCCACGAGCGTCACCATCTCCTGCGTCGAGAGCCCGGTCACCGGCGTCCGGCGGTCGATCGGGTAGCGCGCGCGGACGCGGACCTCCGCCCGGAGGGCGCCCTGGCGCCCGACGACGTGGCGGGCGATGTGCTCGGCGAGCGCCTCGACGAGCAGCGCTTCCCCGATCACGACCTCGTCGATCGCCTCCTCGAACAGCTCCGGGAAGCGCGACATGTGCACGCCCTTCTGCGCGGGATCGAGGTCGACGGTGCAGTCGATCTCCGCCGGGATCTGGCGCTCGACGCCGCGGTGGCGGAAGCGGATCGCCTTCTCGATCCCCTGGACGCCCGCCCGCGAGAGGCCGAGGCGCACCTCCGGCGGCGACGCCTGCAGGTCCTCGGCGAGCTCGCGTGCCATACGCTCCAAGGCTACCGATGGCCGAGCGGGACACCCACTTCGCGCGCCTGGTCTCGCTCGCGTGCCACGACCTGCGCACGCCGCTCGCGACCGTCCACGGGTTCGCGCGGACGCTGCTGCGGCTGCCGGACGTCCCCGAGCAGCAGCGGCGGTACCTGGGGATGGTCGACGCCGCCTCCGTCCAGCTGACGGAGCTGCTGGAGGATCTCGGTCTCGCGGCGCGGATCGAGGCCGAGCGGTGGGAGCCGAACGTCCAGGAGGTGGAGCTGTCGGAGCTGGCGGCGGACGCGTTCGCGGAGGTCGACGCGGGCGCGGTCGACGTCTCCGGCTCGGGCGGGACCGTGCGGGTCGAGCGCGACGCGGTGGTGCGGGCGTTGCACAACCTCGCCCGCTGCGCGCTGCGGCACGGCGGGCTGCAGCGGGTGGAGGCGGCGCTCGAGGGGGAGGTCGTGCGCCTCTCGCCGGTCGCCGCCGACGTGGCGCGCATCGTCCTCGGCGAGGAGCTGCGCGACCTGGGCGCCGCCGTCGCGGTGCGCGCCGTGCGGGCGCTCGGGGGCTCCGTCGAGGTCGACGGGGAGACGCTCGTCGTGCGCCTCCCCGTCTGATCCGGCTGCTCAGGCGGCGGCGAGGCGGCCGCCGGGCGGAAGCGGGAGCGCGAGCGACAGCGAGAGCAGGAGCGCCCGCCGGCGTGCGCGCAGCCGGCGCCTCACGTCGCCGCCCTCGCGATCGCGCGGAGCACCGGCTCCGCCGTCCCCGCGCGGAGCGCGTCGACGAGGCGCCGCCCGCCCGTCATCCCGTCGCGCATGGTCACGAGGCGGTGCAGGTCGGCGTCGTCCAGCCCGGCGGCCCGTCCGGCGGCGATCACGTGCGCGAGCGACTCGAGCGGGCGGCCGTCGCGGCCGAACTGCCAGCTCGGGAAGATCCGCTGGCCGTCGCCGCGGGGAACGCCCACGAGCATCCCGCTGCGGCGGAGCGCCTCGATCCGCGCCGGCTGGAGCCCGAGCCGGCTCGCGAGCCAGCTCGTCGTGAGGCCGCTCGGGGCGGCGTCGGCAGTGGTCGTGGTCATGTCGTCGTCTCCTCTCGGTGGCGGCCTACGCGCCTGCGAGGGCGGCGCGGCCGGTCGTGTACGTCGTGGTGGTCGCCGCAGCGCTGGCGTAGGTCGGGCCGTAGCCGGCGAGCCGGCCGAGCGGCGCGCCGAAGGCGAGCGCGAGCTTCTGGAGCGACTGCGGCACGAGCGGCAGCCGCACGACGTCGAAGTGCGCGTTCGCGATGACGGCGAGGCGGAGCGGGTTCGGCATCCCCTTGCCGTTCGTCTGGCCGTCCGCGGCGAGCGAGAACATCGTCTCGATCAGCGACTCGAACGCGAGCGCGGGGCTGACGGTGGTGACGAAGCGCGCGTCGCGGGTGCCCGAGTTCCAGAAGCGGTGCGGCGTCCCCGGCTCGAGGACGACGGTGTCGCCGGCGACGGCGACGACCTCCTCGCGGCCGCGCCTGAACGTGAGCGTGCCCTCGAGGATCTCGAACCGCTCGGTCTGGAACGGGTGGACGTGCGGCGCCGCGACGAAGCCGTCGGGGCGGACGGTCACCTCGACGACGACGGCGTCGCCGTTGGTGTCGGCGGCGGTCTGCAGGAAGCGCAGCACCTCGCCGGTCACGGGGTTCTCGAGTACGTCTCCGGTGCGAATCATCTCTGTCTCTCCTCTGCGTCGGGGGTACGCAGGGGACGCTAGGCCGGTGCGCGCGCCGCGTCGTCTGCCGCGAAGGCGATCCCGCCGCGCCGCACGGACGAGATCCGCGCGCGGCGGCTCCTCCTCGGGGACGACCCCGCCTCGTCCCCAGCGGCCACGTCCGGGGTCAGACCCCCGACACGGCCGCGGCGGCCGTGTCCGCGCCGCGCCCGCCCCTGCGGACGTGGCCGCCCGTGCCACGTCGGGGGTCAGACCCCCGACACGTCCACGCCGGCCACGCCCGTGTCGCTCTGGCGCCGCCTCGCGCGATGCGACGCGGCCGCGGCCACGGCCGCGGCGGACACGTTGGGGGTCAGACCCCCGACACGGCCGCGGCGGGCTCGGCCCGGGGAGCGGGTGCCGCTGCGGGCATGGCGGAGACGGACGCGGCCGGGGTCAGACCCCCGACATGGCTCGGGGGGACGCGGCCGGCGCGCAAAGGCGGCGGAGACGCATGCGGCCGCCCGTTCGGGGCGGCCGCACGCGCGGGGGAGGACGCTCGTCCGGCTACTCGTACTGGAGCGCGGCGAGGACGTTCAGCCGCGACGCCCGCCGCGCCGGGAGGACGGCGGCGCCGATCCCCGCCAGGACGGCGACGACGGCGAAGACGCCGAGCGTCGCGACGGGGACGGCGAACCCGATCCCGTGGCTCGAGAGCGCCTGCGTGAGCAGCGCCGCGAAGCCGAGACCGAGCGGGAGCCCGAGCGCCGCACCGAGGAGCGCCGTGATCACGCTCTCGTGCCGAACCATCCGCCGCGCCTGCCGCCGCGTCATCCCGACCGCCCGCAGCATCCCGAGCTCCCGCGTCCGCTCGAACACCGACAGCACGAGCGTGTTCACCATCCCGAACAGCGAGACGATCACCGACAGCGCGAGCAGCACGTAGAACAGGTTGAGGACGTTCGACAGGAACCCGAGACGCGCGTCGACGAACTCGTCCGTCGACTGGAGCAGCGCGTCGGGGAACGCCGCGAGCCGCGCCTGCAGCGCCGCGCGGTCGACGTCGGCTCCGGCCGTCGCGAGGACGTACGCGTCGGTCGCGCGCGGGAACGAGGCGTCGAACGCCGCCGTCGACAGGACGACGGCGCCCAGCATCGTCGCGAAGCTGCGCGTCTCGTACACGCCGCGGACGACGCGTCGGAGCTCCGCGCCCGCCGGCGTCGTCAGCGCGAACGTGTCGCCGACGGCGAGCCCCTGCTCCTCCGCGAACCCGTCCTGGACGACGGCGCCGTTCGGCCCGAGCCGCGCCAGCGACGCGGGGGACGAGCCGTCGGCCCACTCGAACCGGTAGACGGACGAGATCGCGCCCGGCTCGACCCCGCTGACCTCGACCTCCGCGCTGCCGACGCGCCCGCGGTCCGCGCGCACGGGCGTCACGCGCGTCAGCCCCGGCGCGCCCGCGAGCGCCTCGCCGGCCGCCGGCGGAAGCGGCGTCCACCCGTCGGCGGATCCGAGGACGTAGTCCGCGGCGATCTGGCCGCTCACGTCCTCGCGCGCGGAGGCGCGCACGCCCTCCGCGACGACCGCGAGCGTCGTCACGAGCGCGAGCCCGATCATCAGCGCCGCCGCCGTCGACGCGGTCCGCGCCGGGTGCCGCACCGCGTTCTCGCGCGCGAGCCTCCCCGCCACGCCGCCGGCGCGCGCCGCCGGCTGCCCGACGACCGCGACGAGCGGGCGGACGAGGCGCGACCCCACCAGCGCGACGCCGAGGAAGCTGCCGATGCCGCCGCCGACGAGCGAGAGGATCAGCGGCGCGGTCCCGCCGGCGTCGCCGAAGAGGCCGAACGCGATCGCCGCGAGTCCGAGCGCGAGCAGGACGCCGCCGGCGACCGCCGTCCGCCGCCGCAGCGGCGCGACCGTCGCGCCCTCGCGCACCGCGGAGATCGGGGCGACGCGCGTCGCGCGCACCGCCGGAAAGACGCCCGCGAGCGTCGTGATCCCGACGCCGACGACGAGCGAGACGACGACGGTCCGCGCGGCGAACACGATCTCGCCCGTCGGGAGGTCGAGCCCCACCGCGACGAAGACCGCCTTCAGCCCGTGCGCGAGCGCGACCCCGGCCGCCACGCCGACGACCGACGCCGCGACCCCGAGCGCCAGCGCCTCGGCGACGACCGACCGCAGCACCTGCCGCCGCGACGCGCCGAGGGTGCGGAGCGTGGCGAGCTCGCGCGTCCGCTGCGCGACCGTGATCGAGAGGGTGTTGAAGATGACGAAGCCGCCGACGAAGAGCGCGATCCCGCCGAAGCCGAGCAGCGCGTAGCGGATGAAGGAGACGAACTCGGCGATCGCCGCCGCGTCCTGCTCCGCCTTCGTCTCGCCGCTCGTGACCTCGGCGCCCTGCGGCAGGATCGGCCGGATCCGCGCCGCGAGCTCCTCCTGCGAGACGCCCTCCTCCGCCGCGACGGCGATCGCGTCGAACCGCCCCTCCTTCCCGTACAGCTTCTGCGCCGTCTCGAGCGAGAAGACGCTGACCGTCGCGTCCCCGAGCGAGTCGACGTCGCCGAAGCGGGCGATCCCGACGACCTCGTACGTGCGGCGCGGGCCGCCGGCGGCGATCTCGACGTCGTCGCCGGCGCCGACGCGCGCCTTCGCCGCGGTTCCCGCGTCGAGGACGACTTCGTCGGGCGCCGCCGCCCACCGCCCTTCGGCGAGCTTCAGCGGGCTGTACCGCTCCGCCTCCGGGTCGAGGCCGAACCCCATCGCCGGGTTGGTCCCGCCAATCGTCTCGCCGTCGGGGCCGATCACCTTCGCGACGTCCGTCGCAGTGGCGATGTTCATCATCGTGCCCGCGGCGTGCTCGACGCCCGGAAGCGCGCTGATCTCCTCCAGGAGCTCCGCCGGCAGCGTCGCGCTCCCGCTCGTAGACCACTCCACCGCGTGCTTGCCGCTCACGACCGCGTCCGTCTCGTCGTACGAGCTCGTGAAGATCTCGTCGAACGCCCGGCCGATCGTGTCGGTCAGGACGTACGTCCCGCTGACCATCGCGACGCCGAGGACGATCGCGAAGGCCGTCAGGCCGGAGCGGAGCTTCCGCCCCGCGAGGCCCCTCAACGCGACGCGGATCACGACGACACCTGCTCGAGCGCGGCGAGGATCTCCGGCGGCGCCGAGCGGCCGAGCTCGCGCACGATCTCGCCGTCGGCGAGGAACAGGATCCGGTCGGCGATCGCGGCGGCGCGCGTGTCGTGCGTCACCATCACCGTCGTCTGCCCGTACGCGTCGACGGCCTCGCGGATCAGCGCGAGGATCTCCGCGCTCGTCGTCGAGTCGAGGTTGCCCGTCGGCTCGTCAGCGAAGAGCACGGTCGGCCGCGACACGAGCGCGCGCGCGACGGCGACGCGCTGCTGCTGCCCGCCGGAGAGGTCCGCAGGGCGATGCCTCCGCCGCTGCGTCAGTCCCGTCCGCTCGAGTAGCTCCTCGAGCCACTCCCGGTCCGGCTTCGCGCCGGCGAGCGACAGCGGGAGGACGACGTTCTCCTCGGCCGACAGCATCGGCAGGAGGTTGAAGAACTGGAAGACGAAGCCGATGTGCCGGCGGCGCAGCTTCGTCAGCTGCGTGTCGTTCAGGCCGGAGATCTCGGTCCCGTCGACCGAGACGGTGCCGGAGGTCGGCCGGTCGAGACCCGCGAGCAGGTGCATCAGCGTGGACTTCCCGGACCCGGACGGCCCCATCACGGCCGTCAGGCGCCCGCGTCCGATCTCGAGCGAGACGCCGCGGAGGGCGTCGACGGCGGTCTCGCCGCTGCCGTAGCGGCGGGTCAGGTCCGCGGCCTCGACGACGACGCGCGGCTCGATCGCCTCGCGTGCGGCGGGGACGGCGGCGGACGGTGCGATCGCTGCGTTCATCGGTGCTCCTCTACGTCGATTGACGGGCGGGACGCTAGGCGCGAGCGCCCGCCGCGTCGTCGCCCGCGCAGCGAATCCGCCTCATCCTCGAGGATGACTTCGGCTCGTCCGCGGGGCCACACGCGCGCGCACACGAGGGGCTACGGTTCGCGCGTGGCCCGCCTCGAGCTGCTCGTCCGGCGTTCGTTCTTCGACCTCGTGGTCGTCGCCGTGGCAGTCGTGCTGCAGGGGGACGTGTGGACGGCGGAGGAGCCGCGCTGGGAGGTCGCGCTCGGCGCGCTGCTGGTGACGCTCCCGCTGCTGCTCAGGCGCCGCTTCGGCATCGCCGCGGTCCTCGTCCCGGTCGCGGCGCTCGCGGCGATGGCGGTGCACGTCCCCGAGGGGCTCTCCTCGACCGAGACGCTCTTCTTCGCCGCGCTCCTCGTCGCCTGGACCGCGGGGCACCTCGAGGAGCGCCGCCACGCGCTCGCCGGGCTCGTCGCGCTCGTCGGCGCCGGCCTCCTCGTCACGAGCGCCTTCCCGGGGCACGCGTACGACGAGTACCTCTGGATCTCCGTCATCTTCACCGCCACGTGGCTCGCGTCGTACCTCGCGGCAAAACGGGGGCGGCAGGCGCGGTCCGCCGAGGCGAGGGCGCGGATCCTCGAGCTCGAGCGCGAGGCCGAGGCGCGCGCGGCGGTCGCGGAGGAGCGCGCGCGGATCGCGCGCGAGCTGCACGACGTGATCGCGCACTCCGTCAGCGTCATGACCGTCCAGGCGGCCGGCGTGCGCCGGCTCCTGAAGCCGGACCAGGAGCGCGAGCGCGAAGCGCTGGAGGCGATCGAGCAGACGGGGCGGGCGGCGCTCGCGGAGATGCGGCGGATGCTCGGCGTCCTGCGCCAGCCGACGGAGGAGCCGCCGGCGCTCGCGCCGCAGCCGGGGCTCGCGAACCTCGAGAGCCTCGTCGCGCAGGTGCGGGACGCGGGGCTGCCGGTCGAGCTGCGCGTGACCGGCGAGCGCCCGGAGCTCCCGCCCGGGATCGAGCTCTCCGCCTACCGCGTCGTGCAGGAGGCGCTGACGAACGCGCTCCAGCACGCGGGGCCGGCGCGCGCCGTCGTCGACGTCCGGTACACGGGCGACGCGATCGAGCTCGAGATCGCGAACGACGGGCGGACGCAGGCGAACGGGCACGGGCACGGGCTGCTCGGGATGCGCGAGCGCGTCCTCCTCTGCGGCGGCAGCGTGGAGGCCGGGCCGTCGCGGCGCGGCTACGCGGTGCGCGCGCGGATCCCGGTGCGCGGGGAGGCGGGCGCGTGATCCGCGTCCTCATCGTCGACGACCAGGCGCTCGTTCGCGCGGGGTTCCGCATGATCCTCGATGCGGAGCCCGGGATCGAGATCGTGGCCGAGGCGGGCGACGGCCTGCAGGCGGTCGAGCAGTGCACGCGGTACACGGTCGACGTGGCGCTGATGGACATCCGCATGCCGAACCTCGACGGGATCGAGGCGACGCGGCGCATCGGCGAGGTCGCGCCGCACACGCGCGTGCTGATGCTGACGACGTTCGACCTGAACGAGTACGTGTACGAGGCGCTGCGCGCGGGGGCGGGGGGATTCCTGCTGAAGGACGCGCCGCCGGAGCAGCTGGTCGAGGCGATCCAGGCGGTCGCGTCGGGCGACTCGCTGCTCGCGCCGACGATCACGCGCCGGGTGATCGAGGAGTACGTGCGGCGGCCGCCGGCGCGGGAGGGCGTGCCTCCGGAGCTGGAGGAGCTGACGCCGCGCGAGCTGGAGGTGCTGACGCTCGTCGCGAAGGGCCACTCGAACGCCGAGATCGCGAAGGAGCTCTTCCTCGGCGAGACGACGGTGAAGACCCACGTCGCGCGCATCCTCCAGAAGCTCGACCTCCGCGACCGCGTGCAGGCCGTCGTCGACGCGTACGAGTCGGGTCTCGTCCAGCCCGGCGCGGGCGCGTAGCCGCGGCGACCGGTCGCGGACGCGTCCCGCGCGGCCACCGTGGCCGCTCCGGCCATGTCGGGGGTCTGACCCCGGCCATGGCTCCAGCGGCCGGTACGTCCGCTCCGGCCATGTCGGGGGTCTGACCCCGGCCATGGCTCGAGCGGCCGGTACGTCCATTCCGGCCATGTCGGGGGTCTGACCCCGGCCATGGCTCCAGCGGCCGGTAGGTCCGTTCCGGCCATGCCGGGGGTCTGACCCCGGCCATGGCCGCGCGGGCCGGCGGCTGGTGCGGACGCGTCGGGAGGGTACGGTGCGCCGCCACCGCTGCGAGCCGGCGCCGCCGACGCCTCCTCAGCGCAGCAGCCGCGACAGCCGCCGGTCCTTCAGCACGCGCCCGCCGGTCTGGCACCGGGGGCAGTAGTAGATCGTGTGCTCCTCGTAGTCCACGCGCGCGATCGGCGTCTCGCACACGTGGCACGGCTCGCCGAGGCGGTCGTGGACGCGGTACACCTTCGCGTCCTTGAGGCCCCGCTCCCGCAGCTC
>DATLFU010000048.1:0-55018 GCA_035540835.1 Gaiellaceae bacterium
GAGGAGGGGGTGGGCGAGGACGTGACGTACGACGCGGCGGAGCACGACGACCCGCCGCTCCCCGACGTCGTCGGCCGCTGGCGGTCGTTCGACGAGCTGTCGCGCGCGCTCGGCGAGGCGGAGCTGTTCCGCTCGCCGCCGTCGCAGGAGGCGTACCTCGACTACCGCCGCTGGGCCTGGGAGAGCGCCGCGCTCGACCTCGCGCTGCGCCAGGCGGGGACGTCGCTCGCCGACGCGCTCGGGCGCGAGCCACGGCCCGTGCGCTTCGTCGTCTCGATGCGGCTCCCGGATCCGCCGACGGCCGACCCCGTGCGGCGGTGGCTCGAGCTCTACCCGCGGCTGCAGTTCAAGCTGGACCCGACGAGCGCGTGGACGGACGAGCTCGTGGCGGAGCTCGCGGCCATCGGCGCCGTCGAGTCGGTCGACCTGAAGGGCGCCTACCGGGGCACCGTCGTCGACCAGCCGGCGGACGCGGCGCTCTACCGCCGCGTCGTCGAGGGCTTGCCGGAGGCGTGGATCGAGGATCCCGACCTCGACGATCCGGAGGCGGCGGCGGTGCTCGAGCCGCACCGCGACCGGATCACCTGGGACGCGCCGATCCACTCCGTCGCGGACGTGGAGGCGCTGCCGTTCCCGCCGCGGACGCTGAACGTGAAGCCGTCGCGCCTCGGCTCGGTCGCGCGGCTGCTCGAGCTGTACGACTGGTGCGCCGAGCGGGGCATCGGCCTCTACGGCGGCGGTCAGTTCGAGCTCGGCCCCGGTCGCGGCCAGATCCAGTACCTCGCGTCGCTGTTCCACCCGGAGATGCCGAACGACGTCGCGCCCGGCGCCTACAACGGGCCGGAGCCGCGGCCGGGGCTGCCGGAGAGCCCGCTGCGGCCGTCGCCCGAGCCGGTCGGCTTCCGCTGGCGTCTCTGAATCGGCGCAGTTCCGTCACGGACGCGTCACACCTGCCGCGGTAGCGTCATCGGCATGAGCAAGAGCGCGACACCGTGGGGCGCGGCGAGCCTCGTGGAGCGGCTGACGCTCCCCCAGCGGGCGGGGGAGAAGCGGTTCGCGTCGGTCGTCGAGCTGCTCGAGACGGACCGGGGCGAGCGGCTCGTGCGCTTCGCGTACTCGACGGGCGGCGCGGCGCGGCGGGGGCCGGTGACGCTCCGGGCGCGCGACCTCGAGCGCCTGCGCGCGGGGCTCGCGGAGCATCCGGCGCTGGCGGAGGTGCTGGGGATGCGCTAGCTAGGCGGCGACCGCGAGCCGCTCGCGCGCGGCGTCGACGAGCCCGGCGAGGATCAGCGCGCCGTCGCCGGAGCCGAGCAGCGGGTCGACCGCGTGCTCCGGGTGGGGCATCAGGCCGAGCACGTTGCCGCGCGCGTTGAGCACGCCGGCGACGTCCTCGACGGCGCCGGTCGGGTTCCCGTCCGCGTAGGTGAGCAGGAGCTGTCCGCGCTGCCGGAGCTCGAGGAGCTTCCCGGGCTCGGCGTACCAGCTCCCCTCGCCGCACTTCACCGGGATCGTCAGCTCCTGCCCCTGCGTGCACCGCGCGGTGAAGATCGTGTCGGTGCGCTCCACGCGGACGCGCACGTCGCGGCAGACGAACGAGAGCGACGCGTTCGGGCGCAGCACCCCGGGGAGCAGGCGCGCCTCGCAGAGGACCTGGAAGCCGTTGCAGATCCCGAGCACCGGTCCGCCGTCCGCGGCGAAGCGCGCGACCGCGCCCATGGCGGGCGCGAACCGCGCGATCGCGCCGCAGCGGAGGTAGTCGCCGTACGAGAACCCGCCGGGGAGGAGGACGCCCTGCACGTCCGGCAGCTCCGGATCCGCGTGCCACACCGGGACGGGGTCGGCGCCGACCGCTCCGAGCGCCCACGCCGCGTCGCGGTCGTCGTTCGACCCCGGGAACGTGACGACGGCGATCCGCGGCCGCGCCTCCACCTACACGCCCTCCAGCTCGATCTCGTAGCTCTCGATCAGCGGGTTCGCGAGCAGCTGCTCGCACGCCTGCTCGAGCTGCTTCCGCGCCTCCGCGGCGTCGGCGCCCGGCAGCTCCAGGTCGATCACGCGGCCGACCCGCGCCTGCTCGACCGGGAGGCCGAGGTGGCCGAGCGCGCTGCGCACCGCCTCGCCCTGCGGGTCGAGGATCCCCTGCTTCGGACGGACGAGCACCGTCGCTCTCACGTCAAGACCACCTCCGGGTCGTCGAGGTACGCGTCGAAGTCGATGCCGGTCAGCCGCTCGAACGCCTCGACGTAGCGCGCGCGCGTCCCCGCCACCACGTCGGGCGGGAGCTCCGGCCCCGGCGGCGTCTTGTCCCACGCCTGCGCCTCGCAGTAGTCGCGCACGAACTGCTTGTCGAACGACGGCGGCGAGCCGCCGGGGGCGTAGCCGTCGGCCGCCCAGAAGCGGGACGAGTCGGGCGTCAGCGCCTCGTCGGCGAGGACGAGGCGGCCGTCGGGGTCGAGACCGAGCTCGAACTTCGTGTCGGCGATCAGGATCCCGCGCTCGCGCGCGTGGTCGGCGGCGAACGCGTACAGCTCGAGCGACACCCGCTCGACCTCCTCGAGCAGCTCCGCCCCGACGAGCGCCGCGGCGTCGTCGCGCGTGATGTTCTCGTCGTGGCCGCTCGCCGCCTTCGTCGCGGGCGTGAAGATCGGCTCCGGCAGCCGCTCCGCCTCGCGCAGCCGCTCGGGGAGCGCGTGCCCGCACACGGCGCCGGTCGCGCGGTAGTCCTTCCACCCCGACCCCGCGAGGTAGCCGCGGACGACGCACTCGATCGGGAGCATCTCGAGCCGCCTGCACTCGAGCGAGCGGCCGTCGCCGCCGATCGCGAGCAGGTGGTTCGGGACGACGTGACGCGTCCGCGCGAACCAGAACGCCGAGAGCCCGGTGAGGACGCGTCCCTTGTCCGGCACCTCCGTCGGCAGGACGACGTCGAAGGTCGAGATCCGGTCGCTCGCGACGAGCAGCAGGCGGTCGTCGCCGAGCGCGTACAGCTCGCGCACCTTGCCGCTGCCGACGTGCACGGCCTCAGGCATGCACCGCCTCCCGCCCGAGCGCGCGCAGCCGCTCGAAGACGACGTCGACGTGGCGGGTGTAGGCGCCGAGGTCGAAGACGGAGTCGAGGTCGACGCGGCCCGCGACGGCGTCGTCCGCGGCGACGAGCTCGCGGAAGTCGCGCTCCTCCTCCCACGCGCGCATCGCGTGCGCCTGGACGAGCCGGTACGCGTCGTCGCGGGACGACCCCGCCTCGACGAGCGCGAGCAGCAGGCGCTGGCTGAAGAAGAGGCCGTGGGCCGCGTCCAGGTTCCGCCGCATCCGGTCGGGACGGACGACGAGACCGTCGACGAGCCACGCGAACCGGTCGAGCATGTAGTCGACGGCGAGGAACGCGTCCGGCAGGACGACCCGCTCGGCGGAGGAGTGGGAGATGTCGCGCTCGTGCCACAGCGCGACGTTCTCGAGGCCGACGAGGGCGGCGCCGCGGACGACCCGGGCGAGTCCGCAGATCCGCTCTGCGACGACGGGATTCCGCTTGTGCGGCATCGCCGACGACCCTTTCTGGCCGCGGCGGAACGGCTCCTCGACCTCCCGCACCTCCGTCCGCGCGAGGTGGCGGATCTCGAGCGCGAACTTGTCGAGCGAGCTCGCGAGCACGGCGAGCGACGCGAGCACGGCGGCGTGGCGGTCGCGCTGGAGGATCTGCGTCGACGCGGGCGCCGGCTCGAGGCCGAGCCGCTCGCAGGCGACGCGCTCGACGAGCGGGTCGCCCGCGGCGTAGGTGCCGACGGCGCCGGAGAGCTTGCCGACGCGCGCGTCCTCGAGTGCCGCGGCGACGCGCGCGCGGCCGCGGTCGAGCTCGAACGCCCACACCGCGAGCTTCAGGCCGAAGGTCGTCGGCTCCGCGTGGACGCCGTGCGTCCGCCCGATCGTCAGCGTCTCCCGGTGCTCCTCGGCGCGCGCGACGACGGCCCCGAGCGCGCGGTCGATCCCGTCGAGCACGAGTCGCCCCGCGTCGCCGATCTGCAGCGACAGCGCGGTGTCGACGACGTCCGAGGAGGTGAGGCCGAAGTGGAACCAGCGGCCCTCGGGGCCGAGCTGCTCCGCGACGGCGTCCACGAACGCGGCCGTGTCGTGCTGCGTCACCTGCTCGATCTCGGCGACGCGCTCCGGGGACGGCGGCTGCGCCCGCGCGCGAATCGCCTCGACGGCGTCGGACGGGACGGCGCCCAGTTCCGCCCACCCGTCGAGCGCCGCCAGCTCGACGTCGAGCCACCGCCGCAGCTTCCCCTCGTCCGACCAGATCGCGGCCATGGCCGGCCGGGAGTAGCGCTGGATCACGCGACGATCGTAGCCGCGCCGGCGGTCGGCTCCCCGGCGAGCTCCAGGAGCCGCCGCAGCCGCTCCGCGTCGGGTTCCACGAGCGTCACGTGCCCGACCTTCCGGCCCGGTCGCGGCGCCTTCCCGTACACGTGCACGCGCGCGCCCTCCACCTCGAGGAGGCGCCGCAGCGGCGGGACCTCGCCGACGAGGTTGACCATCGCGCTCGGGGCGACGGCCGCCGTCGAGCCGAGCGGGAGCCCGAGGATGGCGCGCAGGTGGTTCTCGAACTGGCTCGTCGCGGCGCCGTCGATCGTCCAGTGGCCGGAGTTGTGCACGCGCGGCGCGAGCTCGTTCGCGAGCAGCCGCCCGTCCCGCTGGAACAGCTCGACGGCGAGGACGCCGACGTACTCGAGCTCCGCGAGGACGGCGGCGGCGAGCTCCTCGGCCTCCCCCTGGAGCTCGGGCGCCGCCGGCGCGACGCTCTGCCGCAGGATCCCGGCGCGGTGGACGTTCTCCGTCAGCGGCCAGAACGCCGTGGCGCCGTCGCGTCCCCGGACGGCGAGGACCGACAGCTCGCGCTCGAACGGGACGAGGCCTTCGAGCAGGAGGGGCACGCCGCCGAGCTCGTCCCACGCCGCGTCCACCGCCGCGGCGGCGCGCAGCACCGCCTGCCCCTTGCCGTCGTAGCCGAAGCGGCGCGTCTTCAGCACGGCCGGCAGCCCGATCTCGGCGACGGCGTCGTCGAGCTCGGCGCGCGTGTCCACCGCGGCGTACGGCGCGGTGCCGATCCCCAGCCGGCGGAACAGCTCCTTCTCGTGCAGCCGGTCCTGGGCGACCGCGAGCGCGCCCGCCGGCGGGAGCAGCTGCGGCGGCGCCGCCCCGGCGGGGAGGTTCTCGAACTCGAAGGTGACGGCGTCGGCTCCGTCGCACAGCCGGCGGAGCAGCTCCGCGTCGTCGTACGCGCCGACGAGGAGCTCGCCGGCGCGCGCCGCCGGCGCGTCCGCGGCCGGATCGAGGAACCGGAACCGCAGCCCGAGGCGCGCGCCCGCGAGGCCGAGCATCAGCCCGAGCTGCCCGCCGCCGACGACCGCGACCGTCACGGCAGCTCGGCGTCGCGGAGGACGGCCTCCGTCTGCTCCGCGCGCCGCCGCTCGAGCGTGTCGCGCAGCTCCGGCCGCGACCCTGCGAGGATCGCCGCCGCGAGCAGCGCGGCGTTGACCGCGCCGGCGCGCCCGATCGCGAGCGTGCCGACGGGGACGCCGGCGGGCATCTGGACGATCGAGAGCAGCGAGTCGACGCCGCGAAGCGCCTTCGACTCGACGGGCACGCCGAGGACGGGCAGCGTCGTCTTCGCCGCGAGCATCCCGGGGAGGTGCGCCGCGCCGCCCGCGCCGGCGACGATGACCTCCAGCCCCCGCTCCCGCGCCTCCTCCGCGTACCGGTACAGCTCGTCCGGCGTCCGGTGCGCCGAGACGACGCGCGCCTCGTGCGCGATTCCGAGCTCGGCGAGCGTCTCCGCGCAGTGGCGCATCGTCTCCCAGTCCGAGCGGGAGCCCATGACGACGGCGACGAGAGGCCGCTCAGACACGCGCGGCCTCCGCGGCGACGTCGGTCCGGTAGCGCGCGCCGGCGAACGAGATCCGCGCGACCGCCGCGTACGCGCGCTCCCGCGCCTCGGCGACCGTCGCGCCCGTCGCCGTCACGTCGAGGATCCGCCCGCCCGCCGTGACGAGGCGCCCGTCGCGGAGCGCCGTCCCGGCGTGGAAGACGACCGCTCCCTCCGCCTCCGCGGCCTCGACGCCGTCGATCGGCGTGCCGGCGTCGCCGCGCTCCGGGTACGTGCCGGCGGCGAGGACGATCGTCACCGCCGCCGCGTCCGCCGCGGCCACGTCGACGCCGGCGAGCGAGCCGCTCGCGGCGGCGGCGAGCGCGCCGAGGAGGTCGCCCTCGAGCCGCGGGAGGATCGACTGCGTCTCGGGGTCGCCGAAGCGCGCGTTGAACTCGAGCACGCGGGGCCCGTCGCCGGTGAGCATCAGCCCCGCGTACAGGAGCCCGACGAACGGCGTGCCGCGCTCGGCGAGCTCCGCCAGCACGGGCCGGTGCACCGTCTCCAGGAGCTCTTCCGCGGCGTCCTCGTCGAGCGCCGGGACGGGCGAGTACGACCCCATCCCGCCGGTGTTGGGGCCGCGGTCGCCGTCCTCGAGCCGCTTGAAGTCCTGGGCCGGCGCGAGCGCGAGCGCCGTCTCGCCGTCGGCGAGCGCGAACAGCGACACCTCCTCGCCCTCCAGCAGCTCCTCGATCACGAGCGGGCCGCCGAGCGCGGCGGCCGCGCGAAGGCCCGCGTCGAGCTCCTCCTGCGTGCGGCAGACGAAGACCCCCTTCCCGGCGGCGAGGCCGTCGGCCTTGACGACGCACGGCGGCCGCGCCACGGAGCGCGTCGCCGCGGTGGGGACGCCCGCGGCCGCCATCACGTCCTTCGCGTACGCCTTCGACCCCTCGATCCGCGCCGCCGCGGCGCTCGGCCCGAAGACGGCGATCCCGCCGTGCCGCAGCTCGTCGGCGACCCCCGCGACGAGCGGCGCCTCGGGCCCGATCACGACGAGGTCGGCGTCGAGGGACCGCGCCAGCCCGAGCAGGCCCTCGGCGTCGTCGGCGCGGACGGGGTGACACGCGCCGTGGCGGGCGATCCCGGGATTCCCCGGCGCCGCGTGGAGCTCGGTCAGGCGGTCGCTCTGCGCGAGCTTCCACGCGAGCGCGTGCTCGCGCCCTCCCGACCCCACGACCAGCACCTTCACCGGCGCGACTCTACTCGCGCCCCCGGCGGGTTTGAAGCCGCGGCGGCGCGCGCAGGAAGGGCGCATGACGACGCAGGAACCGGAGTTCTCCCAGTTCGACCCGGGCCTCGACCTGCACGAGTGGGAGACGCAGTGGCAGCAGTACCGCGACCTCGCGGAGGACGATCCCGCCCAGGCGCTGCCGGAGATGTGCGACTTCGTCCAGTCGATCCTCGAGCAGCGCGGCATCCGGCCCGAGCAGAGTCCCGACGCGGCGGGGCAGGAGCCCGACGTGATCGGCGCGTACCGGTTCGCGCGCGAGATCGGCGACCGCGTCGAGCGCGGGGAGGACGTCGGCCCCGGGGACATCGGCGCGGCGCACGAGGCGCTCGCCGAGATCTACGGCTGGATCACGACGAACCGCCAGGGATAGGCGCGCGGCTCGTCTCCGGGTGCCCGTCCGCAGCCGGGAGCTCGAAGCTGAAGGTCGACCCGCGGCCGACCTCGCTGTCGACCCAGATGCGACCGTCCATCAGGCGGACGAGCTCGCGCGCGACGTAGAGGCCGAGACCCGTGCCGGCGACGCCGCCGACCTGCGCCGGGTCCGCTCGGTAGAACTTGTCGAAGACGCGCTGCCGCTCCGCGCGCGGGATCCCGATCCCCTCGTCGGTGACGCTCGTGCGGACGCGCCCTCCGGAGCGCCGTAGCTCGACGGCGACCGTGCCGCCGCCCTGGGAGTACTTCGCGGCGTTGTCGATCAGGTTGGCGAGGATCTGGCGCACCTTGTCCGGGTCCGCGCGCACGCGCGGGAGGTCGTCCGGTGCCGAGAACGTCAGCGTGTACTGCCGGGGGAGCGCCTGGCGCGCGGCGGCGACCTCGTCCGCGACGAGCGCGCCGAGATCGAACGCCTCGGAGCGGACGCGCACGCCCCCGACCTCGAGCTGCCGCGTGAGCAGCAGCTCGTCGATGCCGACGCGGAGACGCTCCGCCTGCGAGGCGAGCGTCGCCACGAGCTCGGCGCGCAGCTCCGGCGGCAGCTCGCCCTCGCGCTGGAACGTGAGCGCGATGCCGTAGATCGCCGCGAGCGGCGTTCGCAGCTCGTGCGACACGGTCGCGACGAAGTCGCTCTTGAGCTCGTCGAGGCGCCGCTCGTCGCTCACGTCGCGGAAGGCGTAGATCCGCGCGTGCGGCGTCGCGACCGCGACGATCGACAGCCACACCTCTCCGTCGGCGGTCTCGACCGGACGGACGTCGGCGCGGACGGGCCGGCCCGTCTCGGCGGGCGTTCGCGTCGGCTCCTCCTGCGGCCACCCGCGGAGGACGTCGTGGATCGGCCGCCCCACGGCGTCGGCGGCGGCCACTCCGGTGATCGCAGCGGCGGCGGGGTTCCAGAGGCGGATGACGGCGCCGCCGTCGACGAGCGCCACTCCCTCGCCGATCGCCTCCAGGGCCTCCGCCGCCTCGGCGCGCTCGCGTACCTCGCGGTAGAGGCGCTCGCGCTCGCTCACGTCCTCGATCACGACGAGGGTCGTCCCGGCTGGCCCCGCGGTGAACGGCGCGGCGACCGCGTGGAGGAATCGCACGTCGCCAGGCCGGGGCGCGTGCTCCACGATCGCTCCCTGCGGCGGGCCCGGCGGCGACGCGTCTCGGTGCCACGTGCCTCTCGGGAACACCGTCTCCGCCGGCGCGCCCAGCGCCTCCCGTTCGGTGCGGCCGAGGAGCTCCGTCGCCTTCCGGTTCCACGCCGCGACGCGTCCGTCCTCGTCGACGACGACGAGGGCGAGCGGCGCGAGCTCGAGGACGTTCGCGAGGTAGCGCTCCACGCTCGGCCGTGCCGGCGTGGGCGCGACGCGCCGCTCCTCGGCGGCCGCGAGGTCCGCTCGGAAGCGGCGGCGGTCGCGGGCGCGCCGCGCGGCGGCGACGACCTCGCGCTCCACGAGCTCGGCGACGCCGTCGGCGACGCAGACCACGTCGTCGCCGAGGAACGGCGCGAAGCGAACCGCGCGCCGGAGCTCCGCGAGCCGCGCCTCGTCGACGATGAGGACGACGGCGCACTCGTCGCAGGTCGCGCGCATCCGCTGCGCGAGCGCGACGGGGTCGTCGACGAAGGACGAGACGACGATCGCGTCGACCTCGCCCGGACGCGCCTGCAGGCGCTCGAGCGCGTCGGCCGCGCCGACGTGCTCGAGCACCACGTCGCCGCCGCCGGCGAGCCCCGGCGCGTCGACGACCACCGCCCGGGCCGTCGGCCGATGCTCAGTCGGAGAGGAGAGGGAGCTCAAGGAGCGCGCGTCCGGTCCAGGTGCGGAGGATGTCCGTCGTCGGCGCCATCACGTGCGCGGCGCGTGCGTCGCGCAGGCAGCGCGAGAGCCGCGAATTCTCGCGGTACGCGACCCCGCCGGCGAGCGTCAGCGCTTCGTTCGCGATCCCGACCGCGCACTCTGCGACCTCCGCCTTCGCCGAGCAGAGGGCGGGAAGCGCGTCGTCGCGGCCTGCGTCCGCCGCCTCGGCTGCGTGGTACACGAGCCGCCGCGTCCGTTCGAGCCACGACCACATGGTTCCGAGCCGGTGCTGGAGGACCGGCTGCCGCGCGAGCGCGCCGCCGCCGGCGGCGTACCGGCGCTTGAGCAGGTGCGTCCGCGCCTCCTCCAACGCGGCCGTCGCGACCCCGAGGTACGTCCCGGCCATCGCCATCAGGAAGTACGGCGCGATGACGTTGAAGACGTACCAGATCTCGTCGCCGTGGCTCCCCAGCAGCTGGCGCCGGTCGAGCCGGACGCTCTCGAGCGTGAGCGAGCGCGAGTCGTTCCCGCGCATCCCGAGTCCTTGCCACGGCTCGCCCCACGTCAGCCCCTCCGCCCCTCCGGGGAGGATGACGCACGAGAACGACCCGGGTTCCCGTTCCGCGCCTGCGGCGACCGAGATCACGTACGAGTCGGCGTGGCCGCCGTTCGTCACGAACGTCTTCGTGCCTTCGACCACGATCGCGTCACCGGCCGAGTCGACCGCCGTGGTCTGCGGGATGTAGAAGTGGGAGCCGGTGCCCGGCTCGCTCAACGCGAGCGTGGTCAGGTGCCGCCCTTCGGCGATCGGCTCGAGGTACCGCTCGACGTGGTCGGGCGTCGCCTTCGCCGCGATCACGGCGGTCGCGACGTAGTGCATGCCCACGCAGATCGCCGTGGACGCGCACTCGCGACCGAGCGTCTCGCAGACGCGCGCGACCGCGAACAGCCCGTGGCCGAGGCCGCCGTGCGCGCGTGGGACGACGATCCCGCCGAGACCGGCTTCGCGCACTGCCGAGATCCCGCGCTCCGGCCACCGCGCCTCCCGGTCGACCGCCTCCGCCTCGACGCGCAGGACGGACGTCGCGACGTCGTCGGCCGCGGCGACGAGATCGCCGAGGTCGAGCAGGGAGGATGTCGACTCGCGCGTCACGGTTCGCCGCTACTGCAGCGAGTGTCGCACACGCGCCCCGGGCGCCGCCGTGGCGCAGCTAAGCCCGCGCCAGGACGCGCTCGCGCTCGCGGCCGGTGCCGACGAGCCCGACCCGGACGCCGACCTCGCGCTCGACGAACTCGACGTAGGCGCGGGCGGCGCCCGGCAGCTCGTCGAGCGCGCCCGCGTCGTCGAGCGGCTCCTCCCACCCGGGCAGCGTCGCGTACACCGGCTCCGCATGGTGGAAGTCGCTCTGGTGCGCAGGGAAGTCGCGCGTCTCCGCGCCGTCGCGCAGCCGGTAGGCGGTGCAGACGCGGATCTCCGCGAAGTGCGAGAGAACGTCGAGCTTCGTCAGCGCGAGCGAGGTCAGGCCGTTGACGCGGGCGGCGTACCGGAGGGCGACGAGGTCGAGCCAGCCGCACCGGCGCTCGCGGCCGGTCGTCGTCCCGTACTCGCCGCCGAGCTCCCGCATCCGCTCCTGGGCGAGCCCCTCGATCTCGGTCGGGAACGGCCCCTCGCCCACGCGCGTGACGTACGCCTTCGCCACGCCGATCACCTCGTCGATGCGGTTCGGCCCGATCCCGACGCCCGTGGCCGCGGCGCCGGCGACCGGGTTGGACGACGTGACGAAGGGGTACGTCCCGTGGTCGAGGTCGAGCAGCGTTCCCTGCGCGCCCTCGAGGAGCACGGAGCGGCCGTCGCGGAGCGCGCTGTCCACCAGCAGGGACGTGTCCGCGACGTACGGGCGGAGCCGCTGCGCATGCCGCTCGAGCGCGCCCGCGACGTCGTCGAGGTCGAGCGGCTCCGCGCCGTAGACGCGCTCGAGCCAGACGTTCTTCTCGCGGAGCGCCGTCTCGATCTTCTGACGCAGGATCTTCGCGTCGAGTAGGTCCTGGACGCGGATCCCGATCCGCGCCGCCTTGTCCGCGTACGCCGGGCCGATTCCGCGCCGCGTCGTCCCGATCTGGAGCTTCCCGAGCCGCCGCTCGCTCGCGCCGTCGAGCGCGACGTGCCACGGCATGATCAGGTGCGCGTTCCCGGAGATGCGCACGAGCTCCGTCGAGACGCCGCGCGCCTCCAGCTCGTCGAGCTCCCGGACGATCGTCTCCGGGTCGATCACGCACCCGGCGCCGATCACGCACTCCGTCCGCGGCGAGAGGATCCCGGACGGGAGGTGGTGGAGCTTGTACGTCTCGCCGCCGGTGACGATCGTGTGCCCGGCGTTCGGGCCGCCCTGGTAGCGGCAGACGACGTCCGCCCGCTCGGCGAGGAGGTCGACGATCTTCCCCTTCCCCTCGTCGCCCCACTGGGCGCCGACCACCACTGTCGCGGGCACCGGCGGAGTCTGACGCATACGCTCGACGGATGAGCTGGCGCTGGGAGGTCGCCGAGGCGGACCACGCGATCCAGAACCCGCTCTCGCCCGAGAAGGTCCGGCTCGTCGGCGACCACCTGCGGCTCGGCCCCGGGAGCCGCGTGCTCGACGTCGGCTGCGGCAAGGGCGGTCCAGCGCTCCTGCTCGCGCGGGAGTTCGGCTGCCGCGTGCTCGGCGTCGAGCTCCGCGAGGCCTTCGCGGACGAGGCGCGGCGCCGTGCGCGCGAGGAGGGACTCGAGGAGCTCGTGGAGGTGCGCACCGCGGACGCCGCGAACCTCCCGCTGCAGCCGGAGGAGTGGGATGCGGCGCTCTGCCTCGGCGCGACGTTCGTGTGGGGCACGATCGCGGATGCGGCGGCGGCGCTCGCACCGGCGGTCCGGCGCGGCGGCGGCGTCGCGGTCGGCGAGCCGTTCTGGCGCGCGTGGCCGCTGCCCGCCGACGTCGACGCCGAGGGGTACGCCCCGCTCGCCGGCACGGTCGAGCGCTTCACGAGCGCCGGCCTCGCGCTGACGGGCCTGGTCGCGTCGTCGGAGGACGACTGGGACCGGTACGAGAGCCTCCACTGGCGCGCCGTCGAGGAGTGGCTGGCGGCGAATCCCGACGGGGACGGCGCGGACGCCTTCCGCGCCCAGCACGACCGCTTCCGGCGCGAGTACCTCGCGACGCGGCGTGCGTTCCTCGGCTGGGCGGTCTTCGTCGGCCGGCGGGTCTAGCCGGCAGCGCCGGGCGGCGCGGCGCGCGTCGAGAACGCGACGCTCCACGCGTCGTCCCACCCGTCGATCGAGAAGCGCCACTCGTAGCGGCCGCCGGGCGGGATCGGCATCGGGCCGAAGTTCAGCGCGAGCGCGACGTCGAGCGGCGTCCCCGGCTTCAGCCCCGCTGGACGGCCCGCCTCGAACTCGCCGCCGAGCTGCAGCGCCTGCAGCTGACCGTCCGCGCCGGGCATCTCGACCGTCCCGCCGTCCTCGTCGAGGAGCTCGAGCCGCCACACGTGCTTGATGTTCGCGCGGTCCCACGGCACCTCGATCTTCACCGCGAGCGCCATCGGCGTCGGTTGCGGGCCGGTGATCGACCACCCGCCGCCGAGGACGTAGAGCTTGCCGTTCACCGCCTGCGCGGCGTCCGCGAGCAGGAGCGTGACCTTCACGCCGCTGACGCTAGCGCAACGCGCCGGCGGGCATCGCGGCGCCCATCCGCAGCACGCGCACCGCGTGGCCGCGCGCGCACGTCGCCCAGCCGCCGGCGTCCTCGAGCCGCAGCGCGCCGCGGACGACCGCGTGCGCCGCGCCCGCCTCCAGCGGATGCTCGTCGGCGCACGCCTCGCACACCTCGGCGAACGCCGTGCCGCGGGGTGGGAGCCAGAGCGTCTGTTCCACCGTCGCCCGTCTCCTCAGGACACGAGGTCCGCGAACTTCGCGAACCGCTTCATGAACGCGAGCCTGACGGTGTCGGTCGGCCCGTTCCGGTGCTTCGCGACGATCAGCTCCGCGAGCCCCTGCTGGTCCGAGTCGTCGTTGTAGTACTCGTCGCGGTAGACGAACGCGACGATGTCGGCGTCCTGCTCGATCGACCCCGACTCGCGCAGGTCGGACAGGATCGGCCGCTTGTCGTGCCGCTGCTCGACGGCGCGCGAGAGCTGCGACATGGCGAGGATCGGCAGGTCGAGGTCGCGCGCGAGCACCTTCAGCTGGCGCGAGATCATCGACACCTCCTGCACGCGGTTCTCGATCGGGCCGCCGGACGTCATCAGCTGGAGGTAGTCGACGACGATCAGCGCGAGGTTCGGCTCCTTCGACTTCAGGCGCCGCGCCTTCGACCGGAGCTCCATCATCGTGATCGAGCCCGTGTCGTCGACGTAGATCGGCGCCTTGGCGAGCTTGTCGCACGCCGCCGTCAGCCGCGGCCAGTCGTCCACGGCGAGCTTCCCGGTCCGGAGCCGCTGCGACTCGACCTTCGCCTCGCTGCACATCATCCGCTGCGTCACCTCGGACTTCGACATCTCGAGCGTGAACAGCGCGACCGGAAGCTCGTGGCGCACCGCGAGATTCGTCGCCATGCAGAGGCCGAGCGCCGACTTCCCCATGCTCGGGCGCGCTGCGACGATGATCAGGTTCCCGGGCTGGAAGCCGGAGGTGATCCGGTCGAGATCCTTGAAGCCGGTCGGCGTGCCGGTGACGTCCGCGCCCGCCTCGTACAGCGCGGTGATGCGCTCGAAGCTCTCCTTCAGCAGCTCCTCGATGTGGCTGAACTCGCTCGTGACGCGCTGCTGCGAGAGCTGGAAGATCGTCTGTTCCGCGCGGTCGACGAGGTCGGCCGTCTCGCCCGGCCGCTCCCACCCGAGGCGCGCGATCTCGCTGCCCGCCTCGATCAGCCCGCGCAGCGTCGCCATCTCGCGCACGATCCGCGCGTAGTGCGCGGCGTTCGCCGTCGCGGGGACGAGCGCGGCCAGCTCGTGGATCCGCGTGCGGCCGCCGGCGCCGTCGAGCTCCCCCCGCTCCTCGAGCTCGTCGACGAGCGTGATCGCGTCGACGGGCTCGCCCTTCGCATACAGCGCGAGCGCCGCCTTGTAGATGGTCGCGTGGCTGTCGCGGTAGAAGTCGCCAGCGTCGAGGATCTCGCTGACCGCGCCGATCGCGCCGGGAGAGAGCAGCATCGCGCCGAGGACAGACTCCTCGGCGTCGAGGTTCTGCGGCGGGACGGGAGCCGACTGCGCGACGGGGGCGAGCTGCGCCACGGGGCTAGTCAAGCCGAGACACGTCCGTCGCGCCACCTGTGGAGAAGCGCGGTTTTCCCCTGCCGGGACTGCTGCTCACGCAGGCACAATAGAACAGACGTTCGCACCGGCGCAAGCGTCCGCTGTGGACGGGTGCGTCGCTCGGAGCGGGAACTTCTGCGCGATTTCCCCAGGCCGATCCACCGGCCTGGGGAAACCGCTACTCCTGCTCGTCGCTCTCGGTCGGGTCGTGCTCGACGCGGTCGAACGCGTCGCCCGGAACCTGCTCGCCCGCCTGCTCCGCGGTAGGCGCGAGCTCGTCGTCGGCGGGCGCCTCGGCCGGAGCGGCCTCGCCGGCCGCGGCGGCCGCCGCGGCCTCCTCGGCGGCGATCATCGCCTGCAGCTCCTCCTCGGGCGGCAGCTCCCCGCCCTCGGGGACGACCAGCGTCTTCACCTCGACCCGCACGCCCTCGAACACGTCGATCGGCACCTCGTAGCGGCCGATCCGCTTGATCGGGTCGTGGAGGTCGATCTTGCGCCGGTCGACGCGGATCTTGCGCGTGCGCCAGATCTCGTCGGCGACGTTCGTGCTCGTGACCGAGCCGAACAGCGTCCCCGTGGCGCCCGCCGGCACCTCGAAGCGGAGCACCGTCTTCGTCAGCACCTCCGCCACCTGCTGCGCCTGGTCCGCCGTCCGCGCCTCCTGGCGCGCCCGCTGCTCGTCGCGCCTGCGGATCTCCGCCACCTTCGCCGGGGTGGCGCGCTCGGCGAGCCGCCGCGGCAGGAGGTAGTTCCGCGCGTAGCCGTTCGCGACGCTCACGACCTCGCCGCGGAGCCCGAGCTTGTCGACGTCGTCGAGAAGGATGACGTCCATGCTCAGTTCGCGACGTAGGGCAGCAGCGCCATCTCGCGCGCGCGCTTGACGGCGACCGCGACCTGCACCTGGTGGCGCCGGCACGCGCCGGTCACGCGGCGGGAGCGGATCTTCCCCTTCTCGGAGATGTACCGGCGCAGCTGCGCGGTGTTCTTGTAGTCGATCTCGTCGACCTTGTCCTTGCAGAAGTAACAGGACTTCCGCCGCCCCGGCGCGGTCGACGCGCCCGGGCGCTTGCGCTGCGTGCGCTCCTTCTGCTCTCGTGCCATTCAGCCTCTCCTAGAACGGGATGTCGTCGTCGGCCGCCGAGGCCGTGAAGTCTGCGGCGTCCGACTGCGCGCCGGCCGGGACGAACTGCCGCTCCTCGCCGTCGCCGCGGCCGCCCAGGAACTGCACGCTGTCGGCGACGATCTCGATCGCCTCGCGCTTCGTGCCGTCCTTCGCCTCGTACTCGCGCCAATCGAGCCGGCCGTCGACGGCGACGGGGCGTCCCTTCGACAGGTACTGCGCGCAGTTCTCGCCCTGCTGGCCCCAGACGGTGACGCTGAAGTAGTTCGGCTTCTCGCCCCACTGCCCGTCCGCCTGCTTCTGCCGCGAGTTCACGGCGATGCGCAGGGAGCAGACGGCCATCCCGCTCGGGGTGTGCCGGAGCTCGGGGTCGCGGGTCAAGTTGCCGACGACGACCACGCGGTTGACGCTCGCTGCCATGCCTACTCCTCCTCTTCCTCGATCGAACGCTCGTTCGCGTCAGCGTACTCGCGGCCCCCGACGGCGGCGAGCGGCGGAGCCGCGGTGCTCGAGCCTTCGATGCGGCGGACGGCCATGTGGCGCATCACGCCGTCGGTGATCTTCAGGACGCGCGTCAGCTCGTCGAGCGTGTCGGGCGCGCAGTCGAAGGTGACGAGGTGGTACGTCCCCTCCGCCTTGTGCTGGATCTCGTACGCGAGCCGGCGCCTGCCCCAGAGGTCGTGCGACCGCCAGGTGCCGCCGCCGCGCTCGATCAGCTCGCGCATGCGGACGACGATCTCCTCCTGGCGCGCCTCCGGGAGCTCGGGGTCGAGCATGAGCAAGAGCTCGTATGGGTTCACGTTCCCGAACCTCCTTCCCACGGTCTGAATCGGTCCCGCCGGCAAGCGCCGCTCGGGAACGGACGGCGCGAGGCGGGACAGGAAGCCGGGCGAGTGTAGCATCGGCCCCATGCGACGCCTGCTCGGCTGGCTCGGTGCGGCCTTCGGCGGACTCGCGCTCCTCCGCCTGCTCCGGCGCCTCCGCAGCGAGGAGCCGAGGGAGGAGCAGCGGGAGGCGCCGGGCGCGGACGTGCGCGCCGAGGAGCTCCGGCGGAAGCTCGACGAGGCGCGGACGCTCGTCGGCGAGCAGGAGGCGGACGAGGAGCGCGAGACGCCGGTCGACCGCGCGGAGCCGGGGCCGGCGCCCGACGACCGCCGCCGCGAGGTGCACGAGCGCGCGCGCGAGGCGGCGGAGCGGATGAAGCACGCGGCCGACGGCGACTCCGGCGCCTAGGCCGGCTCGCTAGACGTCCCTCGTCGCGCGCCAGCGCCACTCCGCCCACGCGGCGACCGCCGCCGCCCAGAGGAGGACGGCCGCGGCCCACGCGGCGCCGGGGCGCAGCGACCACCAGTAGACGCCGTCGCCGCCCCGAACCTCCTCTTCGGCGCCCGCGAGCACGGCGGCCGCGACGATCCCGGCCGCCGCCGCGGCGCTCCAGGCGCTCGCCCGCCAGCCATGCGGCCGGAGCCCCGCGACGAGGGCGACGAGCGGCACCGCCGAGCAGGCGGCGGCGAGCGGGAGCGAGACGGTGACGGCGTCGTGCAGCGCGCCGGCGGCGACGACGCCGACGGGCCAGAGGAGCAGTCCACTGCCCGCGGCGAGCGCGACGAGCGTCCGGCTCGGCGTGTCCGGCAGCGTCACGACCACGCCGCCGCGCGGGTGGAGCGGGAGCAGAGCCGCGGCTGCCGCTGCGAGGACGAGCGCGAGCAGCGCGAGGCCGCGGTCGTCCGCGAGTGCCGCCGTTCCCGCGGCCGCGAGGGCGGCGACCGCGAGCTGCTGCAGCCCTGCCGCCGAGTCTCCCGGCCGGCGCGCCTGCACGGCGAAGGCGCCGGCGACGAGGAGGCCGAACGCCGCCGCCCCCGCCGCCGAGAGCGGCCGACCGTCCACCGCGAGGCGGACCGCGATCGTCGCCGCGGCCGCCGCCGCCACGAGCGCGGACGCGCCGGCGACGAGGCGGACGGCGGAGCTGCGGCTCATGCGGCCTCCTCCACCCGCCGTGCTAGCGGCAGCTGTCGGCGAGCGCGAGCATCGCCGGGACCGCGAGCTCGTTCCGCAGCGTGTTCGTGATCCAGACGTGGACGCCGTCCTCCTCCCACGCGACCTGCCGCAGGCGGCGGTTCTCGAACCAGAGCGCGTACGTCCGGGCGCCGCGGTCGACGGTGCTCGTCGGCGCGCGCAGCGCCGGCACGTCGTCCCACGTCGTCGCGCTCCAGAGGACGGAGCGGCCGCTCCCGCGGGTCGCCCACAGCGCCGCGGCGGGCCGCCCCGCGAGCTCGTACGTGCGCGCGGCGTCGGCGTCCGGCCACGAGAACCCCTGCGGGAGCGCCGTCGGGCGGCACGGGAGCAGCCGCGCGCCGTCCGCCACGAGCTGCGACCCGCGGCCGCCGTCAGGGACGAGGACGGGCGCCGCCGCAGGCGCGGGTGCGGCCGGCGGACGGGGCGTCGCGGCCGGCTCCGGCGGCGCGCCGAGCCAGCGCACGACGGCGGCGTGCAGCTGCTCCTCCCGGGCGGTGACGTAGTAGGCGTCGCCGACGATCGCCTCGACCGCCGGGATCGTGTGACGCTCCACGCGGCTCGACGGCGTCTCCTCGACGGTGCGAAGGATCCGCCACAGCGCGCGCACCTCGTCCACGTCCGATGTCGTCGCCTCCGCGAAGCGCTCGAGCAGCCGCCGCAGCCGCAGGACGTGGAGGCGCGCCTCCGCCACCTGCCGCCCCGCCTCCCGCAGGAAGAGCTGCTGGCGCGCGGCGCGGATCAGGTCCGAGTCGCCGTGGCGGTACCGGACCCATGCGAGCGCCTGCCTGCCGTCCAGCCGCTGGTAGCCCGGCCGCAGGTCGATCTCGGCGAAGTTCGTCTCCGCCGTCCCGACGTTCCGGTTGAAGTACCGGCCGTCGACCGGGAGGTACACGCCGCCGAGCTCGGCGACGAGCCGCCGGAAGCCGCCGAAGTCGACCTCGAAGAAGTGGTTGATCTCGACGCCGAGCGTCTCGCGCAGCGTCGCCGTCAGGAGGGCGATGCCACCGCGCTCGTACGCGACGTTGACCCGGTTCGGGCCGTGCCCGGGGACCTCGACGAGGAGGTCGCGCGGCACCGAGAGGAGCGAGATCCGCCGGTCGGCGGGGTCGAGCCGGACGAGCATGATCGTGTCGGAGCGGCGGTCGTCGGGGTCGGCGGCGCGCGCGTCGCTGCCGACCAGCAGGATCGTCTGCGCCGGCCCCGGCTCGACCGGGACGGCCGGCCGCCGCGGCGGCACGTCCAGCTCCGGCCGCGCCGCGTCGACGACCGCGCGCTTCTCGCCCGCCTGCAGCTCCGCCACGAACGCCTCGGCCTGCCAGTACGCGGCGGCGGCGACGAGCCCGAGCGCCACGAGCACGACGGCCGCCGCGGCCGCGGCGACCCTGACCGCCACGCGGCGCCGCGACCGCCGCCGCGCGCCGCCCCACCGGACGCGCGCCGCCGCGACCTGCGCGTCGTCGAGCCGCCACGCGCGCCCGCGCTCCGCGGCGTCCCGCGGGTACGTCCGCTGGAGCCACGCGCGCAGCTCGCGGCGCGGCACGCCGAGCTCGGCGGCGACGTCGGCGAGGCTCCTCGTGCGCGGCCGGCGACCCATCGCCGCCGTCTACCCATAGCGCCGCGGGGATATCCGCGCGTTGCGCGCCGCCGGTAGCGTCCGGACGTGACCGCCGACGTGTCGCTGCGCGAGATCACCGCCGAGACGGTCCGCGCGATCTGCGCGCTCGAGGTCGCGCCCGAGCAGCGGGGCTTCGTCGCGCGCAACGCGGAGTCGATCGCGGAGGCGTACTTCGAGCCGAAGGCGTGGTTCCGCGCCGTGTACGCGGACGACGAGCCGGTCGGGTTCGTGATGCTCCTCGACGACCGCGAGGCGGAGGAGTACTACCTCTGGCGCTTCATGATCGCCGGCGAGCACCAGGGGAAGGGCTACGGGCGCGCGGCGCTCGACCGGCTCGTCGAGGAGGTGCGGACGCGGCCCGGCGCCCGCGAGCTCCGCTGCAGCTACGTCCCCGGCGACGACGGCCCCGGCGAGTTCTACCGCCGCTACGGCTTCGTCGAGACGGGCGAGGAGCACGGCGGCGAGCGCGTCGCCCGCCTCGAGTTGTCTGCGACCTAGCGTCCGAAGGTCAGGACGATCTTCCCGCGCGCGTGCCCCTCGCCGAGGTGCGCCAGCGCGTCGCCGACGTGCTCCAGGTCGTACGTCGCCTCGACGATCGACCTCACCTTCCCGCTCGCCAGCAGCTCGCCGAGGAACTCCATGTCCTCGCGCGGTCCCCTCGCGACGAAGAACGCCGTCTTCTGCGGGCGGAGCCGCCCGCTCGCGAGGGTGGCGACGAGGTGGGGGATCGGCCCGAGGCCGCGGTTCATCGGGCCGCCGACGATCACCACCGTCGCGTCGCGCGTCAGCACCCGGGCGAACTCGCGGAAGGGGCGGCTGCCGGCGACGTCGACCATCAGCTCGTGCCGCACCGGCAGCCGCGTGAAGTCCTCGCGCGTGTAGTCGACGACGCGGTCCGCGCCCAGCGACCGGACGAGGTCGACCTTCGTCGTGCTGCAGACGGCCGTGACCTCGGCGCCGAGCGCCTTCGCGATCTGCACCGCGAACGTCCCGACGCCGCCGGAGGCGCCGTTGACGAGCACCTTCCACCCGGGCCGGACGCCGCCCTTGTCGCGCAGCGCCTGCAGGGCGGTGAGCGCGACGACGGGGACCGCGCCCGCCTCCTCGAACGAGAGGCGCGCCGGCTTCCGCGCGACGCGGTCGGCCCGCGCCTTCGCGTACTCGCCCCACGCGGCCGGCGAGAGCCCGAACACGTCGTCGCCGGGCGCGAGGTCGTGGACGTCCTTCCCCACCGCCACGACGCGGCCGGCGACGTCGCCGCCGACGACGCCGCGCTTCGCCCGTGGCGACGCCGTCATGACGCGGGCGAAGCTCGGACCCACGACCTTGTACCAGTCCGCGGGATTCACGGAGGACGCGTGGACGCGGATCAGCACCTGGTGGGCCTCGATCTCTGGCGTCGGCACGTCCATCACCTCGACGGTGCCGTAGCGCGTCAGCACCGCCGCCTTCATGGTCGCGGGCAGGTCCGCCGCGGTGGTCGCGTCGCCGGCGTCGATCGGGAGCGCCATCTCGGCTCCTAGACCGCGGCCGCGGTCGGGCGGCGGTGCGCGACGATCCAGTTCGCGAGCCGCGCGAGCGGGCAGTCGGCGTGGCCGTGGGCGGCCGAGCGGCCGCGGCGCGCGGCGAACGCGGAAAGCGCACGCGCCAGCCGCTCCTCGTGCCGCGAGCGCGCGGCGTGGTGGTCGCTGACGGACAGGGATGCCACGGAGACCCTCCTCATGTACGGTGTAAGCATACGGCGTAAGGTAAGCATACGCTGTAAGCTCTGTCAAGCACCGTGACGGAGACGACCCGGAAGAGGCCGAGACGGCGCACGCCCCTGACCCGCGAGACGGTGCTGCGCAAGGCGGTCGAGCTCGCGGACGAGGCGGGGCTCGACGGCCTGAGCATGCGCCGGCTCGCGAAGGAGCTCGGGGTCGAGGCGATGTCGCTCTACAACCACGTGGCGAACAAGGACGACCTCCTCGGAGGCATCGCCGACCTCGTCGCGCGCGAGGTCGAGATCCCGCCGGACGACGTCGACTGGAAGACCGCGATCCGCAGCTGCGCGCTGTCGGCCCACGAGGTCTTCCGCAGGCACCCGTGGGCGTGCAACCTCTCGCTCGAGCCGGAGCGGGTGAGCCCCGCCTCCGTCTATCGCGGGAACTGGATCCTGCGGCGGCTCCACGAGGCGGGGTTCCCGCCGGAGGTGACCTACCACGCCTTCCACGCGATCGACGCGCACATCCTGGGCTTCACGCTCTGGCAGCTCCAGCACCGGGTCGCCGAGGGCGACATGCGCGGTCTCGTCGTCCGCTTCACGGAGGCGTTCCCGCGCGAGGAGTACCCGTACATCTACGAGCACGCGGAGCAGCACCTCGCCGGCTTCGGGCATGGGGAGCCGGGCGCGTTCGTGCTCGTCCTCGACCTGATCCTCGACGGGCTCGAGCGGCGCCTGCACGCCGGCGGCTGAGGCGCCGACCCCGACGGGCGGGCTCAGGGTCGGCTCGGGGTCATTCCGGATAGGCGCCGCGCGCCGGTCGGACGAACCTTCGGGGGATGACCACGTCACCGATCCGGAGGAACGCCATGCCGCCACTCGAGCACAGTCCGAACGTCGCGGCCCGAATGGGCCGCTGGAGCGCCAGCCACCCGAAGACCGCCGTCCTCGGGTGGATCGCCTTCGTCGTCTCCGCCGCCGTCCTCGGGGCGGCGGTGGGGACGGCGCAGCTCGATCCGGCCGCCAACGCGGTCGGCGAGTCGAAGCGGGCGCAGGAGATCCTCCAGGCGGGCGGGTTCGCCGACGCCGCGGGCGAGTCGGTCCTCGTCACGAGCGAGCGGTACCGCGCAGCCGAGGCGCCGTTCCAGGCGATCCTCGCCGACGTCGCGGCCGTCGTGTCCGCGCGCGACGGCGTCTCCGCGGTCCAGCCGCCGCTCGTCTCGGAGGACGGCCGCGCCGCGCTCGTCCGCTTCGACCTCGCCGACGACGAGGGGCAGGCGGTGACGCTCGTCGCGCCGGTGCTTGAGGCGCTCGCGGCGGTGCAGGAGCGGCACGCCGGCTTCCGCGTGGAGGCGTTCGGCGACGCGAGCGCGCAGCGCGCGGTCGAGCAGACGATCGCGGCCGACTTCCGGCGGGCGGAGTACACCGCGGTGCCGGTGACGCTCGGGATCCTCGTCGTCGTCTTCGGCGCGCTCGTCGCCGCGGGAATCCCGCTCCTCGTCGGACTGTCGGCCGTCGTCGCGGCGATCAGCCTCCTCGCGCTCCCGAGCCGGCTGTTCGCGATGGACGAGGCCGCGGGCTCCGTGATCCTCCTCGTCGGGCTCGCCGTCAGCGTCGACTACTCGCTCTTCTACCTGAAGCGCGAGCGCGAGGAGCGCGCGGCGGGACGCGGGGCGGAGGCGGCGCTGGCGGCCGCGGCGGCGACCTCCGGCCGCGCGATCGTCGTCTCCGGCCTGACCGTGATCGCCGCCGTCGCGGGGATGTTCTTCGGCGGCGCGCCGATCTGGACGTCGGTCGCGATCGGGACGATCCTCGTCGTCGCGATCGCGGTCGTCGGCTCGCTCACGGTGCTCCCGGCGACGCTGGCGTGGCTCGGCGACCGCGTGGAGCGGGGCCGCATCCCGTTCCTGTCGCGGCGGCGCGCGACCGGCGACGGTCGCGTCTGGGGCGCGATCGTCGACCGCGTGCTGGGCCGTCCGGCGCTCTCCGCCGCCCTCGCCGGCGGGCTGCTCGCGGCAGTCGCCGCGCCCGCGCTCGCGATGCGCACGGCCGAGAGCGGCATCGACGCGCTGCCGCGGTCGCTCGGGATCGTCCAGACCTACGAGCGCCTGCAGGCGGCGTTCCCGGGCGGGCCGCTCGCCGCCGTCGTGGCGGTCGAGGCGCCCGACGTCACGGCGCCGGCGGTGCGGGACGCGATCGCGCGCCTCCGCATCGAGGCGGTCGCTACCGGCCTGATGAGCGAGCCGATCACGGTGCGCTCCAGCGAGGACCGGCGTGTCGCGCTCCTGTCCGTGCCGCTTGCCGGGAGCGGCACCGACGCGGAGTCGGCGGCGGCGCTGCGCGCGCTCCGGCGCGACGTGATCCCGGCGAGCGTCGGCCGCGTCGCCGGGGTGGAGGCTGCGGTCACCGGCCCGACGGCGCGCTCCGAGGATTTCACCGCGCTGATGAGGGAGCGGATGCCGCTGGCGATGGCGTTCGTGCTCGTGCTCGCGCTCGGCCTGCTGCTCGTCGCGTTCCGCTCGCTCGTGATCGCCGTCAAGGCGGTGCTGCTGAACCTGCTGTCGGTGGGCGCGGCCTACGGCCTCCTCGTCGCCGTCTTCCAGTGGGGGTGGGGCGAGCGCGTGCTCCGCTTCGAGTCGACGGGCGCGATCGTCTCCGGGCTGCCGTTGTTCCTGTTCGTCGTGCTCTTCGGCCTGTCGATGGACTACCACGTCTTCATCCTCAGCCGGATCCGCGAGGCGCACGACGCGGGGCTCTCGACGCACGCCGCGGTCGCGCACGGGCTCCGCACGACCGCGGGGACGGTGTCGGCCGCCGCGTTCGTCATGGTCGCGGTGTTCTCGATCTTCGTGACGCTGTCCTCCAGCGACATGAAGCAGTTCGGCTTCGGGCTCGCCGCGGCGATCCTCATCGACGCCACGATCGTGCGCGCCGTGCTCCTTCCGGCGACGATGGCGCTGTTGGGACGCTGGAACTGGTACCTGCCCTCGTGGCTCGACTGGCTGCCGCGCCTGTCGTACGAGCCCGCCGCCGCGGCCCGCCTCGCGACCGCCGAGGGGGCACGATGAGCGGGCACGCGACCGACACCGGCACGCGGCCGCTCGAGCGGAGCCGCTCGGACCGGATGCTCGCCGGCGTGGCGGGAGGGCTCGGCGCCTGGTTCGAGCTCCACTCGGCGGTGTTCCGCGTCGCGTTCGTCGTCCTCACGCTGATGGGCGGCGCGGGGATCCTGATCTACCTCGCGGCCGCGCTGGTCATGCCGGACGAGGGGGCGGAGGATTCCGTCGCGATGGCGGCGCTGCGGCGCCGCCGGCCGTGGGTCGTCGTCGTGCTCGGCGTGCTCGCCGTCGTCCCGCTCGCGGTGCTGAGCGAGCTGCCGGTGTGGGCGGCGGGGGACGCCTGGCCGTTCCTCCTCGTCGCCGGCGCCGTCCTGCTGGGGCTGACCTGGTACGGAGTCGCCGGCGGCTCGCGCCCGCTGCGACGGCTCGCGGTCGCCGTCGCGGCGCTCGTGGTCGTGCTGCTCGCCGCGGTCGCCGCGTTCCTCGCGGTCTTCGACGTCCACCTCGGCGAAGGGCTCGCCGCGCGCGCGTTTGCGCCGGCGAGCGTCGACGACCTCCGCGACGAGTACCGCCTCGGGATGGGCGAGCTCGTCCTCGACCTCCGCTCCGTCGACTTCCCCGTCGGCGAGACTCGCCTCGGAGTGCGCGTCGACGCGGGCAGCATCCACGTCCTCGTTCCCGACGGCGTCGCGCTGCGGGCGAGCGCGGACGCGAGGCTCGGCGACATCCGCCTGCTCGGCGCGCGCGTCGAGGGGTGGGGCGTCGACGAGGTCGTGGACGAGCGGGGTGTGCGGGTGCTCGTCCTCGACGCCGTCGTCGGCATCGGCGAGATTCGCGTCGAGAGGGGCGTACGATGACGGCGATGGCACTGCCCCGACTCGCGCTCGACGTCGAGCGGCGGGCGGTCGCCGGCGTCTGCGCGGGCATCGCGCGCGCCGCCGGCGTGGACGTGACGCTCGTCCGGCTCGTCTTCGCTGTCCTCGCGCTCGCGGGCGGCGCCGGGATCCTCCTCTACCTCGCGCTGTGGGCGTACGCGCGTGCACGGCGGGTGTGGCTGACGGTGCTCCTGGCCTTCGTGTCCAGCGCGCTCGTGCTGGGCGCCGTCGGCCTCTCCGGCAGCGGCATCGTCGGGCTCGCGCTCGTCGCCGCGGGGCTCTGGATCGCGCTCCGGCGCGGCGGCAGCCTCCGTCCCAACGCGCCGGTCTCGTACTGGGGCCTCGCGGTCGCCGCCGTCGGCGTCGCGATCGCCGTTCCGGGCGGGACGCCGACGCTGCTCGCACCGGGAGCGGTCGGCGCGGCGCTCGTCCTCCTCGTCGGCCCGTGGCTGTGGCGCGTCGTGCTCGACCGCGATGCCGAGCGCGCCCGGCGGGTGCGGAGCGAGGAGCGCGCGGAGGTGGCGGCGCGCGTCCACGACTCGGTGCTCCAGACGCTCGCGCTGATCCAGCGCCACGCAGAGGATCCGCAGCGCGTGTCGGCGCTCGCCCGCCGGCAGGAGCGGGAGCTCCGCGGCTGGCTCTACGGCGACCTGCCGCTCGGGAACGGCGCCGCCTCGCTCGCCGCCGCGCTGTCAGCGGCGGCCGCCGACGTCGAGGAGGCGCACGGCGCCCGCGTCGAGCTCGCGACCGCCGGCGACTGCCCCGTCGACGAGCGGGTCGAGGCGGTGGTGCTCGCGGCGCGCGAGGCGATGACGAACGCGGCGAAGTTCGCCGGGGTCGACGAGATCGACGTGTACGCGGAGGTGACGGGCGCGGCCGTCGCGGTGTTCGTCCGCGACCGCGGCTCCGGGTTCGACCGCGCGGCCGTCCCCGCCGACCGCCGCGGCCTCGTCGACTCGATCGAGGGCAGGCTCGCGCGCGCCGGCGGGCGGGCGACCATCGCGAGCGCGCCAGGCGAGGGGACCGAGGTGGAGATCGTCCTGCCGAGGGCGGCGTCGTGAAGCCGCGGATCGTGCTCGTCGACGACCACGCGCTCTTCGTCGCGGGGGTGCGCGCCGAGCTCGGCGACGCCGTCGACGTGGTCGGCACGGCGGGGACGGTCGCCGAGGCGGTGCCGCTGATCAAGGAGCTCGACCCGGACGTCGTCCTCCTGGACGTCCACCTCCCCGACGGCGACGGCGACGCGGTCGTCAACGCCGTCGCGCCGGACCGCCCGGGCGTCCGCTTCCTCGCGCTGTCCGTGTCGGACGCGGCCGAGGACGTGATCCGCGTCATCCGCGCCGGCGCGCGCGGCTACGTGACGAAGACGATCTCCGGCGACGAGCTGGCGGCGGCGATCGACCGCGTCCGCTCCGGCGACGCCGTCTTCTCGCCGCGGCTGGCGGGGTTCGTCCTCGACGCGTTCCGCTCCGGCGAGGCCGCCGGCGCGGGCGCCGAGCTGAACGAGCTGACCCCGCGCGAGCGCGAGGTGCTCCAGCTGATCGCGCGCGGGTACATGTACAAGGAGATCGCCGCGCGGCTCCACCTCTCCGTGAAGACGGTGGAGACGCACGTGTCGAACGTCCTCCGGAAGCTGCAGCTCTCGACGCGGCACGAGCTCACGCGCTGGGCGACGCGGCACCGGCTCGTGTAGGCGGGGACGGCGGAGCGGAGCGGCGCAGGAGTCGAACCTACCCAGCGTGGGGCTGCCACGCCTCACCGGTTTTGAAGACCGGGTGGGCCACCGGGCCCGTGCCGCTCCGCTCTTGAGCGTACCGGCGGCCCGGTAGCGTCCTGCTCGTGGAAGGCGCGGAGGAGGTCACGCTGCGCGAGATCACGCGCGAGACGGTGCGTGCGGTCTGCGACCTCGAGGTCGCGCCCGAGCAGCGCGGCGCCGTCGCGGCGAACGCGGTGTCGATCGCAGAGGCGTACTTCGAGCCGAAGGCGTGGTTCCGCGCGATCTACGCCGGCGAGGAGCCCGTCGGGTTCGTGATGCTCTACGACGATGCGGAGGCCCAGGAGTACTTCCTGTGGCGGTTCATGATCGCCGCCGAGCACCAGGGCAAGGGGTACGGGAGGCAGGCGCTCGACCGCGTCGTCGCCCACGTCCGCATGCGACCGGGCGCGCGTGAGCTGCGGTCGAGTCACGTCCCCGGCGACGGCGGCCCCGGCGAGTTCTACCGGCGCTACGGGTTCGTCGAGACCGGCGAGCTGAACCACGGTCAGGTCGTGATCCGCCTCGACCTGACGAGCTGAGGGCACAATCCTGCTGTGCCCCACCTGCGCCTGATCGACGTCGAGGAGGCGACGGGCGCGCTCCGGCGCGAGTACGACGAGGCGGTCGCGCGCGCGGGGAAGGTCTTCAACATCGTCAAGGCGATGTGCCTCAACCCGGGCGTGCTGCGCGCGTCGATGGGGCTCTACAAGGCCGTCATGTTCGGGCCGTCGCCGCTGACGCGCCGGCACCGCGAGCTCCTCGCCACCGTCGTCTCGCGCACGAACGGGTGCCACTACTGAACGCGCGCGCACGCCGACGACCTCCGTGCCGAGGGCGCCCCAGACGAGCTCGCGACCCACGCCGCGCACGACTACCGCCAGGCGGAGCTCGAGCCGCCGCTCCGCGCCCTCTGCGACTTCGCCGTCGAGCTGACGCGGGCGCCGGGCGCGGTGGGCGCGCAGCACGTCGAGCGGCTGCGCGCCCACGGCTGGAGCGACGCGGCGATCCACGACGCCATCCAGGTGATCGCGTACTTCAACTACGTGAACCGCGTCGCCGAGGGCGTCGGCATCGAGCCGGAGCCGGAGTGGGAGTAGCTACTCCTCCACCCAGCCGCGGGTGAGGAAGAGCCAGAACGCGAGCCCCGCGTAGGGGCCGTAGCGGCGGAAGCGGCGCTCGATCTGCACGTCCGACGCCTTCCGCCCGGCGAGGCGCGCGTAGGTCGGCCGCGTCCAGGAGTCGAGGATCAGGCGCGAGTGGCGGCCGAGCAGCATCATCGCGTGCGCGGCCGCGTACGGGCCGACCCCCGGGAGTACGAGCAGCCGCGCCGACACCTCCTCGTCGGGGAGCGCCGGGTCGAGGAGCGCCTCGAGGTCGAGGTCGCCGTCCGCGACCGACACGGCGAGCGACCGCAGGTACGCGCCGCGGTAGCCCGCGCGGACGACGTCGCGGTAGAACGCGTCGTCCGCCTCGGCCATCGCCGCCTGCGTCGGGAACGCGCGGCCGCGGCCGCCGGCGGCGGGCTCGCCGAGGTGGTCGACGAGCGCAGAGACCATCCGCACCGTCCCCGACCAGGCGCAGTTCGTCGTGCAGATCGTCTTCACGACGTCCTCGAAGACGGTCTGCCCGCGCACCATCCGGCCGGCGCCGCGCGCCGCCCACGCAAGGTCGGGATCGTCGGCTGCGACGGCGTAGAAGGGCGCGAGGTCCTCGTCGAGGTTGAGGATCCGGCGCAGCGGCGGGAGGACGGTCCGCGTCTCGCGCCCCACCACCTCCACCGCCGCGTGTCCCGGGCGCCCGGGCGAGACGCGAACGGTCCTCGGCGCGCCGCGCGGGACGCGCACCGTCGTCTCGAGCGCCGGCGCGTCCTCGTCGACGCGGTTGGGCGGGAGCGAGGCGACGCCGTGCGAGGCGAGCGTCCGCCGCAGGTCGACGGGCTCGCCGGACGGGCCGCGCAGGTCCAGCTCGAGCACGGGCGAGACGGTACCGGCGCCCGCACATGCCGCAGTTGCGACAATGCGGGCCGTGCAGCGCCCCACGCGAGTCCTGCTCGTCGACGACCACGAGCTGTTCGTGGAGTCGGCGAAGGCGGTGCTCGGCGCGGACCCGCGCTTCGAGGTCGTCGGCGTCGCGACCGACGGCACGCAGGCGGTCGAGCTGGCCGGCGAGCTCGCGCCGGACCTCGTGCTGATGGACATCGGCCTGCCGGGGATGGACGGCGTGGAGGCGACGCGCGAGATCAGAGGCTGCTGTCCCGGCGCCCGTGTGGTGATGCTGACGGGCCGCAGCGGCCGCTCCGAGGAGGAGGGATCCGGCGAGGCCGGGGCGATCGGCTACCTGCGCAAGGACGAGCTCGCGTCGCCGCACCTCGCCGACTCGCTGCTCGCGCTCGTCGACCTCTCCTGATGCGGATCCTCGTCTTCCTCCTGATCGCGATCGCGTTCGCGTTCGTCGTCAGCCGCCTCGCCGCGTGGTGGACGGCGTCGCGGCTGCGCGCGCGCCGGCGGCAGGAGCTGGAGCACCGGATCCGCGTCGCCGAGCTCGAACGCGAGACGGGGATCGACGGGTCGCACGACGAGGAGGAGCTGGCGGCGCTGCGCCGCGAGCTCGAGGGGCTACGAGGAGGAGGGTCGAGGTGAGCTGGATCATCAGCATGGGCGTCGCCGTCGTCGTCTGCGTGGCGGTCTTCGCGGTCGGTCGGGCGCTGCGGGCGGAGGGCAGGGCGGAGGCGGGCGCGGCGGCGTCGACGGCCGCGGTCGTGCTGGCGGCGCTGTGGATCGGCGGGCACACCGTCCTCGCCTCGTTCCACCAGGTCCAGGCGGGGTACGTCGGCGTCGTCTACGAGTTCGGGTCGATCGTCGGGCAGCTGCCGGAGGGGTTCCAGATCACCGCGCCGTGGCGGTCGGTGCGCCAGGCGAACACGCAGGTGCAGCGGCACACGTTCGAGCGGCTCGACTCGTTCTCGGAGGAGACGCAGGACGTCTTCATCACCGCGACGCTGAACTACGAGGTCAGCCCCGACGCGATCCAGGACCTGTACCGGAACGTGGGGCCCGACTACTTCGACAAGCTCGTCGTCACGCGCGTCAACCAGATCTTCAAGGACGAGACGGTGAAGTACGCGGCGGTGCAGATCGCGCCGAACCGCGAGGAGATCCGCCAGCAGACGCGCGAGCGGCTGACGGCGGAGTTGCAGCCGTTCTCGATCCGCGTCGTCGACCTGCTGATCGACGAGATCAACTTCAACCCCGAGTTCAAGCGCGCGATCGAGCAGAAGCAGATCGCCACGCAGGACGCGCTGCGCGAGGAGCAGCGGGTGCGCCAGGCGGAGTTCGAGGCGCAGCAGGTGGTCGAGCGCGCGCGCGGGACGGCGCAGGCGAACCGGCTGCTCTCGCAGTCGCTGACGCCGCAGGTGATCCAGTACCAGGCGATCGAGCGGCTGTCGGACAAGGTGCAGATCGCGCTGATCCCCTCGGGCCAGGGCGTGATCCTCGACCCCGCGACGCTGCTCGGCCAGCAGCAGCCGCCCGAGCAGCCGTGACCGGTTGATCCTGGGCGTCGACGTCGGCGGCACCTTCACCGACGCCGTGCTCCTCGCCGACGGCGAGCTGCGGACGGCGAAGGTGCCGACGGCGGAGCGGCAGGAGGAGTCGGTCGTCGCCGCGGCGCGGGCCGTCGGGGCGGAGCGCGTCGAGCGGTTCACCCACGGGACGACCGTGGCGACGAACGCGCTGCTCGAGCGGCGGGGCGCGCGGACGGCGCTCGTGACGACCGGCGGGTTCGAGCACGTGCTCCACCTGCGGCGGCAGACGCGCGCGCACCTGTACCGCCTCTGCGCCGCGCACCCCGAGCCGCTCGTCCCGCTCGACCGCTGCGTCGGCGTCGACGAGCGGCTGGGGCCCGGAGGCGTGATCCGGCCGCTCGACCTCGCGTCGCTCCCGCAGCTCGACGCCGAGGCGGTCGCGGTCTGCCTGCTCTTCTCGTTCCGCGACCCGTCGCACGAGCGCGCGGTGGCGGCGGAGGTGCGGCGGCGGCTGCCTCACGCGCACGTCGTCGCCTCGCACGAGGTCGCGCCGGAGTTCCGCGAGTACGAGCGCGCGTCGACGGCCGCGGCGGACGCGTACCTCGGCCCCGTGGTCGCGCGGTACCTCGGCGCGCTCGCGGCGGCCTGTCGCGGGGCCGGGCTGCCGGAGCCGCTCGTGCTGCGCTCGTCCGGCGGCGTCGCGACGCTCGACGAGGTGGCCGCGCACCCGGCGACCGCGCTCGTCTCGGGCCCGGCGGGCGGAGCGGTCGGCGCCGCGCTCCTGGCGCGCGCCGCGGGCTTCCCGCGCGCGATCTCGCTCGACATGGGCGGCACCTCGACCGACGTGTGCCTCGTCGAGGACGGGCGCGCGGGGCGCGCGGCCGAGCGCGACGTCGGCGGGTTCCCGATCCGGCTGCCGACGGTCGACATCGAGACGGTCGGCGCCGGCGGCGGGTCGGTCGTCTGGCGCGACGCGGGCGGCGCGCTCCGCGTCGGGCCGGAGAGCGCGGGGGCGTGGCCCGGCCCCGCCTGCTACGGCCGCGGCGGCGAGCGGCCGACGGTGACCGACGCGAACCTCCTGCTCGGACGGCTTCCGCAGCGGCTCGCCGGCGGCCTCGAGCTCGACCGCGCGGCGGCGGAGCGCGCGTTCGCGGGCGCCGACCCTGCCGACGCGGTCGCCGCGGTGAACGCGGAGATGCTGCGCGCCCTCCGGCTCGTCTCGGTCGAGCGAGGGCACGACCCGCGCGAGTTCGCGCTCGTCGCCTTCGGCGGCGCGGGGCCGCTGCACGCGTGCGAGCTGGCGGACGAGCTGGAGGTGCGGACGGTGCTCGTCCCCGCCGCGGCCGGCGTCCTCTCGGCGCTCGGGCTCGTGGCGACGGAGCAGCGGCGCGACCACGTCCGCTCGTACCTGGTCCCCCTGCGCGAGGCTGGCCGGCTGCCGGAGGAGGGCGAGGCGGACCTCCGCTACCGCGGCCAGGCGTTCGAGCTCGCGGTGCCGCTCGGGCCGAGGCTCGAGGAGCGGTTCCACCGGGCGCACGAGGAGCGCTACGGCTACGCCGACCGCGGCCGCGAGGTGGAGCTGGTGGCGGTGCGCACGGCAGACGTCGTCGCGGGCCCGGAGCTGACCCTTCCGGCCGCGTCCCCCGCGGAGGTGGCGGGCCCGGCCGTGCTCGAGCTGGACGGCGCGACCGCCTGGATCCCCCCGGGGTGGGCGGGGGTTCGGGACGGGACCGGAACGTGGACTCTGACGCGCGAGCCGTGACGGGACCGTGACGCGTCCGTGACGATCGAGCTCCAGGTCCTCGCCAGCGCGCTCCGCGCGGTCGCCGAGGAGATGGGCGCGGTGCTGATCCGCTCCGCCTTCTCGGCGAACATCAAGGAGCGCCGCGACTGCTCCGCCGCGATCTTCGACGAGGAGGGGCGGACGGTCGCGCAGGCGGAGCACATCCCCGTCCACCTCGGAGCGATGCCCGAGGCCGTCGCCGCCGTCGCCGCGCACGACCCCGCACCGGGCGAGGCGTGGATCGTCAACGACCCGTACACGGGCGGGACGCACCTCCCCGACGTCACGCTCGTCACCCGCACCGAGCTCGGCTTCGCCGCGACGCGCGCGCACCACGCGGACGTCGGCGGCGCGGAGCCCGGGAGCATGCCGGCGCGGTCGACGCGCCTCGACGAGGAGGGCGTGGTGATCCCGCCGACGCGGCTCGACGCGGCGGCTGTCGACGCGCTCGTCGCCCGGATGCGGAACCCGGAGGAGCGGCGCGGCGACCTCCGCGCGCAGCTCGCGGCGCAGCGGCTCGGCGAGCGCCGGATCGCAGAGCTGTGCGCCCGGCGCGGCCGCCCCCGCGTGGCGGCGGCCATGCGCGAGCTGCAGGCGTACTCGGAGCGGCGCGTCCGCGCCGGCATCGCGGCGCTCCCCGACGGGCGGTACGAGGCTGCGGACGTGCTCGAGGCTCCCGAGGGCGACCTCGAGGTCCGCGTCGCCGTCACCGTTCGCGGCGACGAGCTCGAGCTCGACTTCGCCGGAACCTCGCCGCAGCACGAGGGCAACCTCAACTGCCCGCTCGCTGTGACGAGGTCGGCGTGCCTGTTCGTCGTCCGCTGCCTCACCGATCCCGACGTCCCCGCCTCGGGCGGCGCCTCCGCGCCGGTGACGATCCGCGCGCCGGAGGGGTCGCTCGTGAACGCGCGCCCGCCCGCCGCCGTCGCCGGCGGGAACGTCGAGACCTCCGGCCGCATCGTCGACTGCCTCTTCCGCGCCTTCGGCCGCGCCGTGGAGGTGCCGGCGCAGGGGCAGGGGACGATGAACAACGTGACGCTCGGGAACGACGGCTTCACGTACTACGAGACGATCGGCGGCGGCCAGGGCGCCTGCCCGCACGCCGACGGGCCGTCGGGCGTCCACGTGACGATGTCGAACACGCTGAACACGCCGGTCGAGGCGCTCGAGCTCGCGTACCCGCTGCGCGTGGAGCGATACGCGCTCCGCCTCGGCTCCGGCGGAAGCGGGCGCACGCGCGGCGGCGACGGCGTCGTCCGCGAGCTGCGGGTGCTGGAGCCGTGTCGGGCATCGGTGATCGCGGAGCGGCGGGCGCACGCGCCGCAGGGGGAGCGCGGCGGCGCGGCCGGCGCGCCGGGGCGGACGCTGCTGAACGGGGAGGAGCTGCCGGCGAAGGCGACGTTCGACCTCGCCGCCGGCGACGTCCTCCGGATCGAGACGCCCGGCGGCGGCGGCTTCGGCGTCAGCGGCGCACGCGGCGGCGGAGGACGCGCTCGTCCCCCAGCCGGCGGGTGACGCCGTCCGCGTCGAGCCGCTCGAGGATCAGCTGCGCGGGGCGCCGCGACGTCCCGAGGAGGTCGCGGGCGCGGGCGAGCGTGACGCTGCCGGTGCGCTCGCACTCCGCCACGACGGCCGCCCGCGCCCGCTCGTAGGCGTCGGGCGCGATCGCGAATCCGTCGCCGAGACGGACGAGCCGGCCGGCGCGCTCGAGGTGCGCCGCGAGCTCGCGATCGTCGACGCGCACCGGCTCGAGCTTCGCGGCGGCGAGCTCGGCCTCCACCCGCGCGGCCGCCTCCTCGCGACCGCGCAACGACGCGGCGGTGCCGGGGAGGTACAGCTTCCCCTCGCGAGCCTCGAGGCCGAGGAGCGGCGCGACCGCGTGCGCCCACGGTGCGCGCGGCAGGAGCTCCGCAGGCGTCAGGCCGGGGTCGAGCGGCTCGCCGGCGGCGCGAGCGGCGAGCCGATCCCGTGCGGCGGCGGCCGTGTCCTCCAGCCACGTGTGGGAGAACACCCACCCCCCGGCCTCGCGCAACGACGAGGTGTCGAGGCCGCGTGCCGCGAGCGCCTCGTCCCGCTCCGGCTCGTGGACGAACGCGGCGGCGTCACCGCGCTCGAGCGCCGCGAGCCGGTCCGCGTCCGCTCGCCGCGGCGGAGCAGGGTCGAGGACGGTGCCGCCGCCGACCGTCTCCCGCGTTCGCAGCACGACGCGGTCGCCGCGCGCCGCGACGACGGGCGCCGCGAGGCGGAGCTGCGCATGCCGCTCGCCCACCCGCACGAGCCGCGCGGAGATCGCGGACGTGCCGTGGTGCACCGTCACGTGCGGCGGGAGCGATCCCAGCTCCTCCAGGAGGACGTCGAGCCGGTAGCTCGTGGGGAACGCGTCGGGCGTGACGAGCGCGTCGCCGCGGCGGAGCGCCTGCCGCTCGACGCCGGGCAGCGACACGGCCACCCGCTGCCCCGCCTCGGCGCGCTCGACCGCCCGGTCGTGCACCTGGACGCTGCGGACGCGCACGTCCAGCCCCGCGGGCTCGGCGATCAGCTCGTCGCCTTCGCCCACGGTGCCCGACCACAGCGTCCCGGTCGCGACGGTGCCGACGCCGTGGAGCGTGAACGCGCGGTCGACGTACAGCCGCGTCGCGGCCGCGGCCGCCTCCCGTGGCGGGACCGCATCGGCCGCGCGCGCGAGCGCGGCGCGCAGCTCGTCGAGGCCGGCGCCGGTCTTCGCGCTGACGGCGACCGCCTCGGCGTCGGGGACGAGCTCCCGCGCCTCCTCGAGCGCGAGCTCCAGCGTCTCCGCGTCGACGGCGTCCGCCTTCGTCACGGCGACGACGCCGCGCTCGACCCCGAGCAGCCGCAGGATCGCCAGGTGCTCGTGCGTCTGCGGCCGCGCGCCCTCCGCCGCGTCGACCACGAGCAGGAAGAGGTCGATCCCGGTCGCGCCCGCGACCATCGTGCGGACGAAGCGCTCGTGCCCCGGGACGTCGACGAGCGACAGCCGCCGGCCGTCCGGCAACCCGAGCGGCGCGTAGCCGAGCTCGATCGAGATCCCGCGCTCGCGCTCCTCCGGCAGCCGATCCGTGTCCTTGCCCGTGAGGGCGCGAACGAGCCACGTCTTCCCGTGGTCGATGTGGCCCGCGGTCCCGACCGTGAGCGGCATGGTGGCAGTGTGCCGCCGCAGCGCGCTCCGACCGATGGTGTAGTATCGCACTCCATGATCACCGCCCCCGAGGCGGCGCGCCGGAGCGGCCGCACGGCCGAGACCATTCGCCGCTGGATCCGCTCCGGGCGTCTGCGGGCGCAGAAGGTCGGGACGCAGCACGTCATCGACGAGGGCGATCTCGAGGCGGTGCTGGACGAGAGCGGCGACATGCTCCCGGTCCCGCAGCGTTGGCGCGTGTCGGACTCGGGGCGGCCACTGCCGAACGTCGTCGCCGCCGTGCGGCGATCCCGCGGCGACCGCTGAGCGTGCTCGTCGTGCACGCGAGCGTCGTCGTCGCGGCCGCGTATCGCGCCGGCGGGTTCGAGGAGTTCGGACGCGAGCGCCTCGTCGCCCCGGCACTCCTGTGGTCCGAGGCGCGATCGGTGTTGCACGAGCTCGGCAGGCGCGGCGAGATGAGCGCGGACGACGCCGAGGCCGCGCGCGCCCGGGTCGAGGACGCTCCGGTCGAGCGGAGGGACGACCCGCGGCTCGGCGAGGAGGCGTGGCGGCTCGCGGACGAGTTCGGGTGGGCGAAGACGTACGACGCGGAGTACGTCGCGCTCGCGCGTCTGCTCGGTGCCCGGCTGGTGACGCTCGACGCGCGCCTGCGGCGCGCGACCGCCCCTCTGGGGTTCGTCGTCGGACCGACCGAGCTGTAGCGCCGCGCTTGCGGCTTCAGGCGCGCGCCGCGCGAACGGCCGCGGCAGCCTCGTCGACCTCGGCGTCGGCGAGCGTGCGGCAGTCGAGCAGCAGCCGACCGTCGCGGACGATCCCGACGACCGGCGGAGCGCCGGCGCGCAGCGGCGCTGCCAGCTCCTCCTCCACCGCGCAGGCGAAGCTCGGGAGCTCCGCCAGCGGGAGCGCGCCGCCGCCGACGCGCGCCACCGTCTCCTCGACGTCGCCGCCGACGGCCGCCGCGAGGCGCTCCGCGCGGGCCCGCACCGCCTCGGCCGGCTCGTGCAGCATCCGCAGCACCGGGATCTCCGCCGCCGCGCGCTCCGGGTCGAGATACAGGGCGAGCGTCCCCTCGAGCGCCGCCAGCGTCAGCTTGTCCGCGCGCAGCGCCCGCTGGAGCGGGTGCCGCCGCAGGCGCTCGACGAGCTCCGCGCGACCGACGACGATCCCCGCCTGCGGCCCCCCGAGGAGCTTGTCGCCGGAGAAGCAGACGAGGTCGGCGCCGGCCGCGAGGCTCTCCGCGGCCGACGGCTCCTCTCCTAGTAACAGACTGTTACCAGGAGAGAGGTGCCCCGACCCGAGGTCGTCGACGAGCGGCACGCCGTGGCGCCGCGCGACGCGCGCGAGCTCGTCGAGGCGCGGGAGCTCCGAGAAGCCGACGACGCGGAAGTTCGACTGGTGGACGCGCAGGAGCAGCGCGGTCTCCGGCGTCACCGCCCGCTCGTAGTCGGCGGCCCGCGTCCGGTTCGTCGTGCCGACCTCGACGAGGCGCGCGCCGGAGCGCGCGAGCACGTCGGGGATGCGGAAGCCGTCGCCGATCTCGATCAGCTCGCCGCGCGAGACGACGACCTCGCGTCCCTCCGCGAGCGCCGCGAGCGCGAGCAGGACGGCACCGGCGTTGTTGTTGACGACGAGCGCCGCGTCGGCACCGGTGAGCCGGCGGAGCGCGTCCGCGCAGTGGTCCTGCCGCGAGCCGCGGCGGCCGTCGCCGAGGTCGTACTCGAGGTTAGAGTAGCCGCGCGCGGTCTCGACGATGCGGGCGATCGCGTCGTCGGCGAGCGGCGCGCGTCCGAGGTTCGTGTGCGCGACGACGCCGGTCGCGTTCAGCACGCGACGCAGGCGCGGCTCCCGGAGCGACGCGAGCTCGGCGAGCGCGCGCTCCGCCGGATCCCCGGGGTCGAGTCCCGCCCGGATCTCCTCGCGGGCCCGCTCGAGCGCCGCCCGCGCCGCGGCGAGCGCGAGCGGGCGCGGCTGCGAGGCGAGGCGCTCGTCCCGCAGGAGCTCGTCGACCGACGGCAGGCCGGACAGCCTCATGAGGAGAGTGTAAGAGCGAGGCGTGGTGGCGCGAATCCGCTGCTTAACTTCCGGTTCCGATGCTCGAGGCATCCACCCTCCGCCGCCCTCGCGCCGTCCGCGCCCGCCGCACCGGCGTGCGCCTGCTCGCGCTCGCGCTCGTCGTCGCCGGCGCCGCCGCGATCCCGACGGGGCGCGCGCTCCTCCACCGGGAGGAGACGATGCCGGGCGTCACGGTCCTCGGCGCCGACGTCAGCGGTCTCTCGTTCGAGGCGACGGAGCAGCGCGTGCGCGCCCTCACCGGCGAGCGCCTGCGCCGGCCCGTCCCGGTCACTGTCGACGGCGAGCGCGTGGACGTCCTCCCCTCGCAGCTCTTCCTCCTCGACCGCGACGCGACCGCGCGAGCGGCGATGGCGGTCGGGCGCGACTCGTGGAGCGGGCGCGCTCGGTCGCTCCTCTCGCCGCTCACGGCTCCCGTCGCGGTCCCGCCCGTGCTCGTCCCGCGCCCGAAGGCCGAGCAGCGCCTCGCGGCGATCATGAAGCGGTTCGGGACGCCGCCGGTGAACGCCTCGGTCGAGCTGCGCGGGACGGAGCCGGTCGTGCGTGCCGCGCGCGTCGGCTCGACGGCGGACCTCGCTGCGCTCCTCGCGTCGCTGCAGGACCGCGTCGTCTCGGGCGAGGGCGCGGTCGCGGCGACCTTCGAGCCGGCCGCGCCGGCCGTCCGCGACGCCGCCGCCCAGGCGGCCGCCGAGGAGGCGCGCGTGATGCTCTCGGCGCCCGTCGCGCTCACGTACGACGGGCAGCCGATCGGGACGCTGACGCGGGAGCGGCTCGCCTCGCTCCTCGTCTTCCGCGAGCGGGGGAGCCGGCTGCTCGTCCTCGTCGACGAGGAGCGCCTCGCGAAGGTGCTCGACCCGTCGATCGCGCCGTTCAAGTCACGCGCGGTGAACGCGCGCTTCGAGGTCGACGGCTCCCGCGCGCACGTGGTCCCCTCGCAGCCGGGGACCACGCTCGATGTGTCGGCCGCGCTCGTCGCCGTCGTCACCGCGGCGCACCAGCGGGGCGAGCGCACGGCGGCGCTCGCGCTGAAGCCGATCCCGGCCGAGCTGACGACGGAGAAGGCGCTCGCGCTCGGGATCCGCGAGCGCGTCTCGACCTTCACGACGGAGATGGGCGTCTCGTCCGCGAACCGGATCCACAACGTCCACCTGATGGCGGACATCATCGACGGCACGATCGTGAAGCCGGGCGAGACGTTCTCGTTCAACGAGCGCGTCGGCCCACGCACCGTCGAGCGCGGCTTCCGCGAGGGCCAGATGATCGTCGGGAACATCCTCGTCCCCTCGATCGGCGGCGGCGTCTGCCAGACGGCGACGACGCTGTTCAACAACGCGTTCGAGCTCGGCCTGCCGGTGAGCGCGCGGCAGAACCACAGCTTCTACATCAGCCACTACCCGATGGGGCGCGACGCGGCCGTGTCGTGGGGCGGCCCCGACCTCGTGTTCACGAACGACATGCGGAACGCGCTCCTGATCAAGGCGTCGTACACGAGCGACACGCTCACGTTCACCTTCTACGGGACAGACGAGGGGCGGACGGTCGAGGCGCGGACCGGGCCGCAGACGAACTGGCGCGAGCCGAAGCTCACCTACGCGCTCGACCCCGCTGCGCCGCCGGGATCGAAGCGCGTCGTCCGCGGCGCCCGGCAGCGCGGCTTCGACGTGACGGTGTTCCGGACGGTGAAGGGGCGCGACGGCAAGGTGCTGCGGCAGGACTCCTTCACGAGCCACTACGTCGCGGTCGGCGACACGGAGGTCTACGGCCCCGGCTCGAAGATCCCCGGCGAGTACGTCGTCATCCCGAGCTCGTGACGCGGTGAGCGCGGCCGCACCGGTCGCTCCCGAGGAGCGACTGGACGTCCTCGACGCACTGCGCGGGCTGGCGATCTTCGGGATCGTCTTCGTCAACCTCCAGTTCTTCGCGACGCCGCTCTTCTCGGTGGTCGAGTACCGCGTCGTCGACGACTTCCCGGGGACGGCGGACCGCGCCGCTCAGTGGCTGGTCGCGGTCGTCGCGCAGGGGAAGCTCTACCCGCTGCTCGCGCTGCTCTTCGGCTACGGGTTCGGGATCCAGCTCGAGCGCGCGGGCGGAGCGGGCGGGCGGTACGCGCGGCGGCTCGCGGCGCTGTTCGTCCTCGGGGTCGCGCACGCGGTGCTGCTCTGGGCGGGCGACGTCCTCACCGCGTACGCGGTCGTGGGCGCCGCGCTCGCGCTCTTCCGGCGCAAGCGCGACCGGACGCTGCTCGTCTGGGCTGCGGACCTCTCGTTCGTGCACGTCCTGCTGCTCGTCGTCACCGCGCTCGCGTACGCGGTGCTGGGCGACCCGCCGGGCCCGGCGATCGTCGAGGTCACGGCCGCGTACCGCGGCTCGTTCGCGGAGGTGACGGCGCAGCGCGCCGCCGACGCGGCGTGGGCGATCCCGGAGGGGATCCTCGGCGCCGGCCCCGGCTTCCTCGCGATGTTCCTCGTCGGCTACTGGGCGCAGCGGCGCGACCTGCTTCGCCGCGTCGAGGAGCACCGGTCGCTGCTGCGGCGCGCCGCCGTCGTCGGGGTCGCCGTCGGCGGCGCCGCGAGCATCGGCTTCGCCACCCTCTGGTGGATCTCCGACGGGCGCGGCGGTCTCGCCGCTGCGTCGGTCGCGCTGAGCTCGCTCGCGCTCCTGCAGACGCTCGGCTACGCCGCCGGGCTGACCCTGCTCGCCCACGGCCGCGGCGCGCGGCTGCTCGCGCCGTTCCGGCCGCTCGGGCGCCTCGCGCTCAGCGGGTACCTGCTCCAGTCGCTGCTCGCGAGCCTCGTCTTCTACGGGTACGGCCTCGGCCTCTACCGCGAGGTCGGCCCGGTCGCGTGGCTCGCGCTCGCGGCGGCGATCGGCGGCGCGTGCCTCGCGCTCGCCGGGCTGTGGCTGCGCGCGTTCCGCATCGGCCCGGCGGAGTGGCTGTTGCGGAGCGTCACGTACCTCCGCCCGCAGCGCCTGCGCTGAGCTACTGCGCGTCCTCCTTCCCCGCTGCGACGGGCGGCTCCGCGCAGCGGCGCTCGTAGCAGCCGAGGATCGTCTCCACCGCCTCGTCGGGGTCGTCGGTCACGTGCAGGAGCTCCAGGTCGTCGGGCGAGATCGTCCCGTGCGCGAGCGGCTGCTCGACGAGCCAGTCGACGAGGCCGCCCCAGAACCCGCTCCCGAAGAGGACGACCGGGAAGTTGCGGACCTTGCCCGTCTGGATCAGCGTCAGCGACTCGAACAGCTCGTCGAGCGTGCCGAACCCGCCGGGGAGGAGGACGAATCCCTCCGCCGCCTTCACGAGCATCGTCTTCCGCGAGTAGAAGTGGCCGAACTCGTACTCGACGTCGAGGTACGGGTTGCTCATCTGCTCGAACGGGAGCGTGATGTTGAAGCCGATCGAGCAGCCGCCGGCCTCGTGCGCGCCGCGGTTCGCCGCCTCCATCACCCCGCCGCCGCCGCCCGTGATCACCGCCCAGCCGCGCTCGGCGAACCGGCGGCCGAGGTCGCGCGCGCCGTCGTAGGCGGGGTGGCCCTCCGCGACGCGCGCGGAGCCGAAGATGGTGACGCCGGGACGGTCGATCGAGTCGACGAGCTCGAACCCGTCGCGGAACTCCTTCGCGATCGCGGCGACGTGCGCCGGGATGTCGCCGTCGTGCGCCTCGAGGATGCGCCTGTCGTCCACGGACGAGTCTTTCCCTCGCGTCGAGGCGTCAGAAACTGCGCGGCACGTGCGTCTCGTGCATCGCGAACGCGAGGAAGCCGGCGAGCCCGAGGTACACGACGGCAACCGCCACGCGCTGCCACGGGCGGACGCGGTAGTAGCTCTGCATCGACGGGTCGTGCCGGGCCTTCCAGCGGTGCCACAGCTCGAACGCGCCGAGCGCGACGACGATGAACAGGATCGGGTTCGGCCGCAGCCACGTCAGGAGCGCGAGGCCGACGACGCCGACCGCCCAGATCGCCGGGTGGAGCGCGGCGACGGCGCGGCCGCCGTCGAGCGGCACGACGGGCAGGAGGTTGAACAGGTTGATCAGGAACCCGACGAAGGCCATCGCCCTGAGGAAGGTGGAGTCGTACGCCTCGGCGGCGCCCCACAGCGCGAGCGCGCCGAGCGTCCCGACGAGCGGCCCCGCGAGCGCCACCTGCGCCTCGCGCCAGGCGTCCTTCGGCATCTCCTTCATCGCCACGAACGCGCCGACGAACGGGATGAACATCGGCGCCGACGCCGGCACGCCCTGCCGGCGGAGCTCGAGCACGTGCCCCATCTCGTGGACGAAGATCAGCGCCACGAGCGCGACACCGAACTTCCAGCCGAAGAGGAGCGCGTAGGCGCCGACCGAGACGAGCATCGAGCCGGCGGTCGTGAAGATCTTCAGCTTAAAGATCGCGGCGAGGACGAACTTGAACTTCCAGAGCGCGAGCCCGAGGAAGACGAGCGGCGCCGCGAGCTTCTTCAGCAGGGAGACGACGCCGCCGGACGGCTTGATGGGGTCGTACTGGTACCCCTGCTCCGCCTCCAGCCGCCGCTGCTCCTCGATCGCGGCGTACAGCCGCTCCAGCTCCTGCTGCGACAGCTTCGGTGCCTCGCGCTCGCTCACCCGCTCACAGTAGCTACGAGCCGCGCCCGATCCACTCCTCGCCGCCCGCGTAGACCTCCTTCTTCCAGAGCGGCACCGTCTCCTTGAGCGTGTCGATCGCCTCGCGACACGCTGCGAGCGCGGCGGCACGGTGCGGTGCGGAGACCGCGATCACGACGCTCGTCTCGCCGATCCCGACGCGGCCGACGCGGTGGTGGATCGCGACCTCGCACAGCTCGTGACGCTCCTTCAGCGCGGCGGCGATGCGCGCCATCTCCGCCTCCGCCATCTCCTCGTACGCCTCGTAGTCGAGGTGGACGACGTCGCGCCCGCGGGAGCGCGCGCGCGTCGTCCCGGTGAAGGTCGCGATCGCGCCCGCCGCGGGCGTCCGCACCTCGTCGACGGCGGCGTCCAGCGAGAGCGGCTCCGCGCTGAGCCGGAACGCGCCGCCGGAGACGGGCGGGATGAGCGCGACCTCGTCGCCGTCGGCGAGCGCGCGATCGCGCGCCGCGTACTCCCGGTTGACGGCGTAGAGGAGGCCGCCCGGCTCGTCGCCGAGCGCGAGCGCGCGCCACACGTCGCCGACGGTCGCGCCGTCCGCGAGCTCCAGCCGCCGCGTGCCCGTGCCGGCCCGCTCGCGCAGCCCCGCGAACAGCCTCACCGTGATCGTCACGCCGTCAGCGTAGTTCCCTCGCCGAGCGGCGCCGCGAGCTCGACCGGCGCGCCGGCGACGAAGACCTGCGGCGCGCCGGGCGCCGGCGGCTCCTCGAACGTCGACACGACGGTCGACGAGGCGAAGAAGCCGAGGACGCGCAGCGGCCCGTCGCCGACGTTCCGGAGCCCGTGCGGCGCCATCGCGGGCACGACGGCCAGCTGCCCGGCGCGGAGGCGCGCCGTCTCGTCCGCGACGGTCGCCTCGGCCTCGCCCTCGAGCACGTAGAGGATCTCCTCCGCGCTGTCGGCGTGCGTCGCGAGCGACGCGCCCGGCGTCAGCTCGAAGTGGACGACTGCGGACGCGGCGGTTCCGGCGGCGCTGTGCAGCGGGAAGCCGAAGCGGAGCGTGCCGCCGGGCGCCTCCTCCTCGCGGAGCGGGAACTCTCGAAGGTCGAGCGCGATCACGTGGAACTCCTTTCGGTGCACGATGGTGTTCGGCGATTATTCAGGCACACTGATGTGCAGTCAAATGCCGAGGAAGTACGAGCTCCGACGACGCGCCGAACGCGTCGCCGAAACCCGGCGGCGGATCGTCGCGGCGGCCGTCGACCTGCACACGACGCTGGGTCCGGCGCGAACGACGGTCAGCGCGGTCGCCGAGCGGGCGGGCGTGCAGCGGCACACGGTCTACGCGCACTTCCCGCACGAGCGCGACCTCTTCCGTGCCTGCTCGGCGCACTGGGCGGAGCGGCATCCCTTCCCCGACCCGGCCCGCTGGCTCGTCGTGGAGGACCCGCTGGCGCGGCTCCGCCGCGCCCTCGGCGACGTCTACGCCTGGTACGCCGAGGTCGAGGACGACCTCGCGCTCTTCGCCCGCGACGCCCACGCGCTGCCGCCGGAGGTGGCCGAGCGGACAGAGGCGGAGCAGAGAGAGCTCGCGGACCTCCTGGCGCGCCGCCTGCCGCGCCGGAAGGCGGTGCGCGCGGCCGTCGGCCATGCGCTGGCGTTCGAGACGTGGCGGTCGCTCGTGCGGACGGAGGGCCTCTCCCGCGCGCAGGCGATCGAGCTGATGGTGCGCCTCGTCGAGGACGCCTAGCCGCAGCGAGGCGGTTTCGCCGATCGAGACCTGGTTGGCGGGGCTCGGGTGCCGCACGAGGAGACACGGGCGGGGAGCGACCTCCCCGCCCGTGTCCCCGTCGCGTGCTAGCCCGCCGTCAGCGTGACGCCGTCGACGCCGAAGCGGTCGCCTGCCTCGGCCGCGAGCTGGTAGAGGTAGAGGTCGAGCGACCCGCCGCCGACGGCGGTGAGGGTGACGCCCTCGATCCGCGTCCACTCCGCGCCCGCGGCGACGCACCGGTGCGACGCGCGGACGAGCGCCCCGCCCCCGTCGTACTCGCGGAGCCGCAGGCAGACGGTCTTCCCGGAGCCGCGGACGAACGCGCTCGCCGTATACACCGCGCCGGCCGTCGTCGCCGCCACCGGCCGCGGGGTGGCGTTGATGGAGTAGCTCGAGCCCGTCCCGGCGAACGCGACGTCGGCCGAGAACGAGCCGTCCGCGCCGCCCTCCACGAGCGAGAGCTCCGCCCGCCAGCCGTACCAGCCGTCGAGCGACCCCTCGAAGCTGCCGTTCCGCAGCAGCGGCCGCTCGGGCGGCGCCTCCGCGGCGAGCGTCACGCCGTCGACCCGGAACGAGTCGCCCGTCGCGGCCGACGACTGGTACAGGTAGAGGTCGAGCGACCCGCCGCCGCGGGCCGTCAGGACGACCGCCGGCGTCTGCGCCCACTCCGAGCGCGCCGTGAGGCAGCGGCGCGCGGCGCCGACGAGCGCGCCGGAGGCGTCGTACTCGCGCAACCGCAGGCACACCTGCTTCCCCGAGCCGCGCACCCACGCGCGTGCGACGTACGTCTGGCCCGCCTCGGTCGCAGAGACCGGGCGCGGCGTCGCGTTGATCGAGTAGCTCGTGCCCGTGCCGTTGAACGCGACCTCGGCCGCGCGCGTGCCGTCAGGTCCCTCCTCCACGAGCGCGAGCCGCGCCCGCCAGCCGTACCACCCGGTCAGCCCCGACTCGAAGCTCCCGTTCCGCAGCAGGTTCGATCCGGCCGCCGCCGGGACCGGCTGCCAGTGCGGGGCCGACTCGTTCACCTCGTCCGCGCCGAGGAGCGTCTCGGCCGGCGCGCTGCCGTCGGGGACGCGCGCGAGCACGTCCTCGTCGCCGCAGAACGGGCAGTAGTTCTTGTAGATCCGCTGGTACCAGATCACGCGGCTCCCGTCGGGTGCCCAGCTCGGGCGCCCGATCGTCTGGCTCGTGGACGCGAGCTGGGCGATCAGCGCGCCGCCCGTCGTGTACGTGCAGATCCCGCGGCCGACCGCGCACACCACGGCGAGCCGCGTCCCGTCCGGCGACCACTCGGCCTCCGAGACGTCGCGGATCAGCTCGCGCCGGTTCGACCCGTCGGTCGACATCGCGTAGACGCTCGACCAGTCCCCGCCCGCGTCGGTGAACGCGATCGTCGTCCCGTCCGGCGACCACGCGGGCTCCGACCCGGTGCCGAGGCGCTGCACGCCGGAGCCGTCGGCGCGCATCCGGTAGACGTCGGACGCGAACACCCCGGTGCCGGTGCGGCGCGCGAACGCGAGCCACTGGCCGTCGGGCGACCACGTCGGCTGCGCGCCGTCGGTGAGCCGCGTGGCCGCGCTGCCGTCGCCGTTCATCACCCACACGCCGCCGTCGCGCACGAACGCGATCCGGCGGCCGTCCGGCGACCACGTCGGATGGTGGCCGGCCGCGAGCGCGGTGTCGCCGCTCCCGTCCGGCGCCACCGTGTGGATGACGCCGTCCTTCACGTACGCGATCTTCCCGTTCGTCGCGGCCGCAGCCGCTGCTGCGAATGCCATCGACGCGATCGCCGCAGCCGCGACGACCGCCGCCCGCACAACGTGCCCCCTCATGATCGTCTCCCTTGTTGCGTGGTCCCCTGCACTGGGGGAACGTCCGCCGGCACCGCGCGGATACGCCTGGCGTCGACTAGCCTTCGCGCTGGGATGGCGACCACCGAGGACCGGCGCGAGACCGACTCGGGCATCGAGGTCAAGCCGGTCTACACCGCGGAGGACGTCGCGGGGCTCGAGCTCGAGCTCCCGGGGGAGTTCCCGTTCACGCGCGGGCCGTACCCGGACATGTACCGCGGCCGGCCGTGGACGATCCGGCAGTACGCCGGCTTCGGCTCGGCGGAGGAGACGAACGCCCGCTTCCGCTACCTCCTCGATCGGGGTCAGACCGGCCTCTCCGTCGCGTTCGACCTGCCGACGCAGCTCGGGTACGACTCCGACGATCCGCGGTCGCTCGGCGAGGTCGGCCGCACCGGCGTCGCGATCGACTCGCTCGCCGACATGGAGCTGCTGCTGTCGGGGATCCCGCTCGACGAGGTCTCGACCTCGATGACGATCAACGCGCCGGCCGCGCTGCTGCTGCTCCTGTACGAGCTCGTGGCGGAGGGGCAGGGCGTGAGCGGCGACAAGCTCCGGGGCACCGTCCAGAACGACATCCTCAAGGAGTACGTCGCGCGCGGGAACTACATCTACCCGCCGCGGCCGTCGATGCGGATCACGACCGACCTGTTCGCGTACTGCCACGAGCGGCTGCCGCGCTGGAACACGATCTCGATCTCCGGGTACCACATCCGCGAGGCCGGCTCGACGGCGGTGCAGGAGCTCGCGTTCACGCTCGCAAACGGGATCGCCTACTGCCGGGCGGCGGTCGACGCGGGGCTGTCGCCGGACGAGTTCGGCGCGCGGCTCTCGTTCTTCTTCAACGCGCACAACCACTTCTTCCAGGAGGTGGCGAAGTTCCGCGCCGCCCGGCGGCTGTGGGCGCGGATCATGCGGGAGCGGTTCGGCGCGACGAACCCGAAGGCGCTCGCGCTCCGCTTCCACGCGCAGACCGGCGGCTCGACGCTCACGGCGCAGCAGCCGGAGAACAACGTCGTCCGCGTCGCGATCCAGGCGCTCTCGGCGGTCTGCGGCGGCGCGCAGTCGATCCACACGAACGGCTTCGACGAGGCGTTGGCGCTGCCGACCGAGCGCTCGGCGCGCGTCGCGCTGCGGACGCAGCAGATCCTCGCCGCGGAGGCGGGCGGGACGGACACGGCCGACCCGCTGGGGGGCGCGTACTTCATCGAGGAGCTGACGCGCGAGCTGGAGGAGCGCGCGTGGGAGCTGATCGAGCGGGTCGACGAGCTCGGCGGCGCGGTCGCCGCCGTCGAGCAGGGATTCGTCCAGGGGGAGATCGAGGAGGCGGCATACCGCTACACGCGCGACGTGGAGGAGGGGGAGCGCGTGATCGTCGGCGTCAACAAGTACGCCGAGGCGGAGGAGGAGCCGATCGAGCTCCACCGCCTCGACCCGGAGGCGGAGCGGCGCCAGCTCGAGCGGACGGCGCGCGTACGCGCGGAGCGGGACGCGGAGGCGGCCGCCGCCGCGCTCGCGGCGGTGCGCGACGCGGCGCGCGGCGACGCGAACCTCCTGCCGCCGATGCGCGACGCACTCCGCGCGTGGTGCACGGTCGGCGAGATCTCCGAGGTGCTCCGCGAGGAGTTCGGCACCTTCGACGCGCAGCGTGCCTAGCCGGGCGAGCGCCGCGCTCGAGTACCACCGGCGGACGGTGGTCGCCGGGCCCCGCGGGTGGGAGGACGACGTCCACCTGCGCTACGAGGGGCCGCGCCCGCCGCTCGTCAAGGAGTACGGCGGCGCGGAGCGCGTGGCGCTCGACGAGTCGCTCGTCGGGCGTCTGCTGCGCGACGGTGCGGGCGTGGTTCGCTCGCAGCCCGGCCGCGACTACGGCGGCGGGACGATGCACTGGCGCGCCTACTCGAGCGCCGGCGGGCTCTTCCCGGTGGAGGCGTACGTCGCGGCTCCAGACGGGCTCCTCTCGTTCGACCCGATCGCGGGCGAGCTCCTGCGGTTCGCTGAGGGCGACGCGCGCGCCACCGTCGGCGCGGCGGTCGACGCCGACGCCGACGCGTTCGTCGTGCTGACGGGGATCCACGCGCGCACCGGCTGGAAGTACCTGAAGCGCGGCTACCGCCACGTGTGGTGGGACGCGGGGACGATGCTCGCGAACCTGCTCGCCCTCGCCGCCGCCGACGGGCTGCGCCCGCGCCTGTACGTTGGCTTCGTCGACGACGAGCTGCACCGGCTGCTCGACGTGGACGGCGCCGGCGAGTGCGCGCTCGCGGTGCTCGGGCTCGGCGGCGGCGGAGCGGCGGAGGAGGCGCGTCCGGTCGTCCCGCTCGCGGCGGCGGCGCCCGCGCCGCGCCGGCCGTTCCCGCTCGCGGAGGCGGCGCACGCGGCGGGGACGCTGCCGGACGTCGAGGCCGTGCGCGCGTGGCGCGCCGAGCCGGAGGGGGACGAGCCGCGGTTCGAGCGCGACGAGGTCGTCGACGCGATCCGCCGGCGCCGGTCGGTCCGCCGCTACGCGCCGGACCCGCTGCCGCGCGACGAGCTGGCGGAGCTCCTGCGCTGCGCGGAGGCGCCGATCCCCGCCGACGTCGCGCGCGTCGTCCGCGAGGCGCTGACGGTGGCCGCCGTCGACGGCCTCCTCGCGGGGACGTACGACGCGCGGCTCGAGCTCCTCCGCGAGCACGACGAGCGCGCGACGCGTGCGCAGGCGTACTTCGTGGCGATGGACCAGGACCACGCGCGCGCGGCGGCCGTGAACGTGTTCCAGCTCGCGGACCTCGACGCGGTCGTCGCGCGTCTCGGCGACCGCGGCTACCGCTGGGCGCAGCTCGAGGCCGGGATCCGCGCGGGGCGGCTCCAGCTCGGCGCCGTCACCCGCGGCTGGGGCGCGGTCGCGTCGACGTTCTTCGACGCGGAGGCCTCGGCGCTCTTCGAGACGCACGAGTCGCCGATGCTGATGGTGTCGCTGGGCCCGCGCGTCCCGTCTCCCCACGCGCGCGACGGCTCGTAACACTGTGTTACGAGCGCGGCGGCCCGCGCCGGGGAAGCGGTCGCGAGAGGCCGGCGAGGTGGTCGACGAGGTCCTCCGGCGGGCGCGAACGGAACGCGATCTCGGCCAGGACCGACGCCGTGGTCGGCCGCGGCGGCACGCGCCGGAGCGCGTGGACGAGGACGCGGACGCGCTGGTAGCTCGGCCGGGGCACGCCTATTCGCTCCGCCTCCGCGCCGAGCCGCCGGCACACCTCGGCGATCGGCACGGTCCGGTCGTCCAGGCGGACGAGCGCCTCGAGGAGCCGCGGCGGGATCCGTGGAGCGAACGCGAGCACGCCTCAACCGTGCCCGACGAGCCGTGACGCGACTGTCGCGGCTCCGTGCCCGAAGGATCAAGTAACACTGTGTTACAAGCGGCGGCGGCTCCGCCTGCGCCGCCGCTCCGCGCCACGCCCTCGCGATCCCGTCGCCGCACGACCGCTGCACCGGTCAAGCTCCTGGTTGCCGATGAGGATCCTGCTCGTCTCGCAGTTCTACCCCGGCCCGCGGGCGCCGGACTACGGCGTCTTCGTGCGGAACCTCGAGCGCGCGCTCGAGGCGCGCGGGCACGAGCTGCGGCGCGCCGTCGTCGCCCGCCGCGGCGCCGGCCGGCTCGGCGACCTCGCGCTCGCGCGCGACGCGCTGCGCGAGGCGCGGCGCTTCCGACCCGACGTCGTCTACGCGCACTTCCTCGTCCCCGCCGGCCTCGCCGCGGCGCTGACGACGCGGGCGCCGCTCGTCGTCACCGCGCACGGGCAGGACGTGGCGAACGTCGGCCGCGTCCCCGGCGTCCGCGCGGCCACGCGTGTCGTCGTCCGGCGCGCCGCGGCCGTCGTCGCCGTCTCGGACTACCTCCGGCGCGAGCTCGAGGCGCGCGTGCCGGCCGCGCGCGGGAAGACGGAGGTGGTCGACTGCGGCGTCGACCTCGAGCAGTTCCGCGTCCTCGGGCGGACGCCGGCCGCCGCCTCACCCGCCTTCCTCTGCGTCGGCGCCCTCATCGAGCGGAAGAACGTCGTCCGCCTCGCCGACGCGTTCGCGCGCGTCGGGGAGGGGACGCTGACGTTCGTCGGCGACGGCCCGCTACGGCCGCAGCTCCAGGGGCGGCCGCGGGTCGAGCTCGTCGGCGCCGTCCCGCACGACCGGATCCCGGAGCACCTCGCCGCCGCGGACGTCGTCTGCCAGCCGTCCCTCGTCGAGCCGTTCGGTCAGGCGGTGCTGGAGGCGCTCGCGTCCGGACGGACGGTCGTCGCGACGCGCGTCGGCGGCCCGCCGGAGTTCGTCCCGCCCGGGGCGGGCATCCTCGTCGACCCGCTCGACGTCGACGCGCTCGCGGCCGCGCTCCGCGAGGCGGCCGCCTACCCGGTCCCGAACGCGGCGGCGCGCGCGGCCGCCGAGCGTCACTCCGTCAGTGAGCAGGCGCGCCGGGTGGAGGAGATCCTCCTCCGGGCTGCCGGTCGAGATCGGCGAGCCTGACCTCGACGAGCGGTCGCACCTGTTCCTCGATCCCCGCTTCGCGCGCGAGCTCGAGCGCCTGCTGCCAGCTCTCTCGCGCCTTCTCCGGCGCCACCCCCTGCTTGAGCCGGTTGTCGCCCGTCACGAGCAGCTTCTGGATCCGCTCCCGCGCGTCCGCCCCCTTCACAAGCGCAGCCTAACAGGGCATTTTTCCGTTACAGGGGTACATGGAAGCCGCCGCCGCACACCTCCCGCGCCGGATCCGGGTGCTGATCGCCGACGACCACAAGCTGTTCGCCGAGGCGCTCGAGGCGATCCTCGCGACGGACGACCGGATCGCGGTCGCCGGCCACGCGCGCGACGGCGCCGAGGCGGTGCGGCTCGCGGCGGAGCTCGATCCCGACGTCGTCCTGATGGACATCAACATGCCCGTCATGGACGGGATCGAGGCGACGCAGGCGATCCGCAAGCAGCGCGCCGGCGTCTGCGTCCTGATGCTCACCGGGTCGAACTCGCGCATCGACGTCGACCGTGCACGCAGCGCCGGCGCCGCGGGCTACGTGACGAAGGACAGGATCGCCGCCGAGCTCATCGACGCGATCGTCGAGCTCGCGACGCGATAGCCGCTACGCTTTTGCGTCGTGACGCCCGTCCTCGCCATCTTCCAGGTCGTGCTCGCCTTCGTGCTGATGGGCCTCGTGCTCATGCACTCCGGCCGCGAGGCGGGCCTCGGCGGGATGGGCTTCACGCCCGCGTCGCAGGGCGGCACGCACATCGTCGAGCGGAACCTGACGCGGCTCACGGTCGTGGTGGCGGTCCTGTTCTTCGCGAACACGATCGCGCTCTACCACACGCTCGGCTAGCGCCTCAGAGCCCGGGGCCGGAACCGCAGCCGGTGATCGCGAACGACGCGGTCGCGAGCGCGGGGCAGAGCACGCCGAACGGGTACCGCTCGCCGTAGAAGTCGCTGCGGTTGACGAGCATCCGCTCGCGCGTCAGCCCCGGCACGTCTGCGAGCACCTCCGGCACCGAGACGGTGAATCGGAGGTTGACGAGCGGCTCGGCCACACGCCCGTCGCGGATGCGGAACGTCCCGTCGCGGGTCATCCCGGTGACGATCCCCTCGCGAGGGTCGACGACGCTGAGGTAGTGGAGCCGCGTCACGTGGATGCCGTCCTCGACGAGCTCCGCCAGCTCGTCGACCGACGCGGCGTCGCCGGGAGCGACCGAGAGCGCGATCGGGAACGCGCCGTAGATCCGCATCTCCGGCGGACCGGCGTGCCCCGTCGACTCGTAGCCGGCGGCGCGCGCGCTCGCGCTCCGATCCCAGACGGCGCCGCGCGCGACGCCGTCCTCCACGAGCGGCACGCGGCGGCGCGGCGTTCCCTCGAAGTCGAACGCCTTCGGCAGTCCGGCGGGGTCGAGCGGATCCTCGACGATCGTCACGCTCTCGTCGAACAGCCGCTCACCGATCCTCCCGGCGAGGTAGCTGCGCTCCTCGAGCAGGGCCGGCCCGTTGAACGCGTCGAACGAGAAGTACTCGAGCAGCTCCGAGAGCGCGTACGGCTCGAGCACCGCGCGGTACTTGGCGGGCTCGAGCTCGACGGCGCCGCGGGTCCGCGCCGCCTTCTCCGCCGCCTCGCGCGCGACCGCTGCGGGGTCGACGTCGCCGTCGCGCCACGAGGTCGCGCTCGCGTAGCCGGACGCTCCCGCCGCGGCCGCGAGCACGAGTGCCGTCGCGTCCGTGAGCTCCTGCTCGCCGCGGAGCCCCGAGCTCGACGCGACGGCGAGGCGCGTGACGCCGCTCGTGTAGTAGCCGTAGACGCCGAGGCCGTCGGCGGCGTCGATCGCGGCGCGTGCGCGTACCGCCTGCTCCTCCGGCGAGAGCCGCGCCGTCGCGTCGTCGAACCCCTCGACCCGCGGGATCTCCGCCGGCCGCGCGAGGCCGTCGAAGCCGGGATCGGCGGGCGCGCGGTCCGCCGCCTCCGCGGCGCGGCGCGCGGCTGCGCGCAGCCCTTCCTCCGACAGCCGGTTCGTCGTCGCCGAGCCGACGCGGCCGGCGCGCGCGACGCGCAACTGGACGCTCGCGTTGTCGGTCAGCGTCGGCTGGTGGATCTCGTCGCCCGCGAAGCGCGCGAGCCCCGACCGCTCCGCGTGGACGAACGCCTCGGCCTCGTCCGCCTCCGCCGCGGCGACCGCGCGCTCCGCGACCTCGAGCGCGTCGATCACGAGCGGACGCCGACCTGCACGCGGCGGAACCGCGCCGGCGAGGCGCCGTGCGACACGTGCGCGATCTGACCCGGCTGCCCCTTGCCGCAGTTCGTCAGCCCCGCCATCCGCCACGCCTCCGGGCCCGCGACCGCGTCGAGGCCGCCCCAGAACTGCGGCGTGATCCCCGTGTACGTCGCGTCGCGCAGCAACCGGCGCAGCCGCCCGCGCTCGATCTTCCACGCCGCCTGCGTGCCGAACTGGAAGTTCAGGCGCTTGTCGTCGATCGACCAGCTCTTGTTCGTCTCGACGTAGATCCCGTCGTCGACGTCCGCGAGGAGGTCCTCGAAGCTGCCCTCGCCGGGCTCGAGGTGGAGGTTCGTCATCCGCACGAGCGGCATCCGGTTCCAGCCGTCCGCGCGCATCGACCCACCGCCGCCCGCGCCGATCCGCGCCGCCGTCTCGCGCGAGGTGAGGAAGTTGCGCAGCACGCCCGCCTCGACGATCGCCTCGCGCCGTGCCGGCACGCCCTCGTCGTCGAAGCCGAACGTCCCGAGGCCGCGCGGCGTCGTCGAGTCCGCCGTGACGTTCATCAGCTCCGAGCCGTAGCGGAGGCTGCCGAGGTCGCCGGGCGCGAGGAAGCTCGTCCCGGCGTACGCGGCCTCCGTCCCGTAGACGCGGTCGAGCTCGATCGGGTGCCCGACCGACTCGTGCACCTGCAGTTGCAGCTGCTCCGCGTCGATCACGAGCGTCGTCACGCCGCTCGGGCACGGGTCGGCGCGGAGGAGCGCCGCCGCCTGCTCGCCCACGCGCGGCGCCTCGCGGTCGAGCCCGAGCTCCTCGACGTACTCCCACCCCGCCTGCGCGCTCGCGCCGCCGTGCGCGCTCGGGTAGCTCCGGACCTGGACGACGCCGTCGCGCGACGCGATCGCGTCGATCCCGCCGCCGCACTCGACCGTCTCCTGGTCGACGACGACGCGGTCGGAGGTGACGAGGAGCTTCCGCTCGCGCAGCGCGCGCAGCGTCGCCGACGTCACCTTCACGTCGGAGTGCGCGGCGCGCATCCCCTCCTCGGCCCGCAGGCAGAGCGCGATCTTGTCGTCGAGGGCGACGTCGAAGGGGTCGAGCTCGAGCGGCGTGCGGTACGTGCCCGTCGTCGGCTCGACCGGCGTCAGGGCGCGCTCGGCCCGTTCGGCGGCCGCGGCGGCGGCGAAGGCCGCAGCGCGACGTGCCGCCTCGCGCGCGCCCTCCGGCGTCAGGCGGCGGTCGCACGCGAACCCCCAGGCGCCGCCGACGAGGACGCGGACGCCGATTCCCTCCGTCTCGTTGTCGGCGACGGCCTCGACGCGGCCGTTCTTCGTCGCGAGCGACTGCGTGCGGCGCGTCATCGCCCGCACGTCGGCGTAGGACGCCCCGGTGGCGAGCGCCGCCGCGATCGCCTCGTCGCACAGCTCGCGCACCGGCGCAGCTTAGTGGCGGCGCGGCCGTCGCGGTCGCGGCTGCGATGCCGCTACACTTGCGAGGCCCTCGCGCTGGTGGCGGAATTGGTAGACGCGCTAGGTTGAGGGCCTAGTGGCCTTAAAAGGCCGTGGAGGTTCAAGTCCTCTCCAGCGCATGCGCGACGCCCGGCTCCGGCCGGGCTTCGTCGTTCTTGACGCCGTCCGGAGGAGTCTCTACCCTGCTGGCGAACACACGTTCGCACACGCTCTTCGACACAGGAGGCACGCGCCGGTGCTGACCGGGAGACAGCAGGAGATCTGGGACTACCTCGTCCAGTACGTGGACCGGCACGGCTACCCGCCGACGGTGCGCGAGATCGGCGAGGCGGTCGGGCTCGCCTCGCCCTCGACCGTCCACGCGCACCTGGCGAACCTCGAGCGCGCCGGCCTCCTCAAGCGCGACCCGACGAAGCCGCGCGCGCTCGATCTCGTCGGGCACCGCCGTGGCGCCCGCCACGCGGCCCCGGCCGCCGCCGAGCGCGACGACGTCCACCGGCTGCCGCTCGTCGGCGAGATCGCCGCCGGCGGGCCGCTGCTCGCGGAGGAGAACGTCGAGGCCTACCTCGCGGTGCCGGAGCCGCTGGCGCGCGGCGGGCAGGAGTTCCTCCTGCGCGTCAAGGGCGACTCGATGGTCAACGCCGGGATCCTCGACGGCGACATCGTCGTCGTCCGCCGGCAGGACACGGCGCGCGACGGCGAGATCGTCGTCGCGCTGGCGGGCGACGACGAGTCGGCCGACGAGGCGACGGTGAAGCGGTTCTACCGCGAGGACGGCCGCATCCGGCTGCAGCCGGAGAACGACGCGCTCGAGCCGATCTACGCGCGCCACGTGCAGATCCTCGGTCGGGTGACGGGAGTCTTCCGGACGCTCTGATGGCGCTCGTGCCCCTGCACCGGACGCTCGAGCAGGAGCTGCAGGCGCTCGCGCGCGGCGTCAGCCTCGAGTGCCTCGTCTGCGGCGAGTTCGTCCTCCGCAGGGGCGCGTCGCTGGCGTGCCCGGAGTGCGGCTCGGTCCTCGGCGCGGCGGTCGATCGGGCGCGCACGCAGCTACAATCCGGCACGCAGGCCGGGTGACCGCGGGCCGCTCCGGCGGCTCGAGGAAAGTCCGGACACCGCAGGGCAGGACGCTGGGGAAACCCCAGGCGGCGAAAGCCGACGGAAAGTGGCACAGAAAGGAGACCGCCGACGGCGTTGACTCTCGAGAGACGCCGGCGGTAAGGGTGAAACGGTGGGGTAAGAGCCCACCAGCGTCGTGGCGACACGGCGGCTCGCCAAACCCCGTCCGGTGCAAGGCGAAACAGGCTCCGACGACGC
>DATLFU010000049.1:0-48324 GCA_035540835.1 Gaiellaceae bacterium
GGGCTCGCGCGCGCTGGTAGAGAAGGCGTTCGCCGAGCTGGGCGTGGAGCGCGTCTACGCGACGACGATGGTCGTCAACGAGGCATCGCGGCGAGTGATGGAGAAGGCGGGGCTGCGCTTCGTGCGCGTGTTCCACGCGGATTGGCCGGTGCGGATCGAAGGCGACGAGCACGGGGACGTTGAGTACGCGCTCGGCCGGCCGGAGTGGCAGTCGGAGTAGCGATCCGCCGACCGAGCGCAAGCTGGGCGCCCACAGGCGGCGACACCTGCTCCTACGCGCGTCGCGGGTGCCGGTGATCTTCGCGAGCCGCAAGAATGCCGCGTGGCGCTTCAACGGATTGACAACGTCGGCATCGTGGTGGAATCGCTCGACGCCGCTATCGCTTTCTTCGCCGAGCTGGGCCTCGAACTCGAAGGGCGAGCGATGATCGAGGGTGACTGGTCAGGGCGCGTCACGGGGCTCCGGGACCAGCGCGTCGAGATCGCGATGATGCGCACGCCTGACGGCCACGGCCGGATCGAGCTCTCGCGCTTCCTGGACCCCGCTCCGGTCTCGGACCACAGGAACGCGCCGGTGAACTCCCTCGGCTACCTCCGCGTCATGTTCGCGGTGGAGGGCATCGACGACGTCGTGGCGCGGCTGAGCCGGCACGGAGCCGAACTCGTCGGCGAGGTGGTGCAGTACAAGGAGCTGTACCGGCTCTGCTACGTCCGGGGCCCCGAGGGCATCCTCGTCGGGCTCGCCGAGCAGATCGGGTAGGCGGCTCGTCGCAGAGGTCTGCCCGCGAGACGGAGCGGCTCATGCTGCGGCGGTTCGCGGCGGACCGGCCCACGGGAGAAGTCGACCGGCGACGTGGTCGCCCGGATCCACCTGCGCCCCGGCCGACGACCGGCGCGCCAGGGTCGAGCTCGGCTAACGGCCCTATGCCGCGCCGCGTCGGGCAAGGCCACGCGACGAAGGAGTTCGCTCCCGCTTAGCGCCTGCCGCTCGTTCTCGTCGGCGGGACGCAGTTCGTCCCAATCGTTGAACAAGTGATATCCGAACTGGAGCGGTGATTCGGCGAGCTTCTTCTATTGCGAATCTCGCTCGAAACAATCTGCTCCGTCTTAGCGCGTCAGAAGCTGGCTGAACGACGCTACTCGCGCGACGATGTCGTCCACGGCACTGTCGTACAACGCGGTGCGTCCGCGCAGGACATTGATCTCGTTCTCGGAAACGACGGTTGCCCTCAGATCGCTCGCATACCGCTCGAAGGCCGCGCGGACCGACGCCAGTGCGCTCAGTTGATCACCCAGGTGTCGCCCGAGCCGACGAGCGCCCGCAGGTCGCCCTCGCCGCGCTCCGCGCGCGCCGCGTCGAGCTGGCCCGCCATCGCCTCGTCGTACACCGGCCGCTCGACGTCGCGGAAGACGCCGACCGGCGCCGCGCCGGCGGCGCCGAGCGTCAGCCGCGAGAGGGCGAACGCGAGGCTCGGCTCCTCCGCGTGGGCGTCGTGCACGAGGAGCCGCTCCTCCCCCTCCTCGACGACCAGCCCCACGTAGATCGAGCCGCCCTCGCGGCGGTAGACGCCGCGCTCGCCGGCCTCGCCGAAGCGGATCGGCTGCCCGTGCTCGAGGTAGATCCGGTTCGCCTTCTCGTCGCGGACGAGGTCGAACGCGCCGTCGTTGTAGATGTTGCAGTTCTGCCAGATCTCCACGAGCGCGGCACCGCGGTGGGCGGCCGCGGCGCGCAGCACCTCGGTCAGGTGCTTGCGGTCGGTGTCGATCGCGCGCGCGACGAACGTCGCCTCCGCGCCGAGCGCGACCGACAGCGGGTTGAAGGGGTGGTCGATCGAGCCGTACGGCGTCGAGCCCGTCCGCTTCCCCACCGGCGAGGTCGGGGAGTACTGCCCCTTCGTCAGCCCGTAGATCTCGTTGTTGAAGAGCAGGATCTTCACGTTGACGTTGCGGCGCAGCGCGTGGATCAGGTGGTTGCCCCCGATCGAGAGCGCGTCGCCGTCGCCCGTCACGACCCAGACCGACAGGTCCGGCCGCGAAGTCGAGAGCCCCGTCGCGATCGCCGGCGCGCGGCCGTGGATCGAGTGCATCCCGTAGGTCTGCATGTAGTACGGGAAGCGCGCCGCGCAGCCGATCCCCGAGACGAAGACGATCCGCTCCCGCGGCACGCCCAGCTCCGGCATGAACCCCTGCAGCGCCGCGAGGATCGCGTAGTCGCCGCAGCCGGGGCACCAGCGCACCTCCTGGTCGGACTTGAAGTCCTTCGCGGTGAGCTGCACGAGGTTCCCGTTCCCGTCGCTCACGCCACCGAGCCTCCTAAGTAACAGACTGTTATTTGGATCACAGCAGCCCCTCGATCGCGTCCACGAGCTCGCTCGACCGGAACGGGACGCCGCGGACGCGGTTGTAGCCGACGGCGTCGACGAGGAACTCCGCGCGGACGAGCTTCAGGAGCTGCCCCAGGTTCATCTCCGGGACCAGCACCTGCTCGTACCGCCGCAGCACCTCCCCGGTGTTGCGCGGGAACGGGTTGAGGTGGTGCAGGTGCGCGTGCGCGACCTTGCCGCCGCGGGCGCGCACCTTCCGCGCCGCAGCCGCGATCGGGCCGTACGTGCCGCCCCACCCGAGGACGAGCAGCCGCGCGTCGCCGTCCGGGTCGTCGACCTCGAGCTCCGGGATGTCGGCGGCGATGCCGGCGACCTTCTGCGCGCGCAGGCGCGTCATCCGGTCGTGGTTGTCCGGGTCGTAGCTGACGTTGCCGGTCCCGTCCTGCTTCTCGAGGCCGCCGATCCGGTGCTCGAGCCCCGGCGTGCCTGGGATCGCCCACGGCCGCGCGAGCGTCTCCGGGTCGCGCGCGTACGGGAGGAACGTCCCGTCCTCGGGCGGCTCCGTCGTGAAGCCGGCGTCGAGCCGCGGCAGCGCGTCGACGTCCGGGATCAGCCACGGCTCCGCGCCGTTCGCGAGGTACGCGTCCGAGAGGAGGTAGACGGGCGTCCGGTACTTCAGCGCGATCCGCGCCGCCTCGACCGCCATGTCGAAGCAGTTGCCGGGCGTGGACGCCGCGAGCACCGGCACCGGCGACTCCGAGTTGCGCCCGAAGAGCACCATCAGCAGGTCCGCCTGCTCCGGCTTCGTCGGCATCCCGGTCGACGGGCCGGCGCGCTGGATGTCGAGGATGAGCAGCGGCAGCTCGAGCGCGACGGCGAGCCCGACCGTCTCCGACTTGAGGACGACGCCCGGCCCCGCCGAGGTGGAGACGCCGAGCGACCCGCCGAACGACGCGCCGAGCGCGGCGCCGGCGGCCGCGATCTCGTCCTCCGCCTGGAACGTCCGCACGCCGAACTCCTTGTGCTTCGCGAGCTCCTCGAGGATCCCCGACGCGGGCGTGATCGGGTACGCGCCGAGGAAGAGCGGCAGCCCGCTGCGGACGCTGGCCGCGATGAGCCCGTACGCGAGCGCGGTGTTGCCGGTGATCTGCCGGTAGACGCCGGGCTTCAGCCTCGCCGGCTTGACCTCGTAGGAGACGACGAAGTCCTCGCTCGTCTCGCCGTAGTGGTAGCCGGCGCGGAAGGCGCGCGCGTTCGCCTCGGCGATCTCCGGCCGGCGCGCGAACTTCCGCGCGATGAAGGCGAGGGTGCCCTCGATCGGCCTTCCGTAGAGCCACGACATGAGCCCGAGCGCGAAGAAGTTCTTCGACCGCTCCGCCTCGCGAGGCGTGATGCCGTCGATCCCCTTCAGCGCCTCGACCGTCATCGACGTGAGCGGGACGGCGTGGACGCGGTAGGCGTCGAGCGTGCCGTCGTCGAGCGGGCTCGTCGTGTAGCCGGCCTTCGCGAGGTTGCGCTCGCCGAACGCGTCGCGGTTGACGATCACGGTCGCACCCTGCGGGAGGTCGCGGAGGTTCGTCCGCAGCGCCGCCGGGTTCATCGCGACGAGGACGCTCGGCTGGTCGCCCGGCGTGAGGATGTCGTGGTCGGCGAAGTGGAGCTGGAAGCCCGAGACGCCCGGGAGCGACCCCGCGGGCGCGCGGATCTCGGCGGGGAAGTCCGGCAGCGTCGAGAGGTCGTTCCCGACCAGCGCGGTCTCGCTCGTGAAGCGGTCGCCGGTGAGCTGCATGCCGTCGCCCGAGTCGCCTGCGAAGCGGACGACGACCTGCTCGAGCTGCTCGACCGGCTTCGTCACCTCTGTGGCAGACGTTACCACCGTCCCGTCACGATTCCGACCCGAAGTCGGCACACGCGCGCCGCAGTTCGCGGGCTACGCTCGCAGTGGGGAGGAGGCCGGGGCACCTAGGCAACGCGCGCGGAGACGAGGCGCCGCGAGGCGCCGCGCACGCCCGACTCGCTCCTCGCGCCGCCCGCGTAGGCGCCGCGGACGGTAGAACAGCACCGTGCTGAGCGAGCGCGCACGGCGGCTGGGAAGCACCGCCCTCATCCTCGGCGGCGTCGCGTGGGCGGTCGTCTGGTTCGCCGCGCCGCTCGTCGAGGACGAAGGGCCGTGGCGCGCGGCGCTGAACCCGGCGCTCGTGCTCGTCGCGGCCGGCGTGTGGGTCTTCTACGTCCGCCTCGGCAGCGCAGCGGCGGGGCTCGGCCTCGTCGCGGCGGCGCTCGTCGTCGTAGGGACGGTGGCGATGCTCCTCGCGAACCTGCTCGCGCGCGACCTGTTCGCGGTCGCCGCGCTCGTGACGATCGCGGCGCACCTCCTCCTCGGGGTCGCGATCGTCCGCACCGGCGTGCTCCCCCGCGAGACCGGCCTCGCCTTCGCCGGCGGGCTCGCCGCGGTCGTCGCGGGCGCGATGCTGCCGCCGCTGCTCGGCGTCGGCTGGCTCCTCTGGGGCTACGTCCTGCTCGCCGCGCCGCCGGTCGAGGTGCCGGCGGAGTACCGCTAGCGCTCGCCGTCGCCGCCGCCCGCGGAGCCGCCGCTCCCGAGCTCCCGCTGCGAGCCGCCGCCGAGCGACTCGGCGATGCTGCCCATCGTCTGGACGAACTCGCTGGGGATGATCCAGACCTTGTTCGCGTCGCCCTCGGCGATCCGCGGCAGCATCTGCAGGTACTGGTACGCGAGCAGCTTCGGATCGGCGTTGCCGCGGTGGATCGCTTCGAAGACGGTCTCGATCGCCTTCGACTGCCCCTCGGCCTGCAGGATCTCCGACTCCCGCTGCCCCTGGGCGCGCAGGATCGCCGCCTGCTTCTCGCCCTCCGCCGTGAGGATCTGCGACTGCTTCACACCCTCCGCCTGGAGGATCGTCGCGCGGCGGTCGCGCTCGGCCCGCATCTGCTTCTCCATCGCCTCCTTGATCGTCCCCGGCGGCTCGATCGCCTTCAGCTCGACGCGGTTGACGCGGATGCCCCACTTGCCCGTCGCCTCGTCGAGGATCCCGCGGAGCTGCGCGTTGATCTCGTCGCGCGACGTCAGCGTCTGCTCGAGCGTCATCCCGCCGATCACGTTGCGCAGCGTCGTGACGACGAGCTGCTCGATGCCGCCGATGAAGTCGGCGATCTCGTAGATCGCCGCCTTCGGGTCGGTCACCTGGTAGTAGACGACGCTGTCGATGTAGACGACGAGGTTGTCCTCCGTGATCACCGACTGCGGGTCGAACGAGACGACCTGCTCCCGGAGGTCGACGAGCGGCTTGACGCGGTCGACGAACGGGATCACGAGCGCCAGCCCCGCGTCGAGCGTCCGGTGGTAGCGGCCGAGCCGCTCGACGATCCCCGCCCGCGCCTGCGGGACGATCCGGATCGCGCGCGCCAGCACCACGATCGCCAGCACCGCGACGACCACCAGAACGATCAGCCCTGCCTCCACCGCCGCCTCCTCACTCGTAGACGAGCGCCGTCGCGCCCTCGATCTTCGCCACCTCGACCCGGGTGCCCGGCTCGATCACGTGCCCGTCGAAGAACGCGCGTGCGCTCCACTCCTCGCCGCCGATCCGGACGCGACCGCCGTGGTCGTCGACCCGCTCGAGCACGAGCGCGCTCTTGCCGACGAGCGCCGCGGTGCCCGTCCGGATCGCCGGCGGCATCGAGACGTGCCGCCGCGCCAGCGGGCGCAGGAGCCAGATCGAGACGACGGACCCGACGACGAACGCCGCGAGCTGGAGGACGAGGCCGCCGCCGACCGCGGCGACGCCCGCCGCCAGCACGGCCGCGAGCGCGACCGCGCCCAGGAAGAAGGTCAGCGTCAGGACCTCCGCGACCCCCAGCAGCGCGGCGAGCACGAGCCAGACGGCCCAGGCAGGCACACCGTGATCCTATTCGCGCGACTCCGGCCGCGCCGACGCGCGGCCGCCCCGCTACGGCGCCTCGGCGAGCAGCGCCCGCACGTCGAGCGGCCGCGTCACCATCGCCACCCCGGCGCCGTCCGGCGGGCGCGGCCACTCCTCGCGAGGGCGGTCGCGGTACAGCTCGACGCCGTTCTCGTCCGGATCGCGCAGGTAGATCGCCTCGCTGACGCCGTGGTCGGAGGCGCCGTCGAGCTGGATCCCGGCGTCGACCACGCGCCGCACCGCGTCCGCGAGCGTCGCCCGGTCGGGATAGCGCACGGCGACGTGGTACAGCCCGGTGGTGCCCGGAGGCGGCGGGGAACCGCCCTCCGACTCCCACGTGTTGAGGCCGAGGTGGTGGTGGTACCCGCCCGCCGACACGAACGCCGCGGAGTCGCCGAACCGCTGCTGCAGCTCGAAGCCGAGGACGCCGCACCAGAAGCCAAGCGACCGCTCGAGGTCCGCGACCTTCAGGTGGACGTGGCCGATGTCGACGCGCGGATCGATCGTCATGTCTCGACGCTACCCGGCGAGGAGCTCCTGAGACGCGCGAGCCGCCTGCGCGGCGCGGCCTCGGCCGCGGGCGCCTCCGCGCGCGGCGCGACCGCCGCCGCGCCGCAGAGGCCCCAGACGCAGTACGCGAGCCACGGCACGCCGTACGCGTCCGTCTGGACCGCGAGCGCGAGCACCGTCGCGAGCGCGGCCGCGAGCCACGCGGCGACCACGTCGCGGCGCCCACCGCGGGCGAGCGCGACGAACAGGAGCAGGTTCCACACGACGAACAGAGCGAGGCCCAGCACGCCCGTCTCCACCCCGAGCTCCGCGTAGTTCGACTCACCGGCGCGGAGCGGCGCGCCGGTGCGGCTCGCGGTCGCGCCGGCATTCCCGAGCCCGTAGCCCTGCGGCTGCTCCGCCACCGTCTCGAAGCCTTCCCGCAGGCTCATCAGGTGGCTCTGCACCGACGGCTCCTGCAGGTCGAGCGGGTCGTGGACCGCGGGGCCGCGCTCCTCCCGGATCTGCCGCTGCACCTCGATCTCCTCCGGCGTGAACCGCGTCTCCGGCCCGATCGCCGGGAAGACGCTGACGAACGCGACCGACAGCGCAAGGAACGCAGGCGCCGCCACCGCCACGCGCCAGTCCCGGCGCACCGCCGCGAGCACGACGAGCCCGCCGGTGAGCGCGAGGAACGCGCCGCGCGTGTGCGTCAGCAGCAGCGCCGCGACGAGGAGCGGCGCGAGCGCGAGCGTCCGCCGCGTCGGGCGCGCGGCGACGAGCAGGAGCGCGACGGCCAGCATGAACGCCGTCCCGAGCGGGCTGAGGAAGGTGGAAAGCAGCCGCCGCAGCGGCCGCTGCTCGTCGCCGGTGTTGAAGACGAAGTTCTCCGGGAGCCCCGAGAGGCCGCGGTACTCGAACCCGAGCTGGTCGCGATACCACCCCGCGATGCCGGAGTCGCGCCACCAGTCGAGCGGCACGGCGTAGACCTCGACGATCCCGATCGCGGCGACGGCGCCCGCGGTGGCGAGCACGGCGGCGCCGAGGCGGCGCAGCTCCTCCGCCCCGAGCGCGAGCGAGCGGCCGAGCAGGTACGCGAGCACGGGCAGGAGCGCGTGGCGCACCGAGAGGACGATCCCCTCCGGCGTCGCGGCGCCGCCGAGCCACGACTGCGGCACGACCGCGTACGCGAGCACGACGCCGGCGAAGGCGAGCGCGAGCACGTCCGCGCGGCCCGGGCGGAACGGCAGCCCCCGCGCGCGGAAGGCGACGGCCGCGAGCGCGGTCGCGAGCAGCGCCTCCTTCCACGCCTGGATCGCCGTCAGCGGCGCGCCGCGGACGCCGCCCGCGTACAGCAGCGCGACGACGACGTTGTGGAGCGCGAGGCCGACGACGAAGGCGTACAGCGCCAGCACCGGCCGCCGCCAGACCGCGGCGACGCCGGCCGCGAGGAGCGGCGCGTAGAGGAGCGCTGCGACCCAGCTCATCGGGGACGCTCGAGCCGGAGGAAGAGGTCGCGGCTGTGGCGGTACGGCGCGTCCTGCCCCTCGTCGCTCGCGGCGACGCGGAGCCGGGCCGCCGCGAGCGCCGCGCCGAGCTCCCGCCGCGTGAGCCGGAACCCCCGGAACGCGGCGGCGCGCAGCGGGCCGCCGCCGAGGCGCTCGCCGACCGGGACGAGTAGCGACCGCAGCGCGCGCCACAGGCGCGGCCGCACGCCCCCGTCGAGCACGGGGAGCTGGACGTACGCGGTGCCGCCGCGACGCAGGACGCGCCCCAGCTCCCGGAGGTACGACGCGACGACGCGGCGCGACGGCAGGTGCTGGAGGACGAGGTAGCACACGGCCACGTCCACGGACTCGTCCGCGATCCCGTCGAGGCGGTCGCCGGGGACCTCCCGGAAGTCGACGTTGCGCGCCGTCACCGCCTCGCGGGCGCGCGCGAGCATCGCTGGCGCGACGTCGACCGCGACGACGCGGTCGAACCGCTCGGCGAGCGCGCCCGTCATCCGGCCCGGGCCGCAACCGACCTCGAGGCAGACGCCGCCGCGCGGGTCCGCGCCGAGCCGCCCGAACAGCGCCGCGAGCTCCTCCTCGCCGCGGGCGGGGTCGCCGACGACGACCCCGGTGTCGGCCGAGGCGAGCGCGTCCCACGTCGCCCGCATCCCGCGCGCACGCACCGGAGGAGGGTAACCGGGGCGGAGGCGCTTGCGGATTGCACCCCCGCCCCGGCGGGCCGGGAGCTACTCCCAGGGCCACCCGGCGTTCGTCGCGGCGAGCGCGAAGCTCGCGAGGGCGATCAGCAGAGTCGTGATCCGACGGCGCATGTGGTCACCTCCCTTCGAGGCGTGGGGAGCCGACGGCCGCTCGGCTCCGGGGCGGTGCCGCTACGGAACCGTGCTGCACTTTTGTTGTCAAGGTTCACTCGGTTGAGCGTTGCGCCCATCCGGAGGAACAGCGAAGATGCCGCCGGTGAGCTCCCCGCCCGACGCGCCACGGCCGGAGACGATCGGCGAGCGCCTGCGAAGACTCCGCCTGGAGCGGCGCATGTCGCAGCGCGAGCTGTCGGCACCGGGGGTCTCGTACGCGTACATCTCCCGGATCGAGGCGGGCACGCGGCAGCCTTCTGTCAAAGCCCTGCGCAAGCTCGCGGCCAAGCTCGGCGTGTCGCCGGAGTACCTCGAGACCGGCGAGGACGTGCGGCCCGTCGACCGCCGCGAGATGGAGCTGGTGGACGCGGAGCTCGAGCTCCGGCTCGGCAAGGATCCCCAGGCGGCGGAGCAGCGTCTCCGCCGGCTCCTCGACGACGCGACCGCTGGGGGCGACGTCCGCAGCGCGCTCCGCGCGCGGATCGTCCTCGGGACGGCGGCGGTCGAGAGCGGGCGCCCGGCCGAGGCGGCGGAGCTGCTGGAGGCGGCGATCGACGACGGCGAGGTCTCGCCTGCCGAGCAGCCGGAGGTGTACGCGCAGCTCGGCCACGCGTACGCCGCGCTCGGCCACGTGCGGCGCGCGATCGACCTCTACGCGCAGTGCCTGCACGACGTCGACGAGAACGACCCCGAGAACGTCGCGGCGCGCGTCCAGTTCGCCACGCACCTGAGCTACGCGCTCAGCGACGTGGGCGAGTTCGACCGCGCGCAGTCGGTGCTCGACGGCGTGCTCGAGTCCGCCGACGCGCTCACGGACTCCTACACGCAGGTGAAGCTCTACTGGTCGCTGGCGCGCGTCAGCGGCCTCCGCGGGGAGCTCGGGAGGGCGCTCGTGAACGCGCGGCGCGCGATCGCGCTGCTCGAGGCGACGGAGAACACCGTCCAGCTCGGACGCGCACGGCTGCTCTGCGGGGTGATCCTGCTGACGAAGGGCCGGCCGCACGAGGCCGGCGTGCAGTTCGAGCTGGCCGAGAGCCTGCTCGGGCTGCAGCCGAACCCCGCCGACCTCGCCTCGCTGCGCACGGAGCAAGCGCGACGGGAGGTCGTGCTCGGCGAAGGCGCCGCCGCGGTCGCGCGCGCGCGCGAGGCGCTCGAGCTGCTCGGCGACAGCGATCCGGGTGAGCGGGGCCGCGCGCTCCAGGCGCTCGGCGAGGGGTTGACGCTGCAGGGCGCGACGGACGAGGCGAGCGACGCGTTCCGCGCCTCGGTCGACGCGCTCGAGCAGGCGGAGCGGTACGCCGACGCGGCGCAGGCGTGCCGCGCCTGGGGACGGATGCTGCGGAAGGCGGGCCGCGAGGGCGAGGCGCTCGACGTCCTCGACCGCGCCGCCGACCTCGGCGCCCGGCGCGAGAGCCTGCACTTCCCGACCGAGGCGTGATCCTCCAGCAGGTCGCGCGTCCGCGCGGCCCGTACTCGCTCGCGCTCACGGCGCGGCGGGCCGGCGACGCGACGCGGCGGTTCCGGGACGGGGCGCTCACGGCGGTGCTGCCCGGCGGCGAGCTCGCCGGCGCGCGGCAGCTGCCGGACGGCGCCGTCGTCCTCCGGGCCGAGTCGGAGGAGGCGCTGGAGCGGCTGCGGTTCGTGCTCGCGCTCGACGACGACCACTCGGAGTTCCTCCGCCGCTTCGCGCGCGACCCGCTCGTCGGCGAGGCGGCACGGCGGGCGCGGGGACTCCGGCAGCTGCGGGTGCCGACGGTCGCGCAGTCGCTCCTCCGCGCGTTCTGCGGGCAGCTGATCGAGTCGCGCCGCGCCCGCGCGCTCGAGGCGCGGATCGTCCGCGCGACGACGCCGGCCCGTCCCGGCACGAGCCTCCACGAGCCGCCCGGCGCGGCGGCGCTGGCGCGGCTGTCGGCGGCGGAGCTGCGCGCGCACGGGCTCCACGCGCGGAGGGCCGCGGCGCTCCTCCGCGTGTGCGAGAGCGTCGACCTCGAGGGGCTGCGCGCGCACCCGACGCGCGTCGTCGCGGCGCGGCTCGCGCGCGAGCGCGCGCTCGGGCCGTGGAGCGCGGGCGTCGTCTGCCTCGAGGGCCTCGGCCGGCGCGAGCACGGCCTCGTCGGCGACCTCGGGCTCGTGAAGGTGCTGCGCGCCCTGCGCGGGCGCCCGGTCGAGGCGTGGGAGACGGAGGAGCTACTCGCGCCGTACGGCGAGTGGGCGGGCCTCGCGAGCGTGTACGTCCTGCACGCCTACGGCGCGGGGCTCCTTCCCGTGCCGAGACGCGCCGCGGCCTGAGGCCGCGCCGGCACCGGACACGCCCCGCGCGGACACGACCCGTGCCTGGCACCGGACACGCCTAGACTGGACGCATGGCGGTGGACGAGCGTCGGATCGCGATCCTCGGCGCGGGCAAGATCGGCGAGGCGCTGATCGCGGGGCTGCTCTCGTCGGGCTGGCGCGAGCCCGCGGAGCTCGTCGCGAGCGTCCGCCGCGAGGAGCGCGCGGCCGAGCTCGCGGAGCTCCACGGGATCGTCGCGACGCTCTCGAACCAGGAGGCGATCGCCGGCGCCGCCGTCCTCGTCGTCGCGGTCAAGCCGCAGGACATCGCCGCGCTCCTCGGGGAGATCGGCGGGCTCGTGACGCCGGAGCAGACAGTCCTGTCGATCGCCGCCGCGATCCCGACGAGCACCCTCGAGGGGCTGCTCGCCGACCGCGTGCCGGTCGTGCGCGCGATGCCGAACACGCCGTCGACCGTCCACGAGGGCATCGCCGGCCTCTGCGCGGGCGCGAACGCGGGCGAGCAGCACGTGGCGCAGGCGACCGACGTCCTCCGCCACCTCGGCGCCGTCGTCGAGGTGCCGGAGCGGCTGATGGACGCCGTCACCGCCGTCTCCGGGTCGGGGCCGGCGTACTTCGCCCTCCTCGCCGAGGCGATGATCGAGGCCGGGATCCTGCTCGGCGTCTCGCGCGAGATCTCGACGCAGCTCGTCGTCCAGACGATGCTCGGGACCGCGAAGCAGTTGCGCGACGGCGGCCTCCACCCGGTGGAGCTGCGGGAGATGGTGACCTCGCCCGGCGGCACGACGATCGCCGCGATCCGCGAGCTCGAGCAGGCGGGCGTCCGCGCCGCGTTCCTGAACGCGATCCAGGCGGCGATGGACCGGGCGCGCGAGCTGGCGCGGGACGAGCAGTGAAGGAGGTCGAGCTCCGCTTCGTCGACGACGCGGAGGCGGTCGCGCGCGCAGCCGCCGAGGAGCTGGCCGCCGCCGCGCGGCGCGGCGCGCACGTCGCGCTCTCGGGCGGCGGGACGCCGCGGCGCGCGTACGAGCTCGCGGCCGAGATCCTCGACGACTGGAGCGCCGCGACCCTCTGGTTCGGCGACGACCGGTGCGTCCCGCCCGACCACGAGGACTCGAACTACCGGATGGTGCGCGAGGCGCTGCTCGACCGGATCGCGCGGCCGCCGGCCGTACGCCGGATCGAGGGCGAGCTCGACCCGGACGAGGCCGCGCGCCGCTACGACGAGCAGCTGCGCGGCGTCACGATCGACCTCGCGCTGATGGGGCTCGGGCCGGACGGCCACACCGCGTCGCTCTTCCCGGAGGCGCCGGAGCTGGACGAGCGCGAGCGCCGCGCCGTCGCGGCGGAGGCGGGGATGGAGCCGTTCGTCCCGCGCGTGACGATGACGGTCCCGGTCTTCGAAGCGGCGCGGTCAGTCCTCTTCCTCGTGGTGGGCGAGGAGAAGGCCGACGCCGCCGCGCGCGCGTTCGGCTCGGCGCCGTCCCCGCGAACGCCGGCCAGCCTGACGCGCTCGCGCGAGGGCCGGACGGCCGCGCTGCTCGACCCGGCCGCTGCGATTCGCTTGCGCGGCGACGCGATGTAGGCCTATATGTAGCGCCGTGGCGACTCCGAGCGTCCTCACCCTCGATCGGCCCGAGCAGCTGAAGGCGCTCGGGCACCCGCTGCGCCTGCGCGTGCTCGAGGCGCTCGGCGAGAGCGACCGCGAGCTGACGAACCGCGAGCTGGCGGCGCGGCTCGGCGTCGACCCGGGGCACCTCCACTTCCACGTCAAGATGCTCCTCTCCGCGGGGCTGATCGAGCGGAGCGAGACCGGGCGCGGACGCGAGAAGCCGTACCGCGCCGTCGCCGCGCACGTGCGGGTGGCGCCCGAGCTGATCGCGACCGGCGCGGCGAACGAGACGCGCGCCGCGATGCTCGACGAGGTGCAGCGCGGGTGGGAGGCGCACGCCGCCGAGGGCCGCTTCCGCGCGGCGCAGATGAGTGCGCGGATCTCGGAGGACGACGTCCGCGAGCTCTACCAGCAGCTCGTCGCCGAGGCGGCGCGCCGCGAGGACCCCGAGCGGGAGCCGCTCGTGATCACGGTGTTCTCCCACCCGCGGGCGGGAGAGTCGGCGAGCTGAGCTCCGCGACGAGGCCGCGCGCCTCCGCGAGCGCCTGCAGCGCGAGCACCGTGTCCGCGACGGGCACGTCCTCGAGGAAGTCGTCCCGCGTCTCGAACGACTCCAGCACCGCCTCGACGGCCTCGACGTAGCCGATCGCGTCGGTGCCCGCGGCGAGCATCGCGAGCGCGTCGCCGACGCCCTCGGGGAACTCGCCCTGCGTCCGCAGCCCGTCCGCGAGCACGCGCGCCTCCTCGTCGCGGCCGAGGACGAGGAGGGCGAGGCACGCGGCGTAGCGGCCGATCGCCGACTCCGCGTCGGCCGCGCCGGCGGCGAGCGCCCACTCGGCCTCGGCGTCGGCCGGCTCGCCTGCGATCAGGCGCGCCTTCATCGCGCCGATCGGCCTCCCCCAGCTCCCGGGCGGCGCGTGCTCCGCGCTCTCGCGGTACCGCTCCGCCGCCCGTCGCAGCCACTCCCGCGCCTCGCCGTCGCGGCCGTCCATCAGCAGCGCGAGCCCGGCACCGTACGCCGCGTTCGCGATCCGCGTCAGCTGCCGCTGCAACTCGTCCGGGTCGTCCGGCAGGCGCGATTCCCCGTCGAAGTAGCGCGCCTGCCCGCGCTCGGCGTGGCCGTACCAGTCGATCACGCGCCGGAGTATGCTGGATTGACTGGCGGTTCAACCGGAGGGAGCGGGGATGGCGCGCGAGCTGCGCGAGGTGGTCTACGTCGACGGCGTCCGGACCGCCTTCGGGAAGGCGGGGCCGAAGGGCCTCTTCTGGCGCACGCGCGCCGACGACATGGCGGTCAAGGTCGTCCGCGAGCTGCTGCGGCGGAACCCGGAGATCCCGCCGGAGCGGATCGGCGACGTCGTCATGGCCGCGACCGCGCAGGTCGGCGACCAGGGGCTGACGCTCGGGCGGGACGTGGGCCTCCTCGCGGGGATCCCGCAGACCGTCCCCGGCTTCGCGGTCGACCGGATGTGCGCGGGCGCGCTCACCGCCGTGACCGCGGGTGCCGGCGAGATCGCGATGGGCGCCGCGGACGTCGTCGTCGCCGGCGGCGTCGAGCACATGGGGCACCACCCGATGGGCGAGGACGTCGACTTCAACCCGCGCTTCGTCGCGGAGCGGCTCGTCGACACCTCCGCGGTGACGATGGGCGCGACGGCCGAGAACCTCCACGACCGCTTCCCGCAGCTGACGAAGGAGGGCGCCGACCGGTTCGCCGTGCGCTCGCAGCAGAAGGCAGCGGCCGCGTGGAAGAACGGCGTCATGCGCGACACGGTGGTGCCGATGTCCGTCTTCACCGACGACGGCTGGCGCGTCGCGGACCGCGACGAGTTCCTCCGGCCCGACACGACGATGGACGCGCTCGCGACGCTGCGGACGCCGTTCCGGCCCGGCGGCCGCGTCACCGCGGGCAACTCCGCCGGCCTCACCGACGGCGCGACCGCGTGCTTCCTCGCCGCCGAGGAGACGGCGGAGGAGCTCGGGCTCGAGCCGAGGATGCGCCTCGTCGGCTACGCGTTCGCGGGCGTCGAGCCGGAGCTGATGGGGATCGGCCCGATCCCCGCGACGCAGCGGCTGCTCGAGCGGCACGGGCTCACGATCGACGACGTCGATCTGTTCGAGCTGAACGAGCCGTTCGCGGTGCAGGTGCTGACGTGGTGCGACGGCGTCGGCGTCGACCCTGACGACGAGCGGCTGAACCCGTACGGCGGCGCGATCGCGTTCGGGCATCCGCTCGCCGCGACCGGCGTGCGGCTGATGGCGCAGCTCGCGCACGGGTTCCGCGACCGCCCCGGCGCGCGCTACGGCCTCACCGCGCTCTGCGTCGGGATGGGCATGGGCGCGGCGGTCCTGTGGGAGAACCTGCGTGGCTGACACGCGCTTCTCCCTCCAGCGGGTCGAGAGCGAGGCCGGGCCGCTCGCGCTCGTCACGATCGACAACGGCGCGGACCACACGAAGCCGACGTTCTTCGGCCGCGCAGCGCTCGAGTCGGCCGAGCGCGCGATCGAGGAGCTGGAGTCCGGCGAGTGGGCGGGGATGGTGCTGACGGGGAAGCCGTTCGTCTTCGCCGCGGGCGCCGACATCGGCGAGTTCCCGGACGTCACGCCCGAGGCGGCGCGCGAAGGCTCGCGCGCGGGGCACGAGCTCTTCCTCCGGATCCACCGGCTGCCGTTCCCGACGCTCGCGGCGATCAACGGCGCGTGCCTCGGGGGCGGCGTCGAGATCGCCCTCCACTGCGACTTCCGGACGATCTCGTCCGCCGTGCGCCACTTCGCGTGCCCGGAGGTCTTCCTCGGCCTCTTCCCCGCCTGGGGCGGGACGCAGCTCGTGCCGCGGCTCGTCGACCCCGACGAGGCGGTGAAGTTCGTCGTCGAGAACCCGCTGCGGCAGAACCGGATGCTCGACGCGCGCAAGGCGCACGCCGCCGGGTTCGCGGACGCGCTGCTCGAGCCGGCGGAGTTCCTCGACGACTCGATCGCGTTCCTCCTCGAGCGGATCCGGACGGGTGCGCGGCCGCGGATCGAGGAGCGGCCGATCGACGCGGAGGCGCTGGCGGAGGCGATCCGGAAGGCCCGCTCGCGCGTCGACGGGCAGGTGCACGGCGCGGCGCCGGCGCCGTACGTCGCGCTCGACCTGATGGCGGGAGCGGCGACGTGGTCGCTGGAGGACGGGTACCGGGCCGAGGAGGACGCGGTCGCGGAGCTCCTCCCAGGGCCGCAGGCCCAGGCGTCGATCTACGCGTTCGACCTCGTCGAGCGGCGCGCGAAGCGGGGCGTCGGCGTCCCGGACGTCGCGCCGCTGAAGGTCGAGAAGGTCGGGATCGTCGGCGCGGGGCTGATGGCGAGCCAGATCGCCGCGCTCGCGCTGCGCCGCCTGGAGGTGCCGATCGTCCTCCGCGACCTGCAGGAGGACGTCGTGGAGCACGCGCTCGAGTCGATCCGCGGCGAGCTCGCCGGAGAGGTGGCGAAGGGGCGCTACGACGAGGGGAAGGCGCGCTTCCTCGGCTCGCTCGTGGCGGGCACCACCGGCTGGGACGGGTTCGACGACTGCGACCTCGTCCTGGAGGCGGTGGTCGAGCGGATGGACGTGAAGCAGCAGGTGTTCGGCGAGCTGCGGGAGCGCGCGCGGCCGAACGCGATCCTCGCGACGAACACCTCCTCGCTCTCCGTCGCCGAGATGGGCGCGGACGTCGGCATGCACTTCTTCAACCCCGTGGCGATGATGCCGCTCGTCGAGCTGATCCGGCACGACGCGACGGACGACGTCGCGCTCGCGACGGCGTGGGACGTGACGAAGCGGCTGCGGAAGACCGGCGTCGTCGTCCGCGACGCGCCGGGGTTCGTCGTCAACCGGGTGCTCGCGCGGATGACGAGCGCGCTCATGGACGCGCTCGAGCACGGCAACACCGTCGAGGAGACAGACGACGCGATCCTCCGGCTCGGGCTGCCGATGGCGCCGTCCGTGCTCCTGCAGATGGTCGGGCCGCGCGTCGCGTACCACACGCTCGAGACGATGCACGAGGCGTACCCGGACCGGTTCCCGCTCTCGCGGACGCTGCGGAACTACGCCGAGGGCCGCGAGGAGGTCGTCTCCGTCGGCGACGCGCGCCGGAGCGTCGACGAGATCACCGAGTGCGTGCTGGAGGCGATGGCCGACGAGATCCGCCACCTGCTCGACGAGGGCGTCGTCGCCGAGGCCGCCGACGTGGACACGTGCCTGCTCCTCGGCGCGGGGTTCCCGTTCTTCCGCGGCGGGATCACGAAGCACCTCGACCAGACGGGGATCTCGGAGCGCGTCGCGGGGCGGCCGCTCGCGGAGATCGGCGCGGCGGCGCCCGCCTAGCGCGCCCGTCGCACGCGCCGCCGCCGCTTCAGCCGGAGGTGGCGGCGGCCGCCGATTCGGATATGCTGTGCCCAAGCGTCGCTCGCCCTGGGGCTGGAATGCGAGCACGCGTCTCATCAAGGGAAGTTGCAGCGCCGCCGAGCGCTGCACCGATGCAACCGACCAGCGACCACCTGACTGCCGTGCCCGAGGCGGCTGCGCTCGCCGAGGATGCCGCGCGCGCCGCCACCTGGGCGGGCGAGCCGTTCCTCCACGAGGGAGAGGACGCCGCGGTCGCGCTCGCGAGCGGCACCTCGCGCCGGTGCGCGCTCGAGGAGGCGCTCGCGGAGATCGAGGCGGGCAGGCGCGTCCCGTCCCCCGCCTGGAAGGTGCGGTTCGGGCTCATGCTGGGGCTCGAGCGCGTCCTCAGCGCGCCGTCCCCGAAGCTCGCGTCCGGCACCGAGCTGCGCCGCCACCAGGTCGACGCGCTCGCCGGGATGCTCACCGAGCTGATCGCGATGCACGAGCAGTCGCAGGCCGACGCGAACGGCAACGGCAACGGCCACGTCCCCGCCGAGCGCGCCGCGGACGTCGACGTCGAGGACGACGAGCCGGAGGACGAGCTCGGCCTCGCGCACGGTCTCGAGGACATCGACGAGCACGAGCCGGAGGGCCGCGCCGCCGACGATCCCGGCGCGACCCGCCGCTTCCGCTTCCGGCACCCGACCGCGTCGGGGAAGACGATTGCCGCGGCGGGATTCGTCGAGGCGGCACGGACGCTCGGCGTCCTGATCCTCACGCACCGCCGCCTGCTCGTCTCGCAGTTCGAGCGCGACCTGCGGACGGAGGGCTACGGCGACCGCTTCACGCCGGCGATCGAGCGCGGCCTCGAGCCGCTGCGCGGCAACCCGCTGACGATCCAGACCTACGCGTGGTTCGCGCGGCACGTGGACGAGATCTCGCGCGACGCGTACCAGCTCGTGATCTGCGACGAGGCGCACACCGCGCTCGGCGAGAAGACGTCGGCGGCGATCCGCTCGTTCCCGGAGCCCGTCTACGTCGGGATGACCGCGACGGAGGAGCTGATCGCCAAGCAGGTCTCCGACGTCTTCCCCGCGTCCGTCGACGACCTGCCGCTCGCCGACGCCGCGCGCCGCGGGCTGATCGCGCCGCTGCGGTGCCTCCGCGTGCCGCCGGTGGCGGCGATCAACCAGGTGCCGATCGTCGGCGGCGACTTCGAGGAGCGCGCGCTCGCGCAGGCGCTCGACCACCAGGCGCTGAACCAGGCGGCCGCGAGCCTCTACCGCGACCGCTTCGAGAACACGCCCGGGATCGTCTACGCCGCCGGCGTCGAGCACGCGTACAACCTCGCGCAGGAGTTCCGCGCCGCGGGGCTGAAGGCGGAGGCGGTGAGCGGACGGACGCCGCCGGTGAAGCTCGCCGAGACGCTCGCGGCGTACGAGCGCGGCGAGATCAACATCCTCATCAACGCGCAGCTGCTCGCGGAGGGCTGGAACTCGCCCCGCGCGACGGTCTGCATGCACCTCGCGCCGACCGCGTCGAAGCGCGTCTACCAGCAGCGCATCGGCCGCATCATGCGGATCCACCCGCGCAAGGAGGCGGGGATCGTCGTCGACTTCGTGCCGAAGTCCGCGACGCACAACGAGCGCGTCGTCTCGCTCCACTCGCTGCTCGACGCCGACTTCTACCGCGAGGGCGCCCGCGTGACGCCCGCGCCCCGGCGCCGCCAGCAGCGCCGCGCGCGGCGGAAGCTCTCCCCCGCCCCGTGGCTCGTCCCCGTCACGCCGGACGTCCGCCGCCGCTTCGGCGTGATCCAGCGCGAGTGGCAGCGCGTCGACCCGCGCTTCCTCGACGACGAGGAGCAGGAGGTCTGGGCGACGATAGCCGGCCGCAACATCCGCTTCGAGGAGCGGGCGGACTTCGTCCGCAAGCTGACGACGGGCGGCGCGTCGAAGGCGGCGATGAACAAGTTCCTCACGACCTGCGCGATCGAGAACCCGAACCGGCGGCTGCGGACGATGGCCCTGGCCGACCGCGTCTCGATGCCGGTCGAGCGCGCGGAGTTCGACGACCTGGTCACGCTGGTGACGCAGGCTCCGCCGTGGGAGAAGGACCGCCTGCACGGGATCCGGATCCTCCTGCGCGCGATCGGCGAGGCGAAGCCGGACGCGCCGGAGCAGATCCTCGCCCGCTGGACGTGGCGGCTCGCGCGCGCGTCGCGGAAGGCGCAGGACCGGAAGGCGAGCGCGGAGTTCCCGGAGGCGAAGCGCCTGCTCGGCGCGCTCGCCAACTCGCGCGGGCAGCGGCACGAGGAGAACGCGGCGAAGCTCGTCAACACCGCGCTCGAGCTGCCGCTTCCGGTCGGCGCGGCGCTCCTCGCCTCGGCCGAGGGCTACACGCCGCGCGCGACGAAGCTGATCGAGGGCGCGCGCGAGCGCCTCGGCGAGCTCGGCGAGGTCGCTCTGGCGCTCGCGGAGAACCTGCCGCAGGCGAAGGCCGCGGCGACGAAGTCACGGCGGCGGCGCCGCAGGAAGCGGAAGGGCCCGGAGGGCGAGGCGGACGCCGCCCAGGCACAGGCGCCGCAGCAGCCGGGCGCGGACGGATCCGAGGGCGCGGGCGCCGACGGCGACGCGCCGACGGAGGCGCCGCCGCGGAAGCCGAAGCGCCGCCGCCGCAGGCGCGCTGCAGCGGCCGCGTCCGCGGACGGCGACGCAGCGGCCGCCGCCGAGCCGTCGCCCGCCGCCGAGGCCTAGTCGCTACTGCTCGCGCGCGGCGTCGGGGCCGCCGTCGCCCGACTCCCGCTCGCGGAGGAACCGCGTCAGCTCGGCGGCGAGCGTGTCGCCGGAGGGGATGTCCTCCTCGCCGATCTCGTCCACGCGCTGCTCGAGCTCCTCGACGTACGCGGCGGTCTCGGCATCGGCCGCGACGGCCTCGCTGACCTGCTCGGCGTACCGCGCGGACGCCTCCTCCAGCTCCGCGACGTCGATCGGCTGGCCGATCAGCTCCGAGAGTCGCGTGCACAGCGCGAGCGCCGCGCGCGGGCTCGGCGCGAGCGAGACATAGTGCGGCACCGCCGCCCACAGGCTGGCCGACGGGAGGCCGGCGCGGCGGCACGCGTCGTGGAGCACGCCGACGATGCCGGTCGGCCCCTCGTACCGCGACGCGTGCAGCCCGAGCCGCTCGATCAGCTCCTGGTCGCTCGCGCTCCCGGTGACGGGCGACGGCCGCGTGTGCGGCACGTCCGCGAGCAGCGCGCCGAGGGTGACGACGAGCTCCACGCCGAGGTCGCGCGCGAGCCCGACGACGAGGTCGGTGAACGTGCGCCAGCGGAGGTTCGGCTCGATCCCCATCAGCAGGACGGCGTCGCGGTCGCCGCCGCCGATCCGCGCGTGGAAGAGCGCGTTGTCGGGCCAGTCGATCTGCCGGCTGACGCCGTCGACGAGCGAGACGTGCGGCCGCGTCGCCTGGAAGTCGAAGAAGTTCTCGGGATCGATCTCCGCGAACCGGGCGGCGCCCCAGAGCTTCGCGAGGTAGCCGGTCGCGAGCGTCGCGCCCTGTCCGCCGTCGTTCCAGCCGCGGAACGAGGCGATCAGGACGGGGTTCCGCAGCTGCGGCCGCTCGAGGAGGCGAAGCTCGTCCACGAGGGCCAGTCTACGTTCGCCGCGTCGCCATCGCGGCCGGCGGCCGCCAGAGGAGCGTCGCGAGCAGCACCGTGGCGCCCCAGATCGCCGCGGCGAGCGAGACGTGCACGAGCACGAGCTCCCACGGGAGCTGCGTCCGCCACTGCAGCTCGCCGATCCCCATCTGGACGAGCAGCAGGCCGACCAGGATCCCCGCCGGCCAGAGCAGCCGCGGCGCGCGGTCGCGGCGGGCGACGAGGTACGCGACGAGACCGGCGAGGACGACGCCGTAGACCGCGGTCGCGCGGACGTGCACCCACATCGCCTCGACGAGGTTCCCCATCCGGCGCACCTCGGCCGAGTCGCCCGGGTGCGGCCCCGCGGCGGTCGCGAACGCGCCCGTGACGACGAGGACGGCGCAGGCGCCGACGACGACGAGCGCGGCGCGGCGCGCGGCGGCCGAGACGAGCGGCTCGGCGCGGCCGCGGTCGGCCGACCACGCCTCGACGGCGACGACGATCCCGGTGGCGAGCACGACGAGCGCGAGGAGGAAGTGCGTCATCACCATCAGCGGGTGCAGGCCGCTCCTGATCGTCAGGAGCCCGAGCGGCGCCTGCCCGATCGTCCCGAGGAAGGTGAGCGCGGCGACGCGGACGACCCAGCGGTCGACGAGGCGGCTCCGCCACGCGACGAGCCACGCCGCGAGCGTGAGCGTGATCGGGAAGATCGCGACGACGCGGTTCCCGAACTCGATCCACGCGTGGTGCCCGGACGCGGGGAAGAACGCGCCGGGCTCGCAGCCCGGCCAGCCCTCGCACCCGAGGCCCGACGACGTCAGCCGGACGGCCGCGCCGGAGACGATGATCGCGTAGAGCGAGACGGCGGAGGCGACTGCGACGCGCCGGAGGGTCGCGGGCGCGACCTCGCGCAGGCGCGCACGCGCGGGCGCGGAGGACGTCTCGAGCGTCACGCCGCGCAGGCTAGCCCACGTCCACCGCGACGCCGGCCCCCTCCTCGACGGAGCCGATCCGCGCGACGAACAGCCCTCGCTCGCGGAACGCCGCCGCCAGCACGGCGACGCGCGACGCCGGCAGCGCGACGAGGAGGCCGCCCGCGGTCTGCGGGTCGAAGCCGAGCGCGACGACGTCCTCGGGCGCGCCGTCGAGCGCGACCGCGTGGGCGGCGAACTCGCGGTTGCGGCGGTCGCCGCCGGTGCGCTCGCCCGCTCCGGCGACCTCGAGCGCGCCCGGGAGCGCGGGCAGCGCGCCGGCGTCGAGGCGGAGCCGGACGCCGCTTCGCTCCGCCATCTCGTGGGCGTGGCCGAAGAGCCCGAACCCGGTCACGTCGGTGACGGCGCTCGGCTCGAACGGACGCAGCGCCTCGGCGGCCTCGGCGTTCAGCGTCCGCATCCACCGCGCCGCCTCTCGCAGCTCGTCCTCCCCGGCGAGGCCCCGCCGCGCCCCGTGCAGGACGAGCCCCGTCCCGAGCGGCTTCGTCAGCAGGAGCGCGTCGCCGGGACGCGCGCCGCTCTTCGGCCAGAGCGCGTCAGGCGCGACGGTGCCGACGACCGCGAGACCGTACAGCGGCTCCTCGTTCCGCAGCGTGTGGCCGCCGGCCAGCAGCGCGCCGGCCGCGCGCACCTGCGCGCCCGCGGCGTCGAGGATCGCGCCGACGGACTCGAGCGGGAGGTCCTCCGGGAACGCCGCGACCGACAGCGCGAGCAGCGGGCGGCCGCCCATCGCGAACACGTCGTTGAGCGCGTTCGTCGCCGCGATGGCACCGAAGTCGGCGGGGTCGTCGACGAGCGGCGGGAAGAAGTCGACCGTGAACACGAGCGCGCGCTCGTCGTCGAGCCGGTAGACCGCGGCGTCGTCCGCCGGCGAGAGGCCGACGAGCAGGTTCTCCGCCTCCGGCGGGACGAACGCTTGCAGGAGCTGCTCCAGGCGGGCGGCCGGGTACTTCGCCGCGCAGCCGCCGCTCGTCGTCAGGTCGGTCAGCTTCACCCGCGTCGACTATACGGGCGCGGGTTGACCCGGCCGAGCGGGCGGGGTAGGAAACGCGGGTGCCGAAGAGCGCGCTCGTCACCGGCGGCTCCTCCGGGATCGGGCTCGCGATCGGGCGCGGCCTCCGCGCCGAGGGCTACGAGCTGACGCTCGCCTCGCGGCGCCCGGAGAAGGTGGAGGCGGCGGCCGCGGAGCTCGGCGCGGAGGCCGTCGCCGCGGACGTGCAGCGGGAGGAGGACTGCCAGCGGCTCGTCGCGGCGCACCGCGACCGGTGGGGCGGCCTCGACGTGCTCGTCAACTCCGCGGGGATCGGCGTCGGCGGGACCGTCGAGCAGCTCCAGGCGAAGCACTTCGACCTGCAGGTGAACGTGAACCTGCGCGGCCTCTTCCTCGTCACCAAGCTCTGCATCCCGATGCTGCGCGAGTCGCGCGGCCACGTGATCAACCTCGCGTCGATCGCGGGGACGCTGCCGACGCCGGGGCTGGCGACGTACGGCGCGACGAAGGCGGCGGTGATCGCGCTGACGCGCTCGCTCAACCTCGAGCTGGAGGAGGACGGCGTCCGCGCGACCGCCCTCTGCCCCGCGTTCGTCGACACGCCGATGGCGGAGTGGTCGGGCGTGCCCGGCGAGGAGATGATCCAGCCCGAGGACTGCGCGGAGCTCGTGCTCGCCGTGCTCCGCCTCAGCCGGTTCGCCCGCGTGCCGCAGATCGTGGTCGAGCGCCTCGGCGCCGGCGACCTCCCCGGCTGACGCACTTCCGGCGCGAAGGCGGCACGGACGCGTCGCACGAGCCGCGATAGCGTGTCGTCAGGGGGCCTCGGCGCCCCTCCCCGGGGGGTGCGCGGAAACGACATCGCTAGCCGGCACCGCGCTCGATCGGCACGTCGACGAGGTTGCCCCACTCCGTCCACGAGCCGTCGTAGTTCTTCACGTTCTCGTACCCGAGCAGCTCGCGGAGGACGAACCACGTGTGCGCGCTCCGCTCGCCGATGCGGCAGTACGCCGTCACCTCCTTCTCCGGCGTCACGCCCTTGCCGCCGTACAGCTCGCGGAGCTCGTCGGCGCTCTTGAACGTCCCGTCGTCGCGGACCGCCTGCGCCCACGGCACCGACTGCGCCGTCGGGATGTGCCCCGCCCGCTGCGCGCCCTCCTGCTCGTACCCGGGCGGCGCGACGAGGTCGCCAGCGTACTCCTGCGGGCTGCGGACGTCGACGAGCGCCTTCCCGTCGGCGCCGAGCGCGGCGAGCACCTCGTCGCGCCGCGCGCGGATCGTCTCGTCGCGGTCGCGCGCCCGATACTCGGCGCGCGCGGGCGGCGGCTCCTCCGTCGTCAGCTCGCGCCGCTCGTCGATCCACTTCTGCCGGCCGCCGTCGAGGATCCGCACGTCCTCGTGCCCGTAGATCTTCAGGTACCAGTACGCGTAGGCAGCGAACCAGTTGTTCTTGTCCCCGTACAGGACGACCGTCGTGTCGTCGCCGATCCCGCGCGCGGCCATCAGCTCCTCGAACCGCTCCCGGTCGACGAGGTCGCGCTCGACCGGATCCTGGAGGTCGTCGCGCCAGTGGAGCTTCACTGCTCCGGGGATGTGGCCCTCGTCGTAGAGCGCCGGATTCTCGTCCACCTCCGCGACCACGAGCCCCTCGTCGCCGAGGTGCTCGGCCAGCCACTCCGTCGTCACCAGCACCGGCTTCGCGTACCCGCCGCCGTCCGCCATCGCCTCCTCCTCTCTCGAGCCGCAGACCCGACCGTACCGGCTACGTGTCGCCCGGCGTCCGCGCGATCCGCCACACCTCGTAGAGGGCGATCACGGCCGAGACGATGAAGCCGGTGAGCGAGATCGTCCTGCTGACGTCCGCCATCAGCGCCGACGAGACCAGCAGCCCCGTGATGATCAGCGCGGCGCCGAGCCTGTTCGCGAGCGTCCGGACGAGGTACTCGAGCGGGTGGAGGTCGGCCGGCGCGATCCCGATCTTCAGCGTCCCCTCCTCGAGGCGGTCGATCACGTGCGCCGTCTTCCGCGGCAGCTCGAGCAGCGGCTCGCCCTGCGTCAGCGCGTACGCGAGGAGCGCGTTCGGACGAAGCCGCCGCTCCGCTTCGCCGACGATCACCTGGAGCGAGTCCTCCTCGAGCATCGCCACCGGGTCGAGCTCCGGATCGAGCGTGCGTGCGATCGAGTCCGCCTGCGAGAGCGTCTTCCCGACGAGGGCGAAGCTCGTCGGCAGGCGGATGCCGTGCACGAGCGCGAGCCGCTGCAGGTCGGCGAGCGCCTCGCCCGCCCGGATCCCCGACAGCGGGCGCCAGTGGTACCGCGGCAGCTTCCGGCGGACGTCATGGACGAAGCCGGCGGGGTTCGACTCGAGCGTCGTCAGCGACAGCTCGAGGATCAGCTGCGCGACGTCCTCCGCGCGGTTCTGCGCGACCGCCATCAGCAGCAGCGCGAGGGTCCGCCGCGTGTCGTCGTCGAGGCGCCCGAGCAGCCCGAAGTCGAGCAGCGCGAGCCGGCCGTCGTCCGTCAGCAGGACGTTCCCGCGGTGCGGATCCGCGTGGTAGATGCCCTCCAGCGTCACCTGCCGCACGTACGAGCGGAAGAACGTGCGCGCGAGCAGCGACGCGCGCTCCTGCTCGAGACCGTGCCCCGGCGACAGCTTCCGCCCGTGGATCCGCTCGAGCACGAGCACCCGCTCCGTCACGTAGGGCCTGATCACCTGCGGCACGACCAGCTCGTCGCCGCCGCCGACGAGGCCGCCGATCACCTCCGTGTTGTTCGCCTCCTCGACGTAGTCGAGCTCGCCGAGCAGGTGCGCCTCGAGCTCGTCCGCGAGCGCCTCGAGCTGGAGCAGGCTCGCCGTCTCCGACCGCCGCTCGAGCACCGCGACCGTCCTGCGCAGGAGGTCGAGGTCGAGCTCGACCTGCTCGAGGACGCCTGGGCGGCGCACCTTGATCACGACCTCGCGGCCGTCCTTCAGCAGCGCCTCGTGGATCTGCCCGATCGACGCGGCCGCGAGCGGCTCCGGCTCGATCCGGGCGAACACGTCCGGCCCCACGTCGCCGCGGATCACGTCCTCCAGCTCGGAGAACGGGACCGGCGGCACCTCGTCGACGAGCTTCCCGAGCTCCTCGATGTAGACGTCGGGGAGGAGGTCGGGCCGGGACGACAGCAGCTGCCCGAGCTTGACGAACGTCGTCCCCAGCTGCTCGAGCGCGAGGCGGAAGTCGCGCGCCGCCTCCGCCGACGCCGGACGCTGCCCGACGACACCCAGCTCGCGGACGACGCGGAGGATGCCGCCCTGCCCGGTGGCGACGCGGGTGACCTGTGCGGCGCGTCGCACGCGGTGCCTGAGCCTCGCCACTACGCGCGCCCCGTCATCGTCGCCCGAGGTGCCCCGGCGCCTGTGACGCGAAACGGCGCACGGGAGCGGCGGACGCGTGTCTCCAACGGACGCCGGTCGCCGCGTCGACGCTGCTCCCTCGGTTCTCGAGGAGGATCCGACGGGTGCGGCCCAAGGGGGCCGAACGATGGCACGCGGCGAGCGGCAGGGCGGGCCCCGCCGGCGTTCGAGCGTCGTCCTCCGGCCCGGTCATCCCCCCGGCCGACAGGTGCGGGCGCGGCGAGCTGCGGCGGCTCGCCGGCCGGTTCGGGCGAACCGCCCGCACCGGGAAGCCGTTCTACCAGCCGCCGCCGGGCAACCCGACGCCGCTGAACTTCGCGCCGAACGCGGCGAGAGCCATCCCGAGCGTCATGACGAGAGCCTTCATCAGCGTCACCTCCTTTCCGCCTACCACCGGAAGTCCTGGAGCGCCTCTGCGGCCCTGCGGTACAGGTACGCGGCGGCGCGGTCGTCGCCCTGGCGCGTCGCGAGGTCGCCCTTCGCGACCCACGCTGCGGCCAGATGACTCGCGGACGAGAACTGCTGGAGCGTCGTCTCGGCGGCGTCGAACACCTCTGCCGCCTGCTCGAGCCGCCCCTGCTCGAGCAGCGCGCGCCCGAGCACGAGCTGGGCGTTGCCGATCTCGTCGAGGAAGTCGTCGCGCCCGTCGAGCAGCTTGAGCGCGTGCCGCGCCTGCTCCTCGGCGAGGTCGAGGTTGCCCATGCGCAGGTGCGCCTGCGCGAGCGACGAGACGGCCTGCGCCGCGTCGGCCTCGGCGCCCACCTCGAGCGCGGTCGCGAACGCGTCCTTGAGGTGGCGAACCGCCTCCTCGGGCTTTCCGAGCTGGAAGCTCAGCGCGCCGAGCGTGTTGAGCAGCCGCCCCGTGTTCGCGCGGTCGGCGATCTCCTCGTACAGCGCCTTCGCCTTCTCCGCGTACGAGCGCGAGAGCACCCAGTGCCCCTTGCGCTCGGCGATCAGCGACGCCTGGAAGTACAGGTGCGCCATCGTGCGCGGGTCGCCGGCGGCCTCCGCGAGCTCGAGCGCGCGCTCGACGTCCTCGCGCGCGGCCTCGAAGTCGCGCTGGTGCCGATAGCAGCGGGAGCGCCAGTGGAGGATGTCGGAGATCAGCAGGTCGCACGGCAGCCCGGAGCGCTCCGCGAGCTCGAGCGCCTGGTTGAGGAGCCCGAGCGCCGTCGAGACGCTCGAGAGCATGAACCGGCAGACGCCGAGCTTGAAGAGGACGTCCGCGCGCTCCGCGTCGGAGACCGAGTCGCTCTCGCTCACCTCGCGCGCACGCGTCAGCCGCTCGAGCGCGACCCGTACGTCGCCCTTCCGGATCAGCGCCTTCGCCTCGCCGGCGATCAGCCGCACCTCGAGCTCCGGCAGCCCCGTCGCGGCGACCGCCGTGCGGAGGTCGGCGTACATCTCCACCGCCTCGAGGTAGCCGTCCGAGTTCGTCAGCGCCTCGGCGCGCGCGAGGCCGGCCTCGACGCGGTCGCGCTGGTCGGTCGAGACGCCGTTCGCGAGGAACAGCGGATCGACGTCCAGCCGCGTGGCGAGCCACTCGATCGTCTCCTCCGTCGGGCGCGTCTTCCCGCGCTCGATCTGGCTGAGGTACTCCTTGGAGAAGCGGTCGCCCGCGAGCTCCGCCTGCGTCATCCCCGCGGCGACGCGGAGCTGGCGAAGGCGGTCGCCCAGCCGGATCGCCGCGCTCGGCGCGGTGCGGGTGGACGTGTGTGTGCGGGCGGCGCGGCTCACGGCTTCCATAGTCAACTCCATGCTTCACCCAAACGCAAGTGTCTCGACTCGCCATCCCCCTGAAGGGGCATGCTTGCAAGGATTTTCGGTGAAGCGCGACCGGGGCGAAATCACTTGACCGAGTTACTTGACGAGCAGCGGGAGGGTTCCTATAGTGAGGCCACCTCGCAACCCAGGCCGGACGCCAGGCCAGGTTTGATGAGGGGGCACGCCACCCCAACGGAGGCGGTCGGAAGGGAAACCTGGCTGGGCCGCAGAGTCACGGTTTCTCGCCACCACCTCCACGGCGAGCCCGCCTACCGCAGAAGGGCCCCGGAGCCGCAGCCGGGGCCCTTCTCGTTTGGCGGGCGGGAGAGGGGTTCCGCGCCCGGCGCCGTGGAGTAGGCTCCCCGCCGTGGGCGAGGTCGTCTGGACGCCGACGCCGGAGCGGGTCGAGGAGGCGAACCTGACGCGGCTCATGCGGCGGCTCGAGTGCGCCGACTACGCGGAGCTGCACCGGGTCTCGGTCGAGGATCCCGTCCGCTTCTGGCCGGCGCTGATCGACGACCTGGGACTCGAGTTCTCGCGCCGGTGGGACAGCGTCGTCGACACCTCGGACGGGCCGGAGTGGGCGCGCTGGTTCGTCGGCGGACGGCTCAACGTCGCCTGGAACTGCGTCCACCGCTGGGCGCGCGAGCGTCCCGGCGAGGAGGCGGCGGTGTGGCTGCCGGAGGACGGGGCGCGCGAGTCGCTGACGTGGGGCGAGCTGTCGGAGGAGGTCTACCGGTTCGCGGAGGGGCTCGCGTCGCTCGGCGTCGGCGAGGGAGACGCGGTCGGGATCTTCCTGCCGATGTCGCCGCAGGTCGCGATCGCGTCGCACGCGTGCGCGCACCTCGGCGCGATCCAGGTGCCGATCTTCTCCGGGTTCGCCGCCCCGGCGATCGCGGCGCGCCTCGCGGACGCGCGCGCCAAGGTCCTGGTCACGGCCGACGGCTCGTACCGCCGCGGCCGTCTCGTGCGGATGAAGGAGGTGGCCGACGAGGCGCTCCGCGACGCGCCGACGGTGACGCACACCGTCGTCTGGCGCCGCGCCGGCCTCGACGACGTGCCGATGACGTTCGGCCGCGACCGCTTCTGGGACGACCTCGTCGCCGGCCGGCGCGGCGACCTCGAGCCGCACGACGTCGACTCCGAGGCGCCGTACCTGCTCGCGTACACCTCCGGCACGACGGGGCGGCCGAAGGGCGCGCTCCACGTGCAGGGCGGGTTCCTCGTCTCGATCGCGCGCGAGGTCGCCTACCAGACGGACGTCCGGCCGGGGGAGCGCATCCACTTCGCCACCGACATGGGCTGGATCATGGGGCCGTGGACGGTCGTCGGCGGCGGCGCCGTCGGGGCGACGATCGTCTTCGCCGAGGGCGCGCCCGACTGGCCGGAGGACCGGCTGTGGCGGCTCGTCGAGTCGGAGCGCGTGACGATGCTGGGCGTCTCGCCGACGCTGATCCGAGCGCTGATCCCGAAGGGCGACCCCGAGGCGGACACGTCGTCGCTCCGCGCGATCGCCACCACCGGCGAGCCGTGGAACCCCGCGCCGTACCGGTGGCTGCACGAGCGCGTGGGGCGCGGCCGCGTCCCGATCGTCAACCTCTCCGGCGGCACCGAGGTCGGCGCGTGCTTCCTCTCCGTCGCGGTGGTCGCGCCCGTGAAGGAGGTGTCGCTCGGCTTCCCCGCGCTCGGGCAGGACATGGACGTCTTCGACGCGGAGGGGCGGCCGGTGCGCGGCGAGGTCGGCGAGCTCGTCTGCAAGCGGCCGTGGCCGGGGATGACGCGCGGGGTCTGGGGCGACAGCGAGCGCTACCTCGAGACGTACTGGCGCCGCTTCCCCGGCGTCTGGACGCACGGCGACTGGGCGTCGGTCGACGACGACGGCTACTGGTACCTCCACGGGCGCTCCGACGACACGCTCAACATCGCAGGGAAGCGGATCGGCCCGGCCGAGCTCGAGTCCGCCGCGGTCGCGCACGACGCCGTCGCGGAGGCGGCGGCGATAGGCGTCCCGCACGACGTCAAGGGCGAGGTCGCGTGGGTCTTCTGCGTCGCCGTGCCGGGCGCCGAGCCCCGCGACGAGCTGGCGCAGGAGGTGGCCGACGGCATCGCGGAGGCGCTCGGCAAGGCGTTTCGCCCCGACCGCGTCGTCTTCGTCGGGTCGCTGCCCAAGACGCGCAGCGCGAAGATCGTCCGGCGCGCCGTCCGCGCGCGGGCGCTCGGCACCGACCCGGGCGACCTCTCGTCGCTGGAGAACCCCGACGCGCTCGAAGAGATCGCACGTGCCGTCTGACCCGTCCGGACAGGTCGCGCTCGTCACCGGCGGCGGGCGCGGGATCGGCGAGAACGTCGCGCGCGAGCTCGCGGCCGCGGGGATGCGCGTCGCCGTCTCGGCGCGCACCGAGGAGCAGGTGCGCGCGACGGCCGAGGAGGTGGACGGGCTCGCCGTCGTCGCGGACGTGTCGCGCCAGGACGACGTGGAGCGGATGGTCGAGACGGTCGAGCGGGAGCTGGGGCCGATCGACCTCCTCGTCAACAACGCGGGCGTCGGCGACACGTGGACGCCGCCGTGGGAGCAGGACCCCGCCGAGTGGTGGCGCGTGTTCGAGATCAACGTCCTCGGCGTCTACCTCTGCACGCGGGCCGTCCTCCGCGGGATGGTGGAGCGGCGCGCCGGGCGTGTGGTCAACCTCGGCAGCGGCGCGTCGTACCTGCCGATGTCGCGCGCGGTCAGCACCGCCTACGGCCCGAGCAAGGCAGCGCTGCACCGCTTCACGGAGCTGCTCGCCGGCGCGATGCGCGAGCACGGCGTCGGGATCTTCGAGGTCGCGCCGGGGCTCGTCCGCACGGAGATGACCGCGTCGTTCCCGGACGACGCGCCGTGGACGCCGCCGGAGCTCGCGCCGCGGCTGATCCGCGCGATCGCCGAGGGGCGGCTGGACGGGCTCGAGGGCCGCTACCTCCACGCGGAGCACGACCCGCTCGACGAGCTCGAGCGGCGCGCGGCCGAGATCGTCGAGCAGGACCTGAACGCGCTCCGCCTGCGGCGGTAGCTAGCGCGGCGCGATCCAGGTCTGACGCGCCGCGGCGAGCAGCTCCTCGCCCGCGTAGAGCGCCGAGCCCGCGTACAGCTTGCGGCCGTCCTCGCCGCGCGGCCAGGCGACGACGACGCAGCGCTCGCCCGGCTCCGGTGCGCGCCGGATCTCGGCGGCCATCCGCCCGAGGACGGTCTCGCCGCGCGCGGAGAAGCCGACGGCGAACGCGCCGGGGCAGTCGAGCGCCGCCCACACGAGCTGCGGCCCCACGTGCTCGGGCGGCTCCCACGTCGCCGCGACGAGGTCGCCGCGCACCGGGCTCGCGAAGATCCGCAGACCGTCGCCCGGCGCGCGCTCCGGCCCGCAGACGAAGCACGTCGGGAACGCGTGCTGCGCGAACCCCGCGTAGTGCGGCGTCGCCGCGGCCGCCTCGTCCCAGCCGACGGCGTCCGGGACGTCGAGGTCGAGCGAGCCGGCGGGCGCCGCCTCCGCGACGAGCGCGTCGCCGTCCCACAGCCGCTCGCCGTCCCACCGCAGCGGCGTCCCCAGCGGCGGCGGGCTGCGCAAGGTCACCTCGACGCCGCCGCCGGCGAGCGAGGCGACGAGGCCGCACGTGTAGCCGCCGTTCGCGGAGCGCGGCGGCCCGTTGAAGCGCGGATCGATCGTCACCTCCACGGGCGGTAGCGTACGCCGCGGCAGGATGCGCCTCGCCCTCGTGCAGATGAACTCCGTCGTCGGCGACCTCGACGGGAACCGCGACCGGATCCTCGCCGGGCTCGACGCCGCACGCGCGGAGGGAGCCGACCTCGTCCTCTTCCCCGAGCTGGCGGTCACCGGGTACCCGCCCGAGGACCTGCTGCTGCGCCCGGCGTTCGTGCGCGCCGCCGAGGCGGCGCTGCAGGAGGTCGCGGTCGCGTGCGACGGCCTCGTCGCGCTCGTCGGCGCGCCGCTGTACGAGGGCGACCTCTACAACGCGTGCGCGGTCTGCGCCGAGGGCGCCGTGCAGGCGGTCTACCGGAAGCGGTTCCTGCCGAACTACGGCGTCTTCGACGAGCACCGGTACTTCGCCTCGGGCCGCGAGCTGATCCTGCTCCGGCTCGGGTCGACGCTCGTCGGTCCGACGATCTGCGAGGACGTCTGGCAGCCGGGGCCGCCGGCGACCGACCTCGCGCTCGCGGGCGCCGAGCTCGTCACGAACCTCTCCGCGTCGCCGTTCCACGTCGGCAAGGTCCGGGAGCGGGAGGAGATGCTCGTCACGCGCGCGCGCGACAACGCGTCCTTCCTCGCCTTCTGCAACGCCGTCGGCGGGCAGGACGAGCTCGTCTTCGACGGCCACTCCGTCGTGCTCGACGACGAGGGCCGCGTGCTCGCGCGCGCGCCGGGTTTCGAGGAGGCGCTCCTCGTCGTCGACGTCGAGCCGGGCGAGGTGATCGGGCGGCGCCTGTCGGACGCGCGGCGCCGCGCGCTCGCCGGCGACCGCGGGCCGGCGGAGGTCACGCGCGTCGAGCTGGAGCTGCCGGAGCGGGCGGCGCGCGCGCCGGTCGCGCCCGTCGTCGCCGAGCCGGAGCAGGAGCTGGAGCAGATGCGGCGCGCGCTCGTCCTCGCGATCCGCGACTACGTCGGGAAGAACGGGTTCGGCGACGTCGTCGTCGGGGTCTCCGGCGGGATCGACTCGGCGCTGACGGCGGCGCTCTGCGCCGAGGCGCTCGGGCCGGAGCGCGTCCACTGCGTCTCGATGCCGTCGCGCTACAGCTCGGCGGAGACCCGGTCGGACGCGCGGGCGGTCGCCGAGAGCGTCGGCGCCTCGTTCCTCGAGCTGCCGATCATGCCGATCTACGAGGCGTTCGAAGCGACCCTTGCCGGGCCGTTCGCCGGCCTCGAGCCCGACCTGACGGAGGAGAACCTGCAGGCGCGGATCCGCGGGATGCTGCTGATGGCGCTCTCGAACAAGCTCGGCTGGCTCGTGATCACGACCGGAAACAAGTCGGAGCTCTCGGTCGGGTACGCCACCCTCTACGGCGACATGGCCGGCGGCTTCGCCCCGCTCAAGGACGTGTACAAGACGGACGTCTTCCGGCTCGCGCGCCACCTCAACGAGCGGGCCGGGCGGGAGCTGATCCCGCAGACGACGATCGAGCGGCCGCCGACGGCGGAGCTGCGGCCCGACCAGCGCGACGAGGACTCGCTGCCGCCGTACGCGGACCTCGACCGCGTCCTGCGCGCGTACGTCGAGGAGGACCTGTCGCGCGAGGAGCTGCTGGCGGACGGCCATCCGCGCGACGTCGTCGAGCGCGCGCTCGCGCTGATCGACCGCGCCGAGTACAAGCGCCGCCAGGCGCCGCCGGGGGTGAAGCTCCAGCTGAAGGCGTTCGGCCGCGACCGGCGGACGCCGATCACGAACCGCTGGCGCGGCTGACGGCTACCGCGTGAACGCCTCGACGCCCGCGTCCCACGCGGCGTCGACGTCGGCCCCGTCGGGGAAGCGCCCGCTCAGCTCCAGCTCGACCATCCCGTGGAGGAACGCCCAGGCGGCGCGTGCGCGGCGGACGCTGCCGACCGCCTTGAGCAGCGGCGACGCCGCCTGGAGCTCGAACGTGTCCTGCTGCCGGCGCGACGCGAGCAGCCGGTAGAGGTGCGGGCGGTCGAGCGCGAAGCGCCGGTACGCAGCCGCGACGTCGCGCAGGCCGTCGTCGCCGGCGGCCGCCCGGGCGAGCGACTCGCCCAGGTCGTCGAGACCCGCCGCGATCACACGCTCCTCCAGCTCCGCCTTCCCCGACAGGTGCTTGTAGAGGGACGGCGCGCGGATCCCGATCCCGTCGGCGAGCCGCCGCATCGTCAGCGCCTCCGGCCCCTCCCGCTCGAGGAGCTCCTGCGCGGCGCGGACGATCTCGCGCCCCCGCGGCGAGAGCTCTCGCATGGCGAACGATGGTAGCTCTACGTCCCGACGTCGACGGGGGCCGGCGGCGGCCCGTCGCGGAGCAGCCGCCGCAGGTGCTCGGCGAGCCGCCTCGGCGCGAACACGTCGCCCGACGCGGCGATGTCGTCGACGCTCCACCAGCGATGCTCCTCGATCGCACCCGGGCCGGCGAAGAGCGAGTCGTGCGCGGTCGGGCGGACGCGGGCGGGATCGACGTCGCGGACGACGGCGATCAGCTCGCGCGTGTCGAACACGGCGCGCTGCGCCGGCCAGTGCCACACGTGGCGCCGGCACCACACCCACGGCCCGAGCTCGACGCCGTCGAGGCGGAGCTCCTCGCGGAGCTCGCGCCGCAGCGCCTGCTCCTCGTCCTCGCCCTCCTCGACCGCGCCGCCGGGCGTGACCCACACGCCGTCGTCGCCCGCGGTGCGGAAGCGGTGCAGGAAGACGCGGCCGTCGCGGTCGAGCAGGAGCGCGCGCACCGCCGGCCGCGGCACCGGCTCGCTCAGCCGCGCGAGCTCCGCGAACCACCGCAGCCGCTCCTCCCACGGCACCGCCGCGTTCGCCGGCGACGTCGACGGCAACACGAACAGCCGCGTGTCTCCGACGGCGCGCTGCTGGAGCCCGAGCTCGGGCCGTTCCCGGAACGCGCCGCGATACGCCTCCTTCCCGACGAACCCGATCCACGCCGGCTGAAGCTCGACGGCGATCCGCTCCAGGCGCTCGGCGGCGCCCTCGAAGTCGGCCGCGCGGAGGTCGCCGGACCCCGGCGTCGTCCGGTGCGCCGCGTTCGTGACGCCGACGCCGTGGTCGGGGAGCGACGACTGCTCCGCCGGCTCGAGCAGGCGCGGCGTGAAGCCCGCGGCGTGCAGGAGCCGCCAGAAGTCGTTGCGCGGGTTGGCGAAGTGCGCCCGCGCGGCGGCCGAGACGCGCCCGGGGTTGATCCCGCAGAAGAGGACGCGAAGCCCCGGCGCGACCACGTCCGGGATCGCGCTCGCGCCGCTCAGAACCCGCCGGGATCGCCCCACGCCTGCGGGCCGCACTCCGGGCAGGACAGCTCGAACGACTCGAGCTCCGCCAGCACCCGCTCGACGCTCGCCGCCTCGCCGCGCCAGCCGATGCGGCCGAACCGGCTCGCGACGGTTACGGACGGCCGCCCGAGCGCCGCCGAGAGCGGCCCTGGCCGGCGCTCGACGACGAGTTCCGCGCCCAGCTCGCGCAGCGCCTCCGCCGCGGCTTCGAGCTCGGCGGGGTCGTCGATGCAGGCGACGACGGCGTGCCTGCGCTGCCGCAGGTGCCAGAGCGGCTCGAGCGAGCGGACGTCCCGCATCCCGTCCGGATCCTACGCGGCCTCAGGTGCGGCCTCCGGCTCCCGCGCGTCCAACCGTCCTTCGAACAGCCGGCGCACCGCCTCGCCCGAGAGCACGCTCCCGAAGGCCGGCCGCGGCGGGCGCTCGACGCTGACGAGCCGCACCGTCTGCTCCCAGCCGCCGTAGCAGCGGGTGTAGCACTCGGCTTCGGAGAGCGACCGCAACCGTCGCACGGACGCAGCGTAGGCGCCCCGCCGGACGTCAGAGCTCGTCGATCGAGAGGAGCTGCAGGAGGGGCGCGAGCCGCTCCACGAGGCGGTGCGCGTCGAACGCCTCGGCCGGCGCGAGCGCGCCCGCGGCGCGCACCTCGCCGTCGCGGAGCGCCCGCGCCGCCTGGGCGACGGCGAGCGCGGTGAAGCCGTAGACGTCGCCGCCGACGAGCGTCGCGCGGCGCGCGCCGTCGGGGCCGCGCGCCTCGGCGACAACCGCGAACCGGGCGGCGCGGCGGCGCTCCTCCGGCGGTCCGGCAGGACCGACGCGCGCGGCGAGGCGGAGGAGCGGCGCCGCCGCGCGGCCGAAGCGCCCGGCCGCCCCGGCGACGCGAGGCGCCCGCAGATACGACCGCACCGTCCGCACGGACGGCGTGTGGCGCGGGACGGTGAGCGGCTCCGTGCCGCCCCACTCGACGGCGTGGCGCTCGCCGAACGGGAAGCGGAACCTCCTCGAGGTCTCGCCGAACGACGACTCCACGAGGTGGCCGTCCGCGAGCGCGGCGTGCGGCAGCCCGGCGAGGAGCGCGAGCGTCCGCTTCGTGCCGCGGCTCGCGCTCGCCGCGGTGACCGAGTACCCGACCGCGATCTCGTCGACCCGCGGCAGCGGCGCGGCGGCGAGGCGCGCCGCCAGGTCGCCGGGGACGTAGTCGAAGCCGAACGCGGTCAGGAGCACGACGCCCGCCTCCTGCGCGCGCGCGCCGAACCGCTCGTACACGCGCCGCGCGAACGGCTGCTCCCCGGTGACGTCGACGTAGTGCGCCCCCGCGGCGATCGCCGCCTCGATCGGCGCGTCGCCGACCTCGAGGAACGGCCCCGCCAGCGACGCGACGGCGAAGGCGCCCTCGAACGCGGCGCGGAGCGCCGCCGGGTCGCGCGCGTCCGCGACGCGCACCTCCTCCCCCGGTTGCGCGAGCCCCTCCAGCGCGCCGCGCCGGCGCCCGACGAGCCGGAGCTCGAGGCCGAGCGACCGCGCCTCGCGGCAGACGAGCCGCCCCGTGTAGCCCGTCGCCCCGAGGACCGCCAGCGGCGCCATCGGCCGGAGCATATGGTTCCGCCGTGCCGCCGCGAGCGAAGCGATTCGATTACGACGTGCAGCTCGACCGCGCGGGGCGCGTCGCGGCGGGCGAGGGCGCGGCGCTCGAGCTCCCGGAGGAGTGGACGCCGGAGCACCTCGTCCTCGCCGGCCTCGTCCGCTGCTCGATCACGAGCCTCCGCTACCACGCCGCGCGCGCCGGGGCGGACGCGGTCGCGGGGGGCTCGGCGCGCGGCGTCGTCACGAAGCGCGAGGAGGACGGCCGCTACGCGTTCGTCGAGATCGAGTGCCGGATCGACGTCGAGGTCGAGCCGGCGCCCGAGGACGTCCCCGGGCTGCTCGCGAAGGCGGAGCGCGACTGCTTCGTCGCCGCGTCGCTGACGGTGAAGCCGAGCTACCGCTGGACCGTGAACGGTGAGGAGGCATGAGCGCCGTCGCGCTCGACGTCGCCGCCGTCCGCGCGCGCTACTCCGCGCTCTCGCAGCCGCTCGCCTTCCTCGACGGCCCCGGCGGAACCCAGGTGCCGGACGAGGCGATCGACGCGATCGCGAGGTACCTGCGGGAGTCGAACGCGAACCTCGGCGGCCCGTTCGCGACGAGCCGCCGCAGCGAGGCGCTCGTGGCAGACGCGCGGATCGCCGCCGCCGACTTCCTCGGCTGCGCGCCCGAGGAGGCGATCTTCGGCGCCAACGCGACGACCCTCAACTTCGCGCTCTCGCGCACGCTCGGCCGTGAGCTGCGCGCGGGCGACGAGATCCTCGTGACGAAGCTCGACCACGACGGCAACGTGTCGCCGTGGCTCGAGCTCGCGCGCGACCTCGACCTGGTCGTGCGGCTCGTCGACGTCCGCGACGACACGACGCTCGACCTCGACGACCTCGAGCGGCAGCTCGGCGAGCGGACGCGCGTGGTCGCGTTCCCGTGGGCCTCGAACGCGGTCGGCACCGTGCAGGACGTCGCCCGGATCTGCGCGCTCGCGCGCGACGCCGGCGCGCTCTCCTGGGTCGACGCCGTCCACTACGGGCCGCACGGCCCGATCGACGTGGCCGCGGTCGGCGCGGACGTGCTCCTCTGCTCGCCGTACAAGTTCTTCGGCCCGCACCTCGGACTCGCGTTCGGGCGCGCGGAGGTGCTCGAGCGCTGGCGCCCGTACAAGGTGCGCCCCGCGCCCGACGAGCCGGTCGGGCACCGCTTCGAGACCGGGACGCTCCCGCACGAGCTCCTCGCCGGCTTCGTCGCGTGCGTCGAGTACCTGCGGTCGCTCGGGTGGGAGCCGATCGTCGCGCACGAGCGCGAGCTCGGCGAGCGGTTCCTCGCGGGGCTGCCGGAGTCGTGCCGGCTCCACGGCCTGCCGACGATGGACGGGCGCGTGCCGACGTTCGCGTTCGAGGTCGAGGGGCGCTCGCCGCGCGAGGTGGCGGAGCACCTCGGCGCGCGCGACGTCGCCGTGTGGCACGGCAACTACTACGCCGTCGAGGTGATGGAGCGGCTCGCGCTCGCCGACGGAGCCGTCCGTGCCGGGTTCGTCCACTACAACACGGCGGAGGAGGTCGACCGCCTCCTCGAAGGCCTCGCGGAGCTGTGATCCACGAGCGTCCGGCTGAGCTCCTGCAGGAGCTGATCCGGTTCGACACGACGAACCCGCCCGGAGCCGAGGCCGCGTGCGTCGAGTACGTGCGCGGCCTGCTCGAGGCGGCGGGGATCGAGACCGAGACGTACGCCGCCGACCCCGCGCGCCCGAACCTGATCGCGCGCCTGCGCGGGGACGACTCCGCGTCGCCCCTCCTCCTGCAGGGGCACGTCGACGTGGTCACGACCGTCGACCAGCAGTGGACGCACCCGCCGTTCGAGGGCCGCCTCGCGGACGGCTGCGTGTGGGGGCGCGGCGCGCTCGACATGAAGGGCGGCGTCGCGATGATGGTCGCGGCGGTGCTGCGCGCGCAGGCGGAGGCCGTGCGCCTCCCGCGCGACGTCGTGCTCGCGGTCCTGAGCGACGAGGAAGGCGGCGGCGACCTCGGCGCGCGGTTCCTCGTCGAGCGCCACCCGGAGCTCTTCGCGGGCGTGCGCCACGCGCTCGGCGAGTTCGGCGGGTTCTCGCTCACTCTCGGCGGCCGTCGCTTCTACCCGATCCAGGTGGCGGAGAAGCAGATCTGCTGGCTCCGCGCGACCGTCCGCGGGCCGGGCGGCCACGGCGCGCTCGTCAACCGCGGCGGCACGATGGCGCGCGTCGGCAAGCTCCTCCGCGACCTCGACCGGCGGCAGCTCCCGGTGCACGTCACGCCCGTGGTCCGGCAGATGCTCGAGACGATGGCCGACGCGCTCCCGCGCAAGGAGGCGCTCGTCTTCCGCAGCCTGACGCGGCCCGCGCTCGCGCCGCGCGCGCTGCGGCTCCTCGGCGCGCAGGCGGCGCTGTTCGAGCCGATGCTGCGCAACACCGTCAACGCGACGATCGTCCGCGGCGGCGAGAAGATCAACGTCGTCCCGAGCAGGGTGGAGCTCGAGCTCGACGGGCGCGCGCTGCCGGGGTTCACGCCCGACGACCTCGTCGCGGAGCTGCGCGAGGCGGTGGGGGCGGACGTCGAGTTCGAGCTCGTCCGGCACGACGCCGGCCCGGGCGCGCCCGACCTGTCGCGGTTCGAGACGCTCGCGGCGATCCTGCGCGAGCTCGATCCGGACGGGATCCCCGTCCCGCTGCTGCAGGTCGGCGTCACCGACGCGCGCTTCTTCTTCGCGCGCCTCGGGATCCAGACGTACGGCTTCCTGCCGCTGCGGCTGCCCGAGGAGTTCCGCTTCCTCCGCCTGATCCACGCCGCGGACGAGCGCGTCCCGGTCGACGCGCTCGAGTTCGGCGCGGAGGCCGTCTACCGCGCGATCCGGCGGCTGTGAGGCTCCTCGTCCTCGGCGGGACGGTGTTCCTCGGGCGCGCGGTCGCCGTGGAGGCGCTCGCGCGCGGGCACGAGGTGACGCTCTTCACGCGCGGCCGCTCGAACCCGGACCTGTTCCCGGAGGCGGAGCGGCTGCGGGGCGACCGCGCCGCCGGCGAGCTGTCGGCGCTCGCCGGGCGGGAGTGGGACGCGGTCGTGGACACGTCCGGCTACGTGCCGCGCGTCGTCCGCGAGTCCGCGGAGCTGCTCGCGGGGGCCGCGGAGCACTACGTGTTCGTCTCGAGCATCTCCGCGTACGCGGCGGGGATGCCGCCGGGGTTCGACGAGTCGTGGCCGCTCGCGGAGCTCGACGACCCCGCGGTCGAGGAGGTGACGGGCGAGACGTACGGCGGGCTGAAGGCGGCCTGCGAGCGCGCGGTCGAAGCCGCGTTCCCCGGGCGGTGCGCGCAGGTGCGCGCCGGGCTGATCGTCGGCCCGCACGACCCGACTGGCCGCTTCACGTACTGGGCGCACCGGCTCGCGCGCGGCGGCGACGTGCTCCTCCCCCGCCCTCCGGAGCGTCCGTTCCAGGTGGTGGACGTGCGCGACCTCGCCGCGTGGATCCTCGACCTGGGCGAGCGGCGCGTCGCGGGCGCGTTCACGGCGGCGGCGCCGGCGCGGCCGCTCTCCGACCTCGTCGAGGCGGCGGACGCCGCCGTCCGCCCCGCGTGGGTGGACGAGGAGCTGCTGCTGGAGCAGGACGTCGAACCGTGGCTGGAGCTCCCGCTCTGGATCCCGCGTGGCTCCGACCTCGCGCACATGCTCGAAGCGGACGTGTCGCGCGCGGCCGAGGCCGGGCTGCGGCCGCGGCCGCTCGCGGAGACGCTGCGCGGCGCGCTCGAGGAGGCGGAGCTCGTCGACGGCGTCGGCCTCCGGCCCGAGCGCGAGCGCGAGCTGCTGGAGCTGTGGCGTGCGCGGTAGCGACCGCGCGCCGGCGGATCGCCTCTCCACCGCCGCGGCGCGTCCCCTCCCGCCCGGAGTAGATCCCCCCGGGGGCGCTCCGCGCCCTGCCCCCGGTGAGAGCGTAGCCGTCGATTCGTGACGGATCCGTGACGCGGGCGTGCCGGAACCGTGTCAGTCGTACGCGCGGCGGGCGCGCGCCCACGGCTCCTCGTCGCGGCGGATCGGGTCGGGGTCGATCCCGCGCGCCTCGGCGAGGTCGACGGCGAGCAGCTGGAAGGCGACGACGTCGACCGCAGGATGCTCCGTCGGCACGAGCTCGACGTCGCAGCCGAGCGCGCGGAGCGCCGCGACGGCGCCGCGGGCGCGCTCGGCCGCGCGCCCCTCCCCCTCGAGGACGAAGCACCGCACCGACGCGTCGACCGCCGCGAGGTGACCGTGGAGCAGCTCCTCCGTCCGGTGCGCCTCGGCCGCCACGTGCGCGCCCTCGCGCAGCTTCAGCACCGCCTCCTGCCCCGTCGGCCAGTCCCGCCCTGCGCCGGCGACGAGCCAGCGCTCGTGCTTCGACACCGCGAACCGCGGCGCCTCGAGTGCCGCGGCCACGCGCGCCGGCAGCCCCGACACGTCCTCGCCGCGCAGCGCCGCCAGCTGCGCGACCGCGCAGACGTAGCTCGCCGTGTGGCAGAGGCTCGTCTCCAGCCGCGGCGTGCAGACGACGACGCGGTCGCACCGCGCCGCGAGCGGGCTCTCCGGCGAGCCGGTGACGAGCCACGTCTCGCCCGGGAACGCTTCGACCGCCTCCCGCGTCAGCAGCGTCTCGCCCTCGTGGCTGACCGCGACGAGCACGTCCGCCTCCGGCGGGCGGAGCACCGCCTCGAGCGCCTCGACCGCGTCGCCGCCCGTCTGCGCCGCGTGCCACGAGGTGCCGCAACCGGTGAAGACGGCGCGGCCCGGCGGGAGCCGGAGGTCGGCCTGCACCGACAGCAGCCACTCCGGCTGCGCCTCGATCGCCGCGCGGGTGTGGCTCATCGCGGCGTCTATACCATGGCCCGCGTGCACGGCTTCCCGCACACGCACCGCGAGACCGTCCGCTTCCGCGACCTCGACGCGATGGGCCACGTGAACAACGCCGTCTACCTCACGTACCTCGAGCAGGCGCGGCTCACGTACCTCCAGAGCCTCGGCCTCGTCCGCGGGGCCGCGAGCCCCGAGATGATCCTCGCGCGCGTCGAGGTGGACTTCCGCGACCAGATCGCTCCGGGCGACGAGGTCGAGATCGGCGTCCGCGCGGCGCGCGTCGGGACGAAGAGCTTCGAGCTCGAGCACCGCCTCGAGGTGCGCGGGCGGCACGTCGCCGACGCACGCTCCGTCCTCGTCTCCTACGACTACGACCGGCAGGAGTCGGTGCCCGTCCCGGAGACGTGGCGCCGCGCGCTCGCGCCGGAGGGGGTTCCCGCCTGATGGCCGTCTACGAGCGCTCGTCCCTCCGCAACGGCATCCGCGTGCTCACGGCGCCGATGCCGAACGCCCAGTCCGTCTCGTGCTTCGTCATGCTCGCGGCCGGGTCGCGCTACGAGACGCGCGAGACGAGCGGGATCGCGCACTTCGCGGAGCACATGTTCTTCAAGGGGACCGAGCGCCGCCCGCGGTCGCGCGACATCACCACGGAGATCGACTCGATCGGCGGCGAGTTCAACGCGTTCACCGGCAAGGAGTACACGGGCTACTACGTCCGCTGCGCCGCAGACCAGCGCGACGTCGCGCTCGACGTCCTCGTCGACATGCTGCGCAACTCGAAGTTCGACCCGGAGGAGATCGACCGCGAGAAGGGCGTCATCGTCGAGGAGATGAACATGTACTTCGACACGCCGCGCGACCTCATCGGCGGCGTGTACGACCGGCTCCTCTACGGCGACCAGCCGCTCGGGTGGGACATCATCGGCTCGAAGGAGACGATCCGCTCGGCGACGCGCGAGACCTTCCTCGACTACGTCGGCCGCTGGTACAAGCCGGAGCGGATGGTCGTCGGCGTCGGCGGCGCCGTCGGCGAGGGGCTGGAGGAGCGGCTGGAGGAGCTGCTCGGCGACATCGAGCCCACCGCGACGCCGCAGCCGGAGCCGGTGCGGATCCCCTCCAACGGCGGCCCGCAGGTGCACGTCCACACGAAGGCCTCCGACCAGGCGCACCTGTGCCTCGGCGTGCGCAGCTATCCGATCGACCACCCCGACCGGTACCCGCTCCAGCTCCTGACGACCATCCTCGGCGGCGGGATGTCCTCCCGGCTCTTCCTCGAGGTGCGGGAGCGGCGCGGGCTCGCCTACTACGTCTTCGGCCTCAACAACGGCTACACCGACGCCGGGTCGCTCTACGCGCAGGCGGGCGTCGACATCAACCGGATCGACGACGCGATCTCGACGATCGCCGGCGAGCTGCGGCGCGTCGCCGAGGAGCCGGTTCCGCCCGACGAGCTCGAGAAGGCGCGGAACTCCGCCAAGGGCCGCTTCGTCCTCCAGCTCGAGAGCCCGCACGGGACGATCCTGTTCGGGCTGCGGCGGGAGGTGCTGGAGGGCCGCGCGCTCGAGCCGCAGGAGGTGCTCGACGGTCTCGACGCGGTCACCGCCGAGGACGTGGCGCGGGTCGCGCAGGACGTGATCGGCGGCAACGCGCTGAACCTCGCGCTCATCGGGCCTTTCGAGGACGCCGAGCGCTTCGAGCGCCTGCTCGCGTAGGGCGCGGGCGGAGGGGCCGGGCGGAGCGCCCGACCCCTCGCACCGGAGCGTCCTAGCTCGTCCGCCGAAGCGTGACGAACAGCGACTTCGCGTTGTTCGGGTGCCGCTTGTCGGTTCCGAGCTCGACGAGGCCGAACCACGTGTCGCCCGTCGCCATCGACGGGACGTTCCACGACAGCGTCACCTCGAACGGGACGCCGGCCTTCACCGACTTCGGCCCGCTCACGCTGAGGTTGCCGGCGTCGGTGCCGCCGACGACGGCCGTCGCCAGCTCGACCTCGTCGACGCCGAAGCCGAGCCAGTTCTGCACCATCACCCAGTAGGTGCCGCCGGCCGGCGACGAGAGCGTGCACGACTCGAACGCCGTGTCGGAGGCGCTGGCGCAGACCTCCTCCGACTCCTGCGCGACGCCGTCGCCGTTCTCGTCGATGCCGACGAAGAGGTCGAGGTCGAGCGACGTCGTGTCGACGATCTCCGCGGCGACGAGCCGCGCGCCCGCCGGCACGTCCACCGTGACGGTGAACGTCCCGACCTCGCTGTCGTACGGGTCGAGCGGCGTCGGATCCTGGACGAGGAGCTCGTTCGTGACGAGGCCCTTCGTCAGGCCCGAGACGACCGTCTGGAGGTCCTTCACGTCGACCTTGCTGACGACGGTCGCCTTCGTCGAGCCCGTCGTGCCCGCCGACTCCGCGTCGACGCTCTGCAGCTCGCCGGTGCGGATCGCGATCGGCATCCGCGCCGCCGGGATCTCGCTCGTCCCGGGCTCGAGCACGAGCGCGGCGTGGAGCCACTGCCCGAGCGCGAGCTTCGAGACGTCCGCGGTGACGGTGATCGTCTGCGTCGCGCCCGGCGCGAGCGTGAACGAGGACGGGCTCACCGCCAGCCGGAGGTCGCGCGGGCCGCTCGTCTTCGCCCGCCAGGTCGTCGTCACGCCGGCGCGGCTCGTGACCGAGCGCTTCCACGAGCACGTGCCCTCGCAGCCGGAAGCCGCGAGGCTGGCGAGGTTGAGCGCGGTCGGGTCGCCGCCCGCGGACGGATCCGCCGCGGCGTACTCCGCGATGGGCACGTCGAGCGTCAGCCCGGCGCGGGCGGCCTTCGTCAGGTCGATCCGCCCCGCGCCCATGTCGAACGCGTCGGCCGCCTTGACCCCGTCGTCGTCGCGGACGGAGGTGAGCGCGGTCGTCATCAGCGCCGACTGCACCTCCGCCGGCGTCCACGTCCGGTGCACCGCGCGAACGAGCGCGGCCGCGCCCGCGGCGTGCGGGCTCGACATCGACGTGCCGCTGAGGATGCCGTACTCGGGGCCGGACGTCGGAGCGACGGTGTGCACCGCCGCGAGCACGTCCACGCCCGGCGCGGTCACGTCCGGCTTGAGCACGCCCGGGACGGGCTTGTTCGGCCCGCGCGAGCTGAAGCCCGCGGTGACGTCGCCGTTCGACGGCGACTCGTCGATGACCGAGCCGGTGATGCGCGCCGTGTGGCCGCTCCCGCTCGCCACCCACTCGGTCAGCTTGCGGCCGGCGGTGTAGCCGAGGTGCACCGCCGGGAGGTTGTGCGCGTCGCCGACCGTCGACTCGCCCTCGGCCGCCGTGTTCACGAGCACCATTCCGCCGGCGCCGCCGAGCTTCACGTTCGTCCCCTTCTCGACGCGCGGGTTGATCCCGCGGTCGCAGATCACGATCTCGCCGTCGAACGTGCCGGGCGCGAACGGCGCGCTGCACAGGCGGTCGCCGTAGTCGGCGGCGTGCACGATCGGCGCGGGGCCGTACCCCGCGGTGACGCCGGCGCCGCGGAGCTCGCCGGGCGGCGTCGTGGCACCGCCGGACACCGTCGAGACGGCGTTCGCGAACGTGCGGTTGTGCGTCGCCGCGCCCACCGCGAGGAGCCACGGCGCGTTCGCCGGCGACCCGATCGTCTCGGGCTTCGAGCCGGAGTTGCCGGCCGACGTCGCGACGAAGATGCCCGCCGCGCGGGCCGCGAGGAACGCCTCGGCGTCGGAGTCGTGCCACGGGTCCGAGGGGCCGCCGCCGATCGAGTAGTTGATGACGTCGACCGCGTCCGCCGTCGCCTGGTCGATCGCCGCGACGAGACTCGCGCCGAGGCAGCTCCCGACGGCGAGGCACGCCTTGTACGAGATGAGGTTCGCGTGCGGCGCGACGCCGGAGAGACGCCGCTCGATCGTCAGCGTCGGCGCGACCATCCGCGCGTCGACGACGTTCCCGGCGGCGGTGCTGGCGGTGTGGCTGCCGTGGCCGTTGTCGTCCTCGCCGACGCCGCCGGTGAAGTCCCAGACGCCGATCAGCTTCGCGTTGCAGGTCGGCGTCCCCAGCACCGGGTCGCACAGGCCGTAGAAGCGGCCGCGCGGGTTCCGGTGGACGTAGCCGTCGCCGCCGCGCGCCGCGAACGACGGATGGTCGTGGTTGATGCCCGTGTCGATGACGCCGACGACGACGCCCTCGCCCTTCGTACCCGAGGCGCCGCCGGTCGCCGTGCCGTTCCACACGGCCGGAGCGCCGATCCACGCGGGGCCGACGTCGCTCGTGATCTGGCGCTGGAAGTCGGGGCGCACGCTCGCCACGCCGGGCAGCTGCGCGACGCGCTCCGCCTCCGCGCCGGTGAGCCGGACCGCGAGGCCGTTGTACGCGTGGCGGTAGCGGAAGTCGACCTGCGCCTTGCGCCCGAGGGCCGTCAGGAGCGTCCGCTCGAACGTCGCCTGCTTGCCGGCGAGGAACTGGAGGTACGCGCGGCTCGCCGCGCTCGTCGGGTCGAGCTTCGCCTCACCCGTCGCTGCGGGAGTCGTCGCGGCGAGGCCGTCGACGCCGCCCGTGTAGGTCGCGAGCGGAGCGTCCGCGAGGCGCACGATGTAGCGGGCCGTCTCGGCGGACCCGCGCTCGGTCGCGGCGCCGGCGGATGTCACTCCGGCCCCGACACAGAGCGCGAGCACGAGCGCGAGCGCGGCCCGACTCCGGTTTCGGTTCATGTCTTCCCCTGGTGTTCGGTAACGGCGTGCGAAATGCCCGGCCGAATGCGGCTGCGCGGGCAGCGGATTAGATACCACAAACGATCGCAACCCGAACGAGGGATCTCCGGCAGCAGATCCTCGCGAAATCTCCGTGAATATTCCCGACTGAACAGTCAGTCAAAATCGACTGACGGGTCAATCAGCGCAGCGGGCGCGTCCGCGCGCACGCGCAGCTGCCGAGACCGGGGCGGGCGGCGCCCCACTCTCGGCAGACAGCCTGGGTCGCGATCCAGGGTCGGCGGGCCAGTTAGCACCTTTCCCGGCACCGCCCGTCAGGGTGCTTTCGACCCGGACGGATCCCGCTGTCGGCGTATCTCTACCACGCCGGGCGGACGATTCCTACGTCGCGCGAGCGGGCGCTACAGCGCGGCGTGGCCGAGCACGCGGCGCACGCCCGTGCCGGCGCGTTGCTCGACGAGCACGCGGACGTTCGCGCCGGCGTGCCCGGCGGCGGCGAGGCGGTACGTCGTCGTGGCGGCGACGCGGACGCGGACGGCGTACGCGCCCGCGGCGTTCGCGCGAACCGTCCCCACCCGCTCCCAGGCGCCGGTGCCGACGCGGCGCTGCAGCCCCGCGACGGGGAGGCCGCGCAGCCGCCCGCGGAGGACGACCACCTGCCCCGCGGACGCGCGCGGCGGCGCGTCCAGCGTCAGCAGCCGCACCGAGAACCACGTGGAGCGGAGACCGAGCCGCGTCCGGACGTCGGCGCCGGTCAGCGTCCGCTCGCCGGCCTTGCCGACGACGCGGACGGCGCCGACGCGATCGGACGCGTTGCGCGTGAGGACGAGGTCGTCCGGGAGCACCCCGAGTGCCTTCCGCACCTGCGCGCCGGTGAAGACGACGGGGCCCCAGGCGTGGTGCGGCGACAGCCGGTCGTGCGGGTCGGGCCGCGAGACGAGGTACGGCTGTGGCGTCGAGCCCGACCAGACGTCCTCGATCGCCGCGGTCTTGCCGCCGGAGGTCGAGAAGAAGAACGTGTGCGCGAGCGCCTGCCCGTACCGGAGCACCTCGCCGGCGGTCGCGTCGATCGCGGCGGTCGTGCGCGGGTCCTCCGCGGAGATGCCGGAGTAGACCTGGCTGCGGACGTCCGCGTAGACGTCGAACGGGCCGCTCGCGCGCCGGCTGACGAGCGCGTACGTCCTCGCCGCGACCGCCTGCGCCTTCAGCGCCTCCGCGTGCCACCCCGCCGGCATCTCGTGCGGGACGACGCCGTAGAGGTACTGCTCGAGCGGGAGCTCGTTGACCGCGAGCACCGTCCGGTCGCGCACGTGGAGCGTGAGCGTGCCGCGGTACGGCTTCCCCTCGACGGCGAGAGGCGCGCCGCTCGACGCGACGGTCACGGGCGCCGTGAGCTGGACGTCCCCGCCGGCGCGCTGCAGCCGCAGCGCCGGCCCGAGGCGGTACGTGCCCGGCTCGAGCTGCAGCGTCGCGCCGGCCGCGTCGCGCACGGCGAGCGCGCCGGCCGACGAGATCGCGACGTTCGGCTTCTCGGCGACGAGCGCGCGGACGCGGCTCGCGGGCGCCGGGGCGAGCGTCGTCCCCGGGTAGTAGTGCGCGAGGATCGCGCGGTAGCCGCTGCCCTGGAGCGCGAAGCCCTGGGCGCCCCACTGGCTCATCCCGATCCCGTGCCCCCAGCCGCGGCCGTCGACGAGCAGCATCGCCGCGGCGCCCGCGCCGGAGGGCACGGCGAGCGCCGAGACGACGGCGAGGAGCGGGACGAGGCGGCGAACCACGTCCCGAGAGTACGCGGAGACGCGCGCGCCGGCCGCGCACTTTTACCCTTTGCTAACGGGCCTGCCGGTCAGTCCTCGGCCGGCTCGGCGTCGGCACGCTGCTTGATCTCCTCCACGACCATCGGGTCGGCGAGCGTCGTCGTGTCGCCGAGCTCGCGCTGCTCGGCCACGTCGCGGAGCAGCCGGCGCATGATCTTCCCGCTGCGCGTCTTCGGCAGCTCCGGGGTGAAGACGATGTTCGCGGGCTTCGCGATCGGCCCGATCTTCCGCGCGACGTGGTTCCGCAACTCCTCGAGCATCTCCACGGAG
>DATLFU010000050.1:0-50494 GCA_035540835.1 Gaiellaceae bacterium
AATGGATCGAGACCTGGTACAACCGCCGCCGCCGACACTCCAGCCTCGGCTACCTCTCACCCCTCGAGTTCGAAAGCCAACACCACGACGGACACACGATCACCAACCCCTAACCTGTCCACCGAAGCGGGGGAGGCTCACCCGGGGTGCCCGGTTCGGCCACGTCCCAGCGGCTCGGCCGGGCGGGATCACAGCGGCGAAGCCGCGTATCCCGCCCGGCGCGAAGCGTCACGGATCTACCAGCATGTCCGAGCCCGGAGCGAAGCACGACGGCCCCCGGTCCACCTACGCCGAGCGGGCCCGGCCCGGCGCGGGCACGACCGCGCTCGTGCCCGCGCCCACACAAAACGCGACACCGACGCGGAGCGGCGAAGGAGGGGGCCCGTGGGGGAACCATCGGTTCCCCCACGACGCCACAGCGGCGTCGGCCGGGCGGGATCACAGCGGCGAAGCCGCGTATCCCGCCCGGCACGAAGCGCCCCGCGGTCGCCAGCGTGTCCGGGCCCGGAGCGCATGCGCGCGGAGCGCGCACGCGCGGAGGGAGGCACGCCCGCACGGGTGCACCCACGCGCAGCGAGGCCGGCCTGGCGCGGGCACGACCGCGCTCGTGCCCGCGCCCACACCAACCGCCGAACCCACGCACAACGAAAAGGAGGGGCCCGCGGGGGAACCATCGGTTCCCCCGCGCTCCGCTAGAGGACCTTCAGGTAGCGATCCATCTCCCACTGCGTGAGCTGGACGCGGTACTCGTCCCACTCCTTGCGCTTCAGCTCCACGTAGCGGTCGAAGATGTGCGGGCCGAGCGCGTTCCGCGCCAGCTCCGACGCGGCGAGCTCGTCGATCGCCTCGCCGAGCGTCTCCGGGAGGGCGTCGATGCCGCGCGCCTTCCGCTGCTCGGCCGTGAGGTGGTACAGGTTCGTCTCCATCGGCTCCGGCAGCTCGTAGCCCTTCTCGATCCCCTCGAGCCCCGCGTGGAGCAGCGCCGCGAACGTGAGGTACGGGTTGCACGCAGGATCCGGGCAGCGGATTTCCGCCCTCGTCGCCTGCTCCGACCCCGGCTTGTACAGCGGGATCCGCACGAGCGCGGAGCGGTTCCGCTGCGACCACGCGACGTAGACCGGCGCCTCGTAGCCCGGGACGAGCCGCTTGTACGAGTTCACCCACTGCGCGAAGATCGCGGAGATCTCGCGCGCGTGGCGGAGCTGCCCGGCGATGAACGCCTTCGCCGTGTCCGACAGGTGCCACCTGTCGTCGCCGTCGAAGAAGGCATTGCGGCCCTCGGTGAAGAGGGACATGTGGGTGTGCATCCCGGAGCCGTTCTCGCCGAACAGCGGCTTCGGCATGAAGGTCGCGTGGTAGCCCGCCTTCTTCGCGACCTCCTTGACGATCAGCCGGTAGGTGACGGTCTGGTCGGCCATCTCGAGCGCGGGCGCGAACTGCATGTCGATCTCGTGCTGCGACGGGCCGACCTCGTGGTGGTGGTACTCGACCTTGATGCCGACGTCGCGAAGCGCGCGGATCGTCTCGTTGCGGAGCTCCGTCGCCGCGTCCATCGTCGTCATCGCGAAGTAGCCGCCCTCGTCGAGCGTCTCCGTCCCGCGGTCGTCCTTGAAGAGGAAGTACTCGAGCTCCGGCCCCACGTTGAACGTGTCGAAGCCCATCGCGCGCATCCGCTCGAGCGCGCGGCGGAGCACGTGGCGCGGGTCGCCCTCGTACGGCTGCCCGTCCGGGGTGACGATGTCGCAGATCATCCGCGCGACGACGGCCTCTCCTTCGCGGCGCGGCATCAGCACGAACGTCTCGGGGTCGGGGATCGCGACCATGTCGGACTCCTCGATCGCGTTGAAGCCCGTGATCGACGAGCCGTCGAACCCCATCCCGTCGTTCAGCGCCCCCGCGATCTCCTCGCGCGTGATCGCGAAGCTCTTGAGGTGCCCCTCGAGGTCCGTGAACCAGAAGAGCGCGTACTCGACGCCGTGCTCCTCGATCTGCGCGAGCACCCGCTCGCGCGACTCCTGACTCGACGTCGCCCTGTTCCTCGACTCCACCTGCGCCATCTTTCCTCCTCCTGAAATGCGAAAAGCCCCAGGCGCGCGGCTGTGCGCACCTGAGGCCTCGTCGCCTCGAACGACGGCCGGAGTGTACACGAGGGGTCGGCGGACGCCAGGTCGCGCACGTGGAGGAGCGCGGAGCGTCGTCCTCGACCACTCCCGCCGAGGCGGTCGGCGACCGGAACGAGCGGTACGCGGTCGTGCGGAAGCGTCGCGACGAGCCCGCCGAGCTGGCGGAGGAGCTCGACGCGCGGCGCTAGCCGCTGCGCTTCAGCTTCCCGTGCCGCTTGGCGTAGCGCTCGCCGCGGCGGAAGATCTCGAGGCCGATCGGGATCGAGAGCACGCCGATGACGATCAGCGGCCAGATGTCGCCCCAGACCGCGCCGACGCCGGCGCCCTCCAGGATCGCGTCGCGGATCCCGCGGAGCGCGTACGTCGCCGGCGAGATCGTCGACAGCCACTGCATCCACTCGGGCAGCACCGAGACGGGGTAGTAGACGCCGGAGACGACGAGCATCAGCCCCTGCGCGATGTAGCCGAGCTGCGTCCCCTTCTCCGGGGAGATCAGCGGCAGCACCGCCGTCATCATCCCGATCCCGATGAACGAGACGGACGCGATCGCGAGCAGGACGAGCGCGGTGACGAAGTTCGCGTCCGGCATGTGCAGGCCGAAGAACGACGCGATCACCGCGAAGACGATCGCGGCGCGGACGACGCCGTAGAAGACGGCGAAGATCCCCATCCCGATCAGGTGCACCGGGCGCGAGAGCGGCGCCATGAAGGTGTATTCGATCGTCCCCTCCCAGCGCTCCCAGGCGACGGTCTCGGTGAGGATCTCGAAGATGATCCCGAGGTAGGACCAGATGACGGCGCCGATCAGCAGGATCGTGGTCAGGCGATTGACGTCGACGGTGCCGCCGACCGCCTCGACGCCCTTGCCGATGAAGACGATCGTCAGCGTGTTCGCCGCGGTCCAGAGGAAGAAGGCGATCTCCCACCAGGCGTAGCGCTTGACGAGGTACCAGTTGCGCTCGACGACGCCGCTGAGCCCGATCAGCTCGTGGCGAAGCGTCGCTGCGGCTCCGCGCGCGATCATGCCCACACCTCCCGTTCAACGCTCGCGTTCGGCTCGCTCCCGTGGGGGAAACCCTGTTTCCCGCACGAGCCCCCTTCTCGGATCCACGCCTCGGGGTGCGCGCCGCGCATGTCGGCGCGCACCCCGAGGAGAGACGGGTGAAGCTCGGTGCTCGGCACGTGGACGCTCACGCCCACACCTCCCGCTCGTCGTCGTCCTCGTCCGGATCGTGCTCCTCCTCGAAGGTTCGGCCCGTCGCGGCGAAGAACGCCTCCTCGAGCGTGGCCACGCCGTACCGCTGCTTCAGCTCGGCGGCGGGCTCGAGCACGAGCAGCTCGCCGCGGTCGAGGATCCCGACGCGGTCGGCGAGGCTCTCGGCCTCGGCGAGGTCGTGCGTGCAGAGGAGGATCGTCGAGTCGTGGGTCGCCCGCACCTCGCGGATGAACTCCTGCACCTCCAGCTTCGAGCGCGGGTCGAGCCCCGTCGTCGGCTCGTCGAGCAGGAGCAGCACCGGCGAGGTCAGCAGGGCGCGCGCGAGCGCGACCTTCTGCTGCATGCCGCGCGAGAGCGCCTCCATCGGCTCGCCGCGACGCTCTGCCGGGAACCCGACGCGCCCGAGGATCTCGGGGATCGCGCGCGTCGTGTCCGCAGGGGTCATCCCGTAGAACCGCGCGGCGTACTTCAGGTTCTCGGCGGCGGACATCTTCTTGAAGAAAGACGCCTCCACGGAGACGCGGTTGACGAGCCTGCGGATCGCGCGCTGCTCGGTGAAGACGTCGTGCCCGAAGATGCGAGCGCTGCCGCCGTCGTGCAGCAGCAGCGTCGAGAGCAGGCGGACGAGCGTCGACTTCCCGGACCCGTTCTGCCCCAGGATCGCGACGCACTCGCCGCGCGCGATCGTGAACGTCAGACCCTTCACCGCCGCCACGCGGCGGCGCCGCGGCACGCCGCGGCGCCGCTCCTTGCGGACGAACTCCTTCCGGAGCTCGCGCACCTCGACCGCCGGCACCGGCTGGTCCGATCCGGGCGGCGCGTCGGCGCTCATCCTGCTTTCGACTGCTGTGGACATGCTGCTCCTCTGAGACGGTGAGAACGAAACGGCGCGCACATCCGTGAGACGCGGGGGCGCGCGGGGGACGAACGGTTCTCAGCCGAGGAACAACATCGCAGCCCGAGGCTAGCGGAAGCGGCCGCCGTCGCGCAAGTCCGGCGCCGCGAGCCGGCGCACGGCGACGATCGCCTCGCCCAGACCGCAGCTCTCGCCCTCGCAGTCGGGCCGTGTCGCGTCCGATCGCTCCGATCAGCAGCAGGACGGCCACCGCGACCGCGACGACGCCGCCGACCGGCAGCGACGCGGAGCGGCGTACGTGGTCTACTCCGGCCGTGCGCTACCGCTTCGTCGACTGCCGCTGGGAGCTCGGGGCGCCGGAGCGCGGGCGCGAGCTGTACCTCGCCGGCCACGTCCCCGGCGCGAGCTTCCTCGACCTCGACCGCGACCTCTCCGGGCCGCCGGGGAGCTCGGGGCGCCACCCGCTGCCGACGGCGGAGGCGTTCGCCGCCGCCGCCTCGCGCGCGGGCATCGGCGCGGGCGTCTTCGTCGTCGCGTACGGCACGCTCGGCGGCGCAGAGCGGCTCTGGTGGCTGCTGCGCCACTTCGGGCACGACGACTGCGCCGTCCTCGTCGGCGGGATCGACACCTGGGGCGGCCCGCTCCGCGCGGGCGAGGAGGAGGTCGAGCCGGCGGACTTCCTGCCGCGCGAGCGGACCGGCGACACGGTCGGCGCGGACGAGCTGTCGGCGCGCCTCGGCGACGAGCGCCTCGTCCTCCTGGACGCGCGTCCGCACGCCCGCTGGCGCGGCGAGCCGAACCCGGTCGACCGCGTGCCCGGGCGGATCCCGGGCGCGGTCAGCGCGCCGTGGACCGAGCCGCTCCCTGCGATCCCGGCGGGCGAGATCGTCGCCTACTGCGGCTCCGGGGTCACGGCGAGCGTGCTCGTCCACCGGCTCGCCCTCGCCGGGCGCGACGCGCGGCTCTACCCGGGCTCGTGGAGCGAGTGGGAGCAGCGGCCGGAGCTGCCCGTGGAGCGCGGCGGAACGCCGGACGGGCCGCGCGCGGCGGTCTAGGCCGCCGTGGACGCGCCGAAGCCGCGCAGGTACTCCTGCCACGGCTCGGGGATGCGGGGCGCCGAGAGGTGGATGAACAGCACCGGCGCCGGGGCACGCGGAGGCGTGTGCAGGACCATGTTCGCCTCCTCGAGCGTGCGGCTGCCCTTCCTGTGGTTGCACGGCGCGCACGAAGTGACGACGTTCTCCCAGCTCGAGTCGCCGCCGCGGCTGCGCGGCACCACGTGGTCGAGCGTCAGGCGCCCGCCGCTCGCGCCGCAGTAGACGCACCGCCAGCCGTCGCGGGCGAACAGCGCGCGCCGCGAGATCTTCCGCTGCGTCGTCCGCGGGACCCGCACGTAGTTGACGAGCCGGATCACGTTCGGCCACGAAAACGCCGTCGACGCGGAGGTCAGCGGCCGGTCGAGCGACTCGATCACCTCGGCCTTCCCCTTGAACACGAGCACGTGCGCTCGCCGAACGGTGGTCACGTTCAGCGGCTCGTAGCTCGCGTTGAGGACGAGGACCTGTTGCAACCTGGACGAAAAATAGCAGCGGCGGACGTCGTGCCCGCGGCGGTCGGACGCGCCGGATCGCCGCCGGAGGAGGCAGTAGGGTTCGCGCCGTGACGGCGGACGCGGCAGGCTGGATCGCGATCGTCGCTGCGGCGGCCGCGCTGCTCGCGCTCGCGTTCGCGTGGCTCGCGTGGCGCGCGCTCCGCCGCGTGCGCGCTGCGCAGGCGGTGCTCCTCGGCGGCGACAAGGCCGACATCGTCGATTTCGCGGTGTCGCTCCAGGGGCGCATCGACGATCTGCATCGCGCCGTCGACGAGATCGCCGCGGGCCTCGCGCGCGTCGACCGCCGCATCGACGAGTGCGTGTCGCGGACGGCGATCGTCCGCTACGACGCCTACGAAGGCACCGGCGGCCAGCAGTCGGCGTCGCTCGCCCTCCTCGACTCGGCCCGCACCGGAGTCGTCGTCACGGCGATCCAGGGCCGCGACTACGCGCGCATCTACGTGAAGGAAGTCGACCGCGGCCGCGGCCCCGTCGCCCTCTCCCCGGAGGAGCAGGAGGCCGTGGAGCGCGCAATGGCTACTTGAGCGTGGGGGAACCCATGGTTCCCCCACGGGCCCCCTCCGCTTCTCGCTCGGCGTGGGTTGGGCGTCCTGTGGGCGCGGGCACGAGCGCGGTCGTGCCCGCGCCTGGCCGGCCTGGCTCGGCGTGGGTGGACCGGGGGCGTCGTGCCTCCCTCCGCGCGTGCGCCTTCGGCGCATGCGCTCCGGGGCGGGACGCGCTGGCGGATGCGTGACGCTTCGCGCCGGGCGGGATACGCGGCTTCGCCGCTGTGATCCCGCCCGGCCGACGCCGCTCCGGCGTCGTGGGGGAACCGATGGTTCCCCCACGGGCCCCCTCCTTCGCCGCTCTGCGTCGGTGTCGCGTTTCTGTGGGCGCGGGCACGAGCGCGGTCGTGCCCGCGCCAGGCCGGCCTGGCTCGGCGTGGATGGACCGGGGGCCGGCGTGCTTCCCTCCGCGCGTGCGCCTTCGGCGCATGCGCTCCGGGGCCGGACACGCTGGCAGATCCGTGACGCTTCGCGCCGGGCGGGATACGCGGCTTCGCCGCTGTGATCCCGCCCGGCCGACGCCGCTGGAACGTGACAGAACCCTCGAATCGGTGTCAGACACCGTTGGGGCGACGCAGCTGGGACGTGGCCGAACCGGGCACCCCGGGGTCAGACCCGCTTGAGGGTGGTCGAGGGTTGCCGGCGCCGTCTGGTGCCGGGGACGGATCCTGTCGCGGCCGGCCTGGTCCGGTGCCAGGCACGGGTCCTGTCCCGCCCGGACCGGTCCAGCGCCACGCATCCGTGCAGCCTCGACCCGCTGACCACCCGCACGGCCCAGCGCGGTTAGGAGCCGGAAGACGAAGGCTTCCGGCGACTGCGCGCCCGTCTCCGGGCGGCATGCGCAATAGCGCACGCCGCCCGGCCTCGCACCACGCGTACCGCCAGGCAGCCGGCGCCCGGTGTGCCAACCCACCCACGCGCAACCACCACGGCCAGGCTGCGGCAGGACCACGCTCCTGCCGCAGCCCACACCAACGCCCGACCCACGCGGAGCGGCCGAAGACGCCGGAAGCGCGAAGCGCTTCCGGCGAACCTACTCGACGACGACGTGCGTGATCGGGACGTCGAAGCGGGCGCGGGCGGCCTCGACGAGGCCGCGCTCGAGCCAGTGGGACCGGCCCTCGGGATGCGTCGAGATGATCAGCTCGTCGGCGCCGAACGTGCGGAGCGCGTCCTCGATCGCCTGGAGCGGCTCGGAGTCGCCGATCTCGCCGCGCGCCTCGATTCCGTCGTCGCGGAGGCGCGCGAGGCTGTCGTCGAGCCGCTGCTGCGCCTGCCGTCGCGCGGGGTCCTCGTCCGACGCCCACTGGCGGAGCGGCGAGTTGAGCGCGGGTGCGACGACGAGGATCTCGGCACGCTCCGCGCCCTCCGCCTTCTCGCGGATGCACGCGCGCAGCTTCTCGCCGCCGACGGTCTCGTTCGCGACGACGAGGATCCGCCGCTCGCCGGGTCCGCCGCGGCGCGCGGGCGCGGTGCGCACCTGCTCGGGCGGCGGGCCGCCCGCGACGACCCACCACGTGAACGCGGCCGCGGCGACGATCGCCACGGCGAGCGCGGCCCAACGTCCCAGCAGCTGGTCGGCGAGGACGATCGCGGCGACCGCGGCGACGAGCACCAGCAGGAAGCGGAACGCGACGGCCTCGCTGCGGAACGGGTTCTGCACCGCTAGAGGAGGTAGACCGTCGCGTAGACGACGATCCACATGACGTCGACGAAGTGCCAGTAGATCCCGGGCAGCTCGACCCCGTGGTGGTGCTCCGGCGTGTAGTGGCCGCGGAACGCCCGCACCGTCGCCACCGTGAGGAGGAGCAGCCCGACGAAGACGTGCGCGCCGTGGAGGCCGGTCAGCCCGTAGAAGACCGAGGCGAACGCGGTGTCGCCCATCGCGAAGCCGATCCGCGCGTACTCGAGGATCTGCGTGACCAGGAACGTGGTCCCCATCGCGAGCGTCAGCACCAGGCCCGCCTGGAGCCCGGCGCGGTTGCCGCGCTTGATCGCGGTCAGCGCCCAGTGCATCGTCAGGCTCGACGTCAGCAGGATCGCCGTGTTGACGCCGGCGACGAACACCGGCAGGTGGAAACCCTCCGGCGGCCACGTCGCGAAGCCCTCCGGGTTCACGACCCGGACGAAGAAGTACATCGTGAAGAAGGCGCCGAAGAGCATCACCTCCGACCCGATGAAGAGGAACATCCCCAGCACCTCCGCGCTCACGCGGGAGCTCTTGTGCGGCACGGGGGGCCCGTGGTGGTGGTGCTCGTGGCCGGCGGCGGCGTGCGCGCTCACGACACCTCGGCGGTCGCGCGCGCCGCGACGACGTGCTCGACGGGGAGGCCGGTCTCCTTCCGCAGCCGCCCGATCAGGTCGCGGCGGAGCCAGCCCGAGCGCTCGGGCGCGAAGGTCGAGACGACGATCTCGTCGACGCGCTCGTCGCGGACCGCGTGCATCGCGGCGGTGAAGGGGTCCGGGTGCGCGATCTGACCGTGCGCGTCGACTCCCGCCGCCCGCAGCTCGGTGACCGCCCGGCGCAGCCGCCGCTCCGCCTCCGCGTCGCTCGAGCCGGTGGGGTCGCTCTGCGGGCACACGATGAGGAAGCTCGCGGTCGACCGCTCCGCGCGCTCGCGGATCGTCGCGAGCAGCTGCTCGTCCAGCACCGTCTCGTTCGCGACGACGAGGACGTTCGCCTCGCCCTCGCCGGCGGCGAGGTCGACGACGACGTGCTCGACCGGGATGTCCCGCGCGACCCTCCGGATCCGCTCGACGACGTCCCGCCGCAGCCACCCCGACCGCTGCCGGGGGTGCGTCGCGACGAGGATCTCCGTCGGCGGCGGCTCGAGCGTCGCGAGCGCGTCGCGCGCCGCGTCGACCGGATCGGACTCGACGACGAACCCGTGCGCGGCGACCCCCGCGTTGCGGAGCGCGGCCATCGTCCGGTCGAGGCGCCGCCCCGCCGCGGCGCGGCGCGTGTCCTCGTAGACGACGTACCCCTCGCGCGGCGTGTTCACCGGCGCGACGACCGTCACGAGCGCGCCTTCGGCGGCGCGCTCCTTCACCGTCTCGATCAGGCTCGTCCCGGCGGCGGTCTCGTTCGCGATCAGCAGGATGTGGCTCATCGCGCCGGCACCTCCTCCAATCCCGCCGCCTCACGGTCGCCGTCGAGCACCGCGTGGCGGGCGCCGGGGACGCCGTACTCGTACGGGCTGCCGACGACCTGCGGGACGCGGTCGAAGTTGAAGATCGGCGGCGGCGAGCTCACCTGCCACTCGAGCGTGAGCGCGCGCCAGGGGTTCGCCGGCGCGGGCACGCCGCGCGCCCAGCTCACCGTGAGGTTGTAGATGAAGACGACGAACGACGCGCCGAGGACGAACGACCAGATCGAGATCCAGAGGTTGAGGCCGGCGAACTCCGGCGCGTAGTCGGCGACGCGCCGCGGCATCCCCTGGATCCCGAGCAGGTGCATCGGGAAGAAGGTGAAGTTGAACGCGACGAACGTGCCCCAGAAGTGCAGCTTCCCGAGGCGCTCGTCGTACATCCGCCCCGTCATCTTCGGATACCAGTAGTAGATCCCGGCCATGATCGTGAACAGCGATCCGCCGAGCAGCACGTAGTGGATGTGCGCGACGACGAAGTACGTGTCGGAGAGGTGCACGTCGAGCGGCACCGAGCCGAGGTAGATCCCCGAGAGGCCGCCGATCACGAACATCGAGACGAACCCGAGCGCCCACAGCATCGGCGTCGTGAACCGGATCCGCCCCTCCCAGAGCGTCGCGAGCCAGCTGAACACCTTGATCCCCGTGGGGACGGCGATGAGCAGCGTCGTGATCATCATCGGGACGCGCAGCCACGACGCCATCCCGGAGACGAACATGTGGTGCGCCCAAACGGAGAACCCGAGGAAGACGATCGCCATCAGCGACAGCGCCATCAGCCGGTAGCCGAAGATCGGCTTCCGCGACATCGTCGAGATGACCTCGGACGCGATCCCGAAGCCGGGCAGCATCATGATGTAGACGGCGGGGTGCGAGTAGAACCAGAAGATGTGCTGGAAGGCGAGCGGGTAGCCGCCCTGCGCCGGCTGGAAGAAGTCCGTCCCGATCACGCGGTCGAACAGGACGAAGAACTGCGACGCGGCGATGAACGGCGTCGCGACGACGACGAGCAGCGACGTGGTGAAGTTCGCCCACACGAGCAGCGGCATGCGCCAGAACGTCATCCCGGGCGCGCGCATGGTGATGATCGTGACGAGGAAGTTGAGCGCCGTCGCGATCGACGACGCGCCCGCCCACTGCGCCCCCATCTGGAAGAAGACGTTCCCCTCGGAGCCGACGACCGAGAGCGGCGCGTACTGCGTCCACCCGGCCGAGAGCGGCGCGTAGAAGAAGCTCCCGAGCATGATCACGCCGCCGATCGGGAGCATCCAGAACGAGAGCGCGTTCAGCCGCGGGAACGCCATGTCGGGCGCCCCGATCATCAGCGGCAGGACGTAGTTCGCCAGCCCCGCGAACGCCGGGATGATGAACAGGAAGATCATGATCGCCGCGTGCGTCGAGAAGAGCCCGTTGTAGGACTCCGGGTCGACGAAGTCGCTCCCAGGCTGCGCGAGCTCGGCGCGGACGAGCAGCGCCAGCAGCCCGCCGACGAGGAAGAAGACGACCGTCGTCGCCAGGTACTGGACGCCGATCACCTTGTGGTCGGTGTTGACGCGGAAGTAGTCCTGCCACCGCGTCGCGCCGTGGCCGGAGTGGTCGTCGGGCCGCGTCGGGCGGCCGCTCGCGTAGTAGACCCAGAAGTCGAAGCAGCCGATCCCGGCGAGGTAGCCGAGCGGCGCCATCACCATCAGCGCGACCGTCAGGACGTGGAGCTCGGACCAGACCGGGTCCCAGCCCGCGAGCGCGCGGAGGCCGACGACGAGCCCGGCGCCGATCGCCGCGAAGAGCGGCGCCATCCACAGCGCGCGCAGCCATCCGGGCGCGAGCAGCATGCGGAAGCCGGTCGGCCGCGGCGGCGGGCTCGGGTGGTGGTGGTGCTCCGTCGCGATCGCCGTCTCGGTCATCGCCGCCCCAGAGTTTGCACGAGGCGGTCCGCGTGGCCGCGGAGGTGCTGCGTCACGCTCCGCCCGCCTGCCGCTCGGCCTCGTCCTCGAGCCACGACTCGAAGTCATCCGGCTCCATGACGACGGCGAAGCTCCGCATGAGCGCATGCCCCGGGCCGCACAGCTCGGTGCAGATCACGTCGTAGGTGCCGACCTTCTTCGGCGTGATCACGAGGCGCGTCCGGATCCCAGGGACCGCGTCCTGCTTCTGCCCGAACTCCGCAACCCAGAACGAGTGGATGACCTCGCGCGCGCCGAGGTCGAGGACGACGTCGCGATTGACGGGAAGGCCGAGCCTGCCGGACGTCGTCCCGTCCGGATACTCGAACGTCCAGGCGAACTGCTGGCCAGTCACGCGCACGACGAGCGCGTCGCCGGCCGCGCGGTCGTTCTGCCAGAGGACGATCGCGCTCGCGACGCCGATGACGACGACGAGGACGGTCGGGATCGCCGTCCAGACGATCTCGAGGCCGGTGTGGCCGTGGATCGGCGCGCCGTCCGAGTCGTCGTCCGGACGCGCCCGGAACTTCACGACCGAGTAGATCAGCACCGCGGAGACGAGCGCGAAGATGCCGACGCAGATCCACGTCGTCAGCCAGAAGACGAAGTCGATCCGCTCCCGCTGCACCGACGCCTGCTCCGGCAGCCACGGGACGAACGCCGCGACGACGGCCGTGAGCACCCCGACGACCGCGCCGATCAGCACGAGCATTCCGATCGCTCCCCTGCGCACGCCGCCGCGACCCTATCAGCGTGGACGTGGGGGAACCCATGGTTCCCCCACGGGCCCCCTCCTTCGCCCGTCGTGGGGGAACCGATCGTTCCCCCACGGGCCCCCTCCTTCGCCGCTGCGCGTGGGTTCGGCGGTGGTGTGGGCGCGGGCACGAGCGCGGTCGTGCCCGCGCCAGGCCGGGCTCGCTCGGCGTGGGTGGACCGGGGCCGTCGTGCTTCCCTCCGCGCGTGCGCCTTCGGCGCATGCGCTCCGGGCCGGGACACGCTGGCGACCGCGGGGCGCTTCGCGCCGGGCGGGATACGCGGCTTCGCCGCTGTTATCCCGCCCGGCCGACGCCGCTGCGACATGGCAGAACCCTCCAAACGGTGCCAGACACCGTTGAGGGTGGTTGAGGTTTGCCGGGCCGACGCCGCTGGGACGCGGCCGAACCGGGCACCCCGGGTCAGACCCGCTTGAGGGTCGTCGAGGGTTGCCGGCGCCGCCTGGTGCCGGGGAGGGGTCCTATCCCGCCCGGACCGGTCTAGCGCCACGCATCCGGGCACCCCGGGGTCAGACCCGCTTGAGGGTGGTCGAGGGTTGGCGGCGCCGTCCGGTGCCGGGACGGGTCCCGTCCCGCCCGGCCTGGTCCCGTGCGGCGCATCCGCGGAGCTCGCCGACCCGCTGGCCACCCGCACGGCCCAGCGCGGTTAGGAGCCGGAAGACGAAGGCTTCCGGCGACTGCGCGCCCCTCCCCGGGCGGCATGCGCGGTAGCGCACGCCGCCCGGCCTCGCACCGCGCGTGGCGTCAGGCAGCCGGCGCCCGGTGTGCCAGCCCACCCACGCGCAGCGGCCGCGGCCAGGCTGCGGCAGGACCGCGCTCCTGCCGCAGCCCACAGAACCCCCGACCCACGCGAGCGCGGCCGAAGTCGCCGGAAGCGCGAAGCGCTTCCGGCGAAGCTACGCGCCGGGAAGGTCGACCGCGAACGTGGAGCCGCTGCGGCCGTCGGACTCGACCCAGATCCGGCCGCCCATGCGTTCGACGAGCTGGCGGCAGATGTACAGGCCGAGGCCCGTGCCGCCGACGCCGCGGGTGAGGCCGGGGTCGAGGCGGTAGAACTTCTCGAAGATCCGCGCCTGCTCGACCGGCGGGATGCCGAGCCCCTCGTCACTGACGCTGAAGCGCACGCTCGAGCCGTGACGCTCGACGCGGAGCTCGACGCGCCCGCCGTCCGGCGAGTACTTGATCGCGTTCTCGAGCATGTTCGCGAGCACCTGCCGCACCTTGTCGGGGTCGGCCGCGACGCGCACGGGCTCGTCCGGGACGGCGAGCTCGAGCGTCACGTTCGGCGGGACGTGCAGCAGCGCGGACTGCACGACGCCCGCCGCCAGCGCGGCGCCGTCGCACTCCTCGATCGTGACCTGGAGGCCGCCGCTCTCGATGCGGCTCGTCCAGAGGATGTCGTTGACGATCCGCGCGAGCCGCTGCGATTCGCTGGCGATGACGTCCAGCAGCGGCTCCTGCTGCGACGCCTCGCGGCCGAAGTCCGGCCGTCGCAGCGTCAACGCGGCGCCGTAGATCGCCGCCAGCGGCGTCCGCAGCTCGTGCGAGACCGTGGAGACGAAGTCGCTCTTCAGCTTCTCGACCCCGCGCTCCTCGGTGACGTCGCGGAACGCGAACACCGTCCCCTCGTCGAACCCGACGCCCGAGATCGAGAGCCAGATCTCGCGCCCGCCGATCTCGATCGGGAGCGTCTCCGGCCGCGCGGGCGTCGCGGCGTCGGCGCTCACGATCGGGACGCGAGACGCGAGCTCCGCCCAGCCGGGGATCGCGTGGTCGGCGAGGCGCCCCTCCACGGCCGGCGCCCGCAGCCCGGTGATCGCCTCCGCCGCGGGATTCCAGAGCCGGACGACGCCCGCGCGGTCGAGCAGGAAGACGCCGTCGCCGACGAACTGGAGCGCGTTGCTGGCCTGCGCGCGCGCCTCCGCCTCCCGCCGCGCCTCCTGCTCGCGCGCGAGCAGCTCGGCGCGCTCGCGCTCCGCCCGCTTCTCCTCGGTGATGTCGCGCACCTCGATCACGGTTCCGACCGGGTCGCCGTCGCTGATGATCGGGCTCGCCGACGTGAGCACGGGGAAGAACGTCCCGTCCTTCCGGACGAACACGTCCTCGTACGGCCGCAGCGTCCGCTGGCGGGGAAGCGCGCTGTCGATCGGGCAGTCCTCGATCGGATACGGCGTGCCGTCGGGGTGCGTGTGGTGGATCGCCTCGTGCAACGGCGCGTGCCGGATCTCGTCGAGCGAGTAGCCCGTCATCGCCTCCGCCGCGGGGTTCATGTACGTCGGCCGACCGCGAGCGTCCATCATGAAGAGCGCCGACGCGGCGTTGTCGGCGATCGTCCGCGTCAGCTCGCTCTGGTACTTGGCCGCCTGGTAGAGGCGCGCGTTCTCGATCGCGAGGCCGGCGCGGCGCGCGAGCTCCTCCGCGGTCTCGAGATCGAGCTCGCCGTACGCCTCGCCGCCGGCGCGCGCGAACGCGATCGCGCCGATGACGGACCCGGCGATCTGGATCGGCGCGACCATCGCCGAGGTGAAGCCGAGGTCGCGGACCAGGCGGAAGTGCTCCTCGTCGGCGGTCGCGCGCCGCAGCAGCTCCTCGTCGATCGCCGGGAGCACCGTCGATCGTCCCTCCTCGAGGGCGGCGTGGAGCGGCGTCCCCGGAACCGGGCTCGGCGGGTATCGCTCGATCACGTCGCGTACGGCGGCGTCCTTCGCGGGGTCGCGGTGGCTCCCGCGGATCTGCCTGATGCCGCCCGTCGCCTCGTCGACGAGGTACACGACCGCCCAGTCCGCGTACGTGCGGCCGGCGAGCTGCGCGACGTTCTCGAGCGTCGTCTCGTAGTCGAGCGACGCCGACAGCACGCGGCTCGCGTCCGCCAGGAAGGCGAGCCGCTCGCGCGCCGCCTCCGCCGCCGCGCGCGCCGCCTGCTCGGCGGCGAGGAGGTTCGCGCGCTGCGCCTCGCCCCGCTCACGGGCGACCGCGGTCGCGAGCACGTTGGCGACCGCCTGCAGGTACGTGACGTCGTCGTCCGTGAACGACCGCCGCCGGGCCGTATGCACACCGAGCACGCCGTACGCGTCGGCGCGGTCGCCGACGACGACGCTCATCCCGCTGACGACGCCGTGCTCGTGGAGGAGGGGCGGGCCCGCGAAGCGCGTCTCCGCCGCGAGGTCCTCCACGACGACCGGCTCCTGCGCCATGAGCGTGAAGCCGGCCTGCGACTCCGTCCCCGCCGAGACCGTCGCGGCGCCCACGAGGCCGTCGCGCCACCCGACCCCGGCACGCAGCCGCAGCTCGCGGCCGCCCGGCAGCAGCTCGAGCACCTTCGCGTACTCGACGCCGAGCGTCTCCGCGAGCCGCTCCACCGCGTCCTGCATGAGCTCCGTCAGCGCGCGTCCCTCGAGCGCCGCCTGCCCGAGCTCGGCGACGACCGCCTGCTGCCGAACGCGGCGCGCCCGCTCCTGCTCGGCGCGCCGGCGATCCGTGACCTCGAGGATGACGGCGCCGAGCCCGTGGATCTCGCCGTCCGCGGTCCTGACGGGGTAGTAGCTCGTCAGCCAGTGGCGCTCGTCCCCCGGCGCGCTCGGCACCTCGCCGGTCGCCTCGTGGTGGATGAACGGCTCGCCGCTCTCGAGCACCTGGCGGTAGATCGGCTCGAGCTGCGGCGCGAGCGCAGGAACGACCTCCGCGAGCGTCCTCCCGGGGTGCTCCTCCGCCGGAAGGCCGTTGATCTGCGCGAGCGCGTCGTTGACGCGGACGTAGCGGAGGTCGGTGTCCCAGAACCCGATCCCCACCGGCGCCGAGGCGAGGACGGAGTCGAGGAGCGCGTACGACTCCTGCATCGCACGCGCGGCCGCCTGCGCCTCGCCGTAGAGGCGCGCGTTGTCGATCGCGAGGCCGGCGCGCCGCGCGAGCTCCTCCGCGAGGTCGAGGTCGCTCGGCCCGAAACGGCGGCCCGACTCGCCCGACAGCAGCGAGATCGCGCCGAACGTCCGGCCGCGCGCCGTCAGCGGTACGCACATGTACGAGCACATGTCGAGGAACGACAGCTCCTCGGCCAGTCGCCGCGGATCGGCGACGTCGGAGCTCAGGCTCAGCAGGTTCATGTCGGGGACGAGCGCCGGCTCCCCCGTCCGGATCACGAGCGGGACGCCGTCGTCCGCGTCCGGGATGAGCGGGTGGCGCTCGAGGATCGCGGCGACGCGGTCGGCGAGGTTACCGGCGTGCTCGAGCGCGATCCGCCGGATCGAACGGTCGTCCTCCTGGATGTACGCGATGCACCAGTCCGCGACCTGCGGCACCGCGAGGCTCGCCACCGTCCGCAGCGTCGCCTCGTAGTCGAGCGAGGAGGAGAGGATGACGCCGGCCCGCGCGAGGAAGCTGCTCCGCTCCTCCGCCCGGTGCGCGGCGGTCACGTCCTGGAAGGCGTTGACGGCGAACTGCACCTCGCCGTCGGGGCCGACCACCGGCGTCGCGCGCACGTACGACCAGCGCTCCTCGCCGGTCTCCCTGACCCGGTAGCAGACGAGCTCCGCCGCCTCCTCGCCGCGCGCGAGCGCGCGACGGCCCGGCAGTCGCTCGAGGTCGAGCGGGCGGCGGTCCGCGTCGAGCAGCTCGAAGCGGCTCATCACCTCCGGGAGCGGCGTCGACAGGAGCTCGCCCGCCGAGCCGAACCCGATCAGTCGTGCGGCGGCGTCGTTCGCGTACACGAGCCGCCCCTGCGGGTCCTGGACGGTGATCCCGTCGGCGGCGGCGCGGAGGATGACCTCGAGCTGGTCGCGCGACTCGCGGAGCCTCGCCTCCGCCCGCGCTCGCTCCGCCACCTCGGCGATGTGGCTCGCGATCGCCTGCGCGACGCGGAGCTCGCGCTCGTCGAAGTCGTGGCGGTCCGGCCGGTAGACCATGAACTTCCCGAGCAGCCGCCGCCGGTGGACGAGCGGGATGAACGCGAGCGCGCGGATCCCCTCGCCGAGGATCACGTGGCGGAACGGCGCGAGCTCCTCGTCCTCCTCGACGTCCGGGACGAGCACGGGCTGCGGATCCTCGGCGTCGGCCGGCCACGGCGAGTGCCCCTCCGCGGCCGCGCGGTACTCGTCGGAGAGGCCGCGCCAGGCGCGGAACCGCATCACGCCGTCGTCGTCCGCGAGCAGGACGGACGCGCGGTCCGTTCCGAACGCCGCCGTGAGCGTGTCGAGCGCCTCCTCCAGCACGGACTCGAGCGAGTCGGCGCCGACGACGGCCGCGGCCATCCGGTAGAGCGTGTCGAGCTCCTCGACGCGCGCGCGCAGCTCCTCGCCGGAGCGGACGCGTTCGGTGACGTCGCGGAAGAACCAGACGCGCCCGTAGCGCGTGCCGTCGGCGTCCCGCACGGGCGCGCTGTGGCGCTCGATCACGCGGCCGTCGACGAGCTCCAGGACGTCGCGGCTCTCCTCGTCGGGATGCTCGTAGAGGTACGCGACGCGGGCGACGAACGCGTCCGGGTCGAGCAGGCGGCTGCGGACGGCGGCGACCGCGGCTTCGTCAGAGCGCGACGCGATCACGTCGTCGGGGATCTCCCAGAGCTCGACGAAGCGACGGTTGAAGGAGAGGATCCGTCCCTCGGGCGAGACGACGAGGATCCCGTCGACGGACGCCTCCGTCTGCGCCTCGAGGAGGCTCTTCTGGAACAGCAGATCGTCCGTGCCGGTTCCTGCCGCGACGTCGATCTCCGTCACCCCCGCCTCCTGTCTCCGCCGGCCCGATGCAGCGGCGTCGGGCGAATCGTAGACGCCGCCCTCCGCCGCGCAACTGCGGCGCCGGCGCGACGCGTCAGCGGTGCGGGCCGTTCGCCCAGCCGCAGCCGGCCTCGATCCGGCGCGCGAGCGTTACAGCACCCGTGCCGGCCGGGCGCGGGCGAATGGGCCGTGAAGGATTCGAACCTTCGACCTTGGGATTAAGAGTCCCCTGCTCTACCAACTGAGCTAACGGCCCGCGCGCAGGCGTCCGGACGGAACGACCCTGCCGCGGGCCGTAGTGTAGCCGCGATGCGAATCCTGTCCGTGGTCGGGAACCGGCCGCAGTTCGTGAAGTCGGCGCCGCTGGCGCTGGCGCTGCGCGACCGCGGGATCGAGGAGGTCGTCGTGCACACCGGCCAGCACTACGACCGCGCGCTCTCGCAGGTGTTCTACGAGGAGCTCGCCCTGCCGGAGCCGGCGTACGCGCTCGACCTCCGCTCGTCCGACCCGGAGCTGATGCGACCCGCGATCGCCGCCGCGGTCGCGCGCGAGCGCCCGGACGCGGTGCTCGTCTACGGCGACACGAACTCGACGCTCGCGGGCGCGGAGGCGGCCGTCGCACAGGGAGTCCCGCTCGTGCACGTCGAGGCCGGACTCCGCAGCGGCGACCTCTCGATGCCCGAGGAGCGGAACCGCATCGCCGTCGACCGCGTCGCCGAGCTCCTCCTCTGCCCCGACGAGCGGTCGCGGCGCACGCTCGAGGCGGAACGGGTGGGCGGGCGGATCGAGGTCGTCGGCGACGTCATGGCCGACGCGTGCTTCCGGCTCGCGCCGATCGCGCGCCGCCGCTCGGACATCCTCGAGCGGCTGGGACTCGAGCCGCGGGCGTACGTCCTGGCGACGATCCACCGGGAGGCGAACACGGAGGAGCCGCGTCTCGGCCGCATCGCGGACGGACTGGGCCGCGTGGCGGAGCCGGTGGTGGCGCCGCTCCACCCCCGCACGCAGGCCGCACTCGCCGCGCACGGCCTCGCACTCGGACCGCGCGTCCGCGCGATCGAGCCGCTCGGCTATCTCGACCTTGCGGCGCTCGCGTCGCAGGCGCGCGTGATCGTCACCGACTCGGGCGGGCTGCAGAAGGAGGCGTACTGGTACGGCGTGCCGTGCGTGACGCCGCGGCCGTCGACCGAGTGGGTCGACACGGTCGAGGTCGGCGCGAACGTCCTCGTCGACGACGACCCGGAGCGCCTCGCTGCCGCCGTCGAGCACGCCGCGATACCGCACGAGCGGCCGCAGCTGTACGGGGACGGGCACGCGGCCGTCCGCATCGCCGAGTGCCTCGGTACGCTCTCGACCGCATGAGCGCCAGCCCGCCACGCATCGCGGTCGCCGGACTCGGCCACTGGGGAAAGAACCTCGTCCGCAACTTCGACGAGCTCGCCGACCTCCGCTGGCTCTGCGACGTCTCGCCGGAGCTGCGCGCGCGGTTCGAGCCGCGCTACCCCGCCGCGCGCGTCACCGACGACTTCGACGAGGTGCTCGCCGACCCCGACGTCGACGCCGTCGTCGTCGCGACCCCCGTGCCGACGCACTACGAGCTCGCGATGCGCGCGCTCGAGGCCGGCAAGCACGTCTTCGTCGAGAAGCCGCCGGCGATGCGCGCGCGCGAGATGGAGGAGATGTGCGCGCTCGCGAGCGAGCGCGACCTCGTCCTCATGCCGGGCCACCTGCTGCTGTACCACCCCGGTGTCCGCAAGATGAAGGAGCTCGTCGACTCGGGTGAGCTTGGCGACGTCCTCTGCGTCTACGGGAACCGGCAGAACCTCGGGATCATCCGCAAGGACGAGAACGCGCTCTGGTCGCTCGGCGTCCACGACCTCTCGGTGATCCTCTGGCTCGTGGGCGAGGAGCCGGTGGAGGTGTGGGCGCACGGCAACGCGTTCCTGAACCCCGGGGTCGAGGACGTCGTCTTCTGCTACCTCCGCTTCCCCTCGGGGAAGATCGCGCACATGCACCTCTCGTGGCTCGACCCGCACAAGATGCGCAAGCTGACGGTCGTCGGGAAGGAGAAGATGGTCGTCTTCGACGACATGGAGCTCGAGCGCAAGGTGACGATCTACGAGAAGGCGCCCGAGCAGCCGGTCGGGTCGTACGGCGAGTGGCGGACGCGGACCGGCGACATCTTCAGCCCGAAGATCCCGAACGACGAGCCGCTGAAGCTGGAGTGCCTGCACTTCCTCGACCTCGTCGTGCGCGGCCCCGGCGACCACCGGGAGGCGCGCGACGGGCTCGCCGTCGTGCGCGCGCTCGAGCAGCTGCAGCACTCGCTCGCGCCCGCCGCGGTCGGCGCGTGAGCGACGTCCACGAGACGGCGATCGTCTATCCCGGCACCGTCCTCGGCGACGGGTGCCGCATCCTCGAGGGCGCGATCGTCGGCAAGCAGCCGACGCTGTCGCCGCGCTCGACGGCCGCGCGCGGCGAGCCGCTGCCCCCGGCCGAGCTGGGGCGCGGGACGGTCGTCTCCGCCGGCGCGATCGTGTTCGCGGGCGCGCGCCTCGGCGCGCGCGTGATCGTCGGCGACCAGGCGCTCGTGCGGGAGCGGGTCGAGCTCGGCGACGACGTCGTCCTCGGCCGCGGCTCGGTCGTCGAGAACGACACGACGGTCGGCGCGTGGACGCGCATCCAGGCGGACGCGTACGTCACCGCGTACACGGTCGTCGAGGAGCACGCGTTCATCGCACCGTGCGTCGTGACGACGAACGACAACCTGATGGGGCTCCGGCGCGGCGACAAGGTGCTCGCGGGGCCGACGATCCGCCGCGGTGCGCGCGTCGGCGGCGGCGCGGTGCTGCTCCCGGGCGTGGAGATCGGGGAGCAGGCGATCGTCGGCGCGGGCGCGGTGGTGACGAAGGACGTGCCGCCGCGCCACGTCGTCGTCGGCAACCCGGCGCGGTACCTGCGCGACGTCCGCGAGGACGAGCTGCTCGAGAGCGGCTAAGACGCCCCGCGGCGCCTACCGCTTCGCGAACGTCAGCGCGTAGCGGCCGTACCCGGGGCCGGTGATCTTCGCCTGGAGGAAGTACCACCCGCCGCCGGCGCGGCCCGTCGGCGCCCGGTACGCGAGCCGCTCGCCGCCGGGGGCGCGGACCGACTGCGCGACGCGCATCCGCTGAAGGCCGAGCGACAGCCCCTCGACCTGCTTCGTCCCCGGCCGCCAGAGGAAGAGCCGCGTCCCCGGCGGCGCGCCGGCGAGCCGTGCGTCGAGGCGCTGCCCCGGCCGCAGCATGATCCGGTAGACGTCCGTCTGGTCGTCCCAGAAGTCGAGCGTCGCCTCGATCGTCCGGCCGCGCGGCCCCCAGATCGTCGCGGCGCGCGTGCCGGCGTCGTCGTTCGGCTCGAGCGCGTCGGGCGGCGGGAGCGACCCCTGCGTCGCCTGCGTCACCGCCGCGGCGATGTCGAGCCGGCCCCAGCCGCTGAGGGCGTCCCGCTGGAGCGGGCACTGCCGGCAGCCGGTGCTCGCGTTCGCGTCGACGGCCGTCCGCGTCAGCAGGTGCGTGACCTGCTCCGGACGGAGGTCCGGGCGCACCGAGAGGAGCAGCGCCGCGGCGCCGGCGACCTGCGGCGCGGCGAACGACGTACCCTCGGCGCGCCGCCAGTCCTCCCCGGCGCAGTCGGAGTAGCCCTGGTTCACGCAGGCGGGGCGGGCGGCGGTGAGCGCCCGCGGCAGCGTCGAGTAGATCTCCTGCCCCGGCGCCGCGAGGTCGTTGTGGATCGCATCGCGGTGGGAGAACGACGGCACCGAGCCGTCGCGGCCGAGGGCGCTGACGCCGACGACGTGCGGGAGCGCCGCCGGATAGTTGGCGAAGCGCCACGGCCGCGCCGGGGCCTGGTCGGCGTTCCCGACCGCGGCGACGACGACGACTCCGCGGCGCACGGCGTAGTCGACCGCCGCGGCCTCGAGCTGCGAGTAGGTGTCGCGCGTGGGGTTGAGCGGGTCTCGGATCCCGCCGAGGCTCAGGTTGAGGACGCGCGCGCCCGCGTCGACCGCCCAGCGGATCGCGGCGGCCTCGGCCTCGACGGAGATCCGGCCGTCGGCGCCGACGACCTTCGCGACGACGAGCTCCGACCCGAACGCGATGCCGGCGATCCCGAGCCCGTTGTGGCGGGCGCCGACGATGCCCGCGACGAAGGTGCCGTGGCCGTCCTGGTCGGTGAGCGCCCGACCGCCGACGAAGCTGCGGTAGGCGCGGATGCGCCCAACGAACTCGGGGTGCTCCGCGTCGATCCCGGAGTCGATCACAGCGACGAGCGGGCCGGCGAACGGCGGCGGCTCCGCCCACGCGTCGAACGCGCGCACCTGCCCGAGGTACCACTGCCGCGTGTGCAGCGGATCGGCCGGGACGAATGCCGGCCGCCGCACGTCGACGCGCTCCACCCAGGCGACGCCGGGGATCCGCGCCAGCCGGTCCGCCGACGGCGCCTCGACGACGAGCGCGCCGAGCGGCTTCAGCCGCCGCTCGACGGCGCTGCCGGTGGCGGCGGTGATCCGGAACGCGACGGCCTCCGGGCGCGCGCCGGGCCCGAGCCCCACCGCCCAGCGCGCCGCATCCGCGGGAGCCGCGGCGGCGAGCGCGGCGAGCGCCGCGACGACGCCGGCTCGCGTCACGGCGCGACCACGTCGAGCGGCGCCGAGACGCCGGCGAGGAGGCCGCGTGCCGCCGCGACGGTCGCGCGGTAGCGCCCGGGCGCGAGCGCGACGGGCGCCGAGAACGACCCGTCGGCCTCGACGCGCGCCGAGGCGACGCGGCGCCAGCCCGCTCCCTCGCGGCGCTCGATCGCGGCAGTCGCGCCGGCGAGCGCGAGCGGCCGCACGGAGCCCGACAGCCGCGTCGGATCCGTCGGCGTCGCGAGCGTCACGAGCGGCGAGACCGAGAGCGCGACCGACGCGGTGCGGAGCCGGCCCGCCGCCAGCCGGTACTCCGTCGCGGCGACCGGACGCACGGCGAGCGAGAAGGTGCCGCCCGCCGCCGGTGCGACGGCGGCGACCGGGGTCCAGGCGCCGCCGCGCGCGCGCTGCTCGACCCGCGCGCCGGCGAGGTCGCGCGCTCTCCCCGTCAGCTCGACCTGGTCGCCGAAGACGACCGAGGCGCGAGCCGGGAGGTCGAGCGCGAGGACGCCGACCTGGAACCAGGTCGACCGCAGGCCGAGCGCGGTCCGCACCGCGGCGCCGGTGACGGAGCCGCGGCCGGCGGTGCCGACGCCGACGACGCGCGAGACCCGGCCGGACGGCGCGGCCACGACCCGCACGTCGGCGAGCGTGCCGCGGGCGCCGAGGATCGTCGCCAGGCGCGCCGCGGGCACCGCGATCGGCCCCCACGCGTGGTGTGGCGAGATCGCGTCGGTCGGGTCGTCGACGGAGACGAGGTACGGGACCGCCGAGCCGCCCCAGACGTCGCGCACGTCCGCCGTCCGGCCGCCGCTCGTGGAGTAGAAGTACGTGGTCGCGACGCGCCCGGCATGGAGCAGCACCTGCTCCGCCGTCGCGAGCACCGCCGCCGTCGTCGCCGGCTGCTCCCCGTCCATCCCGCCGTAGACCTGGCTCCGCTGGTCGGCGTAGTGGTCGAACCCGCCGCCGCGCTTGCGCACCGCGAGCGCGTACGACCGCGCGGCCACCGCCTGCGCCTTCAGCGCCTCGCCGTGCCACGAGTGCGGCACCTCCCGCGGGACGACCCCGAAGAGGTACTGCTCGAGGCCGACGACGTTCACGACGCGCAGCCGACCCGCGACCGAGGCGACCTCGAGCGACCCGCGGTAGCGGCGACCGTCCAACCGGAGCGGCTCGGCGCCGGCGGTGAGCGCGAGTGGCGGCCGCAGCGCAGCGGTCCCGGCGGCTGTCCTCACGCGCAGCGGCGTGCCGAGCACGTGCACGCCCGCCGGGACGTCGTGCGTCCGCCCGCCGGCGGCGCGGATGAGGAACGCCGACGCCGACGCGACCGTGACGCTCGAGCGGGCGTCGGCGAGCAGGACGCGGACGTGCGCGAGCGGCGCGCGGCCGATCTCGGTGCCGGGGTAGTAGTGCGCGAGGATGGAGGTGTAGTCGGCACCGGCGAGCGCGAGCCCGAGCGCGCCGTACTGGCTCATCCCGACGCCGTGGCCGAAGCCGCGGCCGCTGACGGCGTAGACCGGGGCCGGCGCGACCCGCGGAGCCGCGGCGGCGTGGGCGGGCGCGGCCTCGAGCGCCGCCGCGAGCAGCGAGAGCGTGACGGCGACGACTGTGGCGCGGAGCATCGGCGGGACCCCGCGGCGAGGCTAGCGCACTCCGTCACGCTCTTCGGCGTTCTTAACGCAACCTTGACGCGCCACGGGCGTACCCGGCGACGGCGCCTGCACGTTTCGGATGGGAGGACGTGCGCGTCGAGAACGACATCCTGCCCGCGCGGTACCGCGAGCCCCGCCGCATCGGCCGCGGCGGCATGGGCGAGATCTTCCGCGCCGAGGACTCGGTACTCGGCCGCACCGTGGCGGTGAAGGTGCTCGCCGAGCGCTACGCCGACGACGAGGCGGTGCGCGCGAGGTTCACGCGCGAGGCGCTCGCGGCGGCGCGCCTGTCCAGCGAGCCGAACATCGTCACGATCTACGACGTCGGCGAGGAGCGCGGGCGTCCCTTCATCGTCATGGAGTTCATGCCGGGTGGGTCGCTCGAGGACGTCGTGCGGCGCGACGGAGCGCAGCCGCCCGGACGCGCGCTCGAGTGGCTGGCGCAGGCCGCGAGCGCGCTCGACGCGGCGCACGCCGCCGGAATCGTCCACCGCGACGTGAAGCCCGCGAACCTCCTGCTCGACCGGTCGGGCGACGTCCACGTGGCCGACTTCGGGATCGCCAGCGCAGCGGGCCTCGACTCCTTCACCCGCCCCGGCACCGTCCTCGGCACCGCCGGCTACCTCGCGCCGGAGCAGGCGAAGGGCGAGCGCGCGGGGCCCGCCAGCGACCGCTACGCGTTCTCGGTCGTCGCGTTCGAGCTGCTCACCGGCCGCCGTCCCTACGAGCACGAGAACCCGACGGTCGAGGCGACGGCGCACGTGAACGCGCCGATCCCCGCGGCGACCGAGGTGCGACCGGACCTCCCGCCCGACCTCGACGACGTGTTCGCCTGCGCGCTCGCGAAGGACCCGGTCGACCGCTACGGCTCCTGCTCGGAGATCGTCCTGGCGCTGCGGCGCGCGTTCGACGAGGCGGCGGGGCAGACGCGGATCGTCGCGCCCGCCGCCGCGCCGGCACCCGCGGCTCCCGTCGCGGCGCCGCAGCGCGCGCGCCGGAGCCGGCTCCTCCCGCTGCTGCTCGCCGCGGCCCTCGCGCTGGGGATCGGCGGCGCGGCGGTCGCGGCGCTGCTGTCGAGCGGCGGGGGCGAGGAGGCGCAGGAGCAGGAGCCGGCGCCACCGGCGCCGGAGACCGTCGTGACGACGGTGCAGGAGACGCTGCCGGGGACGACGATCCGCGAGACCGTGACCGCCGAGGCTCCCGCGGCTCCCCCGCCGCCGCCCGAGGAGCAGCCGCCGCCGGAGGAGCAGGAGGCGCCGCCGCCGGAGCAGCCGGCGAGCGGCGCGAGCGGCGCCCAGCTCAACGACCGCGGCTTCGCGCGGATGCAGGCGGGCGACTACGCCGGCGCGCTGCCGCTGCTCGAGGAGGCAGTGGCGAAGCTGTCGGGCACCGGCAGCCTCACCGAGGCGTACGCGCTCTACAACCTCGCGTACACGCGGCTCCAGCTCGGCCGCTGCGACGGCGTCGTGGACATGCTGAACCGGTCGGAGCAGATCCAGGGCCGCCGCACCGAGATCGACCGCGCCCGCGCGCAGGCGCGGGAGCAGTGCTGACGCGGCGCGTCCGGCGCTACGCGTGGAGCCGGTCGGCGTACTGCTGCTCGTAGTACGCGCGGTACTCGCCGGACTTCAGCGGCTCCCACCACGCGCGGTTCGCGCGGTACCACTCGACCGTCTCGGCGAGGCCGTCCTCGAGGCGGCGCGACGGCTCCCAGCCGAGCGCGCGCAGCTTCGAGTCGTCGAGCGCGTACCGGCGGTCGTGTCCCGGGCGGTCCGCGACGTGCCGGACGAGCGACTCGTCCGCGCCGGTCAGCTCGAGGATCCGCCGCGTGATCTCGAGGTTCTCCCGCTCGTCGCCGCCGACGTTGTAGATCTCGCCTGCGCGGCCGTCGCGGAGCACGCGCTCGACGCCGGCGCAGTGGTCGTCGACGTAGAGCCACTCCCGCACCTGCCTGCCGTCGCCGTAGACCGGCAGCGGCTCGCCGTCGAGCGCGTTCGTCACGAACAGCGGGATCAGCTTCTCGGGGTACTGGTTCGGCCCGTACGTGTTCGCCCCGCGCGTGATGCACGCGTCGACGCCGTAGGTGCGGACGTAGGCGAGCACCTGGAGGTCGCCGCCCGCCTTCGACGCCGAGTACGGGCTCGACGGCCGCAGCGGGTCGTCCTCGCGCGAGCGCCCGCCGGCCTCGAGGTCGCCGTAGACCTCGTCCGTCGAGACCTGGACCATGCGGACCCCCGCGTGGCGGGCCCAGTCGAGCAGCACCTGCGTCCCCAGCACGTCCGTCGCGATGAACTCCGCGGGCCCGAGGATCGAGCGGTCGACGTGCGTCTCCGCCGCGAAGTTGACGATCGCGTCGCAGCCCGCCGCCGCCTCCGCGACCGCGTCCGCGTCGCAGATGTCGCCGTGGGCGAACTCGTGCTCCACGTCCTCGAGATTCGCGCGGTTCCCGGAGTACGTGAGCTTGTCGAAGACGACGACGTCCTCGCCCGCGCGGACGAGGCGCCTGACGAAGTGGGAGCCGATGAAGCCGGCGCCCCCGGTGACCAGCACGCGCACGCCGGGAAGCCTAGCTTCGGGCCAGGAGGGGCGCGCCCAGCCACCGCGCGAGCCCCTCGCCGCCGCGCCGCATGAGCACGTCGTGGTTCCACGCGAGCACCGGACGCGCGACCGGAGCGACCGCGTTCATCCAGCGTGGCGTCGTGCGCACGTTCCACTCGTAGGTGACGGCGACGGGCGGACCGGCGAACAGCCGCCAGCGCCCCTCCCCCTCGAACTCTCCCGTGGCCGCGAGCTCGATCAGGTGCGGCGGCTCGACACGCGTCGTCCGCGCGACGAACTCGACCGTGTACGGGAGCACGCTGCGCCAACGGTTGCGGAAGACGCTGCCCACGCCGTTCTCGTCGCCGGCGTCCAGGAGCTCCACGAGTTCCACCCCGGGCCACCACTCGGGCCACCGCTCCGGGTCGTGCAGCGCCGCCCACACTGCTTCGGGCGGCGCGTCGAGGAGCCACGCCGTCAGGAACCTGTACGACGCCACTCCGCAGCGGCGCCCCGCGCGCCGGTCAGACGCGGCGGCTGAGCGCGCGACCGCCCAGCAGCGCGCCCACGACGACGATCGCCGCGATGATCAGGAGCACCCACAGCGTCGCCTCGAGCAGCGTGCCGATCCCGAAGATCGCGATCAGGAGGATGATGAGGACGATCCACAACATCGTCCTCTCCCGTGCCCGGCGGGCCGCGACCGAAACGCGCCTACCGGAGACGCTCGAGGCAGGCGCGCAACCCCTCGCGCCAGTGGGGCAGGCGCGGGGCGCCGTCGCGCCCGCTGCGGAGCACCGAGTAGGCGGGCCGCGGCGCCGGCCGCCCCAGCTCCTCCGTCGAGATCGGGCGTACGCGGCAGGCGAGCCCCGCCTCCTCGAAGATCGCCGCGGCGAACTCCGCCCACGTGCACTCGCCGTCGGCGGCGACGTGCCACACGCCGGTCGGGAGCTCCACGAGCTCGCGCACCGCCTCCGCGAGGTGCCCGACGTACGTCGGGCAGCCGCGCTGGTCGGCGACGACCGCGACCTCGTCGCGCTCGGAGCCGAGGCGCAGCATCGTCCGCACGAAGTTGTGGCCGGTCGGGCCGAAGAGCCAGGACGTGCGGACGATCCACGCGTGCTCGCCCGCGGCGGCCTCGCCGTGCAGCTTCGTCCGCCCGTACGCCGACTGCGGGTTCGCCCCGTCGCTCTCGAGGTACGGCTCGCGCTTGCGGCCGTCGAAGACGTAGTCGCTGGAGAAGTAGACGAGGGGAGCGCCGAGCGCCGCGGCGTTCGCGGTGCCGCCGACGTTGACGGCGGCGGCGCCCTGTGGATCCGCCTCGGCGCCGTCCACGTCCGTCCAGGCCGCCGCGTGGAGGACGAGGTCGGGCCGCTCCTCCGCGGCGAGCGGCGTCGTCACGTCCCAGGCGTCGCGCGTCAGCGCGACCACCTCGTCGCCGGCGAATGCCTCGGCGAGCGCGCGGCCGAGCTGCCCGCCCGCGCCGGTGATCAGGACCCGGCGGCGCGGTCCCTGTGCGAGAGGATCGGCGATCGGGTGCTCCAGAGGCCGGCGACGCGCTCGTCGTCCCACGGGATCGTGTGCTCGTCCGGGTCCGCCGCGTCGTACTCCTCGCTCACGTGGTAGAGGAACAGCAGGTCGGTCAGCGCCTCGAACCCGTGGGCGTGGTGACCGGGGATGTACACCGCCACGGGGTTCTCGTCACCGATGTCCTGCGTGAACGTCTCGCCGGACGTGCGGTCGAGGACGACGACGCGCGCCGTCCCCCGGATGCAGACGAAGAGGTCGTCCTGTCCCCGCTCGTGGTAGTGCAGCCCGCGGATCACGCCGCGCCGCGAGAACGACAGGTTCGTCTGCCGCGACGGCCGGTCGAGCCAGCTCTCGCGGCGGAGCTCCATGAACCACCCCCGCTCGTCCTCGAACCGCCGCAGCGGGATCACGCGCACGCCGTCGACCGCCACTCAGGCCACCCGGTTCGCGCCCGTCTCCTCGACGAGCGCGCCGATCTGCGCGAGCGCCTCGTGCGTGCCCGCGTCGTGCCACCAGCCGCTGACGCGGTGGACGGCGAGGCGCCCCCGCTCGGCGTACGCGCGGTTGACGTCGGTGATCTCGTACTCGCCGCGCGCGGACGGGCGGAGGGCGCGGATGATGTCGTAGACGCCGGCGTCGTAGCAGTAGAGGCCGACGACGGCGTCGCTCGTCGGCGGGGTCTCGTAGCGGCGGTCGACCGTCCCCGCCTTCTCGACGAGGTCGACGACGCGCCCCTCCTCGTCGTAGACGACGACGCCGAACCGCTCCGGGTCGGGGACGTCCTTGACGAAGATCAGCGCGCCCGCGTCGCCCTCGGCGAACGACCGGATCGCCGACACCTCGGCGTACTCGAAGAGGTTGTCGCCGAGGCAGACGACCAGCTTGTCGCCGGCGGCGAACCCCTCGGCCATCCCGACGACCTGCGCGATCCCGCCCGCCTCCACCTGGACCTTGTAGGTGAGGTCCAGGTCGAACAGCGGCGTGTCCGTCCCGCGCTCGTTCATCCGCCCGTCGCCGAGGAGGTCGATCAGCTGCCCCGCGTGGCCCTGGCCGGTGACGATCAGCACCTCGCGGACGCCCGCGAGCTGGAGCAGCTGTAGGGGGTAGTAGATCATCGGCCACTTCCCGACCGGCAGCAGGTGCTTGTTCGCGACGCGCGTCAGCTCCTGGAGACGCGTCGCCTCGCCGCCCGCGGCGATCAGCCCCTTCAGCTTCGTCGGACGCGGCTCCACGACCGCGCCGATGCTAACGAGCCGAGGCTACGAGGGGACGGGGAGGACGAGCACGAGCATCGTGAACAGCCCCGCGAGCGTCACGATCGTCCGCATGTGGCACCTCTCCTTTCGCGTCGTTGCGGCCGACGGTACGTGGCCGCTGTTGCGAGCCCGTTTCGGGTCCGTAAGGGGTCGGTAAGAAGTTCGCCGTGAGCGACGAGCGCCAGGTCCAGCCGGAGCCGCAGGTCCTCGAGGGCGACGACGAGCTGCCGCGGCAGCCGACGTCGCAGCGCGACCCGTTCGTGCCGGAGCCGTACGCGCGGCCGGGGGAGCGGAAGGCGTGGCGGACGATGCGCCTCGCGCTGATCCCGATCGGGATCGCCGTCGCGATCGTCCTGTTCGCGGCGCTCCGCTAGCGGATCGCGAGCTGCGGACCGTACGTCGGCTCGGCCGGGACGTACACCTGGAACGAGGCGCCCCGCGGCGCGTTCACGGCGACGCGGAAGACGCCGCGCGCGTCGGTCGTGCGGGTGCCGCCGACCCACGTCCAGCCGCCGCCGCGGCGCATCCGCAGGCGGTACGACTTCCGCCCGTTCGGCCCCGGCCGCACCTGTCCCCAGAGGACGGTGCGCGTCCCGGTCCGCGAGACCTGCGCGAGCGGGAAGCGGAACGCCTGGTACGTCGGCTTCGCGGCGCCGGAGGGGGTGAAGAAGCCGCTCTGCCACCCGCCGACGGCGGTGTCGTCGCGGACCATGAAGTGGATCAGCATGTCGACGTACGGCGCCGCGTACACGCGGTGCGCCGCCTCGGCCAGGTAGCGCGCGGCGAGCGCGGGAGCGACGCCGAGCCCGCGATCGGGCGGGTTCGTCTGGTAGCCGTACTCCGTCAGCCAGATCCGCTTGTTGCCGAAGTTCCGCCGCACCTCGCGGACGAGGCGGTCGAGGTCGGCCATCGTGATCGTCTGGCAGTGCGCGCAGCCGCCCGTCCACGGCGTCTCGACCTTCGGCCGGAGCGGGTACGGGTGGTGCGCGTACGCGTCGAGGAGCGCACGCGACGCGCGCATGCCGCGGATCCAGGCGACGGGGGAGACGCCGCCCACGTTGCCGCGCGGCGCGGTGACGCCGCCGCCGACGCGATTCGCGCGGCTCGACGCCTTCAGCTGCCGGTACGCGGGGTTCAGCAGCCGCTGCGTGTAGACCGCCGGCGTGGTCGGCCGCAGCCACCGGCGCTGGTTCGGCTCGTTCCAGATCGTCCAGTCGCGCACCCACCAGTAGCGCTTCGACGCGGCGAAGGCGAAATTCCCGAAGTCGGCACCGTTCCGCGGCGCCACCTGCCACGGCTGGCCCCCGTTCGCCCACCGCGGCGTCCCGAGCAGCGTCACGACGGTCGCGATCCGGCGGTGCCGGAGCCCCTCGAGCACCTGGTCGTTCACCCCCCAGACGTACCCGGGCGACGCGGGGTCGCGCGGCCGCGCCGGGCGCGTGCGGGCGACGACGTCCCAGCGGAGGGTGACGCGCACGAGGTCCACGCCGAGGTCCTCGAGCCGGTCGAGCCGCTCCTCGAGCGTCCCCGGCCCGTAGTAGAGCCAGCCGTCGTCCTGGACTCCGTAGCGCGCGAACTGGGAGGCGTGCGCGGGGGCGGCGGCGCCGAGCGCGACCGCGACGACGGAGACGAGGACTGCGATGGACTTGGGCATCCGGGCACCGTAGCCGCGCCGTATTTCCAAACCGTAAAGACGGCGTTCAGGCGTTGCGAGCGCGACGCCGCGCCGCCTTGCGGCGCTTCACGCGGCCGACGTTCCGCACCGCCTCGAACCACACGTAGACGGCGAACGCGAGCGTTCCCGCCGCGAGCTTCAGCGCGAGGACGAGCGGGCGCAGCACGGTTCCGGGACCGTACACGGGGGTACGCTTCACCGCATGGCGAGGCGGCGCGACATGGAGCGCCTGTCCGAGGAGATCGAGGAGCTCTTCTCCGACCTCTGGCAGGTGCCGCGCTTCTCCGGGCTGCGGCGCGCATTCCGCCCGGAGGTCGACTGCTTCCGCACGAGCGACCCGGCGACGCTGACGATCGTCGCCGAGCTCGCCGGCGTCGACCCCCGCGACGTCCGCATCGACGCGACGCCGGAGGCGCTCGTCCTCCACGGCGAGCGGCGGCGCCCCGCCGCCGCCGGCCGCGTCTACCAGCAGATGGGGATCGAGTACGGCCCGTTCCACGTCGCCGTCCCGCTGCCGCCGGACGTCGACACCGCGGCCGCGAAGGCGACGTACGAGCGCGGCCTGCTCACCGTCGTCCTCCCCGTCGCGCCCCGGCAGACGCGCGCGGTGAAGGTGCCGATCGAGGTGGACGCCCGGTGACCGAGCCGGCGCTCGAGCCGTCCGACGTCGAGGTCCCGCCGCTCCTCCCGGTCCTGCCGCTGAAGGAGACGGTCGTCTTCCCCGACTCGATGACGCCGCTCGCGATCGGCCAGGAGCGCTCCGTGCGGCTGATCGACGACGTCGTCGCCGGCGAGCGGATGCTCGCGCTCGTCACCGTCCGCGACCCCGAGGTCGAGCTCCCCGGCTGGGACGACATCTACAAGGTCGGGACGGCGGCGCTGATCCACAAGATGATCAAGGTCGCCGACGGGACGCTCCGGATCCTCGTGCAGGGGCTGCAGCGCATCCGGCTCGAACGGCGCCTGGACGTCGACCCGTACCTGCTCGGCGGCTTCGCGCCGCTGCCGGACGAGGTCGAGGAGACCCCCGAGCTCGAGGCGCTGACGCGGAACGTCCAGACGCTGTTCGCGCGCGTGATCGCGCTCGTCCCGTACCTGCCCGAGGAGCTGCGGATCGCGGCCGCGAACGTCGACGACCCCGGCGCGCTGACGAACCTCGTCGCCTCGACCCTGCGGCTGAAGACGGACGAGAAGCAGCGGCTGCTGGAGCTCGCGGACGTGGAGGAGCGGCTCCGGGCGACGAGCCTGATCCTGAACCGCGAGCTGGAGGTGTTCGAGCTCGGGACGAAGATCCAGTCGCAGGTCCAGTCGGAGCTGGAGAAGGGGCAGCGCGAGTTCTACCTCCGGCAGCAGCTGAAGGCGATCCAGGAGGAGCTCGGCGAGGCCGACGACCAGCAGGCGGAGGCGAACGAGCTGCGCACGCGGCTCGACGCGCTCGAGCTCCCCCAGGAGGTGCGGAAGGCGGCGAACCGGGAGCTCGGGCGACTGGAGAAGCTCCCGTCCGCGGCGGCGGAGTACGGTGTCATCCGCACGTACCTCGACTGGATCGTGCAGCTCCCGTGGGCGGCGACGACCGACGACGATCTCGACCTCGAGCACGCTCGCGCGATCCTCGACGAGGACCACTTCGACCTCGAGAAGGTGAAGGAGCGGATCATCGAGTACCTCGCCGTCTCGAAGCTGAAGAACGACCTCGCGGGGCCGATCCTCTGCTTCGTCGGGCCGCCCGGCGTCGGCAAGACGTCGCTCGGGCACTCGATCGCGCGGACGCTCGGGCGGAAGTTCGTGCGCATCTCGGTCGGCGGCGTCCGCGACGAGGCGGAGATCCGCGGCCACCGGCGGACGTACATCGGCGCGATGCCGGGCACGGTGATCCGCGCGCTCCGCGACGCCGAGTCGCGCAACCCGGTCTTCCTCATCGACGAGATCGACAAGATGGGCAGCGACTTCCGCGGCGACCCTGCGAGCGCGATGCTCGAGGTGCTCGACCCGGAGCAGCACTCGACGTTCCGCGACCACTACCTCGACCTCCCGTTCGACCTCTCGAAGGTCCTGTTCGTCTGCACGGCGAACCAGCTCGAGACGATCCCCGGGCCGCTCCTCGACCGGATGGACGTGATCCAGCTCGCCGGGTACACGGAGGACGAGAAGCTGGCGATCGCGCGCCGCTACCTCGTGCCGAAGCAGCTCGCGGCGCACGGCCTCGGCGCGCGCCAGCTCACGTTCTCGCAGAAGGCGCTGCGTCTCGTCATCAGGGAGTACACGCGCGAGGCGGGCGTGCGGAACCTCGAGCGGGAGATCGCCGCGATCTGCCGCAAGGCCGCGACGCGCGTCGCGCGCGGCGAGGCGGAGAAGCTGAAGGTCGACGAGGAGACGGTGCGCACGCTGCTCGGGCCGCGCCGGTTCGCGGGCGAGGTGCGGCGGCGGACGAGCGACCCCGGCGTCGCCACGGGGCTCGCCGTCACCGCCGTCGGGGGCGACGTCCTCTTCGTCGAGGCGGGCGCGTACCCCGGCCGCGGACGCCTGAAGGTCACCGGTCAGCTCGGCGAGGTGATGCAGGAGTCGGCGCAGGCGGCGCACTCGTGGGTGCGGTCGCGCGCGGAACGGCTGGGGCTCGACCCGCAGTGGTTCGGCGACCACGACGTGCACGTGCACGTCCCCGCCGGCGCGGTGCCGAAGGACGGCCCCTCCGCCGGCATCACGATCGCCACGGCGATCGTCTCGCTCGCGAGCGGCAAGCCCGTGTCGGAGCAGGTCGGGATGACGGGCGAGCTGACGCTGACCGGCCAGGTGCTCGGGATCGGGGGCGTCAAGGAGAAGGTGCTCGCGGCGCAGCGCGCCGGGCTGCACACCGTGATCCTTCCGCGGGAGAACGAGCACGACCTCGAGGAGCTGCCCGAGGAGGCGCGCGAGAAGCTCGACTTCGTCCTCGCGGACACGCTCGACGAGGTGCTCGCGACGGCGCTCGACGGGGCCACGTCGCGCCGCCGGCGCCCGAAGGCGCGCGTCGCGCCCGACCGCGCCGCCGCGGGCCGCCGCTGAGGCTCCTGTTTGCCGGGCAGCGGGGCGGGGGAACACGCCGTCCAGGCGGTAGACACGAACGGAAGGGGCGCCGGATGGCGAAGACCAAGGACAGGATCGAAGACGTCAAGCCCTACGTCGAGCGCGCGCTCAAGGACGAGGAGCTCCGCAGCGACCTGATGAGCGCGTTCGCCGCGGCGAAGGAGGTCTACAACGAGCTGCTCGGCGACCGCGGCATGACCGGGATCGCCACCCGCGTCGCGACGGACGAGGACATCCAGAAGAACCTGAAGCAGGCGATCGAGGACCTGCGCCACGCGGCCGACCGCGTCCAGGGCAAGGAGGACCACGGCACGCGCAACACGATGCTGCTCCTCGCGGGCCTGACGATCGGGATCCTCTTCAACCCGATGACCGGGCCCGCGACGCGCAACTGGCTGCGCGAGAAGGTCCTCGGCGGCGGCGACGACGACTTCACGTACGGGTCGAACTCCGGCGACGGCGGCCAGCAGGGCTCGTAGCGGCGAGCGACGCCCGGCGCGGCGGCGGGGCTACCCGCCGCCCTGCGCGTCCTCGACCGACGGCAGCTGCGCCGCGAGCGCGCGGAGGAGCGACCCGGGCTGCGCGCCGCTCGCGGTCGAGATGTCGCTCGCGGAGAGCAGGAACGCGCCCGGCCGCGGCGCGCGGCTCGGCGGCGCGACCGGCGGCGTCCACGTCGCGCCCGGGACGAGGCGGATGTCCTCGAGCCGCCGCCACGCGAGCAGGAACGGATTCGGGTCGACGACGCCGTCGTAGCCGAGCGAGAGCAGCCCGACCGGGTGGAACTCGAAGTGGAGGTGCGGCGGCGTCGTCTGCGCGTCGCCGGAGTTCCCGACGAAGCCGAGCACGTCGCCCGGCTCGACCTGCGTCCCGTCGACCGCGAGCGGCGAGAACGCGGAGAGGTGCGCGTAGTAGAACTCGTTCCCCTCCGTGTCCCGGAGCCAGAGCCGATTGCCGCCGATGTCGTTCCAGCCGACGGAGAAGACCGTGCCCCTCGCGACGGCGAGGACCGGCGCGCCCATCGGCGCGAAGATGTCCTCCCCGTGGTGCCAGCCGACGACCGCCCGCGGCGCGCCGAACGTGTTCGTGAACGACGCCGGACCGTGGACGGGGAAGACGTACCCGCCGCGCGTCAGCCGCACCTGCAGGTCCTTCGGAACGGTCCGCACGATCGGCCCGCGCGTCGCGGCGGCACCCGGCTTCGGGTCCTCGCTGCCGGCGCCGCGCGCTGACGGCTTCGGCGCCGGCCGCGACGGCGTCGTGACGGCGGGCGCCGGCGGCTTCGGCGGCGGAGGCGCCGCGGTCGCCGCGGCCTCCGCGTAGCCGACCTGGATCACGCTCCCGGCGGGGAGGCCGCCGTGGTCGGCGCCGAGGTGGATCTCGAGCGCCGTGACGAAGTTCCGGTAGCCGTGCTGGGCGGGCGACGCGCCCTGGGCGAGGACGACGGCGTAGCCCCAGTCGCCGAGTGCGATCTGCTGGCCCGGCGAAGCCGAGACGGCCTGCCCGAGGACGACGAGGCCGCTGACGGTGCTGCCGGAGAGGTCGCCGCTCCCCTGGCCGTTCTTCGCGGTCGCGCGCGCGCGGGCGACGACCTGCGACGCCGTGATCTCGCCGCCGAAGAGGGAGAGGCCGTTGACCTCGGCCGCGGCGTTCGCCGCCGCCTCGGTCGCGCTCGTGTTCGTCGTCGCGCTGCCGGTGAGGGCGCCGCTGCTGACCGCGGAGCCGTCCGACGGATACGCGAACCCGCCGCCGAACGTGACCTGGTTCCCCGGCGCGGACACGGATCCGATCAGCCCGCCGGACTGGCCGGGCACGACGACCTTGATCGCGAACGCGCGCGCGGACGCGCCCGACGTGGGCGCGCTCGTCGCTCCCGGCGAGCCGGAGAGAGCGAACGCGAGAAGAGCCCCGAGGACTACAGGTAGCCGCCTGCGAACCACCGAGCGCCCATTATGCGGCAAGCGCGCGACGGGTGCGGCTACGCGCCCGCGCAGCCGGCGCAGACGCCGGCGACCTCGAGCCGGTGGCTCGTGGCGCGGAACCCGTGCACGGCCGCGGCGCGCTCGAGCCACTCGTCGAGCTCGCAGCTGCCGAGCTCCTCGACGCGGTGGCACTCCGTGCAGACGAGGTGGTGGTGGTGCCCGCCGCCGCAGATCCGGTAGCAGAGCTCGCCCGGGCTGTGGCTGAGCGCGTCGACGATCCCGTGCTCGACGAGGACGCCCAGCGTGCGGTAGACGGTGGCGAGGCCGACCCGCTCGCCGCGCGCGCGCAGGCGCTCGTGCAGCCCCTGCGCCGTCGCGTCGTTCGGCTCCCGCACGAGCTCGGCGAGAACCTGCACGCGCCCCGGGGTCGCGCGGACGCCGCTCGCGTCGAGCAGCCGCTGCGCCTCGCTCCGTGCTTGCCTCGCCGTCACCTCGGCCGCTAGTCTAGCCCGGGTGCGAACGAGAATCGTTCTCATGCTCTCCGCGGCGCTCCTGGTCGCCGGCTGCGGCGACGCGGACGCGCCTCCGGAGGCGGAGGCGAGCGAGACGACGAGCGTCGCCGCCGCCTTCTACCCGCTCGCGTTCGCGGCCGAGCGCGTCGGCGGCCGCGGCGTCGACGTCCGCAACCTGACGCCGCCGGGTGCGGAGCCGCACGACGTCGAGCTGTCGGCACGCGACGTCGAGCGCATCCGCGCCGCCGGCGTCGTCCTCTACCTCGGCGGCGGCTTCCAGCCGGCGCTCGAGCGCGCGGTCGCGGGCGCGGACGGCACGACGGTCGACCTGCTCGAGGCCGTCGAGCTGCTGCCGCTCTCGCACGGGCACGCGCACGGCGAGGAGGAGGCGGAGGCGACGCTCGACCCGCACGTGTGGCTCGACCCGCTCCGGTACGCCGCGATCGTGCGAGAGATCGGCATCGTGCTCGACGCGCGGTCGCGGGCGGAGGAGCTGGCGGCGGAGCTGCGGGGGCTCGACCGGGAGTTCCGGGAGGGGCTCGCCGACTGCGCTCGGCGCGAGATCGTCACGAGCCACGCCGCGTTCGGGTACCTCGCCGACCGGTACGAGCTCGAGCAGATCGCGATCGCGGGGCTTTCACCGGAGGCGGAGCCGAGCGCGCGCGACCTCGAGCGGATCGTCGAGGAGGTGCGCGAGCACCGGGCGACGACGGTGTTCGCCGAGACGCTCGTCTCGCCGCGCGTGGCGGAGACGGTCGCGCGCGAGGCGGGCGCGCGCACCGCCGTCCTCAACCCGCTGGAGGGGCTGACGGCGGACGAGCGCGCCCGCGGCGACGACTACTTCGACGTCATGCGCGCGAACCTCGAGACGCTGCGGGAGGCGCTCGGCTGCCGGTGACGCCCGCGATCGAGCTCGACGGCGTCTCCTTCGCGTACGGCGGCGGCCCGCCGGTGCTGCGCGGGGTCGACCTGCGCGTCGAGCGCGGCGAGTTCGTCGCCGTCGCGGGGCCGAACGGCGGCGGCAAGACGACGCTGCTGCGGGTGATCCTCGGGCTCGAGCGCCCTGCGGAGGGGCGCGCGCTCCTCTTCGGCGAACCCGCGCACGCGTTCTCCCGCCGCTCGACGCTCGGCTACCTGGCGCAGCGGGCGCAGCTCGGGACCGACGCGCCCGCGACGGTGCGCGAGGTCGTCGCCGCGGGGCGCCTCGCGAGCGGCGGCCTGCTGGGGCCGCTCCGCCGGCGCGATCGCGCGATCGTCGACGACGCGCTCGCCCGCGTCGGCCTCGCCGAGCTCGCGTCGCGGCCGCTGCGGACGCTCTCCGGCGGGCAGCAGCAGCGAGCGTTCATCGCGAAGGCGCTGGCCGCGGAGCCGTCCCTGCTCGTGCTCGACGAGCCGACCACCGGCGTCGACGCCGAGGCGCAGGAGGCGCTGGCCGCGTTGCTCGACCGCCTCCACCGCGAGCTGCAGGTGACGGTGGTGTACGTCTCGCACGAGTTCGGCGCCGTGGAGCGGTTCGTCGAGCGGCTCGTGCTCGTCCGCGGCGAGATCGTCTTCGACGGACCGCCGTCGGCCCTGCCCGAGGTCTGGCACGACCCGTCGCACGCGCATGCTTAGGAGCGAGTTCATGCGGCTCGCGTTCGCGTCCGCCGCCGTGGTCGGGCTGCTCGCGCCCGCCGTCGGGTTCTTCCTCGTGCAGCGGCGGATGAGCCTGATCGGCGACGGGATCGGCCACGTCGCGTTCGCCGGCGTGGCGCTCGGCTACCTCCTCGGGATCGCGCCCGTCGTGACGGCCCTCGTCGCGGCGCTCGCCGGCGCGGTCGCGATCGAGTGGCTGCGCGCGCGGCGCCACACGGCCGGCGACCAGGCGCTCGCGCTCGTCTTCTACACGGGGATCGCGGCCGGCGTCGTCGTCGTCTCGGCCGCGGGCGCGCTCGACGTCGACCTGTTCGCGTTCCTGTTCGGCTCGATCCTCACCGTGACGCGGGGCGACCTCGCCCTCGTCGGCGTCCTCGGCCTCGGAGGGCTCGGCGCGATCGCGCTCCTCTACCGCGCGCTCGCGAGCGCGGTGATCGACGAGGAGGGCGCCCGCGTCGCCGGCGTGCCGATCGCGGCGCTCAACGTCGCGGTCGCGGCACTGGCGGCGGTCACGGTCGCCGTCTCGATGCGGATCGTCGGGATCCTGCTGATCGCGGCGCTGATGGTGCTCCCGGTGATCGCCGCGTCGCGCGTCGCGTGGAGCATGCGCTCGAACCTGCTGATCGCGATGGGCATCGGCCTCGCCGCCGCGCTCGCCGGCCTCACCGTCGCCTACTACGCCGACATGCCGCCCGGCGGCACCATCGTCCTCTTCGCCGCGGGGGCGTTCCTCGCGACGAGCGCCGCCGAGGCCGCCCGGGCGCGCTGACAGACTGCCGGGCGTGGGCCGCTCGTTCGCCGTCAACCTGCTCTTCGCGGCGCTCGCGCTCGTCGCCGCGGCGACGGTGATCGGGATCGTCCTCCTGTGGCCGAGCGGGTCCGTCGAGCGGCCCGAGGCGCTGACGCGTCCCCAGACGCATCCGGCGGAGGTGACCGCGGTCGCGGCGACCCCGTGCCGGACACCGCAGGCGACGGGCTGCCGGCGCGTCACCGTCCTCCTCCGCGGCGGCCCCGACGAGGGCGACACGGCGGAGTTCACGGTCGGCGACCAGGGCGACCAGGAGGTGACGCTCACGGTCGGCGACCGCGTCCGCGTCTACCGGAGCGAGCTGCCGCCGGACGCGGTGCTCGGCGGCGTGGAGGTCGACCGCTACGGCCTCGCCGACTTCGAGCGGCGGCTGCCGCTCGCGCTCCTCTTCGTCGCGTTCGCGGCGCTCGTCGCCGCGACCGGGCGCTGGCGGGGGATGCGCGCGCTCGTCGGCCTGCTCGGGAGCCTCGCCGTCGTCGTCGGCTTCGTCGTCCCGTCGATCCTCGACGGCAACGCGCCGCTCGGCGTCGCGCTCGTCGGCGCGTTCGCGGTGATGCTGATCACGATCCCGCTCGCCCACGGGTTCGGCGTCAAGTCCGTCGCCGCGATGCTGGGGACGGCCGCGAGCCTCGTCCTCGTCGTCGCGCTCGCGCGGGCGGCGACGGCGTTCGCGAACCTCACGGGGCTCTCGTCGGAGGAGGCCGTCTTCCTGCGCGCGACGACGGGCGGCCTCTCGGTGCAGGGGCTCTTCCTGGCGGGGATGGTGATCGGCGCGCTCGGCGTCCTCGACGACACGACGGTGACGCAGTCGTCCACCGTAATGGCGCTGCGGAAGGCGAACCCCGCGCTGCGGTACCGGGAGCTGTTCCGGGCGTCGATCGCCGTCGGCCACGACCACATCGCCGCGACGGTGAACACGCTCGTGCTCGCCTACGCCGGCGCCTCGCTGCCGGTGCTGCTGATCTTCAGCCTGGGCGACGTCTCGTTCTCGGACGCCGTGAACAACGAGGCCGTGGCGGAGGAGATCGTGGCGATGCTCGTCGGCTCGATGGGGCTGATCGCGGCCGTCCCGCTGACGACGGCGCTGGCGGCGCTCCTCGCGACCCGGCTCGACCCGCGCGAGCTCCCGGAGGAGCACGCGCACGTGCACTAGCTACGCGTTCTCGAGGTTCTTGCGCGCGAACTCGCGGAAGCGCGCGCGCGCCGCGTCGTCGGGGCCGAGCGGCTCCTCGTCCGCGTAGCGCGGGTCGGCCGCGACCTCCTCGGCGACCTTCCGCACCTCGGCGACGAGCCGCTCGTGGTGCTCCGGCTTGCGGACGAGCTCGAGGATCCACGACTCGTCGAACGAGGGCGGCGCGTCGTCGTCCACGAGCAGCTCGCCCAGCAGGAGTCCCGCGCGCAGGTACGCGAACGTCTTGAACGCGAGGATCCGGTGCGGCGAGTTGACGAGCCGGTCGATGTCCGGGTGGGCGGCCTGGATCTCGTCGACGATGCTGCCGATCGGCTCGTCGACCAGCGGGAGCCAGATGTCCTCCGGCGCTGCCACGCCCCGAAGGATGGCCTATTTCCGCCGCGCGCGCCAGGCGAGCTGGAGCGCGACGCCGAGCATGAGCAGCGCGAACAGCCGACGCAGCGCCTCGTCGCCGAGCGCGTGCGCGGCGGCGATCCCGCCTGCGACGCCCGCGACGGACGCGACGCCGATCACGACGGCGGCGCGGACGTCGACGTTCCCGTAGCGACGCTGCCGCCACGTGCCCGCGGCGACCGTCGGCAGGATCGCCGCGAGCGAGGTCGCCTCCGCCTCGAGCTGCGTCAGCCCGAGCGCGAGCAGGGTCGGGACGAAGAGGATGCCGCCGCCGACGCCGAAGAGCCCCGCGAGGACGCCGGCGACGTAGCCGAGCAGGACGGCGAGGACGAGCGTCGTCACGTGACGAGGAGGAGGACGGCGATCCCGGCGAGGAGCGCGGCGAACGCGAGCGACAGGGCGCGGCCCCTGAGCCGCTGCTGCAGCGCGGTGCCGCTGACGGCGCCGACAGCGGCCGGCAGCCCGACGAGGGCCGCCTCGACCGGCTGGACGTGCCCGGCGACCCCGTAGCCGATCGTCCCCGCGAGCGCGGTGATCCCGATCGCCGCGAGCGAGGTCGCCATCGCGGCGCGCTCGGCGTAGCGCGCGAGGAGGAGCAGCAGCGGCACGAGCACGATCCCGCCGCCGACGCCGAAGAGCGCGCTGAAGAAGCCGCCGACGAGGCCGATCAGGACGAGGCGGGGCACCCGCGTATCCTAGGGCGATGCCGCTGCCGCCTCCCCTCGCGGAGCTGGCGCGCGACCCGCGACGCGCCGCGATCCTCCTCGACGTCGACGGGACGCTCGCGCCGATCGTGGCCGACCCGGACGCCTCGACCGTGCCGGAGGAGACGCGCGCGGAGCTCCGCCGGCTCGCGGGCCGCTACGCGCTCGTCGCGTGCCTGACCGGCCGCACCGCGATCCGGGCCCGGGAGATCGTGGGCGTCGAGGAGCTCGAGTACGTCGGCGAGCACGGGCTCGAGCTCGTGCCGGAGGCGGAGGAGTGGCTGCCGGTGCTCGACCGCTTCTCGGCGGACGCGCGGTGGCCGGTCGAGCGCAAGCGCCTCACGCTCGGCTTCCACTACCGCACGGCCGAGGACGAGGAGGCGGCGCTGGCGGTGCTCCGCGGGATCGCGGCCGCGGGCGAGGAGGCGGGGCTCGTGGCGCGGTGGGGGCGGAAGGTGCTCGAGCTGCGGCCGCCGATCGACGCGACGAAGGGTACGGGCGTCGTGCACCTCCTGGAACGCCGCGGGATCGACCGCGCGCTCTTCGCCGGCGACGACCTCACCGACCTGGACGGGTTCCGCGCGATGGAGCGGCTCCCGCTCGGGGTGAAGGTGGCCGTCGCCTCGGCCGAGGGGCCGCCCGAGCTGCGGGAGCGCGCCGACGTCGTGGTCGAGGGGCCGGACGAGCTGCGCGAGCTGCTCCGGCAGCTCTAGACGGCCGCGCGGAGGACGTCCCAGGCGCGGCGGACGTCGTCCTCGGTCGTGCGGTAGCTGCCGATCGCGAGCCGCAGCACGTAGCGCCCGTCCAGCACGGTGTGCGAGAGGAACGCCTCGCCGCTCGCGTTCACCCGCTCGAGGATCGCGGCGTTCTCCTCGTCGGAGGCCGCGCGGCGGAAGCAGACGACCGAGAACGGCCGCGGCGCCGCGACCTGCCACCCCGGCTCCGCGCGCACCCACTCCTCGAACAGCGCGGCGAGCCGCACGTGCTCGCGGATCGTCGCCTGCAGGCCCTCGCGTCCGAGGCACCGCAGCACCGCCCAGAGCTTCAGCGCGCGGAAGCGGCGGCCCAGCGCGGGCCCGTAGTCGGAGAGGTTCACCTCGACCTCGTCCGTCGTGCGCAGGTACTCCGGCACGAGCGAGAACGCGGCGCGGAGCGCGTCGGGGCGCCGCGTCCAGAGGCAGGAGCAGTCCATCGGCGTCGCCAGCCACTTGTGCGCGTTGACGACGACGGAGTCGGCCCGCTCGATCCCCTCCCACGCCCAGCGGAACTCGGGACAGACCATCGCGGCGCCGGCGTAGGCGGCGTCGACGTGCAGCCACGCACCCGCCGCCTCGCACCGCTCGGCGAGCACGGCGACCGGGTCGACCGACGTCGTCGACGTCGTGCCGACCGTCGCCACCGCGGCGCACGCGCCGTCGAGGTCGACAGCGTCGGCGCGCAGCCGGAACGCCTCGTCCACCGGCACCTTCCGCACCTCGAGTCCCAGCAGCCGGGCCGCCTTGTCGACGGACGCGTGGGCGTGCTCGGAGCAGACGACCGCACGCGCGTCCGGACGCAACTCTCGCGCGGCCGCGAGCGCCGCGAGCGTCGACGTCGAAGCCGTGTCCTCGACGTGGCCGTGCCAGCCGGGCGGAAGCCCGAGGAGCTCCGCGAGCCACGCGAGCGCGACCTGCTCCAGCTCCGTCGCCGCGGGCGACGTGCGCCAGATGAAGGCGACCTGGTTGAGCGTCGCGGCAAGCAGCTCCGCGAGGATCGCCGGCTCGGCGGCCGTCGTCGCGAAGTAGGCGAAGAAGCGCGGGTGCTGCCAGTGCGTCACCGCCGGCAGCACCACCTCCTCGAGGTCGCGCAGCACGTCGGCGAACGGCTCCGGCGCGTCGGGCGCCGACGGCGGGAGCCGCGAGCGCAGCTCCCCCGGCCGCACCTGCGCGAGCACGGGAAGCTCCCGCACGCGCTCGAGGTACGACGCCGCCCACTCGACCGCCGCGTGGCCGTCGTCGCGGAAGCTCACCGGCGCAGGAGCTCCCGCACCTCGTCCCACGGGCGGGCGTTGAGAACGTGCGCGCGCGTGAGCCACGCGCGCCGCGCCTGCGCCACGCCGAGCTCGACGTAGCCGAGCGCGCGGACGCTGTGGGCGTCGCTCGAGACGACGACGGGGACGCCGGCCTCGCCCGCTGCCCGCGCGTGCGCGTCGCGCAGGTCGAGCCGGTCGGGCTGCGAGTTGAGCTCGAGCGCCGTACCCGTGGCGACCGCGCGTTCGAAGACGCGCTCGAGCGCGAGGTCGGTGGGGCCGCGGCGGTTGATCTTCCGCGCCGTCGGGTGGCCGATGCAGTCCACGTGCGGGTTGTCCATCGCGGCGAGGATCCGCTCCGTCGGGTCGCGGTCGAAGGCGGTGTGGAGCGACGCGACGACCCAGTCGAGCTGCGCGAGCACGTCGTCGGCGACGTCCAGCGTGCCGTCGGCCTTGATGTTGACCTCGACGCCGCGGAGGAGCCGCAGCGGGGCGACCCGCTCCCGCAGCGCCTCGATCTCCTCCCACTGTGCCTCCATCCGCCCCTCCCGCAGGTAGTGCGAGTGGTCGGTGACGGCGAGGAAGTCGTAGCCCCGGGCGCGCGCGGCGAGCGCCATCTCCTCGAGCGTCCCCTTCCCGTCCGCGGACCACGTCGTGTGGCAGTGGAGGTCGCCGCGGAGGTCCGCGAGCTCGACGAGCGCGGGCAGCTCCCCGCGTCGCGCGGCGTCGAGCTCGCCGGCGTTCTCGCGCAGCTCCGGCGGGACGAACTGGTACCCGAGCCGCTCGTACACCGCCGCCTCGTCGCGCGTCCGGAAGACCTCGCCGCTCTCGACGTCCTGGATCCCGTACTCGGAGACGGAGAGGCCGCGGCGGACCGCGTCCTCGCGCAGCGCCACGTTGTGCTCCTTCGATCCCGTGAAGTGCTGCAGCAGGTTGCCGTACGACTCGGGCGGGACGACGCGGAGGTCGAAGCGGAGCCCGTCGTTCGAGACGACGGTCGCCTTCGTGTCGCCGTGCGCCGCCACCTCGGCGACCCAGTGGAGCCGCGTGAAGTACGCGGTCAGCGCCGGCGGGTCGTCGGCCGTCGCGATCAGGTCGAGGTCTCGGAACGTCTCGCGCCGGCGCCGGACGCTGCCGGCCTCCGAGACGAGGTCGACGCCCGGATGCGCGCGCAGCGTCTCGACGACGGCGAGGACGGCGGGGAGCCCGTGCCCGAGCAGCGGCCGCACCGGCTCGGCCTCGGCCGCCTCGGCGAGCGCCTTCAGCACCCGCTCCTCCGTCTTCGCCCCGAGGCCGGCGAGCGTCCGCAGCCGCTCGCCCTCGGCCGCGGCGCGCAGCTCCTCGAGCGTCGTCACGCCGAGCTCCTTCCAGATCCGCGCGGCCGTCTTCGGCCCGAGCCCCGGGAGGCGCATGAAGAGGACGACGTCCGGCGGGATCGCGCCCTCTCGCTTCGCGAGCGCGTGGATCCACCCGTCCTCGACGATCTGGACGATCTTCTCCTCGATCGTCTTGCCGATCCCCGGCAGCTCCTTCGCGCGGCCGGCGAGCGCGAGCTCCGCGACGGACGCCGCCGTCTCGCGCATCCGCTGCGCGGCGCGGCGGTACGCGACGACGCGGAACCCCTCGGCACCCTCCAGCTCGAGCAGGTCGGCGAGCTTCTCGAACTGCGCGGCGACGTCGGCGTTGCGGGGGAGCGCGGCCACGGCCGAACCATATGGTTCCGGGCGTGCGAGCCGTGGTCTGCCTCCCGACCTACAACGAGCGCGAGAACCTGGAGCCGATGCTGACCGCCCTCGGCCCGCACGGGGTCGAGGTGCTCGTGATCGACGACGGCTCGCCCGACGGCACGGGCGACCTCGCCGACCGCCTCGCCGAGCGGCTCCCGTACGTGTCCGTGCTCCATCGCCCGCGCAAGGAGGGGCTCGGGCCCGCGTACCTCGCCGGGTTCCGCCGCGCGCTCGCGGACGGCGCCGAGCTGGTGCTCGAGATGGACTGCGACTTCTCGCACGACCCCGCCGACGTGCCGCGGCTGATCGCGGCGGCCGAGCGCGGCGCCGACCTCGTGCTCGGCTCGCGGTACGTCCGCGGCGGGAGCGTCGGCAACTGGGGCCTCGGCCGCCGGATCGTCTCGCGCGGCGGCTCCCTCTACGCGCAACTCCTGCTCCAGGCGCCGGTGCGCGACCTCACCGGCGGGTTCAAGTGCTACCGGCGCGCCGTGCTCGAGGCGATCGACCTCGACGCCGTGCGGTCGAAGGGCTACGCGTTCCAGATCGAGACGACGTACCGCGCGTTGCGCGCCGGCTTCCGCGTCGAGGAGATCCCGATCACCTTCGTCGACCGCGAGGAGGGCGGGTCGAAGATGTCGAACGCGATCGTCGTCGAGGCGGTGTGGAAGGTGCCGGCGCTGCGGCTCGCGGCGCTTTGCGGGCGCCTCTAGGTCGCCGGCACGGCGGCACGGGCCAGAACCGGCTGCCGCTCCTCCCGCTCACGTGAAGTGGTCCCAGCCGCCGAGGCGAACGGGCCGGCGCCCGAGCAGGAGCTCGACGCCGTCGCCCTCCTCGCAGCGGCCGATCACCGCGAACCCGTCCGGCCGCTCGACGGCCGCGAGCAGCTCGTAGTCCTCGCCGAAGCCGAGGTCGTCCGTCGTGGCGCCGGGAGCGAGCGGGACGCGGTCGAGCTCGACGACGCAGCGGACGCCGGAGCGCGCCGCGAGGTGCGCCGCGTCGGCGGCGAGGCCGTCCGAGACGTCGAGGAGCGCGTGCGCGTGCGCCGCGAGCCGCTTCCCCTCGCCGAGGCGAAGCGGCGGGCGCACGTAGCGCTGCTCGCGGAAGGCGGCCCCGGCGGCGCCGAGGGGGCCGGTGACGACGAGCAGGTCGCCCGGCCGCGCGCCGCCGCGCCCCGGCACGCGCGCGGAGCGTCCGATCGCCGTCACCGAGAGGTAGACGCGGTCCGCGCGCGTGGTGTCGCCGCCGCGCACCGGCACCCCCGCCTCGGCGAGGCCCTCGTACAGCTCGACGACGTCCTCGACGCGCGCCGACGGCGGCGCCCCGAGGCTGACGATCAGCGCCTCGGGGTCGGCTCCGGACGCGGCGAGGTCGCTGAGGTTGACGGCGGCGGCGCGGAAGCCGAGGTCGCGCCACGAGATCCAGTCGAGGCGGAAGTGGACGCCTTCGACGAGCGCGTCCTGCGTGACGACGACCCCGCCGCCGAGCGTGGCGGCGTCGTCCGCGACACCCTCGACGAGCCCGCGCCGCTCGAGCTCCGCGAGGAGCCCGAACTCACCGACCTGCGAGAGCCTCATCGATGGCCGCCACGAGGGCGGCGGAGTCGGGCGCGGCGCGGATCACCGCGACGCCGGCGGCGCCCGCGCGGATGCACGCCGCGGCGTTCGTCGCGTCGACGCCCCCGATCGCCACGACGGGGACCGAGACGTCGGCGCAGATCCGGGCGAGTCCGTCGAGGCCGATCGGCGGGTCGGCATCCTCCTTCGACGGCGTCGCCCAAACCGGCCCGGCGCCGACGTAGGCCGCGCCGCGGTGCTCCGCGACGGCCGCCTCGCGGACGCCCGACGCGGAGAGGCCGAGCAGCAGCCCCGCCTCGACCGCGCGCGCGGCGCCGCTGTCCCGCCGGCCGAGGTGGACGCCGTCGGCGCCGAGCTCGAGCGCCGCGTCGACGTCGTCGTTGACGACGAACGGCGTCCCGTGCGACCGCGCGAGCTCGGCGAACGCGCGCCCGCGCTCCACCACCTCCGCCGTCGGCGCGTCCTTCAGGCGCAGCTGCAGCACCGTCGCGCCGCCCTCGAGCGCCCGGCGCGCGACGTCCAGGTCGTCGACGAGCGCGTGGAGCTTCATCCCTCGATCCGCGCGCGCCCGTCGAGCGTCCGGGGGTCGAGCGCGGCCAGCGCGTCGTAGAGCCCGGCGTGGAAGCTCCCCGGGCCGCGCGCCTCGGCGGCCGCGTCCTCGGCCGCGACGCCGAACGCGGCGAGCGCCTCGGCCGCCGCCGCGAGCGGCTCTTCCGGGCGGACGGCGAGGAAGCACCCCGTCATCGCGGTCGACATGCAGCCGGTGCCGGTGACGGCGCCGAGCAGCTCGTGCCCGTTCGCGACCGCGAGCGTGCGCTCCCCGTCGGAGACGTGGTCGACCGGCCCGGTGACGGCGGCGACGACGCCGAGGGCGCGAGCCGCCTGCTGCGCCAGCTCCGCGGGATCGCCCGCGCCGCCGATCGACTCGACCCCGCGCACCTCCGCCTCGACGCCGACGAGCGTCGCCACCTCGCCGGCGTTGCCGCGGAGGACCGCGACGTCGAGCTCGTCGAGGAGCCGCTTCGACGTCTCCGTCCGGTAACGAGTCGCGCCGGCGCCGACCGGATCGAGCACGATCGGGACGCCGCGCGCGTTCGCCGCGCGGCCGGCGGCGAGCATCGCGTCGACCCAGTGCGGCGAGAGCGTGCCGATGTTGATCGCGAGCGCGCCGGCGAGGCCAACCATCTCCTCCACCTCCTCCTGCGCATGCGCCATCACCGGCAGCGCGCCGAGCGCGAGCGTCGCGTTCGCCGTCTCGTTCATGACGACGTAGTTCGTGATCTGGTGGACGAGCGGCTTCGTCTCGCGGATGCGCGCGAGGCTCGTGCCGGGGGACGGGGTCATGCGGCTCCTTTCAGGTCGAGGACGTCGACGGGCCCCTCGCCGGCGCCCAGCTCGGCGAGCCCCGCGCGGACGGCGCGGGACGCGGCCTCGGCGGCGCCGCGCGCGGCGTCCGCGAGCGGGCGGCCGTGGGCGAGCAGCGCGGCGAGGGTGGCCGAGTGCGTGCAGCCGGCGCCATGCGTGGCTGGCACGTCGTGGCGCGACACCCGGATCTCGAGATGCTCGCGGCCGTCGAACAGGTTGTCGAAGCGCTCGTCGCCGTGCCCGCCGGTGACGACGACGGCCGGCGCGCCGAGCTCGTGCAGCCGCTCCGCGAGCTCGCGTTTCGTGCCGCGGCCGCCCGCGAGCGCCTCGGCCTCGAGGTGGTTCGGCGTCACCACCGTCGCCAGCGGGAACAGCCGGCCGACCATCGTCTCGACGGCGTCGTCGAGCAGGAGCTTCGCTCCGGAGCTCGCCACGATCACGGGGTCGACGACGAGCGGGACGGGGTGCTGCTCGAGGAAGCCCGCGACGGTCTCGATCAGCGGTGCCGAGAACAGCATCCCGGTCTTCGCGGCGTCGACGCCGACGTCGTCGAAGACGGCGTCGAGCTGCGCGAGGACGAAGTCGGGCGGCAACTCGTGGACCGCCGTGACGGCGACCGTGTTCTGCGCCGTGAGCGCGACGAGCGCGGACATCCCGTGGCAGCCCGCCGCCGCGAACGCCTTCAGGTCGGCCTGGATGCCGGCGCCGCCGCCCGAGTCGGACGTGGCGATCGTCAGGCAACGTGGGATCAAGCTCCTCCCTTCGCCGGCATTACCCGGATCAGGTCATGCGGGTGTGATCTCAGCCCGTGCGGGCACCCCGGTGAAAGCGACGGTACCAGCGCGCTCTCTGGTCCCGCGCGGGTATCCCGGGTCCCGACCCGCCCCCTGCCTGGCTCGAGCCTATCCCGCGAAGCGCGCCGAGACCGTGCCAGGTTCGTGCCGAAAGCGTGACGGCCGCGCTCGCGGGTGTCGCGACCGGGCACACTCGCGGGATGGCGCTCGAGACCGCGCTGTGGGACGACCTCCTCGCCGGCGAGGAGCTCGCGCACCTGGGAAGCGAGCCGCCGCGCGCGCCCCGCACGGAGCCCTTCCCCGACGAGCTCGAGCCGCGCGTCGCGTCGGCGCTCGTCGCGCGCGGGACGACGGCGCTCTACACGCACCAGGCGGCCGCGTGGCGCGCGGCCGCGACGGGCGGGCACCTGATCGTCACCACCGGCACCGCGAGCGGCAAGACGCTCGCGTTCAACCTCCCGATCCTCGACGCGCTCGCCCGCGACCCGAAGCACCGTGCGCTCTACCTCTACCCGACGAAGGCGCTCGCGCAGGACCAGGCGCGGACGCTCGCCTCGTTCGCGCTCCCGAAGCTCCGCGCCGCGATCTACGACGGCGACACCGAGAGCGAGCGCCGCTGGCAGATCCGCAAGTGGGCGAACGTGATCCTCACGAACCCGGACATGCTCCACGTCGGCGTCCTGCCGCGGCACGACCGCTGGGGGGACGTGCTCTCGAACCTCCGCTACGTCGTCGTCGACGAGGCGCACGTGTACCGCGGCGTGTTCGGCTCGCACGTCGCGAACGTGCTCCGCCGGCTGCGGCGCCTCGCGCGTGCGTACGGGGCGGAGCCGCAGTTCCTGCTCGCGTCGGCGACGATCGCGAACCCCGCGGCGCTCGGCCGCGCGCTGATCGGCGACGAGGTGACGGTCGTCGACGACGACGGCGCCCCGCGAGCGGAGCGGACCGTCGCGCTGTGGAACCCGCCGCTCCTCGACCCCGAGCTGGGGCTCCGCGCGAGCCCGCTCGGCGAGGCGTCGCGCCTGATGGCCGCGCTCGTCGGCCGCGGGCTGAAGACGATCTGCTTCTCGAAGAGCCGCCGCGGAGCGGAGCTCGTCCACAGGTTCACCGCCGAGCGCCTCGGCGACGACTCGCGGCTCTCGCCCTATCGCGCCGGGTACACGCCCGCGCAGCGGCGGGAGATCGAGCGGCGCCTCGTGGAGGGGGAGCTGCTCGGCGTCTCGGCCACGTCCGCGCTCGAGCTGGGGATCGACATCGGCCTTCTCGACTGTGCGATCTCCGTCGGCTTCCCCGGAACCGTCGCGAGCCTGCGCCAACAGTGGGGGCGCGCGGGGCGTCGCGGCCACGGGCTCGCCGTCCTCGTCGCCAGCGAGGACGCGCTCGACCAGTACTTCATGCGCGAGCCGGAGGCGCTGCTCGACCGGCGCGTCGAGGCCGCGATCCTCGACGGGTCGAACCCGCGCGTGCTCGACGGCCACGTCCTCGCCGCCGCCTTCGAGGCGCCGCTCGACGACGCCGACCGCGACGTCCTCGGCGACGCCGCGCTCGAGCGCGCGGCCGC
>DATLFU010000051.1:0-53115 GCA_035540835.1 Gaiellaceae bacterium
CCTTCGAGCCACTCTCGCGCGAGCGTCGTCTTGCCGTAGCCGGCGGGGGCTACGAGCAGGATGATCCGCGCGCTCGTCTCGTCGAGGATGCGCGTGAGGCGCGGGCGCTTGATGATGTGGCGCCGCGCCGGCGAGACGTCCTGGTTGCCCTCGTCCATGTCGTTCCGCGGGCCGCAGGTCCGCTGCCTGAGGTTAGCGCCGTACGGCGCATCCTCCAATCCCGAGAAAGAGTGGGGCCCGCGAGGCCGAAGCGTCGCGGGCCCCTGCCGTCAGGCCCCGGGAGCCGCGGTGGGCGCCCCGTGGCCCTGCGGGAGGGGATCCCTCCCGGTCAGGTTCCGGTACGCAGCCGGAATCTGTCGCCTCCGCGGAACCCCGAGCTTCTGCCGGAGGGCGTCGCAGTGCGCCTTCGCCGTTCGGGGGGAGATGCCGAGGCGGCGCCCGACCTCCTCGTTCGAGCAGCCGGCGGCGATCAGTTCGACCACCTGCCGCTGCCGCTCGGTGATCTCGGGAGGCGTGCCCACGGTGGCGTTCGTCATGCCGGCGACGCTAGTCGCGCGCCGTGGGAGCGCCTATTGACCGAAGGGCGTATCCGCCGAAGTTACGCCGCGTCCAGCACCGCGCGGCCGCGGACGAAGCTCGCTTCGTGGCCGCGTGCGTTCGCCGCCGCGAGCTCCTCCTCGTCGAGCGCGCCGATCCGCAGGAGGAGGTCGAACTCGTCGCGGAGGTGCGTCCGCATCATCTCGGGGCCGTCGGTGGCGATCGTGAACGGGACGTCGTGCTCGACGAACGCGCGGAACGTCGCCCGCACCTCGTCCTCGCCGGCGAGCGCCTTCGTCAGCAGGTTGGACGTGGGGCAGATCTCGAGCACGATCCCCGCCTCGCGCAGCGCCTCCATCAGCGACGCGTCCTGCGCCGCCAGGATCCCGTGGCCGATCCGGTCGGGACGCAGCGCCTCCACGACCTCGCCGATCTCCTCGCGGCCGACGTCGCCGCCCTCCTCGCCGACGTGGATCGTCACGCCGAGCCCCGCGTCGCGCGCCGCCTCGACCATCGGCGCGATCTGCGTGTAGTCGTAGCGGCCGCCGCCGGGGCGCGGCCCGGCGATGTCCACGCCGACGATCCCGCGCGACGACCAGCGGATCGCCTTGTCGACGATGATCGCGTTCAGGTTCGCGTCGAACGTCCGGTCCATCATCACGATCAGGCCGGCGCGGACCTGCGGGTACTCGAGGCTCGCGCGGTCGAGGCCGCGGATCGCCGCGAGGATGATGTGGTCGAGGTCGCGCTCGCCGCCGCGGTTCCGCTTCATCGGGTTGAAGCGCAGCTCGAGCGTCGTGATCCGCTGCGACCGGTACGCGCCGCCGATCGCGGCGTGCACCGACCGCTCGACCGCGAGCGGGCTCGACTGGATCAGCTCCGTCCAGTGGTAGATCGCGTCGAGCGCGTTCAGGTCCTCGACGCCGCGAGGATCCGAGACGGTCACGAGGCGGTCGAACTCCCAGAAGTCCTTGACGGGCAGCGCGATACCCTGCTCGTGCGCGAGGCTCCAGAGGATGTCCGAGGCGACCGAGCCGCCGAGGTGCGTGTGGAGCTCCGCGAGGCCGTCCATCGGCGCGAGTGTACTGCCGCTGCAGGTCACTATCCTCCCCCCGGTGAAGGTCGGGATCGTCGTCCCGTACTCGTGGTCCTTCTGGGGCGCGGTCGTGGAGCACGCCGAGCTGCAGGCGGCGGCGCTCCGCGACCTCGGGGTCGAGACGAGGACGATCATCGGGATGGATCCCCCCGGGAGCTTCACGCGTGCGCTCCACCCCCGGCTCGGCCGGCACGAGGAGCCGCCGCCCGGGACGATCCCCGTCGGGCGGTCCGTGATCGTGCCGGCCAACGGGTCGCTGCCGAACATCGTCATCAGCCCGCGCGCCGTCCGGCGCATGCAGCGCGTCCTCGACCGCGAGCGCTTCGACCTCCTCCACCTGCACGAGCCGATGACGCCCGCCATCTGCGTCGCGGCGCTCGCGCTCTGGGACGGGCCGACGGTCGCCACGTTCCACGCGTCGGGAGAGCTGGCGTGGCTGAAGCTCGCGAAGCCGGTCTACGGGTTCCTCCTCGACCGGATCGACCGCCGGATCGCGGTGTCCGAGCAGGCGCGTGCGTCGGCGCAGCGCTACTTCCCCGCCGAGTACGAGATCGTCCCGAACGGCGTGCTCCTGCCGCCGCGCGCAGACGCCGGCGGCCGCGAGCACCGCGTCGTGTTCGCGGGCCGGCAGGAGCCGCGCAAGGGGCTGCACGTCCTCCTGCGCGCGTGGCCGCGGATCCACCGCGAGACCGGCGCGCGGCTCCGGATCGCCGGCGCCGACCCGCTCGCCGTGCGGCTGCTGATGGGGCGGCTGCGCCTGCGCGGCGACGGGATCGACGTCCTCGGCTTCCTCAGCCAGGAGGAGCTGACGCGGGAGCTGTCGACGGCGAAGGCGCTCGTCGCGCCGTCGCTCGGAGGCGAGAGCTTCGGGATGGTGTTGACGCGCGCGTTCGCGTGCGCGACCCCCGCGGTGGCATCCGACATCCCCGGGTATCGCGAGGTGATGACGCGCGACACCGCGGTCGCGTGCCCGCCGGGCGAGCCGGACGCGCTCGCCGACGCGGTCGTCGCCCTGCTCGCGGACGAGGAGCGCCGCGCGCGTCTCGGCGCAGCGGCGCGCCGCCTCGCGGAGGAGCGCTACGCGTGGCGGCACGTGGCGTCGCGGCTCGTCGCGATCTACGAGTCGGCGCTCGCGACCCCGCTGGCGGCGTGAGGGTCGCGCTCGCACGGAACGCGTGGCTGCGCGTGGTCCTCGTCGCAGTCGTCGTCGCGGCGGTCGTCGCGCTCGTCGTCTGGCGCGGGCCGCGCCTCGACCTCCTGCGCGACGCGTTCACGCTCGTCCGCTGGGACTGGGTCGGCCTCGCGTTCGTGCTCAACCTCGTCTCGGTCGCGGTCCGGACCCTCGCCTGGCGCACGGTGATCCGGCAGGCGATGCAGCCGCCGCACCCGCGCCTGCGCGCGATCTTCTCCGCGTTCTGCGTCGGGCTGCTCGCGAACGCGGTGCTGCCGGGGCGGATCGGCGAGCTGGCGCGCGTCGCCGTGCTGACGCGGCACTTGCCGACGAGGCGCGGCGAGTGGGCGACGCTCGCGGGGACGGTGTTCGCGCACCGCGTCTTCGACCTCGCTGCGGCGCTCGTGCTCGTCGGGTGGGTGCTGTGGGTGGCGACGGTCCCCGCGTGGGCGCTGACGAGCCTGACGATCCTCGTCGTCATCGGCGTCTCGCTGCTCGTTCTCGGGATCCTCGGGGCGCGGGACCCGAGCCGCGGCATCCGGCAGGAGCTGGGGGCAGCGCGACGGCTCGTCTCGATGGCGCGCAACGGGCTCGGCGTGATGCGCGAGCCGCTCCCGGCGGCGGTCGCGATCCTGTTCCAGTGCGCCGGCTGGGGGCTGCAGCTCCTCGCCGTCTACGCCGCGATGCGCGCGTTCAACATCGAGGAGCCGCTCGCGGCGGCCGGGCTCGTGCTCGTGATGATGAACGTCGCGATGGTCTTCCCGCTCTGGCCGGGGAACGTCGGCCTCGTGCAGGCCGCGGTCGCGCTGTCGCTGCTCTCGTACGGCATCGACTACGCGCACGGGTTCGCGTTCGGCATCGGCCTGCAGGCGATCGAGGCGTCGGTCGGGATCGGCCTCGGGCTCGCCTACACCGCGCGCGAGGGGCTGACGCTCGGGACGCTGCGTCAGTTCGAGCGCCCCGGCGCGGCGCCGCCGGCGTAGTGCGCGTCGTCGCGGCGCCCGCGCCGCTGAAGGAGGTGCTCTCGGCGCGCGACGCGGCGGCCGCGCTCGCGCGCGGCGCCCGCGGCGTCGGAGCGGATGTCGACGAGGTGCCGGTCGCCGACGGCGGCGAGGACACGGCCGAGGTCCTGTTCCACGCGCTGGGCGGCGACTGGCGCGTCGCGTCGGTGCCCGACCCGCTCGGACGCCCGGTGGAGGCGCGGTGGCTGCTCCTGCCGGACGGGCGCGCCGTCGTGGAGTCGGCGCAGGCGCTCGGGCTCGCGCTCGTCGCCCCGGCGGAGCGCGACCCGCTCCGCGCCTCGTCGCGAGGCCTCGGCGAGCTGATCCGCGCGGCGCTCGACGCGCGGCCGCGCGAGCTCTGGATCGCCCTCGGCGGGAGCGCGACGGTCGACGGAGGGGCGGGGCTGCGCGAGGTGGTGGACTCGCTCCCGGTGCCGGCCGTCGCGCTCGTCGACGTCCGCAGCCCGCTCCTCGGCGCACGCGGCGCGGCGCGCGCGTTCGGGCCGCAGAAGGGCGCCGACCCCGACGCGGTGGAGGAGCTCGAGCGACGCCTCGCCGCGATGCCGGAGCTCCGCCCGTTCGCGGACGTCGCCGGCGCGGGCGCCGCGGGCGGTCTCGGCGCGGCGCTCGCCGCCCTCGGAGCGCAGGTCGTCCAGGGCGCCGCTGCGATCGCCGAGGCCGTCGGCCTGCGCGAGCGCGTTCGCGCCGCCGACGTCGTCGTCACCGGCGAGGGGCGCGTAGACGCGACGACGCTCGAGGGGAAGGCGCCCGCCGCGGTCGCGGCGGTGGCCGCCGAGGCGGGCGTCCGCTGCGTCGTCTTCGGCGGGCGCGTCGCCGTCCGGCCCCCCGGCGTCGAGGTGCGCGAGCTGAGCGGCGACCGCGGCCGCGCGCGCGAGGATCTCGAGGAGCTCGGTGCGGCGCTCGCGCGGCGCTAGCGCTCCTCCGCCTGCCGTTTCGCCAGCTCCTCGATCCGGCCGTGCGCCGCGTCGAGGCGCTCGCGGCAGAAGCGGTAGAGCGCCTCGCCGCGCTCCCACAGCGCGATCGTCTCGTCGAGCCCCGCCTCGCCGCGCTCGAGCCGGTCGACGATCTGCTCCAGCTCCTTCTCCGCCTGCTCGAACGTCGGCTCCTGCTCGCTCACGGCCTCGTCTCCTCGACGCGGCCGCCGAAGCCGCCCTCGGCCAGCTCGACGTCGACGCGCGCGCCGGGGCGGAGCGACGCCGACGAGCGGACGACGCCGGCCTCGGCGCGGACGATCGCGTAGCCGCGGCCGAGCGTCGCGCGCGGCGAGAGCGCGCGGAGCCGCCCCGCCGCCTGCTCGAGGCGCGCGCCGCGCCGCTCGAGCGCGAGCGCCGGGGCGCGGCGCAGGCGGTCGTGCGCGGCGGCGAGCCGCTGCCGGTGCCGCTCGACGGCGAGCGCCGGGGCGCGCCGGAGGCGCGCGTGCGCCGCCGCGAGCCGCTCCGCGTGCCGGTCAGCCGTCCGGCGCGCGCACCGCTCGAGCGCGGCGCGGTCGCGCTCCAGCCGCGCCAGCAGCTCCTCGAGATCGGGGACGACGAGCTTCGCCGCGGCGGTCGGCGTCGAGGCGCGCACGTCGGCGGCGAGGTCGCAGAGCGGCGTGTCCTGCTCGTGGCCGACGGCGGAGACGACCGGCAGCGGGCAGCCGGCGACGGCGCGGACGACGCGCTCGTCGCTGAACGGGAGCAGGTCCTCGAAGCTGCCGCCGCCGCGCGCGAGGACGATGACGTCCACCTCCGGCTCGGCGCACAGCCTCCCGATCGCGTCGACGATCGCGAGCGGCGCGCGCGGCCCCTGCACGTAGACCTCCGCGATCAGCACGCGCGCCGGCGGGAACCGCGCGGCGATCGTCGCCACGACGTCGCGCTTGGCGGCGGCGTCGTTCCCCGTGACGAGGCCGATCCGCCGCGGGACGCGCGGCAGCGGCCGCTTCCGCTCCGGCGCGAAGAGCCCCTCCGCGGCGAGCTGTTGCTTCAGCCGCTCGATCCGCGCGAGGTGCGCGCCGAGCCCGAAGCGCTCGATCGACAGCGCCCGCAGGCGGAAGTCGCCGCGCGCTTCGTAGAGCTGCGGCCGCCCCAGGACGTGGACGCGCTCGCCGTCGCGGAGGTCGAGCCGGAGCGCGTCGAAGCGGCTCCGCGGCATCGTCACCGCGAGGCACGCGCCGTCCTCGGGGTCCTTCAGCGTGAAGAAGACGCTCTGCCACGCCTGCTGGCGCCGCAGCTCCGTCACCTCGCCCTCGACCCAGACCGACGGCAGCCGCGCGAGCCAGTCCGCGACGCCGCGGTTGAAGGACGCGACCGTGTAGACGCGGCGGTCGCCGTAGTCGAGCGCCTCGGCCTTCACGCCCCCAGCCTAGAGGGTGCGGGGGAGGGCGACGAGTGTCTCTAGAGGAGGATCTCGGCGGCCGTCTCGGGCGCGCAGCCGCGGTCGACGAGCTCGACGGCGCGGTGGAGGTCCGCCTCGCTCCCGGCGAGTCGCTCCGCGAGGGGGAGCGGATACCCGGCCTCGATGAGCACGTGCAGCCGCCAGCTCTCGACCTTCGAGCGCTCGCCGCCGTCGGTGGGGATGACCTCGTTCATCTCGCCGTGGTTCGTCCTGACCTAGACGAACCCTGCTCGCAGAAGTTGGCTCGTCGCCTACCGCAGGCGCGGGCGCTCGACGGCGGAGAGTCGCTCCCGAGAACCGGTGGCGTCGTCGACGCGGCGGACGAGCTCCTGCAGCCGCGCCTCGAGCACCGCCCGGTCGGCCTCGGCGTCCGCCACGATCGACTGGAGGCGCCGGCGGAGGTCGGCCTCGGCCTGCGCGAGCCGCTCCTCGAGGCCGGCGAAGAGCTCCTCGCGCTGCCGCTCGATCCCCGCTGCGACGCTCGCCATCCGCTTGTCGAGCCGCTGCGCGCCGGCGTCGCCGACGTGCGCGAGCCGTTCTGCGAGGACGGTCGCCGCCTCGCGGGAGAACGCCTCGACGGCCCGGTCGAGCTCGCGCGAGAGCCGCCGCGCGGCGTCCTCGCGCGCGCCCTTGATCGCGTCCGCGAACTGCTGTGTCGCCGCCTCCGAGTACCGCGTCCAGGCGCGCTCGGTCGCGCGCTCGAGCTGCTCGACCGCCCGCCGCTCGAGGTCGCCGAAGCCGGCGTGGATCCGCTGCGCCGCCTCGCCCTCCTCGCGCTCGATCCGCTCCGCCAGCTCGCGCTCCCGCTGCCGCAGCCGCTCGTTCAGCTCGTGGAGCGCGCGCCGGCGCTCGGCCGCGTGCTGCTCGAGCTCCGCCGCGGACTCCGTGACGAGCTGCGCCGCGGCGGCGCCGAGCTCCTCGCGCAGCCGGGCGAGAGCCGCGCGCTGCTCCTCGCTCCCGGCCTCGAGCCGGTCGACGTCGGCGGCGATGCGCGCCTCCGCCTCCGCGACGAGCTGCTTCTGCCGCTCGCCGAGCCGGTCGAGCTGCGCCGCGAGGCCCTGCTGCGCGCGGTCGAGGTCTTCGCCCCACGAGGCGAGGCGGGTCTCGATCCGGCGCTGCGCGTCGGCGAGCGCCTGCGACAGCGCCGCCTGCGCCTCGCGCTCCCGCTCGACGACCTCGCGCCGCCGCTCCTCGGCGATCCGGCGTTCCTCCTCCGAGAGTCGCGAGACCGCGTCCGCGCGTGCCCGCGCCAGCACCCGCTCGAGTTCCGTCTCCGTCTCTCCCGTCAGCTCCTCGACGAACGCCCGGAGGCGCCGCTCGGCGCGCTCCGACTCCGCGTCGAGCCGCCGCGCGCGGCGCAGCGCGCGCCTCAGCGGAATCGCGGCGAGCGCGGTGAGCAGGCACGCGGTGAGGCCGCCGGCGGCGAGCGCGAGCTCCGTCGACGGACGCACGGTCGCGGCGACCCAGGCGCCGGTCGCCGCCGCGCCGAGCGCCGACGCCGCCGCGACGAGCGGCAGCCTGCCGACCCAGTCGAGCGAGCCCGCGAGGAGCGTCGCCGCCGCGAGGACGATCCCGGCGGCGAACGCGACGTGGAACGCGAGCTCGAGCGACATCGCCCCCATCGTAGGGATCAGAGGAGCCGGACGAGGAGGAGCGCCGCGGCGAGCGTGGCGACGCACGCACCGAGGAGCAGGAGCGCCCGCTCGGCCGGGGCGCGCAGCCGGTCGAGCGTCAGCTCCTCGCGGCGCCCGTCGTCGTGCTCGAGCCAGCCGTCGACGGCGCGGACGCGCCGTCGCAGCGTCCGCACCCACGTCGACAGCTCGCGCTGCGCGAGGCTCAGGATCGCCGCGAACGCCGCCGCGACGACGGCGGCGAGCGAGAGCCGCTCTGCGGCGGCGAGGTAGGCGGTCAGCACCGGGAAGGCGCCCCACGCGACCGCGAACCACCAGTCCGTGTGGAACGCGCCGCCGAAGAGCTCGAGGTTGTACGCGACGACGAGGAACGTGCCCGCGGCGACCGCGAGGAGCAGCCACGGCGTCCATGCGAGCGCCGCCCAGATCCCGATCGCGGCAGCGCCGGCGATCGAGGCGGCCGCGAGCGCCACGAGGACGCGTGCCGGGATCGCCGTCCGCAGCGGCCGCCCGCGGAGCTCGTCGAGCGCGTGCGCGCCGATCCCGAGCGCGAGCGCGAACGCGAGGAGCGTGAGGAGGAGCCGCTCCGGCCGGAGCTCCGGCGCCAGCGCGCCGCCGATCACGACGTACGAGAGGTGCCAGAGCGTGTACGGCGGGTGGAGCAGCGTCACGTAGTCGCGCCAGCCGCCGCGCGCGAGCGCGTAGAACGCGGGGCGCGTCTCGGTCACGCGCGCCGTCCCCAGACGACGACCCCGCCGCCGAGGCTGAGCTGCCGGGCGCGCGCGTCGACGATGCCGGCGTCGCGCCAGAGCTCGAGCTGGCGGGGCAGCGGCAGCCGCGCGTGGAAGTCGCGGATGCTCCCGCCGAGGAACGACCCGACGTCGCCCCACGCGCGCGAGAGGCTGCGGCCCGCGAGCGGCAGCCCGACGCGCACGTACAGCTCCCACAGGGCGCGCCATGGCTGCCGCGGCGGCACGCCGAACTCCAGCGAGGCGACGACGGCACCCGGGCGGGCGACGCGCGCCAGCTCGCGGAGCGTCGCCGCCGGGTCGTCGACGTAGCGGAGGAGGTACGTGAACGTGACGGCGTCGAAGGAGGCGTCGGCGAACGGGAGCGCCTCCGCGCTCGCCTCCCGCAGCTCGATCCTGTCGGCGAGGCCGCCGCGCGCGACGCGCTCGCGCGCGACGGCGAGCATCTCCGGGCTCTGGTCGACGGCGACGACGGAGCAGCCGGTGCGCCGCGCGAGCTCGATCGCGACGGCGCCGGTGCCGGTGGCGACGTCGAGGAGCGTCGCGGGCGGGCGCGCATCGACGCGCGAGACGAGGAAGCGCCGCCAGCGCGGGTCCTGGCCGAAGGAGAGGAGCGCCGCCGTCCGGTCGTACGTCGGGCCGAGCGGGGCGAACAGGGTGCGCGCGTGGCGCTTCCGCGCCGAGAGGGGCGGCGTCACGACCTGCCGAGTCTATGCTGGCGCGCGTGCCTTCGGGTCTGACGGCCGAGCTCGAGGCGGCCGCGGCCGTCGCCGTCGGGCACGCCGCTCCGGGGGAGGAGCTGGAGGCGGTGATCGCGGCCGAGCCGGGGCCGGGGCGCCGCGTGTACCTCTGCTCCTACGTCGGAGGCGGCCGGCGGACGTGGCTCGCGCTCGAGAGCGACGGGAGGCCGCTCGAGCGGCGGCGCGACGTGCGCGAAGCCGTGTCGATTGCGGCGCTGTGCGAGCTCGCGGCGGAGACCGCCGGCGGCGGCGCGCTGGAGGAGCTCCGCGCGGAGCTGGCGGCGCTCCGGCTGCGGGAGAACCCGCCCGGGATCGAGGAGGCGGAGGAGGCGGCGCTCGCGCTCGAGCGCGCCGTCGGGGGCGAGCCGCGCCTCGCGTCGCCCGCGTACCTCGACGGCGTCGGCGCGGCGACGCGGCGGCTCGAGCTCGCGCTCGGGCAGACGTCGTCCCCGTTCGCGGAGGCGATGAAGCTCTCGCACGGCGCCGTCGAGGAGCTGGCGGCGGACGTCGAGGGCGGCTACAAGCGCGCGCTCGACTGACGCGGGCTGGCAGACTGGCGGCATGGAGGGTGGATTCGGCTTCCCGTTCGGCGGCGACCCCGAGGATCTGATGCGCGGGTTGCAGGAGTTCGCGGCGAAGCAGGCGGAATCGGTCGCGGAGGCGCAGCGGGAGCAGTTCGCGACGCTGACGCTCAACACGGCGGTCGAGCTGACGGCGGCGGCGCTCCAGCGCGTCGACGCGCGCGGCGGCCCCGACGAGCAGGCGATCGCCCTCCGCGACGCGATGCGCGTCCTCTTCCCCGAGGCGGTGGCGCTGGTGAGCGCCGCGCGCCAGGGGTTCATGCGCGAGCGCTAGCCGCACGCTCGCTCGTCGTCGGTGCAGGACGCGGCCCGCGCGGCCACCTGTGGACGCTCCGTCACCGTTTCGTTCGAGGGTCTGACCCCGGAACGGAAGCGTCACGGAAGCGTGACGAGACCGCCACGGCGCGCCTGTTCATGCGGGTTCCGCGACCGGCCGTTGCGGACGGCTGTGGACGGAGCGTCACCGTTCCGTTCGAGGGTCTGACCCCGGAACGGAAGTGTGACGGGCACGCCGGGCCGCTTGCCGCGGGCGGCACGCGCGGCGGCGCCTACAATCGGCGCGCCCGTGGCCCTCTACGACCGCGCGATCGTCCGCCTGCTGCCGGCGGTGCCGAGGCCCGTCGTCCGGCGCCTCTCCGAGCGCTACATCGCCGGCCCCGCCCTCGCCGACGCGGTGCGCGCCGTCCGCGAGCTGAACGCGGCCGGGAAGACGGCGACGATCGACGTCCTCGGGGAGGAGATCACCAGCGTCGAGGAGGCGCGCGCGATCACCGACGCCTACGAGGACGTCTTCGCGGAGATCGAGCGCAGCGAGCTCGACTCCACCGTCAGCGTGAAGCTCACGGGGCTCGGGCTGAAGCTCGGCTACGACGTCTGCCGCGCGCACCTCGAGGAGGTCGTCCGCGACGCGGCCGAGCGCGGCAACTTCGTCACGATCGACATGGAGGACTCGAGCACGACCGACGAGACGCTGCGCCTGTACCGCGAGCTGCGGGAGCAGGGGCTCGAGAACGTCGGCATCGTCCTCCAGGCGTCGCTCCGCCGCACCGTCGCCGACATCGACGCGCTCGCCGACCTGCGCCCGAACACGCGCCTCTGCAAGGGGATCTACGTCGAGCCGGAGGAGCTGCAGTTCCGCGACCCCGACGCGGTGCGGCTCAACTTCGTCCGCGCGCTCGAGGCGCTGCTCGACGCCGGCTGCTACGTCGGCGTCGCCACGCACGACGACTGGCTGCTCGGCGAGACGCGGCGCGTCGTCCGCGAGCGCGGCCTCGACACCGACGCGTACGAGTTCCAGATGCTCCTCGGCGTCCGACCCGAGCTCGGCGACGGCCTCGTCCGCGACGGGCACCGGCTGCGGATCTACGTCCCCTTCGGCGAGCACTGGTACGAGTACTCGCTCCGGCGGCTGCAGGAGAACCCGGCGATCGCCGGCTACGTCGCCTCGGACACGGTCGCGCGGCTGCTCGGCCGCGGCTAGGGCGGCGGCGGCCCGGGCGCGACGTCGTCCTCGACGACGACCTCGCGGTCCTCGACGACGCGGCGCGGCCGCTCGACGACGCGGCGCCGCGCCGGCGCCTCGTCGACGTACTCCGTCCGCCGCGCGGTGCGCGTCGTCCACGGCGACCAGAGGATCAGGGTGAGCAGGAACGCGATCACGCCGACGATCAGGAGGATCCACCCGACGGCGTCGATGCTGATCCCGGCCACCTCGGCGGTGACCGCCCAGATCAGGATCGCGCCCGCGGCGATCAGGATCAGGCTGACGACGAGACCCATCGGGTTCCACATGTCGCGCCTTCTGCCCCGAGAGCGGCGAGCCCCAAACGTGCGCGGGCTACGCCAGCGGACGCGCCGCCACGACGACGAACGCGCCGGGGAACGGGGTCGCGCGCCGCTGCGGCTCGAGCGCGCGCAGCTCCTCGAGTCGCCGCACCACGAGCCCGGCGCGCGCCAGCCCCGTCACGAGCGCCCCGAGCGTCGGCGCGGCGCCGCCGAAGTAGTCGCGCCGCCAGCGCAGCATGGGGTCGAGCGCGGCGCCGGCCGGGTGCGTCCCGAACGCGAGCACGTAGCCGCCCGGGCGCAGCGCGGCCTCGACGCCGCGCCCCCACGCGCGCGGGTCGCGGACGGCGTCGGCGTGCGCGAGGACGAGGTGGAACCGACCGCGCTGCAGCTCGAGCGGGAGCGCGTGCGGGTCTCCGCGGATCCACGCAGCCGTCGGCGCCGTGTCGTGCCCCGCGCCGACGTCGTCGACGACGACGGTGAGGACGGCGCCCCTCTCGACCAGCTCCGCAGCCGCGTCGGCGCCGCCCCCGAGCTGGAGCACGTGGCGCCCGTCGAGCTCGGGGAGCCGCTCGCGCACCGCCGCGGGGAGGCCGTCGCGCGTCGCCTCGCGCTGGTGCGCCTCGTCCCACGCGCGGAGGTTGTCGCCGGTCGGCTCCACGCTACGCGAGCAGCGAGAAGCCGCCGTCGACGACGAGCGTCTGCCCGCGGATCATCTCCGCCTCCGGCGAGCAGAGGAACGTCACCGCCGCCGCCACGTCGTCGGGCTCGACGAGCCGTCCGGCGGGCGTCCGGCCGACGGTCGCGAGCATCTCGTCGCGATTCGGGAAGTGCTCCAGCGCGCCCGTCTCGACGACGCCGGCGGACACGGCGTTCGCGCGGATCCCGCGCGGGGCGAGCTCCACCGCCAGGTACCGGACGACCGACTCCAGCGCCGCCTTCGACGTGCCCACGAGCACGTAGTTGTCGAGCACCCGCTGGGAGCCGAGGCTCGAGATGCCGACGACCGAGCCGCCCCGCGGCATCGCGGGCGCGGCGGCGCGCGTCAGCGAGAGGAGCGCGCGCGCGTTCGCCGCGAGCGTCCAGTCCCAGTGCTTGTCCTCGGTCTCGAGCGCGGGGCGGATGACGCCGGTGGCCGCGTTGTGGACGAGCACGTCGAGCGGCCCCAGCGCCGCGACCTCGGCCGCGACCCGCTCGGAGGAGACGTTGCCGCGGACGAGCGGCACCTCGGCGCCGCGCTCCCGCAGCTCCACGGCCGCAGCCTCCGCGGCGTCGTCGTTCCGCAGGTACCCGATCGCGACGCGAGCAGCGCCGAGGTCGGCGAAGCGGCGCGCGATCGCGAGGCCGATCCCGCGGGTCCCGCCGGTCACGAGGACCGACGCGCCGTCGAAGCGCGTCATCGGCCGTGCGGCAGGGGCGCGTCGGCCGGTGCGGAGCTCGGCAGCTGCTCCCATCCGGGACGCGTGCGCGGCTCGCGGCCGCCGTCGTCCGCCTTCGTCGAGGCGTGGCCGAGACGATCGAGCAGCTCCATCCGCTCCTCGCCGTGGCGGCGGACCGGGTGATCCTCGCGGAGGTCGGCGATCAGCTGCCGCACGCGGGCGCGGATCTGGTACGCGAAGTGCGGCGTCGCGGGCCCGACGAGGGCGTCGACGTCGTCGATCGTCGGCTCCACGGCCGGGAGCCTAACGGTTCGGCAGCGGCGTCAGCTGCACTGCGCGAGCGCCTTGCGGGCGTCCGCGACACGCTTCACCAGGGCCTGCTCGCGCTTCATCATCTCCTGGTACTGCGCGTTCTGCTGCTTGACGAAGGCCGCGCGGAGCTTCCCGTTGCGCGTCCGCTGGAAGTACGCCTGCCGGGCCTTGACCTGCGCGGCGCGGAACTGCATCCGCTGCGCGCGGAACGCCTGGAGCGACGCCTCGGCCGCGCGAACCGCAGCCTGCCGCTGCTGCTTCTCCGCCGGCGGGCAGTACTTCGCGGCGGCGGCGCTCGCGTTCGGCGACGCCGGGGCCGTCACCGCGGCGGGCGCGGCGAGGGCGATCACGGCGCCGACACCGACGACGGCGGCGGCGGACGCGGAGGCGAGCATCAGGCGGAGCGGCTTCACGGCGGGGACGTTACCGCTTACAACCCGTAACGGACTCCCCCGGAAGGGGGATCTCTCGCGCGATCGCCGGCTCGCCCGGGTCGATCGCGCACGCACGCGCGAGCGCGGCGTCGCGCCGCGTCTCGTCCGACGCGGCGACGGCGACCCACGGGCGCGCGTCCCAGGGGAGGAGCCGGGCCGCGAGCGCCGCGCGCTCCTCGGACACGGGTGCGGTCTCGACGAGCGCGGCGCCGATCCCGTGGAGCGCCGCGGCGACGCCGGCGACGAGCGCCGCCGCGGCCAGTGCGAGGTCGCGGGGCGGGCGGAGCGGGGGCCCGTCGCGCGCGAGCAGCGTCCCGGCGGCGGCGATCGCGGGGAGGGTCGCCGCCGGCAGCTCCCACGTCCAGTCCGCCGCGGCCTGCAGCGCCCACGCGGCGACGACCGCGGCGGCGACCGGCGGCCAGCCCTCCGCGCGGCGGCGCGCGCCCGCCGCGAGCGCGAGCGCGACGACGGCGACGAGCAGCACGACGCCGGGCGCGCCGAGCTCCGCGAACGCCTCGAGGTACAGCGAGTGCGCGTCGGCGGGGCCGAGCGCCGACCCGGTGCGCTCGGCGTGCGCGCGCTGCCACGTCCCGGCGCCGCCGCCCGTCACCGGGCGCTCGATCCCCTGCTCCCAGGCCGTCCGCCAGAGCTCCGCGCGGCCGTGGCCGGAGACGTCGAGCAGCCGCCGCGCATCGCCCTCGTCCGCGGCGGGGGCGGCGAAGCGCGCCGCGAGCGGCTGCGCGAACGCGACGGCCGCCGCCGCCGGGACGGCGACGGCGGGGAGTGCCGCCTTCCGCGGCACCGCGCCGCGCAGCCACGCGAGCAGCGCGAGCGTCGCGAGACCCGCGAGGAGCGCGCTCCGCGAGAGCGTCAGCGCCGCCGCGAGGCACGAGACGGCGCCGGCGGCGACCGCGGCGCGGCGCGGCAGCCCCGGCAGGAACGAGAGCAGCACGCCGGTGACGGCGACGAGGCCGAGCCCGTTCGCGTACGTGACGGGCCAGTCGAGGCGGCCGTCGCCGACGCCGAGCGCGCGTCCCGCGAGCGCGACCGCCGACACCGCCGTCGCGCCGCCCCACAGCCCGCGCAGGAGCAGCGTCCGGTCCGCCCACTCGCCCAGCAGGAGGGCGGCCGCGTAGAGCGCGGCGAGCGGAGCGGCCGCGAGCGCCGCCGCGGGCGCTCCCCAGACGGCCGAGACGAGCGTCCACGCGACGAACGCGCCGAGCAGCGCCGCACCCGCCGACGGGCGCGGCCCGGGTGCGAGCGCCGCGATCGCCGCGAGCGCCAGCAGCAGTCCCGCGGCGAGGAGGGAGTACGTCGACTCGACGTACCCGCCGGCGAGCGCCGCGGCGGCGAGCCAGGCGCCGACGAGTAGGGTCGCGGCCGTGCTGCGCCGCCCGTCCACGGTGGAGCTGATGCTCCTGACGACCGTCGTCGTCTGGGCGCTCAACTTCACGGTCACACGCTACGCGCTCACGCACGGGTGGCACCCGCTCGCGTACTCGTCGCTGCGGTACAGCGCGGGCGCGCTGCTGTTCGCCGGGCTCACGTACGGGATGGAGCGGACGTTCCGCGTCGGCGGCCGCCGCGACCTGCTGCTGCTCGGGCTCGCCGCCGCGCTCGGCGTCGTCCTCAACCAGCTCGCCTACGTCTACGCGATCAAGCTGACGACGGCGACGACCGTCGCGCTGATCCTGGGGATCACGCCGATCCTCACCGGCGTCGTCGCGTTCGCGGTCGGGCTCGAGCGGCTGCCGCTGCGGTTCTGGGTCGCGGGCGTCGTCTCGTTCGGCGGCGTCGCGCTCGTCGCCGCGGGCAGCGCGGGCGCCGCCGTGAAGCTCCACGTGCTGGGCGACCTGCTCGCGGTCGCGACGGCCGCGACGTGGGCGGCGTACTCGGTGCTGATCGCGCCGCTGATGCGCCGCTACTCGCCGTACCGGATCAGCGCCGTCGTGCTCGTCGCCGGCTCGCTGCCGCTGCTCCTTCTCGGCGCGCGCCAGATCGCCGACCAGGACTTCGCGGCGCTCGGCGGCCTCGCCTGGGCGGCGATCGTGTTCGCGACGCTCGGGCCGCTCGTCCTCACGAACGTGCTCTGGTTCCGCGCCGTCGCGAGCGTCGGCCCGTCCCGCGCGACGCTGTTCGCGAACGTGCAGCCGTTCATCGCCGCCGTGATCGCGATGCTCGTGCTCGCCGAGCGGCTCGCCCCGCTGCAGGTGGCGGGCGGGTTCGCGATCGGCGCCGGGATCCTGCTCGCGCGGCGCCGCGGGACGCCGCCGGTGCCAGAATCGCCGCTCCAGCCACCGAAGGAGGACTCGCGATGAAGCTCGGCCTCGGTTCCATCCTCACGCTGATCGCCGTCGTCATCTTCGTGCTCGCCGCGCTCGGCGTCGGGTTCGGCGGGCTCGCGCTCGTGCCGCTCGGACTCGCGTTCTTCGCCGCCGGGCACCTCGTGTAGCGGGATAAGATCCGCTCCATGTCCGCGGCGGACTTCATGCCGCTCGACGGGTGGGACCACCTCGAGCTCTACGTGGGGAACGCGAAGCAGGCGGCGTTCTTCTACGAGCGCGCCTTCGGCTTCACGCGCACCGCGTACGCCGGGCCGGAGACGGGCGTGCGCGACCGCGCCTCGTACGTCGTCGAGCAGAACGACATCCGGTTCGTCCTGACGAGCGGCCTCCGCTCGGACAGCGAGATCACGCGGTTCGCGTGCAGGCACGGCGACGGCGTCAAGGACATCGCGCTCCAGGTGCCCGACGCGGCGCACGCGTTCGGGGAGGCCGTCGAGCGCGGCGCGCGGCCGGTGTCGGAGCCGCGCTGGGTCGAGGACGAGCACGGGCGCGTGCAGCTGGCGACGATCGCGACCTACGGCGACACCGTCCACACGTTCGTCGCCCGCGGCGACTACGCGGGGCCGTACCTCCCGGGCTACGTCTCGCTCGTCTCGAACGGCGCCTCCCGCACCGGCGTCGGCCTGAAGGCGGTCGACCACTGCGTCGGCAACGTCGAGCTCGGGAAGATGGACGAGTGGGTCGGGTTCTACGAGCGGACGATGGGCTTCGCGAACATGCTCCACTTCGGCTCCGACCAGATCCACACCGAGTACTCCGCGCTGATGTCGAAGGTCATGGCCGACGGCGAGGGGAAGGTGAAGTTCCCGATCAACGAGCCGGCGGAGGGCAAGCGGAAGAGCCAGATCGACGAGTACCTCGAGTTCAACGAGGGGCCGGGCGTGCAGCACGTGGCGATGACGACCGACGACATCGTCGGGACGGTGGAGGCGCTGCAGGAGCGCGGAGTCCTCTTCCTCGACACGCCCGACTCGTACTACGAGGACGTGGCCGACCGCGTCGGCGCGATCGCGGAGGACTACGCGGCGCTGCGGCGGCTGAAGATCCTCGCCGACCGCGACGAGGACGGGTACCTGCTGCAGATCTTCACGAAGACCGCGCAGGACCGGCCGACGCTGTTCTTCGAGGTGATCGAGCGCCACGGCGCGCGCGGCTTCGGCGAGGGGAACTTCAAGGCGCTGTTCGAGGCGATCGAGCGCGAGCAGGCGCTCCGCGGCAACCTGTAGCCGCGTTTCCGGCGGCGCCGCCGCGGCGATCACACGGGCGGTGATCGAGTACCTGACGACGCCCGCGCGGCAGGCGGCGACGCTCGAGGAGGCGGCGCACCGGCCGTGGCCGCTGCCGAGCAGCAGCTGGGTGATGGGGCAGACGTGGGAGGACCTCCTCTTCGCGCACTGGCGCGTCCCCGAGGAGCAGCTGCGCGCGCACGTCCCCGCGTCGCTCGCGCTCGACACGTACGACGGCGAGGCGTGGCTGGGGATCACGCCCTTCCGCGTCACCGGCCTGCGCGGCCGCGGGATGCTCCCGCTGCCGCGGATCTCGAGCTTCCTCGAGCTGAACGTGCGCACGTACGTGACCCACGGCGAGAAGCCGGGGATCTGGTTCTTCAGCCTCGACGCGGAGAGCCCGCTCGCCGTCGAGGCGGCGCGGCGCGGGTACCACCTCCCGTACTTCCGCGCGCGGATGAGCGCGGCCGCGCGCGGCGGGTGGATCGACTACTCCTCCTCGCGGCGCGACGAGCGCTCGAAGCCGCGCGTCTTCAACGGGCGCTACCGCGGCGACGGCGACGTCTTCGCCGCCGAGCCGGCGTCGCTGGAGTGGTTCCTCGCGGAGCGGTACTGCCTGTACGCGCTCGACCGGCAGGGGCGGCTCCTGCGCGCCGACATCCACCACCCGCCGTGGCCGCTCCAGCGGGCCGAGGCGGAGATCGACCTGAACACGATGCCGCCGGACGGGATCGAGCTCGGCGACGACGAGCCGCTCTGCCACTTCGCGCGCAGGCAGGACGTCGTGATCTGGGCGCCGGAGGCCGTCTCGTCCTGAGCCGCGCTCCCGGGTAGGGTCCCGGGCCATGCCGTCGATCGAGACGAAGCGATTCGACGAGCCGGACGAGCTCGTCTCGCTCCCGCACCTGACGCAGCACGTCGTCCTCATCGGCGACACCTACGTCGCGCGCGTCGTGCACCACGCCGGCTGGAGCTGGGAGGAGCACGTGAAGCCCGTCGTCGGCACGACGAGCTGCATGCACCACCACCAGGGGGTGCTCCTCTCCGGCGAGTTCGTCGTCGAGACCGACGCCGGGGCGCGGCGGCACGTCCGCGGCGGCGAGGCGTACGACATCCCGCCGGGCCACACGGCGTGGGTCGTCGGGGACGTCGACGCCGTCGCGATCGAGTTCACGGGCGCGCGCGGCTGGGCGAGCCCGGCGGACCCGGGCGAGCGCGTGCTCGCGACGCTCCTCGTCACCGACATCGTCGGGTCGACGGAAGCCGCCGCCCGGCTCGGCGACGCGGCGTGGAAGCAGCTGCTCGCGCGCCACTTCGAGTCGACGAGGCGGGAGCTCGACAGGTTCCGGGGCGTCGAGGTCTCGGGGACGGGCGACGGGATCGTCGCGATGTTCGACGGCGCCGCGCGCGCGGTCCTGTGCGCCCTCGCGCTCCGCGACCGGGCGAGACGCGACGGCCTGGAGATCCGCGCCGGCGTCCACAGCGGCGAGGTCGAGCGGCAGGCGGACAACGTCCGCGGCGTCGCCGTCCACGCGGCGGCGCGCGTCGCCGCGGCGGCGGGCGCGGGGGAGGTGCTCGTCTCCGCGACCACCGACAGCCTCCTGGAGGGCGCGGGGATCGCCCTCGAGGACGCCGGCGAGCACGAGCTGAAGGGGCTGACCGGGCGCAGGAGGCTGTACCGGGTCCGGGGCGGCGCCGCGTAGCCGGGTCGTGTCCCCGCAGCGGCGCACGGCGCTCGTCTCGGTCGCGGCCGCGTCGCTGCTCGTCGCGGTCAAGCTCGCCGCGGGTCTCGCCACCGGAAGCCTCGGGCTCGTCTCCGACGCGCTCCACTCGGCGAGCGACCTCGTCGCGGCGCTGCTGACGTTCTTCGCGATCGGCGTCGCGGCGCGACCGGCCGACCCGGGGCACCAGTACGGGCACGGCAAGGCGGAGCACCTCGTCGCCCTCGCGGAGGGCGTCCTCCTCGTCGGCGCGAGCGCGTTCATCGGCTGGAAGGCGATCTCGCACCTCGCGGGCGTGACCGAGCCGGCGGTCGACCCCGCCTGGTACGCGTACCTCGTCCTCGTCGGCGTCATCGCGGTCGACGCGAGCCGCGCGGCGATCTCGTACCGCGTCGGACGCCGCTACGGAAGTCCGGCGCTCGAGGCGAACGCGCTCCACTTCGCGAGCGACCTCGGCGGCTCGCTCGCCGTGCTCGGCGGGCTCGCGCTCGCCGCGGCCGGCTACCCCCTCGCGGACTCCGCCGCGGCGCTGCTCGTGGCGGTGCTCGTGCTCGCGGCCGCGGCGCGCCTGATGCGCCGCAACGTCGACGTGCTGATGGACCGCGCGCCCGCGGGCGCGGACGCGTCGGCGCGCGAGGCGATCGGGGCGATCCAGCCGCCGGTCGCCCTGCGGCGGCTCCGCGTGCGGCACGCCGCCGGCCGCCATTTCGCGGACGTCGTGATCGGCGTGCCGCCCGAGGCGCCGGTCGGCCAGGGGCATGCCGCGGCCGACGCGGTCGAGGCGGCGGTCGAGCGGGCGCTGCCGGGGAGCGACGTCGTCGTGCACGTCGAGCCGCACGCGGGAGACGCGGCGCTCCGCGAGCGGGCGCTCGCGGCCGCGGCGGCGGTGCCGGAGGTGCGGGAGGTGCACAACGTCTCCGTCGTGCACGTGGGGGAGCGGACGGAGGTGTCGCTGCACCTGAAGCTCCCCGGTGCGCTGCCGCTCGAGCGCGCGCACGCCGTCGCCACGGCCGTCGAGCGCGCGATCGCCGCCGCCGTCCCCGGCGTCGACGCCGTGCACACGCACCTCGAGCCGCTCGCGGAGGCGGCGGCGGGGCGCCGCGCCGCCCACGGCGACGAGGCCGCGGCGATCGAGGCGCTCGTCCGGGAGCTGACGGGCGCGGAGCCGCGCGAGGTGCGCTTGCTCCAGACCGACGCCGGCCTCGTCGGCTTCCTCACGCTGCGGGTCGACCCGGCGCTGACGCTCGCGGAGGCGCACAGGCGGGCGAGCGAGGTGGAGGCGCGGTGCCGGGCGGCGCTCCCCGCGCTCGCCGACCTGATCGTCCACACCGAGCCGTGACGGGCGGGGGTATCCTGCGGGCATGCCGTTCTACCACCGCCTCGGCGACGTCCCGCGCAAGCGCCACGTGCAGTTCCGGGAGAACGGGACGCTCCTGACCGAGGAGGTGATGGGCCTGGAGGGGTTCTCGGGGAACGAGTCGATCCTCTACCACCTCCACTCGCCCTGCCGCGTGAAGGAGCTCGGCGACTTCGAGCCGATCGAGCGCGAGGAGTGGGTGCCGGACGCGCACGCGCACCGGCTCTTCGACACGTGGGACGTGCCGGTGGAGGGCGACGAGATCACCGGCCGCCGCCTGTTGATGTGGAACAACGACGTCGAGATCTCGATCTGCCGGCCCGACGAGCGGATGGACTACTTCTTCCGCAACGGCGAGGGCGACGAGGTGATCTTCGTCCACGAGGGCTCGGGGACGCTCGAGACGATCTTCGGCGACCTGCCGTACAGGCCGGGCGACTACGTCGTGATCCCGCGCGGCACGACGTACCGGTTCCTCGCCGACGAGGACGTTCCGCAGCGGTACCTCGTCTTCGAGACGCCGGGCCTGATCGAGATCCCGAAGCGGTACCGCAACGCCTACGGGCAGCTGATGGAGCACGCGCCGTTCTACCACCGCGACCTCCACCCGCCGACCGAGCTGAAGACGGTGCGCGAGCGCGGCGACTTCCCCGTGAAGGTGCGCGTGCGCGGCGGCTACCAGACGTACGTGCACGACTTCCACCCGTTCGACGTCGTCGGGTGGGACGGCTACCTGTTCCCGTGGACGTTCTCGATCCACGACTTCGAGCCGATCACCGGCCGGATCCACATGCCGCCGCCGTCGCACCAGACGTTCTCGGGGCCGAACTTCGTGATCTGCTCGTTCTGCCCGCGGAAGCTCGACTTCGACCCGCTGGCGGTGCCGATCCCGTACCACCACTCGAATCTCCAGTCGGAGGAGATGATCTACTACGTCGACGGCAACTTCTCGTCGCGGAAGGGCGTCGACGTGGGGTCGATCACCCTCCATCCGTCGGGGCTTCCGCACGGGCCGCAGCCGGGCCTCGCGGAGAAGTCGCTGGGGATGAGCGAGACGCACGAGCTCGCGGTGATGTGCGACACGTTCAACCCGCTGCGGCTGACGACGTTCGCGCGCGACCTCGACGACGGCAAGTACGCGTACTCCTGGTACGAGGAGCCGGCGCAGCCGGCAGACGCCGACCAGAACCCGGCCGGCGTGACCTCCCACTTCTAGGAGCACGGGGGAACCGCTGGTTCCCCCGTGAGCCCCCTCCTCTCTCGCTCCTCTCGGGAGGATCCGCCGTGTGGGCTCCGCCACGAGCGCGGTCGTGCCGGAGCCTGGACGAGGCGGCTGCCCACGGGTGCACCGGCCCGGGTGCTGATCCCTCCGTGCGTGCGCCTGCGGCGCAGGCACTCCGGGAGCCCGACGTGGCCGCCTCCTCGACGCGCTCGCCCGGGCGGGATGCGCGGCTTCGCCGCTGCGATCCCGCGCGGGCTGGGGAGGCCGGCCGTAGCCGCTCATGCCGATGTCAGGTCGCGCAGCGCGCCGGTGATCGCGGCCGTCAGGCTGTCGCCGCCGCCGTGGCCGGCGTCGTCGAGGACGACGAGACGGCTCGTCGCCCACCCGCGCGAGAGGCGCCACGGCGTCTCGAGCGGCGAGCTCACGTCCCAGCGGCCGTGGATCAGCACGCCCGGGACTCCGTCGAGCGTCGGCGCGTCGCGCAGCAGCTGCTCCTCCTCGAGGAACGCCGCGTGCCGCCAGTAGTGCGTGACGAGGCGGGCGAAGCGGAGGCGGAACTCCGGATCCTCGTAGCGCAGGCTCGGCGTCCAGCCCGGTGTCAGCGACACGTGCGCGTCCTCCCACGCGCACCACTCCGCCGCGGCGTGCTCGCGCACCGCCGGGTCGGGGTCGAAGAGGAGCTCCGCGTAGGCGTCGACGAGCCGGAGGTGCCGCAGCCGCTCCGGCACCGCCTCCGCGAAGCGGTGCCACTGCTCGGGGAAGATCCGGCCGACGCCCTCGGTCACCCACTCGACCTCGCGCCGGGACGTCGTCGTGACGAGCCCGAGCACGACGCCGGCGACGCGGTCGCGGTGCGCCTGCGCGTACGCGAGCCCGAGCGTCGAGCCCCAGGAGAGGCCGAGGATCGCGGCCCAGCGCTCGACGCCGAGGTGCTCGCGGAGCGCCTCTGCGTCGGCGATCAGGTGGTGCGTCGTGTTCACGGCGAGGTCGGCGTCCGGCTCGCTCGCGAGCGGTCGGCTGCGGCCGGAGCCGCGCTGGTCGAAGAGGACGGCGAGGTGCCGCTCGGAGTCGAAGAACCGCCGCTGCCCCGGCGTCGCGCCGGACCCCGGCCCGCCGTGGAAGTAGAGGACGGGCAGCCCGCGCGGATTCCCGCAGCACTCCCAGTACACGCGGTGCCCGTCGCCGACGTCGAGCATCCCAGTCGCGAACCGGTCCACGCGCGCATCTTCTCGTACGCTGCCGCGATGCCGCCGTACCGCCTCGTCCTCGACTGGGACGGCACCGTCACGGAGACCGACTCGCTCCACATGGTGCTGCTCGAGTTCGGCGACCACGGCGTCTACGACCGGGTCGAGCGGGAGCTCGGGCGCAGCCTGACGCTGCACGAGGTGATCGCCGCCGAGTTCGAGACGGTGACGGCGCCGCTCGACGAGGTCGTCGCCTGGTGCGTCGAGCACGTCCGCGTCCGGCCCGGCTTCCACGAGCTCGTCGCCGCGCACCTGCCGCTGATCCTGTCGAGCGGGTTCCACGAGCTGATCGAGCCGATCCTCGAGCGCGAAGGCGTCGAGGCCGAGGCGCTTGCGAACCGGCTCGATCCTCGGCCGGACGGGTGGCGCGCGCGCTTCCGCGACGAGGCGGCGTGCGCGACCTGCTCGGAGGCGTGCAAGCGCGCGTCGCTGCCGCCGGGGCCGATCGCGTACGCGGGGGACGGCGCCTCCGACCACTGCGCGGCGCTCGCCGCCGACCGCGTCTTCGCCCGCGACGGGCTCGCCCGCTGGCTCGAGCGCCGCGGCGCGCCGTTCGAGCCGTTCGCCGATCTCCACGACGTCGCGCGGGCGCTCGCCGCGGATCGAGTCGCAGGGTCCTAGCGCGAACGTCGCTCCGGCCTATTGACCGGCGCGGCCTGCCGTCACTAATGTCCCGGGCCGGTCTGCGGGGTCCGACCGGGTGGTTCCACAACGAAAGGGAAGCAGGAATGGTGACGAAGCGCATCACGCGCGCCCTCATGGGCATGCTCACGGTGGCCGGAACCGCGGTCTTGCTGGTTGCTCCGTCCGCGACGGCCGCGCCGGCGTCCGGGAGCACCGTGACGAACACGACGATCCGCATCTGGTCGGATCGCGACCGCAAGCCCGCCGTCGAGCGCGTGGCAGCCGCCTGGGCGGCGTCCCGCGGGGTGACGGTCGAGGTCGTGGAGAAGGACTTCGGCAAGATCCGCGACGACCTGAAGACGGTGCAGGCGGCGACGGCGCCCGACGTGATCGTCGGCGCGCACGACTGGACGGGCGAGCTCGCGGCGGACGGGTCGGTGGTTCCGATCATCCCGCGCGCGGCCGTCAGCAAGCAGTTCCCGGGTTACGCGCTCGACGCGTTCTCGTACGGGACGTCGGTCAAGCGCCTCTACGGCGCCCCGGTCGCGCTCGAGAACATCGGGCTCGTCGTCAACACGAAGCTCGCCAAGGTGCCGACCGACTTCGCGAGCCTGCAGAAGCAGGCGCTCGCGTTCAAGCGGAAGAAGGCGGGGAACCTCGCGATCGCCGTGCCGCAGGGCGCGAACGGCGACGCGTACCACATGTACCCGTTCTTCTCGGGCCTCTGCGGCTACGTGTTCGGGACGAACAAGAGCGGCACGCTCAACCCGAAGAACATCGGCCTGCGCTCGCCGAGGTTCCTGGCGAACACGCCGATCATCGACGGCTGGAACAAGACCGGCCTCGTCAACTCGAAGGTCGACTACGGGACGGCCAAGGACGCGTTCCTGAAGGGGAAGGCCGCCTTCTGGATCACGGGCCCGTGGGAGTCGGACACGCTCAAGCAGAGCGGGATCTCCTTCCGGATCGTCCAGGTGCCGGCGATCAAGTGCAAGTCGGTGCCGTTCCTCGGCGTCCAGGGCTTCATGGTCACGAAGTTCGCCAAGCAGCACGGCGTCGAGACGTTCGCCAAGAACCTCGTCGGCGACTACATGATGAGCGCCTCCGCCCAGCGGTCGCTGGCGGCGGCGAACGGCCGCTACCCGGCGAACACGACCGCCGGCAAGCAGGTCTCGGACCGCGTGCTGCAGCAGTTCGGTGCCGCGGGCACCGGCGGCGTGCCGATGCCGAACATCCCGCAGATGGCGGCGGTGTGGTCGGAGCTCGGCGGCGCGTGGGTGAAGTCGACCAAGGGCGCCGGGGCGACCAAGGCCCGGCCCGCCTTCACGACCGCTGCACGCAACATCGCAGCCAAGATCGGCTAGTCCGATCGACCCGACGGAGCGGGCGCCCGGCCTGACCGGGCGCCCGCCCTCGTCTCCGGCGAGGATCGCGCGATGAGCGCGACCGTCGCCCCCGGCGAGCCGCCCGCACGCCGCAGCGCGTCGACGGTCGCGTGGTCGCTGCCGGCGCGCGCGATCGCGACGTTCTCCGGCACGCCGGGCCTCGTCCTGAAGCTCGTCCTCCTCGGGCTGCTCAACGCCCTCTCGCTGTGGGCGGCGACGATCCTCGCCCGCGACGGCCACTGGGTCGCCGTCGGCGTGCTCGCGGCGGTGACGCTCGCGGTCGACGCGATCTACCTCTCGTCGCGGCGCGCGGTCCCGCTCAAGTTCCTGATCCCGGGGACGCTCTTCCTCGTGGCGTTCCAGCTCGTCCCGATCGCGTACAACGTCAACATCGCCTTCACCAACTGGTCGACCGGCCACCAGCTGACGAAGGTCGAGGCGATCGACGGGATCAAGCGCAACTCGCTCGCGCCGCCGGAGGACGGCCGCACCTACACGATGGCGGCGGCGCGCGACGCCGACGGCGAGCTCGTGCTCGTGCTCGTCGACGAGGCGACCGGCGACCCGTTCGTGGGGACGCGCGACGGCCTGCGGCCGCTGCCGGAGGGCTCCGTCGCGCTCGACGAGATGGGGCTCGTCCAGCGCGCGGAGGGGTACCGGCTGCTGCGCGGGCAGGAGCTCGTCGCCGCCGACCCCGCCCTGCAGTCGTACGTCGTCCCGACCGGCGACGCGGCGATCCGCCCGGAGGGGCTGGAGCTCGCGGTCGAGCTCGCGCCGACGCTCGTCTACGACGCAGAGGCGGACACGTTCACGCGCAAGGAGAACGGCGTCGTCTTCCGCGACAACGGCCGCGGCTCGTTCGTCGCGGCCTCCGGCGAGGAGCTCGAGCCGGGGTGGCGGACGAACGTCGGCGCGCACAACTTCCGCCGCGTCGCGGCCGACCCGCTGATCCGCGCGCCGTTCGTGCGCGTCTTCATCTGGACGATCGCCTTCGCGACGCTGACGGTGCTGCTCTCGTTCGCGCTCGGCCTCTTCCTCGCGATCGCGCTCGACCGGAAGGGGATGCGGTTCCTCCGCACCTACCGGTCGCTGCTCGTGATCCCGTACGCCGTCCCGGCGTTCCTCTCGCTGCTCGTCTGGCAGGGGCTCCTGAACGACGACTTCGGCGTCGTCAACCGCGTCCTCCACCTCGACGTGCCGTGGCTCTTCGACGCGAACTGGGCCAAGGCGTCGATCGTCCTCGTCAGCCTCTGGCTCACGTTCCCGTACTTCTTCCTGATCTCGCTGGGCGCGCTCCAGTCGATCCCGGCGGAGCTCGTCGAGGCCGCGCGCGTCGACGGCGCCGGGCCGCTGCAGGTCTTCCGGAAGATCACGCTGCCGCTGCTGCTGATCGCGGTCGCGCCGCTCCTGATCGCGTCGTTCGCCTTCAACTTCAACAACTTCGGGAACATCTACTTCCTCACGGGAGGCGGGCCCGCGTCGAACGACCAGGACGTCGCGGGCGCCACGGACATCCTCATCAGCTACACGTACAAGCTCGCGTTCGAGGCGGGGAAGGGCCAGGACTTCGGCCTCGCGAGCGCGATCTCGATCGCGATCTTCTTCATCGTCGGGACGATCTCCGTCGTCTCGTTCTGGCGCACCCGAGCACTGGAGAACGTCCGATGACCAGCGTCCACCACGCCGCCGACGAGGTCGCCCTCGCGACGCCGCGCACCGCTCGCCGCCGCCCGCGCGTCCCCGGCGCGACGGGGAACTGGTGGCGTCACCTCGTCGCGATCGCGGCGATCGCGTTCGCGCTCTTCCCCGTCGCGTACATCCTCTCCGCGTCGGTCAACGCCGACCAGTCGCTGAGCGGCGCGTCGCTGATCCCGCGCGACGTCACGCTGGACAACTTCCGCGTGATCCTCTCGGGGGAGGTGACGACGACGGGCGGGACGTCGCAGACGCCGTACCTCCGCTGGTACGCGAACACGATGATCGTCGCGGGCCTCACCGCGCTGTTCACGATCCTGCTCGGCGCGCTCGCGGCCTACGCGTTCAGCCGCTTCCGCTTCCGCGGCCGGCGGCTCGGGCTCCTGTTCCTGCTGCTGATCCAGATGTTCCCGCAGTTCCTCGCGCTCGTCGCGATCTACCTGATCGTGCTGCGGGCGGGGGACGTGTTCCCGGTGCTCGGGCTGAACACGCTGACGGCGCTGATCGTCGTCTACCTCGGCGGCGCGCTCGGGCTGAACGTCTGGCTGATGAAGGGCTTCTTCGACACGATCCCGGCGGAGCTCGACGAGTCGGCGCGCGTCGACGGCGCGACGCCCGCGCAGGTCTTCTGGGGCGTCGTCCTCCCGCTCGCCGCGCCCGTGCTCGCGGTGATCGGCCTCATCTCGTTCGTGACGACGCTGAACGAGTTCGTGATCGCGAGCGTGCTGCTCCAGACGACGGAGCACTTCACGCTCCCCGTCGGGATGCGCGGGTTCATCGACAAGGAGTACGCGGAGCGGTGGGGGCCGTTCGCGGCCGGCGTCATGCTCGCGGCCGTCCCGGCGGCGCTCCTCTTCGCGTTCCTGCAGAAGTTCATCGTGCAGGGCCTGACGCAGGGCTCCGTCAAGGGATGAGCGCGCCCGTCGCCGAGGCGCCGACGGCGACGGCGCTCGACCTGCCGCACCACGACGGCTCCGACGCGTACGTGCTCGAGCGGCCGGACGGCCTCGGCGGCGAGGCGGTCGTGCGGCTGCGGCTGCCGCGCGCGACGCCGCTCGACACGGTCGCGCTCCGCTACGTCCACGACGGCGAGGCGCGCGTCGTCGTCGCCGAGCCCGACGAGGAGGACGAGCGCGAGACGTGGTGGCGCGCGCGGTTCCCGGTCGAGAACCCGGCGGTGCGCTACCGCTGGCTGCTCGCCGGCGACGGGCTCGGGTACGCGTGGCTGAACGGGACCGGGCTCGTGCGGCACGACGTCCCCGACGCCGACGACTTCGTCCTCTCGCTCGCGGCGGGCGGGCCGGACTGGCACCTCGACGGCGTCGTCTACGAGATCTTCCCCGACCGGTTCGCGCGGGGCGGCGTCGCGCACGACCCGCCGGAGTGGGCGGTGCCGCGGGAGTGGGACGAGCTGCCGACCGGACGCGGCCGCGAGACGCCGTACGAGTGGTTCGGCGGCGACCTCCGCGGCGTCGAGCAGCGGCTCGACCACGTCGCCGGCCTCGGCGCGACGGCGCTCTACCTGACGCCGGTCTTCCCGGCCGGGAGCACGCACCGCTACGACGCGGTGTCGTTCGACCGCGTCGACCCGCTGCTCGGCGGGGACGACGCGCTGCGCTCCCTCGCCGACGCGGCGCGCGCCCGCGGGATGCGCCTCGTGTCCGACCTGACGACGAACCACGTCGGGAGCGGCCACGACTGGTTCCGCGCCGCGGGCGCGTCGGCCGACGCGGTCGAGCGCTCGTTCTTCTTCTTCGACGGCTCCGTCCGGCACGGCTACGAGACGTGGCTCGGCGTCCGCTCGCTCCCGAAGCTCGACTGGCGCTCGCCGGAGCTGCGGGAGCGGATGCTCGCCGTCGTCGCGCGGCGGCTCGGCGTCGACCTCGACGGGTGGCGGATCGACGTCGCGAACATGACCGGCCGCCGCGGCGCGCTCGACGTGAACGCCGAGGTCGCCGCCGCCGTCTGCGCCGCCGCGGGGGACGCGGTCGTCGTCGCCGAGCACGCGCACGACTTCCGCGGCGACCTCCTCGGCGGCGGCTGGACGGGGACGATGAACTACGCCGGCTTCATGCGCCCCGCGTGGGGCTGGCTGCGGCGCGACGACCTGCCGGAGGGGCTGAAGCGCGGCTTCTGGGCGATGCCGATCGGCGTCCCGCACCTCGACGGCGCGGCCGCGGTCGCGACGATGCGCGCCTTCCGCGCCGGCGTGCCGTGGGAGTCGACGCTCCACTCGTGGACGCTGCTCGACAGCCACGACACGGCGCGGTTCCGCACCGTCGCCGGCTCGCGCGCCGCGCAGCTCGCCGGCGTCGGGCTCCAGATGACGACGCCGGGCGTGCCGATGGTCTTCGCCGGCGACGAGCTCGGGCTCGAGGGCGAGTGGGGGGAGGACGCGCGGCGGACGATGCCGTGGGATCGCCCCGATGCCTGGGACCGCGAGCTCCTCGACGCGTACCGGCGGCTGATCGCGCTGCGGCGGTCGAGCCGCGCGCTCGCGCGCGGTGGGATCCGCTACGCGGCGGTCGGCGCCGACGCGATCGCGTACCTGCGCGAGACGCCGGGCGAACGGGTGCTCTGCCTCGCGAGCCGCGCGCCGCACGAGCCGGTACGGCTCCCGCTCGCCGCGCTCGGCTGTGCGGAGCTCGAGACGCTCTACGGCGCGGACGCGGTCCTCGCCGACGGAACTGCCCTCTTGCCGGCGGAGGGGCCGGCCTTTCACGCATGGAGGTTGAGCGATGGCTGAGGTGTCCTTCGCCGAGGTGGACAAGGTCTACGAGAACGGCGTGCAGGCGGTGTTCGACCTGTCGCTCGACGTCCGCGACGGCGAGTTCCTCGTCCTCGTCGGCCCGTCGGGGTGCGGGAAGACGACGGCGCTGCGGATGGTCGCGGGGCTCGAGGAGATCTCCGACGGCACCGTCTCGATCGGCGGCGCCGTCGTGAACGAGATGACGCCGAAGGAGCGCGACGTGGCGATGGTGTTCCAGAACTACGCGCTCTACCCGCACCTGTCGGTCGCGGACAACATCGCGTTCGGGCTGCGCCTGCGCAAGACGCCGAAGCAGGTGATCGCCGACCGCGTCGAGTGGGCCGCGAAGCTGCTCGACCTGACGCCGTACCTGTCGCGCCGGCCGAAGGAGCTGTCGGGCGGGCAGCGGCAGCGCGTGGCGATGGGCCGCGCGATCGTCCGCCACCCGCAGGCGTTCCTGATGGACGAGCCGCTCTCGAACCTCGACGCGAAGCTGCGCGTGCAGATGCGCGCGGACATCGCGAAGCTGCAGCGCGAGCTCGGGACGACGACGATCTACGTCACGCACGACCAGGTCGAGGCGATGACGATGGGCGACCGCGTCGCGGTGATGAGCGGCGGCGTCCTGCAGCAGGTCGACACGCCCCGGCGCCTGTTCGAGGAGCCGGCGAACCTGTTCGTCGCCGGCTTCATCGGCACGCCGCCGATGAACCTGTTCGCCGCGACGCTGCACGCGTCGAACGGGACGGTCGAGGTCCACCTCGGCGGCCAGCGGTTGCCCCTCGCGGACGAGGCGCTCGCGCGCTACCCCGGGTGCCGCGCCGCCGGCGGCCGCGACGTCGTCGTCGGGATCCGCAGCGGCGACCTGTACGCCGCGCGCGAGCGGCCGGACCTGCCGACGCTCGACGCGGAGGTCGAGCTGGTCGAGGTGCTGGGCTCGGACTCGATGGTCTACCTCCGCCTCGACGCCTTCCACGTGCGGACGGAGGAGCAGGACGAGGAGGACGTCGCGGCGGAGAGCGACGCCGGGGTCACGGCCGCGCGGCCGAATCTCGTCGCCTCGTTCCCGACGCGCGTCGCGCCCGAGCTGCACGAGCGCGTGCCCGTCGCGGTCGACGTCGCGCGGCTCCACTTCTTCGACGGGGAGTCGGGTGCGCCGCTTCGCTAGCGCGCTTCCGGCCCTCGCCGCCCTCGCCGCAGCCCTTCCCGCCGCCGCCGCGCTCCCCGCGGAGCGCCCGGCGCCGCCGGGCGGCGCGGCGCTGCAGGAGCTCGCGCGGCCGCCCGTCCACGGGCCGCTCGCCTCCGAGCGGCTCTACTTCGTCGTCACCGACCGGTACCGGAACGGCGACCCGTCGAACGACCGCGGCGGGGTCGCCGGCGGCCGCGGCGTCACCGGGTTCGACCCGGCCGACATCGGCTGGTTCCACGGCGGCGACTTCCGCGGCCTGCGCGGCGACTGCGACGACCCGGAGGAGGGGCTCGCGCGCATCCGCGACCTCGGCTTCACCGGCGTCTGGGTGACGCCGCCGGTGAAGCAGCGGTTCGTCCAGGGCGACAGCGCCGCCTACCACGGCTACTGGGGCCTCGACTTCACGACCGTCGACCCGCACCTCGGAACCGAGGCGGACTTCGCCGCCTTCGTCGAGTGCGCGCACCGGCTCGGGCTGAAGGTGTACCTCGACGTCGTCGTCAACCACACCGCCGACGTGATCCAGCCGAGCGGCGGGACGGCATTCGTCGAGCCGTCGCGCGTGCCGTACCGCGACTGCCGCGGTCGCGCGTTCGACCCCGCGCGCTACGCGGGCGGGACGACCTTCCCCTGTCTGTCGGCCGGCCGGATGCCGCGCGTCCCCGTCGTCTTCGGGCCGGAGCGCGACCTGAAGCGGCCGGCGTGGCTGAACGACGTGACGCGGTACCACAACCGCGGCGACATCCACTGGGACTCGTGCAGCGAGCTCTGCTTCGAGCAGGGCGACTTCTACGGGCTCGACGACCTCTTCACCGAGCAGCCGGCGGTCGTGCGCGGCCTCGCGGACGTCCATGCGAGCTGGATCACGAGGTTCCGCGTCGACGGGTTCCGCGTCGACACCGCGAAGCACGTCGACCGCGCGTTCTTCCGCGTCTGGGTGCCGCGCGTCCTCGCCGCGGCGCGCGCCGCCGGCGTCCCCGACTTCCAGATCTTCGGCGAGGCGTGGATCGGGAGCGCCGTCGACCTGGCGGCGTTCACGCACGAGCGCAGGCTTCGCGACGTGCTCGACTTCCCGTTCCAGGACGCCGCGGTCGGCTTCGCCGCGGCGAGCGTGAACGCGCGCGCGGTGTCGCAGCGGCTCCACGACGACGACTACTTCGCCGACGCGTCGGGCCGCGCGCACGCGCCGCCGACGTTCCTCGGCAACCACGACATGGGACGGGCGGGGCGGCTGATCGCCGACCGCTCCGGCGCGCAGGGCGACGCGCTGCTGCGCCGCGTCCGCCTCGGCCACGGGCTCCTCTACCTCCTGCGCGGCGCGCCGGTCGTCTACTACGGCGACGAAGTCGGGATCATGGGCACCGGCGGCGACAAGCAGGCGCGGCAGGACATGTTCCCGACGGGCGTGGCGCAGTGGCGGACGGATCCGCGCGTCGGCGCGCCGCCGATCGGGACGGGGTCGTCGTTCGACGTCGCCTCGCACCCGATCGCCGAGCACCTGCGGCGCCTCGCCGCGTTGCGCCGCGAGCATCCGGCGCTCGCGACCGGAGCGACGGCGGTTCGCCACGCGCAGGAGCGCGTGCTCGCCGTCAGCCGCTTCGACGACGGCGCGCGGCGGGAGTACGTCGCCGCCTTCAACGCCGGGACGGCAACGGCACGCGTCACCGTCGCGACCGCGACGCCGGCGGCTGCGTGGACGCCGCTCCTCGGGGCCGCGGGCGGCGCGCGGAGCGGCGGCGACGGGCGGCTCGCGCTGACGCTGCCGCCGCTGACGGCGGTGCTCCTCCGCGCGGACGCCGACCTCCCCGCGCGGCGGCCGGCCGCTCCCGCGCTCGCCGTCGCCGCCGACGACCTGACCGAGACGTGGCGCGTGAGCGCGCGCGTCGGCGCGGCCGGCCCCGTCACCGTCGGCTTCGGCGTCCTCCGCGCCGGCTCGACGCGGTGGACGCGCCTCGCGGTCGACGACTCGCCGCCGTACCGGGCGTTCCTCGACCCGCGCCGCTTCCGGCGCAACGAGCGCGTCCACCTCGTCGCGGTCGTCCGCGGCCTCGACGGAACGACCGCCGTCTCGCGGGTCGTGCCGTTCGCCGTCCGGCGCCATTGACTCGCCCTCGCGCCCGTACTAGCGTCGGCGCGTTCACGGGGATCCACGGGTCGAGGGGAGAGACGATGGCAAGGGTCGCGCTCGCGGCCGCGCTCGCCGCGCTGCTGCTGTTGCTGGTTCCGTCCGCGCTGGGGTCGCACACGGCCGCGCCGGCGTCCGTGGGGATCGCCGGGAACTTCCAGTGGGCGCTCGGCTGCCCCGACTGGAACCCGCCGTGCCCGGCGACGCAGCTCGCGCACCAGGGCAACGGCGTCTGGCGCGGCGAGTGGACGGTTCCCACCGGGACGTGGCAGTACAAGGCGGCGCTGAACGGCGGCTGGGACGAGAGCTACGCGGGCACGCATCGCGCCGACGGCAACACGAGCCTCGTCGTCCCCGCGACCCGCACCGTCCGCTTCTACTACGACCACAAGACGCACGCCGTCATGGACAGCGTCATGGATCGGATCCCGGTGGCGGTCGGCTCGTTCCAGGACGAGCTCGGCTGCGGCGGCGACTGGGCGGAGGCGTGCCTGCGCACGCTGATGACCGACGCCGACGGCGACGGCACGTACGAGTTCTCGACGGCGTCGCTGCCGGCGGGCTCGTACGAGGCGAAGGTCGCGCTCGGCGAGAGCTGGGACGAGAACTACGGCGGCGGCAGCGGCCCGTTCGGAAACCACGCGTTCACTGTCGGCGCCGGCGCGCGCGTCACCTTCTCGTTCGTTTCCGCTACGAACTCGTTCTCCGTCGCGGTCGCAGGCGGCGAGCGGCGGCCGGCGCGCGACGGCGACGTCTGGTGGGACGGGCTCGGCCACGACAGCCGCGACACGCTCTACCGCGCGCCGGGCGGCGCGGTTCCGGCGGGCGACCGCGTGCTGCTCCGCTTCCGCACCTACCACGACGACGTCGAGGCGGTGACGCTGCGCACGTGGCACACCGGCCTCGGCGCCGAGCGACTCGTCGCGATGAAGCGCGTCGCCACGGACGTCTCCTGCTACGCGGAGCTCGCGTACGGGTGCGACTTCTGGCAGGCGGAGCTCGAGACGGGGCCGCTCGGGACGATCTACTACCGCTTCGTCGCGCGCGACGGCGGCTCGACCGCGTACTACGAGGACGAGGACGACGTCCGCGACGGCGGGTGGGGCGCCGCGTCGGCGTCGTCGGCGGACCGCGGCTGGGTGCTCACCGTCCACGACCCGGCGTTCCGGCCTGTTCCGTGGATGCGCGACGGCGTCGTCTACCAGATCTTCCCCGACCGGTTCCGCAACGGGAATCCCGCGAACGACCCGGCGAAGGGGCGCTTCGACGCGGTGCTGCGCTCGACCGACGCGCGGTACGCGTACCCGAACGGCGACGTCGCGGGCGGGAGCACGCCGGCGCTCGACCAGATCCTGCGGCTGCCGTGGGGCGCGAGCCCCGAGGGCGGCTGCCGCGCCTGGGCGGTCGCGGACGGTGAGTGCGCGCCGAGGTTCGGCTGGGCGCACGCCGGCCGCGAGGGGCCGCGCGGGCGCGACTACTACGGCGGCGACCTCGAGGGCGTAATCCAGAAGCTGCCGTACCTGAAGCAGCTCGGCGTCACCGTCCTCTACTTCAACCCGATCTTCGACGCCGGCTCGAACCACCGCTACGACACGCGCGACTACCGGCGCGTCGACCCGTACCTCGGCAGCGCGCAGGACTGGCGGAAGCTCGAGCGGCAGGCGCGGGCGCTCGGGATGCGGATCATCCTCGACGGCGTCTTCAACCACATGTCGTCCGACAGCCCGCTCTTCGACCGCTACCGGAACTGGCCGGGCGCCGGCGCGTGCGAGTCGGAGGCGTCGGAGTGGCGGCACTGGTTCCGCTTCCGGCAGCCGGCGGGCGCGCAGCCGGCGGCGTGCGCGCCGTACACGCGCGACGGCGCGAGCTACTACGACTCGTGGTTCGGGTTCGACTCGCTGCCGCAGCTCTCCGAGCACGCGGACGTGCGGGCGATGGTGCACGGCGCCGACGACTCGATCGCGCGGCGCTGGCTGCGCGACGGCGCGGCGGGGTGGCGCCTCGACGTGATGCAGGACAAGAGCGCGGCCTTCTGGGCCGAGTTCCGCGAGCGCGTGAAGGACGTCGACCCGGAGGCGATCATCGTCGGCGAGCTCTGGAAGAAGTTCGACGTGCTCCCGTTCGTGCACGGCGACACCGCGGACACGACGATGAACTACCGGTTCCGCGACGCGGTGCTCGGGCTCCTGTCGCCGCAGGCGTACGACTCGAAGGGCTTCCCCGGCGGCGGCGTCCAGCTCGCGCCGTCGACGGTGGTCGAGCGGCTCGAGTCGGTGCGCGAGGACTATCCGGACGCGGCGTACCTGACGCAGATGAACCTGCTCGACTCGCACGACACCGAGCGGGCGCTGTGGACGCTCACCCCCGGCGCGGCGCGGCCCGCCGACCGCGAGGCGAACGCGGCGAACGTGGCGGAGGGGAAGCGGCGGCTCGTCGCCGCGACGCTCCTGCAGATGGCGATGCCGGGGGCGCCGACGATCTACTACGGCAACGAGGTCGGGCTCACGGGCGCCGACGATCCGGACAACCGCCGCACGTACCCGTGGGCCGACGGCACCGCCACGCGCGCCGGCGACGCGCGGCGGCCCGACGCGGCGCTGCTGGCGGAGTTCCGCGAGCTCGCGGCGATGCGGGCGGCGCACCCGGTGCTCGCGCGCGGCGAGCTGACGTTCCTGCTGGCGGACGACGCCGCCGGAACGCTCGCCTTCGGCCGGAAGGCGGGCGACGACGCGGCGCTCGTCGCCGTGAACGCGAGCCGCGAGGCGCGCACGGTGGCGATCCCGGTCTCCGGCTACGTCCCGGACGGGACGCAGTTCGAGCGGATCGGCGGCAGCGGGACGGCCGCCGCGACCGCGTCCGCCGGAACCGTCGCGGTCGAGCTCCCGCCGCTCGCGGGTGTCGTCCTCGCCTCGCGCGGCGCGGACCTCACGGGCCCGGCGGCGCCCGCCGCCCTCACGGCCGCAGCGGACGGCCTGTCCGTCTCGCTCTCGTGGGCCGGCGTCGAGGGCGCGACCGGCTACGACCTGTACCGCAGCCCCGTCAGCGGCGGCGGGTACGTCAGGCTGAACGCCGCGCCGCTCGCGGCGACGTCGTTCGTCGACACGAGCGGGCTCCGCAGCGGCCAGCGCTACCACTACGTCGTCCGCGCGCTCGACGAGCACGGGAACGCGAGCGAGGCGTCGACCGAGGCGGCGGCGGTGCCGAGCCATCCGATCGGCTGGGCGAACCTCCAGTGGCCGCCGGAGCTCGTCTACACCGTCAGCGCGGTCTCGCGCACCGACACCGTCTACGGCCAGGTCTGGATCGACGGCGTCACCGCGGCGGCGGGTGCGACCCCGGGTCTGGCCGCGCAGCTGGGCTTCGGCACGGTCGGCAGCGACCCGCGCGGGTGGAGCACGTGGGAGGCGATGAGCTTCAACGTCGACGCCGGCAACAACGACGAGTTCATGGGCACGCTCCAGCCGACGGAGCCGGGCTCGTACGACTACGTCGTCCGCTACTCCACGGACGGGGGCGCGAGCTGGACCTACGCCGACCTGTGGGGGCCGTTCACGGGGCTCCCGCCGCGGCCTGGCCGGCTCACGGTCCACCCGCCCGGGGACACGACAGCGCCTGCGGCGCCGACGGGCCTCACCGCGACGAACGGCGGCCCGACGACGGTGCTCCTCGCGTGGGAGCCGGTCGCCGACGTCGACCTGCACCGGTACGACGTCTACCGGGCGACGGCGGCCGGCGGGCCGTACGTCCTCGCCGGCTCCGCGCCCGCCGGGACGCCGACGTTCGCGGACGGCGACCGCGCGACCGGCACGCGCTACTGGTACGTCGTCCGCGCCGTCGACACGTCGAACAACGCGTCGGGCCCGAGCAACGAGGCGAGCGCGGTGCCGGAGCGGCGCGAGGTGGCCGTGACGCTCGAGGTCGCGGTGCCGGCGCACACGCCGGCGGGCGCCGTCGTCCACGTGGCCGGGAACGTGCCGGAGCTGTGCGCGTGGTGCGACCCGCACACGGTCGCGCTGGCGCGCGGCGCCGACGGCAAGTGGCGGCGGACGATGACGTTCCTCGAGGGCGCGACGCTCGAGTTCAAGTACACGCTCGGCTCCTGGACGTACGTGGAGAAGGACGCCGCGTGCCAGGAGCTCGGCAACCGCCAGGTCCACGTCGCCGGCGACGCGTCGGGCGCGCAGCTCGTCACCGACGCGGTGGCGAACTGGCGCAACGTCGCGCCCTGCGGCAACTGATACCGGCGGGAGGGGCGGTACGGTCGCGCCGTGCCGCTCCTCCCGCTCCCCGACCCGTACGACTTCGACCTCTCCACGGAGCGGTACCGCGCGTGGGGCCCGGACCTCGCCACGCTCTGGCGCGACGGCGCGCTCCACCGCGTCGTCGGCGGCCGCGAGGTGCGGATCGCCGCGGCGCCGGGCGGCGTCGAGGTGGAGCCGCTCGATCCGCGGACGGAGCCGCACGTCCGGCACCTGCTCGGGCTCCCGTTCGACCTCGCTGCGTTCGGCGAGTTCGCCGCGGAGCACGAGGTGCTGGCGCCGCTCGCCGCGCGGCTGCGCGGCTTCCGGCCGCCGCTCGCGCCCGACGCGTTCGAGGCGCTCGTCACCTCCGTCACCGCGCAGCAGGTGTCGCTGTTCGCAGCGACCGCGATCCGCAACCGCCTCGTCGAGCGCTACGGCGACCGCGCGGAGCACGCGTACGCCTTCCCGGCGCCGGAGCGGCTCGCCGCGGCCTCGCCCGACGAGCTCGTCGCCCTCGGGTTCTCGCGGCGCAAGGCGGAGTACGTGGTCGGGCTCGCGCGCACCGACCTCGACTACGCGGCGCTGTCGTCGCTCCCGGACGAGGAGGTGACGGCGCGGCTCGTGGCGGTGCGCGGCCTCGGCGTCTGGACGGCGGAGTGGTTCCTCGCGCGCCACCTCGCGCGACCGCGCGCGTGGCCGGCGGGCGACCTCGGCCTGCGCCGCGCCGCCGAGCGCTTCTGCGCCGGCGGGCGCCCGCTCCGCACCGCGGAGGTGCGTGAGCTGGGCGGCTGTTTCGCCCCGTACGAGAACCTGTCGGCGCAGTACCTGCTGCTGGCCCTCCGCGTCTGCTCGAGCACGACGCCGGCCGCGTCCTCCTCGCGGGCGCGTCAGAATCGAGACCCGTGAGGGTCCTCCTGTTGCACGCGTTCCCGTACGACGAGCGGATGTGGGAGCCGCAGCACGACGTCCTCGCGGGCTGGGACTGGATGGCGCCGAGCCTCTACGAGCTGCCGGGCGCGTCGGTGGAGGAGTGGGCGCGCGCGCTCCTCGAGCGGGTGCCGGACGAGATCGTCGCGGTCGGCGCGTCGATGGGCGGCTACCTCGCGCTCGAGCTCGCGCGGCAGGCGCCCGAGCGGGTCTGCGGGCTGCTCCTCGCCGGCTCGCGCGCGGGCGCGGACTCGCCGGAGCGGCGCGCGTTCCGCGACGAGACGATCCGCACGCTGCGCGAGCAGGGCGTCGACGCGTGGAACCCGGACGCGGCTCCCGGGTACGGGGCGGACGACTTCGTCCGGGCGACGCAGGCGCTCCGCGACCGCGCGGACGCGAGCGACGTCGTCGCGTCCTTCGCGGGGCCGTTCGTCCTCGTCGTCGGCGAGCACGACGAGCTGCTCGGGGTGGACGAGGCGCGCGCGATCGTCGAGACGGCGCCGGACGGGCGCCTCGAGGTCGTCCCCGGCGCCGGGCACATCGTCGGGCTCGACCAGCCGGGCCGCTTCAACGAGATCCTGCGGGAGTTCCTCTCCACGTGGACGTGACCGCGGACGAGCTGGCGGCGCGCCTCGGCGAGGTGGCGGTGCTCGACGTCCGGACGCCGGCGGAGTTCTCCGGCGAGCGCGGCTACCCGTGCGACCCACGTCAGGGGCGGATCCCCGGCGCGCGGAACCTCCCCGTCGACGAGCTCGTGGGGCGGCCGCCGGAGGAGGTGCGGGAGCTCGTCGGGCTGCGTGAGGGCGCCGAGGTCGTCGCGTACTGCCACGCCGGCTCGCGGTCGGCGATGGCCGCGGAGGCGCGCCGCGCAGCGGGCTACGCGGCGCGGAACTACGCCGGCTCCTGGCACGAGTGGTCGCGCCGCGACGACCTGCCGGCGGAGCGGTAGCGGCAAGTAACACAGTGTTACAAGCTGCCGCGGCCCGTCCGGGAGCGGCGGCCGCGAGCAAGTAACACAGTGTTACAAGCTCCCCGCGGCTACAGCTCGAGCGTCCCTTGCCGCGGCGGGGCGGCGTCGGGGCGGGCGACCTCGACGCCCGCCTCCTCGAGGACGTCGCGGAGCATCTCGGCGTTCGTCGCCGCCTGCGCGATCGTCTTGCCGTCGCGCTCGTTCCAGCGGTTGTTGTTGAAGAGGGCGTACGCCTCCTCCGACGCGGAGGCGAGCTCCCGCAGCGGCTCGACCCACTCCCGCAGCTCGTCCGCGTCGTACAGGTAGTCGAAGCGGTCCGAGGCGCTGCCGCCGCGCTTGTTCCAGGTCGCCGCGTTGCGCCCGTGGAAGCGGACGTACGCGACCGGCCCGGTCGCGGCGACGACCGTCGGGACGAGGTTCTTCGCCTCCGTCTTCGGCGCGTCGACCGTGACGTAGCCGAGGCCGCGCTCCTCGAGGAAGGAGAGCGTCGCCGCGCGGTTCTCCTCCTGGAGCCACGACCGGTGCCGGAACTCGACGAGCAGCCGGTCGCCGCCCGCCTGCTCGCGGCACCACTCGAGGTACTCGAGCGACCGGTCCTTGAACACGACGTAGGACGGGAACTGGAAGAGGATGCCGCCGAGCTTCCCCGCCGCGCGCAGCGGCTCGAGCGCCGCGAGGAACCGGCGGAACACCTCCGCCCGCAGCTCGCGCGGCGGCCGGTCGACGCGGCCGCGCTCGTCCACGGGGGCCTCTGCCCGGATGTCCTCCGGCAGCACCTCGACCTTCACGGGGTGCCGCGTCAGCATCCCGAAAGCCTTCACGTGCATGACGAAGCCGTCCGGCACGCGCTCCGCCCACCGCGCCACCATCGCCTCGTCGGGGAGCCGGTAGTACGTCGAGTCGACCTCGACCGTGTCGAAGTGCCGCGCGTACCAGGCGAGCCGCTCCCCCGCCGGCAGCCCCTTCGGGTACCAGTGCCTCGACAGCGCCTCGTCGGCCCACGAGCAGGTGCCGATGCGGACCGCCGCCACCCGCTCACCCTACAATCGCGCGGATGGACTCCCGGCCCGTCGGCGTCTTCGACTCGGGCATGGGCGGGCTCACCGTCCTGCACGAGTGCCTCGTGACGATGCCGCACGAGGACTTCGTCTACCTCGGCGACGCCGCCCGCCTCCCGTACGGCCCGCGCCCGCTCGCGGAGCTCCGCCGGTTCTCGCGCGAGATCGCCGGCTTCCTCGCCGCCGAAGGCGTGAAGCTGATCGTCGCGGCGTGCAACTCCGCGACGTCCGCGGCGCTGCCGGCGCTGCAGGAGGAGCTGGACGTCCCCGTCGTCGGGGTGCTCACGCCAGAGGCGCACGCGGCGGTGCAGGCGACGCGGAACCGGCGGATCGGCCTCCTCGCCACCGAGGCGACGGTCGCCGCCGGACGCTACGAGGAGCTCGTGCGCACGCTCGACGCCGGCGTGCGGCTCCACGCCGTCGCCTGCCCGAAGCTCGTCCCGCTGATCGAGAGCGACGACCCGTTCGGGGAGGCGACGGTCGGCGCGGTGCGCGAGTACGCCGAGCCGCTCAAGCGGGCCGGCGTCGACACCGTCGTCCTCGGCTGCACGCACTACCCGCTGATCCGGCCGATCCTCCAGCGCGTCTTCGGCCGCGACGTCGCGCTCGTCTTCTCGGCGGAGGAGACCGCGCGCGAGGTGGCGGAGACGCTGGCGCGGAAGGGGATCGAGAACGACCCGCGCCGCGAGGGGTCGTATCGGTTCCTCACCACCGGCGACCCGGAGCAGTTCCGCTCGATGGGGGCGCCGTTCCTCCAGCTGCCGATCGCGACGGTCGAGCACGTGGCCGTCGCGCGCCTCGAGGCGGCCGCCGCGTGAGCCGCTCCGACGGCCGCCGCGCCGACCAGCTCCGCCCGCTGGAGCTCGACACGGCGTTCCTCGAGCAGCCGCACGGCGTCTGCCTGTTCAGCCAGGGCAAGACGCGCGTCCTCTGCACGGCGACGATCCAGGAGGGCGTGCCGCGGTGGCTGTACGGCAAGGGTCGCGGGTGGATGACCGCGGAGTACTCGCTGCTGCCGGCGTCCACGGGCGAGCGCACCGACCGCGAGGCCTCGCGCGGGAAGCAGGGCGGCCGGACGATCGAGATCCAGCGCCTGATCGGCCGCGCGCTCCGCTCGGTCGTCGACTTCGACGCCCTCGGCGAGCGGACGCTCTGGCTCGACTGCGACGTCCTCCAGGCGGACGGCGGCACGCGGTGCGCGGCGATCTCGGGAGCGTACGTCGCGGCCCGGCGCGCGCTCGACTCGTTCGGCCTCGGCCGCGCGATGGGCGGCGCCGTCGCGGCCGTCTCGGTGGGGATCGTCGACGGCACGCCGCTCCTCGACCTCGACTACTCCGAGGACTCGACCGCGGAGGTGGACATGAACGTCGTGATGACGGCGGACGGGCGCCTCGTGGAGGTGCAGGCGACGGCGGAGCAGCAGCCGTTCTCGCGCGAGACGCTCGACGAGCTGCTCGCGCTCGCCGCGGGCGGGATCGAGGAGATCGGCCGCGCGCAGGAGGCCGCGGTCGCCGATGCCTGAGGTCGGCTGGGACGACGTCACCCTCAGGCTCGCCGTCGCCGCGGTCCTCGGCGGTGCGATCGGCCTCGAGCGGGAGCTGCGGGAGCGCGAGGCGGGACTGCGGACGCACCTGCTCGTCGCCGTCGGCGCCGCCGTCTTCACCCTCGTCTCGGCGTACGGGTTCGACGAGTTCCGCTACGGGTTCGAGAGCGGGATCACGCTGGACCCGACGCGGATCGCGGCGCAGATCGTGACCGGGATCGGCTTCCTCGGCGCGGGCGCGATCATCCGGCAGGGGCTGTCGGTGCGGGGGCTGACGACGGCGGCGACGCTGTGGGTCGTGGCCGCGATCGGCATGGCGGCGGGAGCGGGGTACTACAGCGCGGCGCTCGTCTCCACGGCGATCGTGCTCGTCAGCCTGTGGCCGCTGCGCATCCTCGCCTACCGCGCCGTCGTGCGGATCCGGCCGGAGGAGGGGCGGCTGCTGCTCCAGCTGCCGGCGGGCGCGAGCGCGGCGCCCGTGCTCGCGGAGCTCGAGCGGTCGCGCATCCGCGTCGACTCGATCGAGCTGGAGGACCTCGAGGGGCAGCGGAACGTCATCGTCGCGCTGCGCGCGGGCGCCGGCGAGCGCACGAGCGAGCTCCTCGAGCGGCTGTCGGCGCTCGACGAGGTCGACCGCGTCGAGTGGACGCCGTGAGGGCCGTCCTCGCTTCGGGCAACGCGCACAAGCTGGGCGAGCTCCGCGCGGCGCTGCCGGGGTGGGAGCTCGAGCTCCTGGGCGCGGCCGAGTACCCGCCGGAGGAGGGGCCCGGGTACTACGACAACGCGCTCGGGAAGGCGCGGTTCGGGCGCTCCCTCGCCGGCGGCGAGGCGTGGGTGCTCGGCGAGGACTCCGGGATCGAGGCGGCGGGGCTCGGCGGCCGCCCCGGCGTCGAGTCGGCGCGGTGGGCCGACGACGGCGTCGCGCAGCTCCTCCACGAGCTCGCCGGCGTCGCCGACCGCCGGGCGCGGTACGTGTGCGAGCTCGTCGCGCTCGGGCCCGACGGAGAGGAGGTGCGCGCGAGCGGGACCCTCGACGGTGAGATCGCGCGCGAGCGCCGCGGCTCCGAGGGGTTCGGCTACGACCCGATCTTCGTCCCGGCGGGGGAGACGCGCACCGTCGCCGAGCTCGGCGACGACTGGAAGGCGCGGCACTCGCACCGTGCGCGCGCCGCCGCCGCGCTCCGGCGCGCGCTCGAGGAGTGACGGGTTTCCGCGGCGGCGTCCGCGGAACGTGAGTCGAAACTCGACGGAAGGGGTCGCATGGACGTCAGGGTCGTTCCGACGCGGACGCACGCACTGCTCGACTACACGAAGGCGCCGGCGCTGACGGCCGTGCCGAAGCTCCTGCGCCTCGACCCGTGGACGGCGGCGGCGGTCGCCCCGCGCGTCGCCGCCGCGGGCGGGACGGTGATGGCGGCGCTGTCCGACCACGAGCTCGCCGTCAGGCGCGTGATCCCGATGCGCGTCCACCTGCTCGCCGACGGCGTCGCGGGCCTCGCGCTCGCGCTCGCGCCGTGGCTCGACGGCTCCGCCCGCCGCGGCGCCCGCTACTGGCTGCCGCACGCGCTCGTCGGCGCGGGCGACGTCGCGCTCGCGCTGACGACGAAGCTCCGCCCGAAGTCGCGCACCGAGCGGCTGAAGGACGCCGTCGCGGCGCTCCCGGCGCCGATCGCGCTCGCCGTCCCGGCCGTGGCGCTCCTCGCCCTCGGCGGCGTCGCGCTCCACCGGAGCCGCCGCCCGGAGGCGGACGCGCAGCCCCCGCCCCTCCCTGACCCGGAGCCGAGCCTGCCGCAGGTCGTCGCGTAACGGCGAGCGCTACGCGAGCCCTGGCGCCTCGTCCTCCTCGGCGGCGGCGCGGCTGCGGCCGAGCCACCAGTTCACCTCCGCCCCGAGGACGATCACGTTCGCCATCACGTACAGCCAGACGAGCAGGAGCACGGGCGCGCCGAACGCCTGCAGGACGACGACGTCGCGCGAGAGCCGCACGTAGAGCGGGAGCACCTGGAACGTCGCCTGCAGGACGACCGTCGCGAAGATCGCGCCCGGCAGCACCTCCCGGAACGTCAGCTTCGTGTTCGTCAGCAGGTAGTAGACGGCGACGAGGAAGACGAAGACGGCGAGCGCCGAGACGGCGACCGAGAGGGCGAACGCGACGTACGCGTTGCCCGCGACGCCCGGGGCGAAGCGCTGGAAGAGGTCGAAGCCGACCGAGCCGGCGACGAGCCCGACGAAGAGGACGACGAGCGACGAGATCAGCAGCACGACCGCGAGCGCCTTCCCGTGCAGGAACGACCGGTTCGGCCGCCCGTAGACGATGTTGAACGCGGACTCGAGGACGCTGAAGAGCGAGAGCGACGTCCACAGCAGGAAGACGCCGCCGACGATGCCCAGCGTCGCGGCGTTCCGCTGCACCGAGCGGACGACGCGGACGACGTCCTCGACCGAGCTCTGCGGGAACAGGTGGTTCAGCTCCGCGACGAGGTAGCTCTCCGCGTCGACCTGGCCGAACAGGCCGAGCAGCGCGAAGGCGAGGAAGACGAGCGGCACGAGCGACAGGAGCGCGAAGTACGCGATCATCGCGGCGAGGTGCGTGCCGCGGTCGGCGAGGAACTTCTCCACAGGCTCGAGCACGAGCGGGGAGTATCGCGCCCCGCGTGGCGGCGCCGTCCGCGAGCGAGGTGTTAGCGTCATCCCCCGTGGACGTGCAGGAGGCGCTCGCGGACCTGATGGAGATCTCGTCGCAGGTGGAGGCGGCGGTCGTGCTGGACGAGTCGGGCGCGCCCCTGGGCTCGACGCTCCCGGACGAGGGGCGCGCAGCGGAGCTGGCGCGGGCCGGGGCGGCGCTGCTCGAGGTGGCGGCGCGCGTGCGGCCGTCGGCGCCGCCGCCGGTGCAGGTCGACGCGGCGACGCGGGCCGGGAGCGTCTTCGTCGTCCGCGAGGCGGGGCGGACGATCGCGGCGACGACCGCCCCCGCGCCCACCGTCGGGCTCGTGTTCTACGACCTCAAGACGTGCCTGCGGGCGCTCGCCGCGAACGACGGCGCGGCGAAGGCGAAGCCGAGGCAGCGGCGCAAGCGCGACGGCGGAGACGCGGATGCGGCGGCTTAGCGCGGTCGGCGTCCTGGTCGGCGCGGCGGGCGCCGCGGCGCTCCTGCGCAGGCGCAGCGCGGAACGGCGGGAGCGCGTCGACGTGTACTTCGAGGACGGGTCGATGCTGTCGCTCGAGGACGGCGCGCCCGACGCCGCGCAGCTCCTCGCGCACGCGCGCGACGCGCTCCGCGCAGCGCGCGGATGACCGACCGAGAGCTCCTCGACGCGCTCCGCGAGCGCGCGCTGCTCGAGGGCGACTTCGTCCTCCGCTCCGGGCGCCGCTCGCGCTACTACCTCGACAAGTACCGCTTCTCGACGCAGCCCGACCTGCTCGCGGAGCTCGGCCGGCGGATCGCGGAGCACGTGCGCGCGCACGAGCCCGACGCGGTGCGGCTCGCCGCGCCCGAGCTCGGCGCCGTCCCGCTCGCCGCCGCGGCGGCCCTGGCGTCCGACCTGCCCTTCATCATCGTCCGCGGCACGGCGAAGGACTATGGGACGGCGAACCGGATCGAGGGACTCTTCGAGCGAGGCGAGTGCGTGTGCCTCGTGGAGGACGTCGTGACCTCCGGCGGCGCCGCGCTCGAGGCCGTGGAGGCGCTCCGGGAGGCGGAGCTCGTGTGCCGCACGGCCGTGTGCGTTGTCGACCGCGAGGAGGGAGGCGCGGACGCGCTCGCGCGGCGCGCCGTCCGGCTGCGTCCGCTGTTCTCGGCGAGCGAGCTGCTCGACGACGGAAAAACCGCCGCAAACCCGCATGGTTGAGCGGAAACGGCGACCCTGGTAGGGTCCTTCGCCGGGGTTACCCGGCAACAACGACAGGAGGAGAGAATCGTGACCAAGCAGGAGTTCGTCGGCCGCGTGGCGCAGAAGAGCGGCCTTGGGCAGCGTGAAGCCTCGAAGGCGGTCGACGCGTTTCTCGACTCGATCACGGAGGCGCTGAAGAGCGGCGACTCCGTCAGCTTCACCGGCTTCGGCAAGTTCTCCGTCGCACACCGGAAGGCGCGCGAGGGCGTCAACCCGCGCAACCCGGGCGAGAAGGTGCAGATCGCGGCCGCGAACGTCCCGAAGTTCTCCGCGGGCAGCCAGCTGAAGTCCGCCGTCAAGGGCGGCTGACCGCAGCTCCCCCGTTCCTCCTCCGCACCGAGAGGGCCGCGCACAGCGGCCTTCTCTTTGCGCTTGCGGGCGAACACGTGTTCGCCTAGGCTCGGCGCATGCAGCTCGCGTTCGACGCGGCCGACCGGCTCGTGGAGCTCCTGGAGGAACGGCGCGGGCCCGTTCCCGCGGCGGAGGCGGCGCGGCGGCTGTTCGCGCTCGCGCACGCCCCTGACGCGCTCGCGCGCTCGCTCCTGGACGACGTCGTCTCGGGCGACGCGCGGCTCGCGTGGCGCGGCGCCGCCGTCGCGCTCGCCGGGGCCGCCGGCGCGGACGTGCCGCTCGAGCACGCGCGGTTCGTCGTCGTCGACCTCGAGACGACGGGGCTCTCCGCCGGCCGCGACCGGATCTGCGAGATCGGCGCCGTCCGCGTCGACGCGCTCGCGCTCGGGGAGCGCTTCGAGACGCTCGTCCGGCCCGGGGCGCGGCTGCCGCACGCGGTCGCCTCGCTCACCGGGATCGACGAGCGGGCGCTGCTGCGGGCGCCGGCCGCGGACGTCGCCGTGCGGCGCTTCCTGCGGTTCGCCGGCGACCGCGTCCTCGTCGCCCACAACGCGCGCTTCGACGTCGCGTTCCTCGACCGGGAGGTGCAGCTGCTGACGGGGCGCCGCCTCGCCGCCCCTGTCGTCGACACCGTCTGGCTCGCCCGGCGCCTGCTCGCGGGGCGGGCGTCGCGCGTCGCGCTCGCCGCGCTCGCGCGCTTCTTCGGGACCTCCGTCGAGCCGTGCCACCGCGCCCTGCCCGACGCGCAGGCGACGGCGGAGATCCTCCTGGCGCTGATCGGGCTCGCCCAGGAGCGGGGCGCCGCGACCGTCGCGGACCTCTGCGACCTCGCGACGCCGCAGACGCGGCGCGTCCACGCGAAGCGGACGCTCGCGGCGGGCGCGCCGGCGAAGCCCGGCGTCTACCTCTTCCGCGACGCGCACGACCGCGTCCTGTACGTCGGCCGCGCGCGGGACCTGCGGGCGCGTCTCCGCTCGTACTTCGCCTCCGAGCGCCAGCGGCCGGCGGTCGAGGCGGCGCTCGGCGCGCTCGAGCGGATCGAGTGGCGCGTCCTCGGCTCGGAGCTCGAGGCGGCGCTCGAGGAGCTGCGGCTGATCCGCGAGCTGCGCCCGCCGGCGAACGCGCGCGGCAAGCGCGCGGGCGTCTACCTCCGCCGCCGCGGCGACGGCGACTGGGTCGTCACGGAGACGCCTGCGGCGCCAAGTAACAGTCTGCTACTTGGGCCGGTGCGAAACCGGCGGCGGGCCGCGCTCGCGGCGCGGGCGCTCCGGGGGTACGGAGGCGAGCGCCCGTCGGAGGCGGTGCCGGCGCTGCGTGCGAAGCTCCGCGAGTACGCCGAGTGCCTGCGCTACGAGGACGCGGCGCGGCTGCGCGACCGGGTCGCGGCGCTCGAGGACGTGTGCCGGCAGCTCGCGGAACTCGAGCCGCTGCGTGCCGTCGACGCGTGGCTGCTCGTGCCGGCGCGGGAGCCGGGGTTCCGCCGCGCGTACCTCGTCAGCGGCGGGCGCGTCGCGGCCGCGCGCACGCTGCCTCCCGGGGCCGGCGCGGAGCTCGAGCTTGCCGCCGCGGAGGCGGCCGCGGCGCGCGCCGGCGCGACGGCGGCGGCCGAGGACGCGGAGGAGCTCCTCCTCGTGGGTACGTTCCTGCGGCGGCCGCCGCCCGAGCTCGCGGTCGTGCCGCGGCGCCCGCGGGCCGCGGCAGCCTGACCACCCTCTAGAGTTCCGCGCCGATGGCGCAGGATCTCGAGGCCTCCCCGCGCGTCGCGACGGCGCTCTTCGGCGACCGCCTCGCGGAGGCGGTCGAGCGGAAGCGGAGCCAGCTCGTCGTCGGCCTCGACCCTCGGCCCGACCTCTTCCCCGTCGAGCTGCGCGGCGACCCCGACCACGCGGCGGCGTGCGCGCGCTTCTGCTGCGGCATCGTCGACGCCGTCGCGCCGTACGCCGTCGCGGTCAAGCCGCAGCTCGCGTTCTTCGAGGCGCTCGGCGCCGACGGGATGCGCGCGTTCGAGGAGGTGTGCGCCTACGCGCGCGCCGCCGGGCTGCTCGTCGTCGCGGACGCCAAGCGCGGCGACATCGGCTCGACCGCGCGCGCGTACGCGGCGGCGTACGTGGAATCGCGCGACGGACGGGAGCCGCTCGCCGACGCGATCACCGTCAACCCGTACCTCGGGCGCGACGCCGTCGAGCCGTTCCTGCTCGCCGCGCGCCGGGAAGGCGCCGGCGTGTTCTGCCTCGTCAAGACGTCGAACGCGGGCGGCGCCGACGTCCAGGACCTCGCCCTCTCGGACGGCCGCCCGCTGTGGCACCAGGTGGCGCGGCTCGTCCGCGAGTGGAGCGAGGACCTCGTCGGCGACCGCGGCCTCTCGAGCGTCGGCGCCGTCGTCGGGGCGACGTACCCGCGCGCCGTCGGCGAGGCGCGGAAGCTGATGCCGCAGTCCGTCCTCCTCCTGCCGGGCGTGGGCGCCCAGGGCGCGACGCCGGCGGACGTCGCACGCGCGTTCACGAGCGGGCCGTCGAGCGCGCTCGTGACGGCGTCGCGGTCGGTCAACTACGCGTACCGCGCCGGCGGCGGCGAGTGGCGCGCCGCGGCGGGAGCCGAGGCGCAGCGGCTCCGGCGCGAGATCTGGGCCGTGTCGGGCTGGTAGCGGTGCCGCGCCGGACCTCCACCGCCGCCCGCGTGCTCGCGCCCGTCGCGTTCCTCGCCGCGATCACGATCCTCGTGCTCCTCGTCCGCTCCGCGCTCGACTCGGGCGAGCCGGTCGCGGCGACCGAGCCCGCGCTGACAGCGACGGCGCCCGCTGCGACCGAGGCGGAGCCGGAGACGCAGCCGGCGACGGAGCCCGTGACGGAGGCGCCGCCGGCAACGCAGACGGAGACGGCGCCGCCGGCGGACGCGCAGTACTACGAGATCCAGTCCGGGGACACGCTCGAGTCGATCGCGCAGCGGCACGGGACGACGGTCGAGCGCCTCCTCGAGCTGAACCCGGGGATCGACCCGGTCGCGCTCACGGTGGGCGAGCGCATCCGGGTCGCGTAGGGCGGCGCTAGAGTGCGGTCGGTGAAGCTCCGGCTTCTCGTCGCGCTCGCGGCGCTCCTCGCGGCCGCCCCCTCCGCACACGCCGCCGCCCCGCAGCCGCAGGCGCGCGCGTGGATGGTCCAGAACGCGACGACGGGCGAGGTGCTCGCCGCGCACAACGAGCGCGCACGCGTGCCGATCGCAAGCATCACGAAGCTGATGACCGTGCTCGTCACGCTCGGGCGCGCCGACCTCGACGAGGTGGTGACGGTGACGCCCGCGACGGCGCGCGTCGGCGAGTCGACGATCCACCTGCAGGCGGGGGAGCGCGTGCGCGTCCGGACGCTCGTCGAGGCGGCGCTCGTGCAGAGCGCGAACGACGCCACCCACGCGCTCGCCGTGCACGTGGGCGGCAGCCTCCCGCGGTTCGTCGCGCTGATGAACGCCCGCGCGCGGCAGCTCGGGCTCGCCGACACGCACTTCGTGCGCCCGGACGGACTGGACGTCCCGGGCCACGTCTCGAGCGCACGGGACGCGACGCTCCTCGGCCGCGTCGCGATGCGCCATCCTGTCGTCCGCGAGATCGTCGCGAAGCGCACGGTGGTCTCCGAGGGCCGGACGATGCACACGTGGAACGACCTGCTGGGCAGCTTCCCCGGCGTGATCGGCGTGAAGACCGGCCACACGGCCGCCGCCGGCTGGTCGCAGGTCGCCGCCGCGCGCGGCCCGGGCTACACGATCTACGCGACGATCCTCGGCAGCCCGACGCGCGAGCAGCGGAACGCCGACCTCGCGGCGCTGCTGCGCTGGGGCCTCGCGCAGTACCGCCCCGTTCCCGCCGTCGACGAGCGCCGGACGTACGCGCGCGTCGCGACGCAGTTCGGCCGCCCCGCGCTGCGGCTCGTGCCCGAGAGCGGCGCGGTCCGCGTCGTCCGCGTCGGGAAGCCCCTGGTCGAGCGCGTCGTCGCACCGACGGGCGTCGAGCTGCCGGTGCGGAAGGGGCAGCCGCTCGGCGAGGTGCAGGTCTTCGCCGGCGGTGAGCTGCTCGTCTCCCGCCCGCTCGTCGCTGCCGAGTCGATCGCGAAGCCGGACCGGCTGGAGCGCGTCCGCTGGTACGCCGCGCGTACGCTCGCGAACGCGTGGAGCGTGGTGACGCCGTGATCGTCACCGTGACGATGAACGCCGCCGTCGACCGGACGCTGACGGTGCCGAACTTCCAGGTCGGCCAGCGGCACCGCGCGAGCGGCGCGCTGACGCTCGCCGGCGGCAAGGGGATCAACATCGCACGCGCGCTGAAGCTGCTCCAGGTGCCGGTGGTCGCGACCGGCCTCGCCGGCGGCCGCACCGGCACGCGCATCGTCGAGGAGCTGACCTCCGAGGCGATCCTCAACGACTTCGTCCGCATCCGCGAGGAGTCCCGCACGTCCACCGCGGTCGTCGACCCGATGAGCGGGAGCTACAGCGAGATCAACGAGTGGGGCCCGCACGTCGACCGCGAGGAGCTCGAGATGCTGCTCGAGAAGCTGCGGTACCTCTCCCGCGGCGCCGACATCGTCGTCTTCGCCGGCTCGCTGCCCCGCGGCGTCGCCGCGGACTTCTACGGCGAGGCGGTGCGCGAGCTGAACCGCCGCGGCGTCCTCACCGCGCTCGACACCGAGGGCGAGCCGCTCGGCCGCGGCGTCGACGCGGAGCCGTTCCTCGTCTCGCCGAACCAGCGCGAGGCGGAGGGGCTCGTCGGCCAGGAGTTCAACGACCACGAGGACCTCGTGATGGCGCTCGACTCGATCGCCGAGCGGGGCGCGCGCAACGTCTTGATCACGCAGGAGGCCGGCTGCTTCGCCCGCATCCGGGAGGATCGCAGCGTGACGCGGCTGCTCGCGACGGCGCCGCGGCTCGAGCCCGTCTCCGCCGTCGGCTCCGGCGACGTGCTCGTGGCGGCGCTGCTCGCGGCGCGGCTCGACGGGAAGCCGCCGGACGAGTCGCTCCGGTTCGCGGTCGCCGCAGGCGCCGCGTCCACGCTCGAGGTCGGCGCGGGCCGGTTCGACCCGCGGGAGGCCGCGCGCATCCGCGACGCCGTCACCGTCGAGGAGCTGGAGCCCGTGTCGGCGTAGGGCGTCGCGCGCGTGAACCATTCCGCGCGCTCGTCGCAATACGTGGCGTGCAGCCGCGCGAGACCGACGCCGACGCGATCCGCCGCTCCCTGCGCGCGCCGGAGGCGTTCCGCATCGTCTTCGAGCGGCACTTCGAACCCGTCCACCGCTACGCGCAGCAGCGGTCGGGCCTCGACGCGGACGAGGTCGCCGCGGAGACGTTCGTCCGCGCGTTCGCCGCACGCGCGCGGTACGACCTCCGCCGCCCCGACGCGCGGCCCTGGCTCCTCGGAATCGCGACGAGGGTGATGCTCGGGCGGTGGGAACGCGAGCGGCGGGCGCGCACGGCGATGAACGGCGCCGCGGGCGTCGCCGCCGCAGAGCCGGAGGCGCGCGCGCTGCCGCGAGCGGTAGCCGTCGCGCTCGCGGCGCTGCGGCCGGACGACCGCGAGACGCTCCTGCTCCTCGCGTGGGCCGACCTCTCCTACGAGCAGATCGCCTCCGCGCTCGACGTGCCGGTGGGGACGGTCCGCTCACGGATCTCCCGCGCGCGCCGCCTCCTGCGCGCGCGGCTCGCCGAGACCTCTACGCCGGAAGGGAGTCGCCGTGTCTGAGCTCCACGTCCTTCGCCGCTCCGCGCCCGCGACCGCCGCGCCGAGCGAGGCCGCCCGCGCGCGGGCGCTCGCGCTGCTCGAGGGGCGCATCCGAAGCGAGCGCCACGCGGACCGTCCCGTCGCGCGGACGCCGCCGCTTCCCCGGCGGGCACTCGTGCCGGTTCTCGCCGCCGCGGCGGTCGCGGCCGCCGCGGTCGTCGCCGTCGTGGCGACGCGGACGACGGAGCCCGCCGCCGCAGCCGTGCTCGAGCGCGCCGCGGAGGCCGCGCGCGGGCACGCGCCGCCGCTCCCCGGTCCCGGCGAGTACCTCTACGTCCGCTCGGTCGACGCTTCCCTGGCGACGCGCGTCGACGAGCCGTCGTACTCCGTGCTCCTGCCGCACGTCCGCGAGGTCTGGCTCGGGCCGGGAAGCGGGCGGATGCGGACGACGACCGGAGCTCCGACCTTCCTCAGCGAGCGCGACCGTGCACGCTGGATCGCCGCCGGGCGGCCGCCGCTCCCCGGCGCCACGCGTGTCGGCGACACCCGCATCCGCAGCCGCCGCTCGGCCGTCCCGGCCGACCCGGCGGCCGCCTACGCGCACCTCGAGGCGCAGGCCAGGACGAAGGACTCGAGCTTTGCGTGGGCGATGTTCCAGCTCGTCGGCGGCGAGTTCCGCCACATGCTGACGACGCCGGCCCAGCGCGCTGCGTTGTACGCGGCCGCCGCGCGCGTGCCAGGGATCGACCTCGTCGGCGACGTCACCGACCGCGTCGGCCGGTCTGGCGTCGCGATCGCCGTGCTCACCGACGACGCCACGGCGCGCCTGCAGCTCGTCGTCGATCCGGGCAGCGGCCGGCTCCTCGCCGAGGAGGAGGTCGTGCTGGAGGGGAACGCGTTCGCCTACCCCGCGGGGACCGTGATCGCGCACACGACCTACACGCACGTCGAGCTCGTGGACGGCGTGGACGCACGTCCGGCGGGGGCGCCCGAGCCCTGAAGCGCCCGCGCGGGGAGCCGTCCAGGAGCGTTGTTACCCTTGGCGCCTTGGAGGGACTGGAGGTAGGCCGCGCGGAGCTCGAGCGCCTCGTCGCGCTCGACCGGAAGTTCGCCCGCGAGGGGCTGACCTTCGACGACGTGCTCCTCGTGCCGGCGGAGTCGTCGGTGCTCCCGAACGACGTCTCGACCCGAACGCGCGTCACCCGCTCGATCGAGCTGGCGATCCCGCTCCTGTCGGCGGCGATGGACACGGTCACCGAGGCGCGGCTCGCGATCGCGCTCGCGCGCGAGGGCGGCCTCGGCATCCTCCACCGCAACCTCTCGATCGCCGACCAGGCGGCCGAGGTCGACAAGGTCAAGCGCTCCGAGGCGGGGATGATCGTCGAGCCCGTGACGCTCCCGCCGGACGCGCGCGTGGCCGACGCGATCGCGCTGATGGAGCGCTTCCACGTCTCCGGGATCCCGATCGTCGACGGCGGCGGACGCCTCGTCGGGATCCTGACCAACCGCGACCTCCGCTTCGAGACCGACACCGCCCAGCCGGTGTCCGCGCTGATGACCTCGCGCGACCTCGTCACCGCGCCGCTCGGGACGACGCTCGCGCAGGCGGAGGCGATCCTCCACCGGCACAAGATCGAGAAGCTCCCCGTCGTCGACGCGGACGGCGTCCTCAAGGGCCTCGTCACCGTCAAGGACATCCAGAAGCGGATCCAGTTCCCGCACGCGACGAAGGACGAGCACGG
>DATLFU010000052.1:0-13526 GCA_035540835.1 Gaiellaceae bacterium
CGGGCCGGCATGCAGCCGGACGTCGCCGCCGGTGTTCAGCGTCCAGCCGAGGCCCAGGTGCCGCCCGTCGCCCGAGAGGCCGTTGTACGAGCGGCCGACCAGCAGGTCGAGACCGCGGCCGGCGATCCGCAGGTCGGTCGCCTGCACCAGCAGGTTCCCCGTCGCCACGTTCACCTTCAGCTCGGTGCGGTCGTTCAGCCGGAACGTCTCGAACCGGTGATAGCGCCGCTGCCCCAGATCGCCGATCCCCGCCCGGTAGTGCGCGACGACGCGCGCCGCAGAGAGCGCCGCCGGGTAGAACGCCACCTCGTCGATGTCCGAGATCGCGTTCGGGCCGATCTGCGCCGGATTCGACGTAGCGGGCAAGCTGCGGTCGTCCAGCACGGCGCCCCCCAGCGGCACGCCGTCGACGAACAGGCGGATGTGCGTCCCGTCGTAGGTGCAGACGACGTGGTAGTACCGGCCCGCCACCGGCTTGAAGTCGCTGAAGCCGCTCGGCCCGCGGTTCGCGCCCCCGATCCGCCGGTGGCACGCGAACCCGTACCCGCTCGACACCTCCACGTTCCAGCGATCCGTGCTGTTCCCCTTCCGCAGATGCGCGCGGAAGGTGCCGTCGACCGTGTTCGGCTTCGCCCACATCTCCAACGTGAACGCCGCGCGCCCCGTGAACCCGTACCGCGAGCTGTCACCACCCGACACGTCAACCCAGTTGCCGTTCGCAAACCGCGCAGCCGTGCTCGCGCTCGACAGGACCGCGCCCGCATGGCCGAGCGTCGGACCGTGGTAGACCCCATGCGACGCCGTCGGCGACTCATCGAACGCCGTCGTCCCCGAACTCTCCCCGAGACGCCAATACCCCGACGGCCCGTCCCCGAGCACGACCGCCCGGTAGCCGGCAGCGAACCCAGACGACGCGAACGCGAGCGTGAAAAGAACGGATACGAGCAGGCTGACGCCGATGCGGCGAGGCATGGAGAAACCCCCGGAATCGTGGTACTGGGCAGCGGCGCTGCGACGACTGCGCCGGTACCTCGTACGTCGCATCCGGGCGCGAGACGTGACGCTTTATGCGTTACGAATCGGATTCGCCTACCCCGTGCGCACGAAGGGCGCGGCTGACGTGCGCGCGCGCACGGGCGTAGCGGGTGCGGCAGGCAGCCTCGTCCGCGCGCACGTGCTCGGCGATCGCGGCGAACGACCTCCCCTCCAGGAGGTGCATCACCAGCACGGTCCGCTGCGTGGCTGGAAGCGCCCGAGCCGCTGCGACGAGGATCTTCCCCACGTGCGGCGGCAGTGCGTCTCGCGTGCTGCGCGCGCCTGCCCCTTCGTCGAGCGGTAGTACGCGCGGCCGCGCGGCCCCAGCGCGCGCCTCGTCCACGATCCGCCGGCGCGCGACGACGTAGAGCCACGCGGTTGCGCGCGGCGACCGCCAATCGACCTCCGTCGCGGCGGCGGCGTCCGCGAACACTTCCTGCACCACGTCCTCCGCAAGTCCCGCGTCTCTCGTGTGACGCGAGACGAACCGCAGCAGCGGCGCCCGATGACGCGAGTACGCACGTGCAAGCGCGCGGTCGACACTGTTCTCCACCTGCGACCCCCCCGGTCGACGGCTCCGTACACGTGACTATGTCAAAAGTTGGCGCCACGCGGTAGCCGGTGGCGCGCGCGGGGGAGTGGCAGACTCGTGCGATGGGACTTCCTGCTGGAGTCGCCGCGGGCCACCCCGCGACCGCGGAGACGGCGCTCGAGATCCTCGCCGAGGGCGGCACCGCGGCGGACGCGGCGGTGGCGGCGTCGCTCGCCTCCTGCGTCGCGGAAACCGTGATGACCGGGCTGCTCGGCGGCGGGCACGCGCTCTACCTCGACGGCCAGAGCGGCACCGTGCGCGCGCTCGATTGCTTCGTCGCGGTTCCCGGGCTCGGTGCCGAGCCGCGGGAGCCGGAGCTCGTCCGGCTGGAGGTGCCGTTCGGCGCCGAGCTCGTCCACTACGCCGTCGGCCCCGCCTCGTGCGCCGTGCCGGGCCTGGCCGCGGGGCTCGGCGCGCTCTGGGCGGCGCACGGGCGGCTGCCCTGGCGCGACCTCGCGGCGCCCGCGATCCGCCTCGCGCGCGAGGGCGTCGACCTGCCGCCCGCCCACGCGGCGTGCCTCGCGATGCTCGAACCGGTGATGACGATGGACGAGGGCGCGCGGATCTACGCGCCGGGCGGGCGGCTGCTCAGCACCGGCGACACGCTCGCGCAGCCGGGGCTCGCGGACGCGCTCGGCCTGCTCGCCGAGGAGGGCGCGGCATCCGTCTACCGCGGCGAGCTCGGCCGGCGGCTGCTCGCGCTCTCCGACGAGCGCGGCGGCCTCCTCACGCGCGCGGACCTCGACGCGTACGAGGCGCGGTGGCTGGAGCCGGTCGAGGTCGCGTACGCGGGTACGCGCTTCCTCACGCGCGGCGACCTCTCGGGCGTCCCCGGGACGCTCCGCGCGCTCCCGCGGCTGCGCTCCGCGTCACCGGCAGAACGGGTCGCGGCGCTCGTTGCGGCGCTCGCCCCCGGCGGCCCCGACGGCCACACGACGAACCTCGTCGTCGCCGACGCCGGAGGGAGCGTCTGCGTGCTGACGTCGAGCCTCGGGCTCGGCTCGGGCGACTTCGTGCCCGGACTGGACCTCCACCTGAACAGCATGCTCGGCGAGGTCGACCTCCTCCGCGGGCCGCTCGAGCCGGGCCGCCGGATGGGAAGCATGATGGCGCCGAGCATCGCGCTGGACGGCGACCGGCCGGTGCTCGCGCTCGGCGCGGCCGGCGGCACCCGCCTGCGAACCGCGCTCGTCGGCGTCGCGGCGGGCGTGCTCGACGAGGGGCTGGATCCCGAGGCGGCGGTCGAGCGGCCGCGCTTCCATCCGGCGGGCCGGGCGGTGAACGCGGAGCCCGGAGTCGACGAGGACGGGCTGGCGCGGCTCGCCGCGGCGGGCTGGCAGGTGCGCCGCTGGCCCGCGCGACACCACTACTTCGGCGGCGTCAGCCTGATAGCGACGTCCGGGCCTGCCGCCGACTCGCGTCGTAGCGGCCGTGCCGCCCGGGTGGCGTGACGGGCAGGCTCGCGGGTAGCCAGCCGACGTAGCCGCACTTCGGGCAACCCGGATTCGCGTTGACGGTGCCGCCGCCGGCGGGCTTCGCGTAGACCGTCGAGCAGTCGAGGCAGCGGACGCTCTCCAGCACCGTCAGCGACTGGGCCCCCGTCGCGCGCGCGTCCACCGTCATACCCCAGTTGACGCCGTTCCGGCGCCGAACTTGCGGCTGGGCGCCTCCCGGCGGAGCGCGATCGCGCACGCGATCCACGTCGGGGAGCCGCAGCCGGGGCACACGGCCGCGCCGGGCGCGGCGCCGGGCACGTAGAGGAGATGGCAGCTCGCGCACCGGACGGAGTCGGGCGCGCGGCTCTCGGGATCGCGCGGGGCCGCCATACCAAGGAGATCCCATCGCCGTGCGAACCTTGCGGTTCCGCTCAGGGGCGGACCGCCGCGCGCGCCGCCTCCACGTCGCGCGCGATCTGCTCGACGAGCTCCGCCTCGGTCGCGAACGCGCGCTCGTCGCGCAGCCGCTCCCACAGCTCGACCACGAGCCGCCGCCCGTACAGGTCCCCCTCGAAGTCGAGCAGGAACGCCTCGATGCGCTGCTCGCCGCCGCCGTAGTGCGGGTTCGTGCCGATGGAGATCGCGGCGCGGTGGCCGAGCGCGGCGCCGGCGTAGATCCCGTAGCGCGGGACGAGCAGCCGCGGGTCGAGCGCGAGGTTCGCCGTCGGGAAGCCGAGCCCGGTGCCGCGCGCGTCGCCGCCGACGACCGTTCCCTCGAGCTCGGGCGGCCGGCCGAGGAGCGCGGCCGCGTCGCGGACGCGCCCGGCCGCCACGTGGTCGCGGACGTCGCCCCCGAGCCGCGGCGCCTCCACGACCTCGCGGCCGCCGAGCTGCGGGCGCGCGGCGGCGACGCGCGCCTCCTCCACGCCCGCCGCGGCGAGCAGCTCCAGGCGCCGCTCGACCGTCGTCAGGAGGCGATCGGCCGCGGGGTCGTCCACGACGACGGCGACCACCGGCGGCGCGCACGCAGCGAGCAGCTCGAGGTGCCCCGGCAGGACGCCGTCGAAGTCCCCGACGACCGTCGTGCCGGTCACGCCAGCCGCGCGAGCGCGTCGGCGGCCGGGATCACGCGCGACTCGTCGGCCTCCTCGACCGCGAACGGCCCGATCTCCGTGCGGCGGAGCGTCCGGCAGTGGCCGCCGAGCGCCTCGGCGATCGAGCGGACGTACGTGCCCGACCCGACGAGCAGGTCGAGCCGCGCGACGCTCCCGTCGAAGGCGACGAGCTCCAGCCGGTGCACGCGCGAGCGCCGCAGCGGCATCTCGACCGTCTCGCCGCGGCGGTGGAGCCGGTACGCGCGCTCGCCGCCGATCTTCACGGCCGACGCCGCCGGGATGCGGAGCTCGACGTCGCCGCGCAGGGCGGCGAGCCGCTCCTCCAGCTCGCCTTCGGTCGGCGGGTCGTGCCGGTCGGCGACCTCGCCCTCCGGGTCCCCCGTCGTCGTCGTGGCGGTGAGGTCGACGTCCGTGACGTAGCGCTTGTCGAGCCCGACGAACCGCGGCGTCAGCTTCGTCGCGCGCCCGGAGAGGAGCAGCAGGAGCCCCGTCGCGAAGGGGTCGAGGGTTCCGGCGTGTCCGGTTCGCGCCCCGGTCCGCCGCCGCACCCGCGCCACGATCGCGAACGACGACGGCCCCGCCGGCTTGTCGACGAGGATGATCCCGGTCGGTTCCAGCCCGCGCGGCGGCACCACGCGAGTCTAGGCGCGCCGGGCGAGCCGCACCGGCGGCGACGCGCCGGCTACGCCGAGCCGAGGCCGCCGGAGCCGTTGGTCGCCACCGCGCCCGCGAACTCGCGGCGGACGAACGCAGTGATGTCCTCGATGGACTCGTCGCTCGAGAAGCCCGCGGCCTGCCGGTGGCCGCCGCCGCCCGATTTCCGCGCGATCGCGGACACGTCGAGCTCGTCGCTGCTCGCGCGCAGGCTCACGCGCCGCGCAGGCGTGCCGCCGCGCGGCGGCTCGCGGATGAGCGCCGCCATGTCGGCGCCCTCGACGGCCCGCAGGAAGTCGATGATCCCCTCCGAGTACGGCTCGGCCGCGCCGACGTCGGAGAAGTCGTCCCGAAGGAGGTACGAGACGACGACGCGCCCGCCCTCGTACACCTCGGCCCGCTCCAGAGCGCGCGCGAGGAGCTTCAGCTTCGCGAACTGGACGGACTCGTAGACGCCCTGGAAGACCTTGTGGACGTCGGCGCCCGCCTCCACGAGCTCGGCCGCGAGGCGCAGGGCCTTGGCGGTCGTGTTCGTGTACTGGAACCGGCCCGTGTCGGTGACCAGCGCGATGTAGAGCGCCTCCGCGATCGACGGCGTCAGCTCCACGTCGAGAGCGGCGAAGACGTCGCGCAGCACCTCCCCGGTGGACGACGCGTCCGACACGACCAGGTTGACGTCGCCGAAGCGCGTGTTGTCGTGGTGGTGGTCGACGTTCACGCGCAGCGGCGCGGTCGCGAGCACCTCCGGATCCGGCCCCAGGCGCGACTCGTTCGCGCAGTCGACCGCAACGAGCACGCGCTCGGACGCGTCGTCGGGGAGGTCGCGCCGGAGCTGCCCGAGCTGCATGAACGCGTACTCGCCCGGGAGCGGCGCGGTGCCGCCGAGGTACATGACGGCGTCCTTCCCGAGCTGCTGCAGGGCGAGCGTCGCCGCCAGCAGCGACCCGAGCGCGTCGCCGTCCGGGTTCTCGTGCGTGGTGACGAGGAAGCGGTCGTGCGACCGGAGCGCGTCCGCGACCGCCGCGAGGTCTGCGTCAGGTGTCGTCTGGGGCGAGCTCATCGATCAGCTGCGTCATGCGGACGCCGTGCTCGACCGAGGGATCGTATTCGAAGGTCAGCGTCGGGGTCCGCTTCATCCTGAGCTCGCGCGCGAGCCGCGCCTGGAGGACGCCGTGCGACGCGTCGAGCCCGCGCAGCGCGGCGGCGCGCTTCTTCTCGCCGCCGAGGACGCTGACGAAGACGCGCGCGTGCCGGAGGTCCGGCGTCGTCTCGACGCCCGTGATCGTGACGAAGCCGATCCGGGGATCCTTCAGGTCCTGCACGCCCTCCGACACGACCTCCTTCACCGCCTCGTTGACGCGGCGCATCCTGTCACTCATCGAGCGTCACCACCTCGCGGTCGACGGGGCCCAGCTCCCACTCCTGGGCGTTCAGCCACCGCTCCGCCTCGTCGAGCAGCCGCGCCGCCTCCGCGTACTCGCGCGCGACGCAGGCGAGGGTGAGCCGCGAGCGCTGCCACAGGGCGTGGTGGTCGACCTCCGCGACCGAGGCGCCGAAGCGGTTCTGCAGCTGCGCTTTCGCTGACCTGACGAACTTCCGCTTGCCCTTGAGCGAACCGGCCTCGGGGAAGTGGAGCTCCGCCGAGAGGATCCCGACCCAGCCGGTGCTCAGGACTCGCGGGCCGAGGGCGCGGCGGCGGCCGTCGGCGCCTCGGAGAGGTCGGTGCGCTCGACCTGCCGCGTCTCGAACACCTCGAGCACGTCGCCCTCCCTGAGGTCGTTGAAGCCGTCGAGCAGGATGCCGCACTCGAAGCCCTCCTGCACCTCGCGGACGTCGTCCTTGAACCGCTTCAGCTGCGCGATCGTCGTCTCGTGGATGACCGTCCCGTCGCGGACGAGGCGCACCTGCGCGTTCCGCCGGACGACACCGTTCGTGACCATGCAGCCCGCGATCGTGCCGAGCCGCGAGACGCGGAAGAGCGCGCGCACCTCGACCTCGCCGATCGTCTCCTCGGTCTGGACGGGCGAGAGCATCCCGACGAGCGCCTGCTCGATCTCCTCGGTCAGCTGGTAGATGACGCGGTAGGTACGGATCTCGACGCCCTCGCGCTCGGCGAGAGAGCGGGCTTCGGCGTTCGGCCGCACGTTGAAGCCGACGACCATCGCGCCGGAGGCGGAGGCGAGCATGATGTCGCTCTCGGTGATCCCGCCCACGCCCTGGTGGATGACGTTGACGCGCACCTCCGGGTGCTGGATCTTCGAGAGCTCGGAGACGGCGGCCTCGACCGAGCCGACGACGTCGCCCTTGAGGACGAGGTTGAGGTCCTGGACTGCGCCCTCCTGCAGCTGCTCGAAGAGGCGGTCGAGCGAGACCGCGGCGGACACCTTCGACCGCTGCGCGAGCTGCTCGCGGCGGAGCCGCTGGCCCCGCTCCTGCGCCAGCTGGCGCGCGCGGCGCTCGTTCTCGACGACGCGGCAGATCTCGCCGGCGGGAGGCGGGTGGTCGAAGCCGAGGATCTCGACCGGGTCGCCCGGCTTCGCCTCCTTGAGCTTCTCGCCGCGGTAGTCGTAGAGCGCGCGGACCTTCCCCCACGCGTCGCCCGCGACGACCGCGTCGCCGACCTTCAGCGTGCCGCGGTGGACGAGCATCGTCGCGACGGGGCCGCGGCCGACGTCGAGGCGCGACTCGATGATCGGGCCCGAAGCCTCGGCCGTCGGGTTCGCGGTCAGCTCGAGCTCGGCGTCGGCGACGAGCAGGATCCGCTCGAGCAGGTCGTCGAGGTTCTGCTTCGCCTTCGCCGACACGGCTGCGAACTGCGTCGTCCCGCCCCAGTCCTCCGGCTGGAGACCCTCCGCCGCGAGCTCGCTCTTGACCCGCTCGGGGTTCGCGTCCGCGAGGTCGATCTTGTTCACCGCGACGACGATCGGCACCTCGGCCGCGCGCGCGTGCGAGATCGACTCCTTCGTCTGCGGCATGACGCCGTCGTCGGCGGCGACGACGAGGACCGCGATGTCCGTCACCTTCGCGCCGCGGGCGCGCATCGCGGTGAACGCCTCGTGGCCGGGCGTGTCGAGGAAGGTGATGCGGCGGCCGTCGACGTCGACCTGGTACGCGCCGATGTGCTGCGTGATCCCACCCGCCTCGGTCTCGACGACGGCGGTCTCGCGGATCGCGTCGAGGAGCGTGGTCTTCCCGTGGTCGACGTGGCCCATGATCGTCACGACCGGCGGCCGCGGCGCGAGGTCCTCCTCGGCGTCCTCGTAGTTCTCGAGCTCCTCCTCCTCGTCCGCCGCGTGCTTGATCGTCACCTCGCGGTCGACCTCGGCGGCGATCAGCGCGACCGCCTCGTCGCTGAGGGACTGCGTGATCTGGACCATCTCGCCGAGGCCCATCATGATCTTGATGATCTGCGCCACGGGGATCCCGAGCGCCGCGGACAGCTCCTTGACGGTGACGCCCGACTGGACGGTGACGGGGCCGGTCGGCTGGACGACCTCGCGCGGCGTCTTCTGCCGCTGCTCCTGGCGGTCGCCGGGCCGCTGCCGCGAGTCCTGGCGGCGCTGACCGCCCTGGTCGATGACGACGCGCCGCTTCCGGCCGCCGGGGCCGCCGCCGCGCGGGCGGATGGGGCGGTTCGGTCTGTTCGGGCCGCTACTCATTCGCCGTCAAGTGTAGAGGGATGCCAGCTCCGGATCGACCCTGACAGTCCGCCGCAGCGTCCGGGCGAACGCCCGCCGCTCGCGCGCGCGCTCGAAGCACGGCAGCCGCCGGCACGTGTAGACGCCCCGCCCCTCCCCACGCGGGTCCGCGGCCAGGACGCCGTCGCGCGCGACGAAGCGGATCAGCTCCTCCTTCGGCGCCTTCCGGCCGCAGCCGGCACACGTCCTGACCGGAGCCGCGCTCACGCGACAGGCTGCTCGCCCTCCCCGGCCTCGTCCTCGACGTCGCGGAGCTCGACGCCCGTCTCCGCCGGCGACTGCACCGGCACCCCGGCGACGGCCTCGACCGTCTCGGTGCGCGGCTCCTCGGGCGCGGGCTCCGGCTGGCGGTCGTCGCCGTCGGCGCCGGAGGTGGCGGGCGCGCCGCCGACCGGCTCCTCGACGCGCGCCACCGGCGCGAGCTCCTCGACCTCCTCGGCGGAGGCCTGCGGCGCGTCGACCGGCGCGTCGGCGGGAAGCTCCGCCTCCTTCCCCGCCAGCTCCTGGTGCGCCGGAACGCCGCAGTAGCGCGAGCCCGGCAGCGACGCGTTCGGGCAGCGCTTGCCGTTCGAGAGGATCGCGGCGCAGCGGCCGGTGAACTCCTCGTCGTCGCCGCCGCCGTACGCCGCCTCGGCCTCCGCCTGCGCGAACTCCGTGTCGGACTGGATGTCGATCTTCCAGCCGGTGAGGCGCGCGGCGAGGCGGGCGTTCATGCCCTCCTTGCCGATCGCGAGCGCGAGCTGGTCGTCCGGCGTGATCACCGTCGCCTCCTTCGCGTCGTCGTCGAGGAAGACCTCGCGGACGCGCGCCGGCGACAGCGCCTTCGCCAGGAACCGAGCAGGCTCCGGGTTCCACGGGATGATGTCGATCTTCTCGCCGCGGAGCTCCGACACGACCATCCGGACGCGCGAGCCGCGCGGGCCGACGCAGGCGCCGACCGGGTCGACGCCCTGGGCGTGCGACTCGACCGCGATCTTCGAGCGGTAGCCGGGCTCGCGGGCGACGCCGCGGATCTCGACGAGCCCGTCCGCGATCTCCGGCACCTCGAGCTCGAACAGGGCCTTGATCAGCTCGGGGTCGCGGCGCGAGAGGATCACCTGCGGCCCCTTCGTCCCCGACCGCACCTCGGTGATCACGGCCTTGATGCGCGAGCCCTGCTCGTAGCGCTCGCCGTCCACCTGCTCGGAGCGCGGCAGCAGCGCCTCGACCTTGCCGAGGTCGATGAGGACGTTGTTCCGGTCGCCCGCCTGCTGGACGATCCCCGTCACGACCTCGCCCACGCGGTCGATGTACTCGTCGTACATCATCGCGCGCTCCGCCTCGCGGATCCGCTGGAGGATCACCTGCTTCGCCGTCTGCGCCGCGATGCGGCCGAAGTTCTCCGGGGTGACGTCCGCGCGCTTGACCTGCTCCTCGGGGACGTCGGACCAGTCGATGTCGAGGTCGTCGTCGTTCAGGAGCGTGTGCGAGCGCTCGCCGTTCTCCGCCTCGAGCCGCTCCAGCTCCTCGAGCGCGCGCTCGCGCGCCTCGTCGAGCAGCCGCTCCTCCACGTCGGGAGGAAGCTCCACCGAGAAGACGCGGAAGTCGCCCTGCTCGTCGAGCTCCACCGTCGCGTGCCGGGACGCGCCCGGCGTCTTCTTGTATGCCGCAAGCAGCGCGTCCTCGAGCGCCTGCACGAGCGCGCCCTGCTCGATCCCCTTCTCGCGCTCGATCTCGCGGACGGCGTCGATGATCTCCTGGCTCATGTCCCTACCCCTCGTCGATCAGGTTGCCCCGCACGATCGAGTCGTACGGGATGTCGAAGTCGTCCTCGCCTGCGCGGACGGTGAGCGCGGTGTCGCCGGCCGCGACGACCTCGCCGCGGAACCGGCGGCGGCCGCCGATCTCCATGCCGGTGCGGATCGCGGCCCGCCGGCCGACGACGTTGCGGAAGTGCGCCGGCTTGCGCAGCGGCCGCTCGAGCCCCGGCGACGACACGTCGATCGTGTACCGGTCGAGGTAGCCGCGGAGGACGTCGGTCACCCGCGCGCAGAGCGCGTGGTCGACGCCGCCGGGATGGTCGACGTACACGCAGAACCGCTCCGGGCCGAGCAGCTCGACCGCGAGCACCTCGGTGCCGGGGATCCCCTGCTCGACCTCGCGGGAGATCTCCCGCTCGAGCGTCTTCTCCGTGTCGCGTACGTTCACCATGCGCCTCTCCTGTCACAAAAAATGGGCGCCGCGCGCCCATTTCGCCAAGCCGGTGAAAATGGTGGCGGCAGTGTAGCAAGCGCCGCCGAGCAGGGGAAAACTCGGCCGCCGCACGCCGAGCAAGGGCGTTACGCCGGGCGCCTGCCGCGACGCGCTCCCGTCGGCTGCTCGGCGCGGCCGACTACACGTCGAGGACGATCGTGACGGGGCCGTCGTTGACGAGCTCGACCGCCATGCGCGCGCCGAAGACCCCGGTCTCGACAGCGAGCCCGAGCGCCCGTAGCTCCTCGCAGAAGCGCCCGTAGAGCGGCTCCGCCTGCTCGGGTCGCGCGGCGCCGGCGAAGCTCGGCCGGTTCCCCTTCGCCGCATCCGCGATCAGCGTGAACTGGCTGACGGCGAGGACTGCCCCACCGGCGTCGAGGACGCTGCGGTCGAATCGTCCCTCGTCGTCCTCGAACACGCGCAGCCGCGCGACCTTGCCCGCGGTGCGCGCCGCCTCTTCCTCCCCGTCGGTGCGTGCAACACCGACGAGGACGAGGAGCCCGTGCGCGATCTCGCCCACCACGCGCCCGTCCACGACGACGCGCGCTTCCGAGACGCGCTGGCACACGGCCCTCATGCTCCGGCGGACTATGACCGATGGAAACCGCGATGTCGGCCGCCGAGCTCCCGACACCCCTGCCGCTGGAGATCGAACGCGCGGAGCCGCGCGCGCAGCTCGGCGCGCTCCTCGTCCGCGACGGCCTGCTGACGCCGGAGCAGCTCGAGGACGCGCTCGTGGAGAAGGAGCGCTCCGGCGGCCGCCTCGGCGAGATCGTCGTCGAGCGCGGGTGGGTCTCCGGCGCCGCGGTCGCACGCGCGCTCGCGGAACAGCACCAGCTCGAGTACCTCGACCTCGGCCGCACGAACGTCGACCCCGCGGCCGCCGGCCTCCTCCCCGAGCGGTTCGCCCGCCGCTACGACGCGCTCCCGGTGAAGTTCCTCGCGGAGGACACCGTCCTCGTCGCCGTCGGCGACCCGACGAACGTCCTCGCCTCGGACGACCTCCGCCTCGCGCTCGGGCTGAACGTCCGCCTCGCCGTGGTTCCCGCCCCCGACCTCCGCGACGTGATCGCGCGGACGCACCGCGCGCACATCGAGGTGGACGAGGAGGCGCAGGGGCTCGACGAGGAGGAGACGAACGTCGAGGACATCCGCGACGGCGCCGCCACGAGCGCGCCCGCGATCCGCCTCGTCAACCAGCTGATCGCCCGCGCGATCGACGAGCGCGCCTCCGACGTCCACTTCGAGCCGCAGGCGAAGCACATGGTCGTCCGCGCGCGCGTGGACGGCGTCATGCGCCGCCTGACCACGATCCCGCGCGCGATGCAGCCGGCCGTCGTCTCGCGCCTGAAGATCATGGGCGAGCTCGACATCGCCGAGCGCCGCGCGCCGCAGGACGGTCGCCTGTCGATCCGCTTCGGCGGGCACCCGATGGACATCCGCATCGCCGTGCTCCCCACGACCTACGGCGAGCAGGTCGTGCTCCGGATCCTGAACCGCGGCTCCGAGCGGCTGACGCTCGACGACCTCGGGATGAGCCCGACCGCCGCGGAGGCGTTCTCGCGCTCGATCCGGCAGCCGTACGGCGCCGTCATCGCCTGCGGCCCGACGGGCAGCGGGAAGACGACGACGCTCTACGCCGCGCTCGACGTCCTCAACGACGCCGAGCGGGTGCTGATGACGATCGAGGACCCCGTCGAGTACCAGACGGCCGGGATCACGCAGATCGAGGTGAACCCGAAGAGCGGTCTCACCTTCGCGCGCGGGCTGCGGACGATCCTCCGCTCCGACCCGGACGTCCTCCTGGTCGGCGAGATCCGCGACGAGGAGACGGCGCGGATCGCGATCCAGGCGGCGATGACGGGGCACCTGGTGCTGACGACGCTGCACACGCACAACGCGGCCAGCTCGATCGCGCGCCTGAAGGACATGGGCGTCGAGCCTGAGCTGCTCGCGAGCTCCGTCAACTGCATCGTCGCGCAGCGGCTCGCGCGCCGCCTCTGCCTCGAGTGCCGCGAGCCCTACTGGCCGTCCGCGGCCGAGCTCGTCGAGCTCGGCGTCGGCGCGGACGCGAACGCCGCCGGCAGCGGCGACGTGTGGCTGTACCGCGCGCGCGGCTGCGTCCAGTGCGCCGGCACCGGCTACTCCGGACGCGTCGCCCTCTACGAGGTGATGGAGGTGCGGGGGCGGATTCGCCGCCTGATCGAGGCCTCGACCGAGGAGATCTTCGCCGCCGCCGTCGAGCAGGGGATGCAGACGCTGCGTCAGGACGGGATCCGCCTCTGCCTCGCTGGCGTCTCCTCGCTCGACGAGGTCCGCCGCGTGACCGGGGACCGCCTGTCTTGAAGCGCGGGGGGGAACCCATGGTTCCCCCGCGGGCCCCCTCCTTCTTCGTTGCCCGTCGGTCTAGGTCGTCCTGCGCTGCGGCACGACGCGGTCGTGCCGCAGCCGGGCCTTGGCCGCCCCGCGTGGGTCACCGGTCGTCGCCGCGCCGGTCCCTCCGCGCGTGCGCTTCGCGCAGGCGCTGCGGGAGCGGAACCCCGCGGGAACTCGTGAGCGCTGCGTCCGTGCGGGATGCGCGGCTTCGCCGCTGCGATCCCGCGCGGACGCGGTAGACACGCCGCCTAGACGATTGATTCCTTAGTGGTCGTAGGCGGTCAGCCGGCGGCCGGGGTGGCCGAGCTGCCAGTTGTGGAGGAGCACGGCTGCGAGTGCGAGCAGCCGTCTGGCGACCCGGCTGACGAGGCCGGCGAGCGTGCGGCCG
>DATLFU010000053.1:0-29403 GCA_035540835.1 Gaiellaceae bacterium
CTCCTCCGTGCGGCTCTCGCGGATGAGGTCGGCGATGCGCGCGTTGTTGATCATCACCTCGATCGCGGCGACGCGGCCGCCGTCGACGCGCGGGAGCAGCCGCTGGCTGATCACGCCGCGCAGCACGCCGGCCATGATCGACCGGATCTGCGGCTGCTTGATCCCGGGGAAGAACTCGATCATCCGGCCGAGCGTCTCGGCGGCGTCGATCGTGTGCATCGTCGAGAGCACGAGGTGCCCCGACTCGGCTGCCTGGAGCGCGGTCTGCGCGGTCTCGGCGTCGCGGAGCTCGCCGATCAGGATCACGTCCGGGTCCTGCCGCAGCGCGCGCCGCAGCGCCTGGCCGAACGACTCCGTGTCGAGCCCGACCTCGCGCTGGTTGACGATCGAGGTCTGGTCCGGGTGGAGGATCTCGATGGGGTCCTCGATCGTGATGATGTGCTGCTTCCGCGAGCGGTTCATGTAGTCGATCATCGCCGCGAGCGTCGTCGTCTTCCCCGAGCCGGTGGCGCCGGTGACGAGGATGAGCCCGCGGTGCTCCTCCGCCAGCTTCTGCACGCCCGTCGGGAGGCTGAGCTGCTCGAACGTCGGCACCGTCCGCGGAATCACGCGGAACGCGAACGAGATCGCGCCGCGCTGCCGGTAGGCGTTGACGCGGAAGCGCGGGAGCCCGTCCGCCGCGTACGCGAGGTCGAGGTCGCCGGTCTCGTGGAACGACTGCAGCTTCGCCGGCGAGATCGAGCAGACGCGCTCGAGCGCAGCGAGGAGGTCGTTGTCGTTCAGCGCCGGCCACCCGTCGAGCGCGCGGATGGAGCCGTCGCAGCGGCACATCGGCGGCTTGTCCACCTTGAGGTGGATGTCGCTGGCGCCGGCCTCGACGGCGGCAAGGAGAAGGGCGTTCAGATCCATGGCGGGGCCACGCTCCCCATCGGCAGACGCGCGGCGCCGCTTTAACGGGCGCGCGACCGGCAGGTCGTCAGGGCGCACCGACCGAGCGACGCGCGGCCGCTACAATCGCCACTCCCTGGGGGTGTGCCCGAGCGGCCAAAGGGAACGGGCTGTAAACCCGTCGGCTCAGCCTACGGAGGTTCGAATCCTCCCGCCCCCACTAGCGAGGAGTCAGCAAACGTTTTCTCCGCACTTTGCGAGGAAACGGACTCCTCGGCGTTGCCCACCTGGACACCCCAGGAGAGGCCACGCACCGGCTGCATCGCGAGCCGTTTGTCGTAACCGCCAGGTGCGCGCGGCGCCCCTAACGCCGCCTCCGCGCGGCTACAATCCGGGCTCCTGCCCTCTTAGCTCAGTTGGTAGAGCACCTCCATGGTAAGGAGGGGGTCGACGGTTCGAGTCCGTCAGAGGGCTTCGCCCGACTCTGCGGACGGCGCCGTGACCAGGCCTCACGGTTCGCGCCAGCGGACGCCGATCTCCCGGTCGAGCCCCGGAACCGGCAGCGACGCGGCTTCCGCTTCGACTGCGGCGCGCTCCGCTCGCGTCAGCCGGCGCCAGGGCTCGATCGTCACGTCGGCGCTCGCGCGACGCCACGTGCCGACGATGTAGCCGCCGACGAGGACCGCGCCGGGCCACACGCGTGGCGTCCAGAGCGCCGCGCGCTGCGCGGCGTCCGGGACAAGGAGCTCGCGGTCGGCGCCCTGCAGCAGGTAGTACGCGTCGCCGCTCGGGAGGAGACGCGCGGCCGCCGCGGCCCCGGGCCGCTCGCGGACGGCTGCCTCGTCGCTGCTCAGGATCCACGCGTCGCCGATCGGCGTTCGCACCGGCATCAGGTCGAGCGCGTCGAACGCCGAGTGCGCTTCACCCGCAGCGACGCCCGCCCACGTGGCGAACGACGCGGACGTGGCGGGCCCGAAGACGTGCAGGTACCGCCGCGCGAGCTCGCGGCGCGCGTCGCGCGGTTCCACGTCCGGTCGCGGCACCGTCCAGACGAGCGGCGCCCGCGCGCCGTCCCAGCGGATGAGCACGGTGCCGGTGGGCGCGGCGTACCGCACGCGGTTCCCCAGCCCCAGCTCACGGCCGGTCATCCGCCGGCCCGCGAGGACCGCGTGCACGCGGGCCGCGACCTCCTCCGCGCGCTGGCGTCCCCGCGCGTCGTCCGCCAGCCTCCCGAGCGTGAAGACGGCGCGATCGCGCGCCGGAACGACGTACGTGCTGTAGCGCGGCCCCCACACCTGCACGAGCGACGGGTGCTCCCAGATCTCTGGGTGCGCGCCCTCGACGCGTGCGTGGATCGAGAGGAGCGCCGCGCGCGGCATGCTGTCCTGCAGGCCGGCCCACGCCGCACGCCGGAGCGAGCGGGCGCCGGGCGGAAGCCGCTCGTCGAGTGCCCCGACGCGCCGCCGGAACGCGAGGATCTGCGCCCGCGTCACCTCGATCGGGCGCCGGTCCGGCAACGCTGATCCTCCGTCAGGTCGCGGGCGACGCCCGGGGCACGCGCGTGCTCGCCCCGGGCGTCGCGGCGCGAACCTACGGCGCCGTCGGGCGCACCTGGATGTTGCCGCCGGCGATCGGCTCGAGCGGGAAGTCCGTCGGCCCCGTCAGCAGGCACGCCTGCGGGTCTCCCGTCGTCGCCGGGTCGTCGTCCCAGAAGAAGACGCGGCTGATCCGGTCGCGGCCCTTCCCCGGCTCGCCGTTGTCCTGCACCGAGAAGAACACCGCGTCCATCAGGCCCGGATCGTTGGTCCGCTCCGTCGTCCCGCCGAAGATGGCGATGTTGCCGACGACGTGCATGCAGGTGATGTCGACGTGCAGCCGGTACGGCGCGTTCGTCCCGGCACCGCTGAACGCCGGATTCACGAGCACCGCCTGCCCCGTGACCGTTCCGTCGGCGTGCCGCCGTGCCGTGAACGAGAACTGCCGCTTCACCTCCCTGCCGTTGTCGTCGGTTGCGAGGAGCGTGCCGTGGCCGTTGGCCGACGCCACCGTGGTGACCGCCCGCGCGACGCTCGCGGTCACGCCAACCACCAGCGCGAGCCCGAGCACTGTGACGATCTTGCGCATCGGTTTTCCCCCTTTCGGCACCGCGCACGAGGCGCGGCGTCCGCAGCTTCGACGCGGCGCTACGACGCCGCAGCGCTACTCAAGCAGGTCGGCGAGGGACGTGCGTCGCACGCCCCGCTCCGCACGCTCCCGCGCTACCGCTGCGGCCGGTAGGTGCAGATCAGGACGCCGGTCGCGGCGCGCTCGACCGAGACGAGCTCCAGCGGCCGCGCGCGGCCGTCCTCCGGGAAGATCCGCTTGCCGCCGCCGAGGAGGATCGGCTCCAGCAGCAGCACGTACTCGTCGACGAGGTCGTGCTCGATCAGCTGCGCGGCGAGGTTCGAGCTGCCCCACACCTGCAGCCCGCGGCCGTCGCCGGCGCGCAGCTCGCGGATCGCGCCGAGGGCGTCGTCGGCGGGCAGCAGCACGGAGCCCGACCACGTGAGGTCGTCCTGCGACAGCGTCCGCGACGCGACGTACTTCGGAAGCTCGTTCATCCGGTCAGCGAACGGGTCGCCGGCGCGCTCGGGCCACGCGGCCGCCATCCGCTCCCACGTCCGCCGGCCGAAGAGGAGCGCGTCGCTGCGCTCCAGCAGCTCGTCGATCGCCGTCCCCATCACCTCCACGTCGAAGTACGGCACCGACCAGCCGCCGTGGCCGAAGCCGCCGTCTGTGTCCTCCTCCGGGCCGCCGGGCGCCTGGACGACGCCGTCGAGGCTCATGAAGTCGGTGAGGATGATCTGCATCGCTGCTCCTTCGGGTCTTCGTTCGGGTCGAGACGTAGACGCGCCGCGGCACGGGAACTCATCGGGCGCCGCCGACCGAGTCGAGCACGCCCGCGAGCGGCCGCGGCACGCGCTCCGGCTCGAGCGCCTCGACGAGCAGGCGCGCGTAGCGGAGCTTCCGCCGGCCGCCGCTGCCCATGAACCGCCGCAGCTGCTCGCCGGCGGGGCGCCCGCGCCACTCCGGCTGCTTCTGGAACGTCCGGAACGGCCGCAGGTCGCCGTTCGCGGCGAGGAGCTCCTCGACGCGCGGCGCGCCGAGCGCGCGGATCAGCTCGTCCTCGAGGTCGGCGACGCAGACGTAGAACCCGAGCCGCTCCATGTCCGGGCGCGACAGGTTCGCGCCGAGACCGGCGCGCTCGAGCGCGCGCCGGTACTCCCCCTCCTCGCCCGCGTCGCAGAGGCCCGCGAGCCGCACGCCGTCGGCGGCGAGCCGCGCCACGTACCGCCCCGCCGCCTGCGCGCCGCCGATCGGGACGACGGCGACGCCGTGCGCGGCGAGGTCGAGCCGCCGCCGCGCGGCGAGCGTCTCGAGCGCGACCCGGTCGCTGATCCCCTCGACGAGGACGACGGTCATGCCGCATCTTCGATAATCGGCGCGTGCACCGCGTCCGCGTCGCCACGACCGCAGACGCCGACGCGTGCGCCCGGATCTACGCGCCCTACGTCCTCGAGACGACGATCTCGTTCGAGGAGGTGCCGCCGGACGCGGCGGAGATGGCGCGCCGGATGGACGCGGCGCACGTGTGGCTCGTGGCGGAGGACGCCGGGAGCGTCGTCGGGTACGCGTACGCGTCGCCGCACCACGAGCGCGCCGCCTACCGGTGGGCGGCGGACGTCGCCGTGTACCTCGACCGCGCGTGGCGCGGGCGCGGCGTCGGGCGCGCGCTCTACACGGAGCTGCTCGGACGGCTGCGCGCGGCGAGGATCCGCACCGTCTGCGCCGGCGTCACGCTGCCGAACCCGGCGAGCGAGGCGCTCCACCGCTCCGTCGGCTTCGTCCCCGTCGGGACGTACCACCGCATCGGCTGGGAAGCAGGCGCATGGCACGACGTCGCGTGGTACGAGCTGCACCTCCCCGGCGAGGATCCGCCGGCCGAGCCGCGGTTCACCTAGGCGTCAGCGCGCGGCGCGGTAGACGAGCCCGTCCGCGCCCGACGTCACCGCCAGGCGGTCGCCGTCGACGTCCGCGCGGAAGCCGTCGCCGAGGACGGACGAGACGAGCGCGTCCTGCGCGGCGACCGCGCCCCCGCACTGCCCGCCGCCCATCGCCATCCGCGTCACGCGCACCTCGCCGGGGCGGACGACGTACGCGCCGTCGAAGCTCCGGCAGCCGGTGTGGCCGGTGAGCGTGCCGTCGTCGTCCAGCCGCAGCGTCGCCTCGGCGGCCGGCGTCGACGCGGTCTCGCCGTCGAGGAGCGTGTCGAGCTCCCACTCCGTGCCGACGAGCGCCTCCGTCGGGACGGGCGCCACGGCCGCGAAGCGCAGCTCCACCTCGGGCCCCCGGATGACGAGCTCCTCCCCCTCGCGCGCGATCGTGTCGGCGCGCTGGAGGGCGAGGAGGTACGCGCGCTCGAGCTCCATCGCCGCCGCGGGCTCGCACGCCATCTCCGTCGCCGCGAGCTCCGTCACCTCCAGGCGGTCGCCGTCGATCCGCGCCGCGCCGCCGTAGGAGTTGCACGCGGCCGTGCCGCCGACCTGCCCCTCCTCGATCGTCAGCGTGACGGGGTGCGTCTCGAGCGGCTCGATCGGCCCCTCGGGGCCGGTCCCCCCGACGAGCTGCCACGCGCCGTACGGCGTGGCCCCAGGCTCCCCGTCGCCCGCGGGCGCCTCGCCGCACCCGCCCGCGACGAGCGCGACGGCGGCGGCGAGGAGGATCGTCGCGGTGGAAGGCACACCCCTTGGACGCAGCGACGGCGGCGGGAGTTCCCGGCGCTGGCAGCGCGACGGCTAGCGGCTCTCGACGCGGGCGATCAGCTGGGCGCACGCCGCCAGCGCCTCGAGGTTCGGCACCTCCCGCTCGTCCATCCCCGCCAGGAGCTGGGCCTCGGCGCCGAGGAAGGCGTTGCCGACCAGGGTCGCGAGCGCGCGCGCGGAGAGCGGCAGCTCGACCTCCTGCTCCGCGGCCCATCCGGCGGCGACGCCCTCCAGGAGGTCGATCCAGCCGAGCAGGGCGGCGCGCCAGCGCGCAGCCAGCTCGGGCTCGGAGAGGCCCGTCGCCCACAGCTCCCAGAGCACCCGCACGTAGCCCGACCGAAGGTCCTCCCGCAGGTAGTCGCACGCCCGCGCCCACTTCTCCGAGAGCGGCGCCGCGTCGGCGTAGAGCGCACGCTGGCGCTCGAGCAGGCGCGCGTTCTCGTGCTCGAGCAGCGCCGTCAGCAGCTGCCGCTTGCCGCCGAAGTGGTAGTGGACGAGCGAGAGCTGGACGCCGGCCGCGTCGGCGACCGCGCGCATCGTCGTCGCCGCGTAGCCGTGGTCGCGGATCACGTCGCGGGCCGCGTCGAGGATCTGCTCCCGCGTCGCGGCGCCGCGGGCACGGCGCAGGTCGACCTTGTCCGCCGGACTTGACACCGACGGCAGGCTAGCACATCATTGTTCGGTTGAACGACCAACTAGTTGAGGAGGTACGTCATGGCGGTCGAGACCGCACCCGCGTCCGCCGTAGCCGCGACGCGGTACGTGATCGAGGGACGCCTGCTGGAGGTCTGTTCCTGCAACGCGCCCTGCCCCTGCTGGGTCGGCGAAGACCCGGACGGCGGCAGCTGCGACTCCGTGCTCGGCTGGCGCGTCGACCGGGGCGTCGTCGAGGGTCTCGACGTCTCGGGGCTGACGCTCGCACTCTCGGTCTTCATCCCCGGGAACGTCCTGGCCGGAGACTGGAAGGCCGTCGTCTACGTCGACGACCGCGCCACGCCCGAGCAGCAGGCGGCACTCCTGAAGGTCTTCACGGGCCAGCTCGGCGGCGCGATCGCGGACCTCGCCGGGCTGATCGGCGAGGTCGTCGCCGTCGAGCGGGCGCCGATCCGCTTCGACGTCGAGGAGGGGACCGGGACGATCCGGATCGGCGACGCCGCCGACGCGGAGCTCGTCTCCTTCCGCGGCGCCACCGGCGTGGCGACGGCGATGCACGACACCGTCTTCTCCACGATCCCGGGCTCGCCCGCCTACGTGGGCAAGGCGACCCGCTTCCGGCGCGACGCCTCCGCGTACGGGATGCGGGACGTGGAGCTCGAAGGCCGGAACGCGATCCAGGGCCACTTCCGCTTCGAGGCCTGACGATGCCGGCGGTCGCAGCGATCTCGGTCGCCGCGTGGGGCGTGCTCGCCGCGGGCGACCTGCTCGGCTACGCGTGGCTCGTGCAGCACGACGCGCTCCTCGGCGGCGGGACGCTGCCGCCGCTCGTCGCGCTCGTCCTGTTCCTCGCCGCGTGGCAGCTGATGACGGCGGCGATGATGCTGCCGACGGCGCTCCCGACCGTCGGCCTCTTCGCGAGGGCGAGCCGGAGCCAGGAGCGGCCCCGGCTCGCACTCGCCGCGTTCGTCGCGGCGTACCTCGCGGTGTGGACGGCGTTCGCGCTCGCGGCGCTGGCCGGTGACGGCGTCGTGCACGCACTCGTCCACGCGTGGCCGTGGCTCGAGGCGCGCCCGCACCTCGTCACGGGCGGCGTGCTCCTCGTCGCCGGCGCCGGGCAGCTCACCGGCCTGACCGAGCGGTGCCTCGACGCCTGCCGCAACCCGCTCCACTCGCTCCTCCGCTGGTACGAGCGCGGGGTCGGGGCGGCGTGGCGCCTGGGCCTCCGCCACGGCACGTTCTGCCTCGGCTGCTGCTGGCCGCTGATGCTGGTCGCCTTCGGGATCGGCGTCGGCAGCATCCCCTTGATGCTCGCGCTCGCGGCGGTCATGCTGGCGGCGAAGGTCGCTCCCGGCGGCCGGCGGCTCGTCCGGCCGGCCGGATACGCGATGCTCGCCGGAGGCACCCTGCTGATCGCGACCACCCTCGCATGATCACGTCCGCCGGCCCGGCGACGCGCGAGCAGACGCGCGCGCGCTACCCGGACGAGAGCGGCTACGTCGAGCGCGACGGCGTCCGCCTCTACTGGGAGGTCTACGGCGCGGAGGGGCCGACGGTCTTCCTCCTGCCGACGTGGTCGATCATCCACTCGCGGCACTGGAAGATGCAGATTCCGTACCTCGCCCGACACTGCCGCGTGCTCACCTTCGACGGCCGCGGCAACGGCCGCTCGGATCGCCCCGAAACGGGCTACGACGAGGAGGAGTTCGCCGCCGACGCGCTGGCGGTGATGGACGCGACTCGAACGGAGCGGGCGACGCTCGTCTCGCTGTCGCTCGGAGCGCAGCGCGCGCTCCTCCTCGCGGCACGGGAGCCGGAGCGCGTCGACCGCGCCGTGTTCATCTGCCCTTCGGTACCGCTCGCGCCGCCGCTGCCGGAGCGGACGATCCATCCGTGGGACGAGGAGCTGGAGACGGACGACGGCTGGGCGAAGTACAACCGCTACGCCTGGCTGCGCGACTACCGCGGCTTCCTCGAGTTCTTCTTCGCGCGGATGTTCACCGAGCCGCACTCCACGAAGCCGATCGAGGACTGCGTCGGCTGGGGGCTCGAGACGAGCCCCGAGACGCTCGTCGCGACCGAGCTCGCGCGGGGGCTCGACGCCGCCACCGCCCGCGACCTCTGCGGCCGCCTGCGCTGCCCGGTGCTCGTGATCCAGGGGACGGCCGACGCGATCACCGGGCCGCCGCGGGGGATCGCGCTCGCGGAGGCGACCGGCGGCGAGCTCGTCCTGCTCGACGGCTCGGGGCACGGGCCGCACGTCCGCGACCCGGTGAAGGTCAACCTGCTGCTTCGGGAGTTCGTCGCTCAGGGCCGCCGGGGGAACCTCCCGGTTCCCCCGGACACCGTCCGCTGGACCCGCGGGCGCTCCCGCCGGCGGCGCGCCCTCTACGTCTCCTCGCCGATCGGGCTCGGCCACGCGCAGCGCGACGCCGCGATCGCCGACGAGCTGCGGAGGCTCCACCCCGACCTCGAGATCGACTGGCTCGCGCAGCACCCGGTCACCGCCGTGCTGGAGGCTCGCGGCGAGCGCGTGCACCCGGCGAGCGCCCAGCTCGCGAACGAGTCGGCGCACATCGAGAGCGAGTCGGCCGAGCACGACCTGCACTGCTTCGGGGCGATCCGCCGCATGGACGAGATCCTGCTGGCGAACTTCATGGTCTTCCACGACCTCGTGCGCGAGGAGGACTACGACCTGTGGATCGGGGACGAGGCCTGGGAGCTCGACTACTACCTGCACGAGAACCCGGAGCAGAAGCGCGCCGCGTACGTCTGGCTGACGGACTTCGTCGGCTGGCTGCCGATGCCCGACGGCGGCGACCGCGAGGCGTTCGTGACCGCGGACTACAACGCCGAGATGATCGAGCACATCGCGCGCTTCCCGCGCCTGCGCGACCGCGCGATCTTCGTCGGCAACCCCGACGACGTCGTTCCCGACGCGTTCGGGCCGGGGCTCCCGCCGATCCGCGAGTGGACGGAGCGCCACTACGACTTCTCCGGCTACGTCACGGGGTTCGACGCGCGCACGCTCGGCGACCGCGCCGCGCTCGGCTACGGCGACGACGAGCGCGTCTGCATCGTCACCGTCGGCGGCTCGGGCGTCGGCGCGCATCTGCTGCGCCGCGTGATCGAGGCGTTCCCCGAGGCGAAGGAGCGCGTGCCCGACCTGCGGATGGTCGTCGTCGCAGGTCCTCGGATCGACCCGCGCGGGCTGCCGCAGCACGACGGTCTCGAGGTCCGCGCCTACGTCCACGACCTCTACCGGCACCTCGCGGCGTGCGACCTCGCCGTTGTCCAGGGGGGACTGACGACCGCGATGGAGCTGACCGCGAGCCGGCGGCCGTTCCTCTACTTCCCGCTCCGCCACCACTTCGAGCAGAACTTCCACGTGCGGCACCGGCTGGAGCGCTACGGCGCCGGGCGCCGGATGGACTTCGAGGCGGACGGCCCGTCGGAGATCGCGGCCGCGATCGCCCAGGAGATCGGGCGCGAGGTCGACTACCCGCCCGTCGAGACCGACGGCGCCGCGCGGGCGGCGGCGCTGATCGCGGAACTGCTCTAGCGGCGGCGCCTCTGCCGACGGGACGGACGAGGACGCCGTTTCGCGCCGCCGCGGCTGCGGGCACGATGCCGCCGTGGCGGGTGGAGACAGCGGCACCACGAAGGCGATCCTCGCGGCCTTCGTCGCGAACCTCGGGATCGCGGTGGCGAAGTTCGTCGGCTTCCTCATCACCGGCTCGTCGGCGCTCCTCGCGGAGTCCGTCCACTCCGTCGCCGACGCGAGCAACCAGGGCCTCCTCGCGCTCGGCGGCAGGCGCGCGCGGCGGAAGCCGACGCCGCTGCACCCGTTCGGCTACGGGCGCGCGCGGTACTTCTGGTCGTTCGTCGTCGCCGTCGTCCTCTTCTCGCTCGGCGGCCTCTTCTCGATGTACGAGGGCTACCACAAGCTCGTCGACCCGCACGAGATCACCTCGCCGGCCGTGGCGTTCGGGATCCTCGGCGTCGCGATCGTGTTCGAGGCGTTCGCGCTGCGCACGGCCGTCCGCCACGCGCGGCCGGAGCGCGGCGAGCGCGGGTGGTGGACGTACATCCGCACATCGCGGAGCCCGGAGCTGCCGGTGCTCCTGCTCGAGGACCTCGGCGCGCTGCTCGGTCTCATCTTCGCCACGATCGGGATCGCGGTCGCGATCCTCACGGGCGACCCGGTCTGGGACGGCGTCGCGACGATCGCGATCGGCGTCCTGCTCGTCGCGATCGCCGCCTTCCTCGCGGTCGAGATGAAGAGCCTGCTGATGGGCGAGGCGGCGGAGCCGGAGACGATCCGCCGGATCGTCGAGGAGCTCGAGCAGGTGCCGGACGTCGCGAGCGTGATCCACCTGCTGACGCAGCACCTCGGGCCCGACGACCTCCTCGTGGCGGCGAAGGTCGAGCTGCGGCCGTCGCTGACGACGCCGGAGATCGCCGCCGCGATCAACGCGTGCGAGGCGCGCGTCCGCGCGGCCGTTCCCGCCGCGCGCGTGATGTACCTCGAGCCGGACCTACGCGTCGATCACGCCGCGAGCGAGACGAAGCCGCCGACGATCGCGCCGTAGGCGAGGTGCGCCGCCATCGCGACGAGCGGCGTGCGGCGGCCGTAGTTCAGCAGCATGAACCCGGGCGGCTCGACGAGCGGCGACTCCGTCGCGCCGGTCGAGTCGCCGCCCATCCGCGGGTGCACGAGCGGCAGGAGGACGTTGACGAGCGCGCCGCCGGCGAAAAGCCCGTGCGCCGCGCCGAGCAGGAGCCCGAAGAGCCAGCCCGCCTCGCCGACGGCCGTGAACACGCCCCAGTAGACGAGCGAGAAGAGGAGTCCGAAGCCGAAGTGCGCCGCGAAGCCGACCGCCTTCGCGCGGACGCGGTCGTCGGTGACGGCCGTGCCGAGGAGGAACGGGAGGTCCATCCGCGTCTGCCGCAGCTCGCTCGCGGCGCGCATCGCGCTCGTGAGCACGATCGTGCCGACGAGCCCGCCGGCGAGCGCGGCCCAGACGCTCACGCCGCGGCCCGCCCCACCCGGACGCCGCGTTCACGAGCGCGAGGTGGCTCAGCCCCTGGGGGAAGTTCCCGAGGAAGGCGCCGGTCACCGGGTCGATCTCCTCCGCGAAGAGGCCGACGTCGTTCGCGTGCGCGAGCATCGCCTCCATCGTCTCACCCGCCTCGTCGACGCGCCCGACGTGCGCGAGCGCGCTGACGAGCCAGAAGGAGCAGGCGACGAACGCACCCTCCTCGTCCCGGAGGTCGTCCGCGCGGTACAGGAGCGGCCCCGCCCCGAGGCGCTCGCGGAGCGCGTCGATCGTCGTCGACAGCCGCTCGTCGCCCTCCGGCGAGTACCGGTTCTGCGCGGCGAGGAGGACGCTCGCGTCGAGCTCGCGGCTGCCGGGCGAGCGGGTGTAGGCGCGGAGCTCGTCCGACCAGCACTCCTCCTCGACGAACCGCCGGATCGCGGCGGCCTCGCGCTCCCAGCGGTCGACGCGGTCGCGCGGGAGACAGCCGCGGCGCGCCAGCTCGCACGCGCGCTCGAGCGCGATCGCGCACTTCATCTTCCCCTCGGTGAAGTGGTCGACGCGGCCGCGGAGCTCCCAGATGCCGGCGTCGCGCTCGCGCCAGATCCGGCAGACGTGGTCGGCGACCGCGGCGAGGTGCCGGCCGACGTCGCGATCGAGCGGCTCGTCCGCCGCGAAGATCGCCGCCGCGTCGAGGAGGTCGCCGTACGGGTCGAGCTGGAGCTGCGCGGACGCGGCGTTCCCGACGCGAACCGGCCGGGAGCGCGCGTAGCCGGCGAGCGGCAGCTCCCGCTCCCCCGGCTCGTCGCCGCCGTCGAGCGCGTAGAGGACGCGCAGCTCCGGCCGCGTCAGCTGCGACGCGTGCATCAGCCAGGAGAGGAACGCGCGCGCCTCGCGCGAGCAGCCGAGCTCGAGGAAGGCGCTCATCGTCAGCGACGAGTCGCGGACCCAGCAGTAGCGGTAGTCGTAGTTCCGGTCGCCGCCGAGGCGTTCCGGGAGCGACGTCGTCGGCGCCGCCGCGATCGCGCCCGACGGCGCGAACACGAGCAGCTTCAGCGCGAGCGCGGAGCGGACGACGTGCTCGCGCCACGGCCCCTCGTAGTCGCGCGTCTCCGCCCACTCGCTCCACGCGCGCGCCGTCCGCTCGAGCCGCTCCTCCGCCTCGGCCGGCGACGGGAGGACGAGCGGCTCGCCGTGCGCCGTCGCGAGCACGACGGCGAGGCGCTCGCCCGCTGCGACGCGGAGCCGCGCACGGGCGACGCCGCCGGCGACCTCGACGTCGGCACCGCGCGGGAGCACGAGCGCGACCGCGTCGCCGCCCGCGCTCCCGACGACGGCGTGCGAGCGCTCCTCGAGGCGCGTCCGCTCGAGCCCGTAGCCGAACCGCGGCTCGAGCTCGACGGCGACCTCCACCTCCCCCGCGACGCCCTCGACGAGCCGGACGAGCTCGCGCTGCGGCGCGAGCCCCGCCGCCGGGAGCGTGAGCGCGTCGGTGACGCGGACGCGTCCGTCCGGCGTCTCGTGCGTCGTCTCGAGGACGTTCGTGCCGGGGAGGTAGCGGCGCCGCGCCTCGCCGGGCCGCGCCGGGGCGACGCGGAACGCGCCGCCCCGGTCGCGGTCGAGCAGCCGCGCGAAGACGGCGGGCGAGTCGAGGTTCGGCGCGCAGAGCCAGTCGACGGAGCCGCCCCGCTCGACGAGGGCGACCGTCCGCCCGTCGCCGAGCGCCGCGTACTCCTCGATCGGCGCGGCGCCGCCCATGCCCGCGACCTTACTCGCAGCGCTCCCCGCTCAGGCCGGCATCTCCGTCGCCGGCGCCTCCGGGTCCGTCTGCCACAGCCCGAAGTCGACGCCCTCGGCGTCGCGGCAGTGGACGAACCAACCCATGCTCGGGACCGGCATCGGCTCGTCCGCCTCGCCGCCGAGCTCCACAACGCGAGCGATCGCCGCGCGGATGTCGTCGACGTCGAAGTACACGCGCGCGCTCGACCGCTGCTCCATCCCCGTCACCGCGACGCCGGAGCGCTCGTCGAGCTGCGTCATGTGGTACTCGGATCCCGGCGGGTACGTCTCGAACCGCCAGCCGAAGAGCCCGCTCCAGAACGCGCGCGACCGCTCCGTGTCGCTCGCCGGGATCTCCACGTGCACGATCGCTCCTGCCATCTGCGTCTCCTCCTCGGTCGTGTCGGCGCGCGGTCGCGCCCGTCTCCGGTGAGACGGCTCCCGCGCGTCGAACTCATCGCCGCGGGGTGCGAGCGTCACGGGCGGACGCCCGCGCCGATCCTCGCACGGACGGATGCTGCGCCGCTCGCGCGGGAACACGGTGCGCGTGTCGATCCGGATCGTCGACTGGTTCCCGCCGCTCTTCCACGACCGCGAGGAGGCCGGACGGACGCTCGCGGCCGCGGTGCCGGAGCCGGAGCCGGGGCCGCAGCCGCTCGTCGTCGCGCTCGCGCGCGGCGGCGTCGCCGTCGCGGTCGAGGTCGCGCGGCGCCTCGACGCGCCGCTGACGGCGGCGGCGGTGGCGCGCGTCGACGCACGTGGGCTGCGCCTCGGGGCGACGACGGCGGAGGGGCCGCCGTTCCTGCTCGACGGCCACGGCGTCCCGGGCGAGGAGGTCGCGGCGCTCGTCGAGCGGGCGCGGCGCGAGGCGGCGGCGCTCGAGCGGCGGCTGGAGCTGCGGCGGCCGCCGCTCGCCGGCCGCCACGCCGTCGTGGTCGACGACGGGCTCGTCACGGGCCTCACGCTCGCGGCCGGCTGCCGCTGGGCGTCGGCCGCGGGAGCCGCGCGCGTCACCGCGGCCACGCCGGTCGGGGCGCCGCGCGGCCTGGCGCGGGTCGCCGCCGAGGGCGCGGACGTCGTCTGCCCGCACGTGCTCGAGCAGCTCGCCGTCGTCGGCCAGGCCTACGAGCTGTTCGACCCGCTGGACGAGTGGTACGTCGCCGGCCTCCTCGGCCGCGCGTGAGGCCGCGGCTACCGGTGGGCGGCGGCGAGCGCGTCGTGCAGCGCCGGCACGAGCTCGGCGCCGATCCGGCTCTTCGAGATCAGCGCGACCGCGCCCGCGGCGATCGCCTCGTCCACGAGCTCGCTCGACGCGGAGCCGCTCACGATCACGACCGGCGGCGCGTCGTCGGCGCACGCGATCGCGCGCGTCGCCTCGACCCCGTTCATGCCCGGCATCTCGAGGTCCATCGTCACGGCGTCCGGCCGGAGCGACGAGACGAGCTCGATCCCCGCGGCGCCGTCGGACGCGGTCCCGACGACGTGGACGCCGCCGGCCGCCAGGACTTCGCCGAGGAGGACGCGGAAGGCGGCGTCGTCGTCGACGACGACCACGCGGAGGGGCGGGACGGCGGCCACTGCGCGCAGTACACCGGTAGCCGCGACCGGCGGCAATGGGCCGTCCGGCTCATCTTCCGTGTTTCGAGTCCTAAAACGAGCGCGCGTGTCAGCCCGGCGGGAGCCTGACGTGCAGGTGGTCGTCGTGGCGGGCGAGCGGCTGCACGACGCCCGGCGGGCCGGTCAGCCCGGTGCGCGGCCCGACGAAGACGAACTCGGCGCCGGCGGCGACGAACAGGTCGACGAGCTGTTGCGCCAGGACGCGATCGACGTCCTCGAGGCGGTCGGGCGCGCGCTCCGCCCCGTCGACGCGCGGGTAGTAGACGTCCACGTCGAGGCCGTTCTGGTGCGAGACGTGGCCCAGGTAGCCGCGCGCGGGACCGAACTCCCCGACGACGCCGAAGCGCGCGTCGAAGGGGCCGCCCTCGGGGCGACTGAGGTCGCCGATGCCGACCCGCGGCGCGTCGGGGTTCGCGCGCGCGTACGCGCGCACCACGCCGAGGACGGTCCGGACGAGGCGGTCGGTGCCATGGCGGCGCGACGCCGGGCTCGGCGTCCTCCACCGGAACGGGTCCCAGGTGAAGAAGTGGACGCCCTCGCGCGGGAGCACGACCCCGTCCCCGAGCGTCCCGGCGTTCGGGCTCCCCAGCGGGCGCGACGGCCGCCACGCGATCGCGCTCTCGAGCGCCTCGCGGGCGGCGAGCACCGGGTCGACCTTCGGCTCGAGGCGCGGGATCGGCGTGCGGATGCGGTCCGCGGCGGGGACGGCGTGCGGCGCGAGCTGCGGCAGCGGCGAGGCGACGAGCGCGCCGCCCGACGCGATCGCGGGAGCGGGTGCGCGCAGGAGCGTCACAGCGACCACGACGGCTCCGCCTCCGAGCGTCAGCGCGGCGAAGAAGGCGGGCAGGCGCGACACGCTCCGGAGGGTAGCCCGCCCGCGGTCCGCCGGCGCCGCCGCCGACGGGCAGAATGCGCCGGTGCCAGGGGTCCGCACGCACGTCCTCGCCGCCGCTGCGGCGCTCGCCGCCGCCGGCGTGGCCTCGCTCGCGGGTGCGTCGCCCGCGTCGGCCGCGGGCGCGCCGGGCGCGTGCGACCCGCCGCGTACCGGCTCCGCGTACGCCGCGCGGACGCGCGCCGCGCTCCGCGCGCGCCGCGACGTCTGGGGCGAGCAGCTGCTCCGCGCGCCCGGCGGGCCGACCTACGAGCGCGCGAGCCGCTACCTCGCGCCGCTGCTCTACGCACGCGCTCCGGGGAAGCGACCGCTGACGGACTCCGGCGTCTACTACCTCGCGCTCTCGCAGCCGGAGGGCGTGCAGGGCGCGGGGTCGGTCGCCCTCCACGTCGCCGACGGGAGCCAGGTCGTCTCGGACCGCGTCGGCGGCCGCACGCTGACGATCCGCGTCGGCGCGGGCGGCCGCGAGCGCTACGGCGCGTGCGTCCGCCGGCTCGTCCCCGCCCGGCTCGCCGCCGGGTGGCTGCCGGTGGTCGAAACGGGGTACGCGGACGCCGCGGGCGCGCGCTACCGGCAGGAGTCGTTCGCGGCGCGGATCCCGCAGACGCGCTCGCTCGTGAGCTTCGTCCGCGTGACCGTGGACGCGCGCGCGGCGCGCTCGGGCGTCGCGGTCAGGCTCGTCCCGTCGACGCGCGGCCTCCGGCGCGACGGCGACCGCCTCGTCGCCCGCGGCGCGACGCAGCTCGTGTTCGAGCGCGGCGGCCGCGTCGCCGGCGGGGCCGTCACGTACGCCGTCCCCCGCGGGACGACGAGGACGGTGCACGCGGCGTGGGTGAACTACCCGGCGCGGGTGCGGCCGCTCGCGCTCGACGCGGCCGCCCACGACGCGGCGCGCGACGCCGTCGCCCGCTACTGGGAGCGGCGTCTCGACGAGGGCGCGTCGCTGAGCCTCCCGGAGGCGCGCGTCGAGCACGCGTACCGCAACCTCCTCGTCCAGAACCTCGGGCTCGCCTGGCGCTACAGCATCGGCAACCCGTACGAGCAGTTCTCGTTCCCCGAGGGCGTCGACGTCGCGCAGGTGATGGGCGAGCACGGGTTCCAGCTCGTCCACCGGTCGATCATGCGGGTGTCGCTGACGCGGAAGCCGACGCCGTACCCGAACTGGAAGATGGGCGAGAAGCTCCTCGGCTCGGCGGCGTACCACCGCCTCTACCGCGACCGCGCCTACGTCGCGCAGACGACACCGGTGCTGCGCGGGTACGTCCGGGCGCTCGGCCGGCAGAGCCGCGCGAGCCGCACCGGGCTCCTCGCGCGCGAGCGCTACTCCTCCGACGTCGCGGACTCCGTCTACGGGCTCCACTCGCAGGCGGTCGTGCTGCAGGGGCTGCGCGAGATGGGACGTGCATGGGCCGAGACGGGCAATCGCGCCGCAGCCGCGGAGTGCCGCGCCCTCGCCGCGCGCCTCGAGCGCGGCCTGCGCGCGGCGGTCGCGCGCTCGCAGCGCCGGCTCGGCGACGGGTCGCTGTTCGTCCCGATGCGGCTGCTGGACGGCGAGCGCCCGTACGCCTCGGTGACGGAGACGCGCCTCGGCAGCTACTGGAACCTCGTGCTCCCGTACGCGCTCGCGTCGGGGCTGTTCCGGCCGGGGAGCGCGCAGGCGGAGGGGATCCGGCGGTACCTGTTCGGCCACGGCGGCCGCCTCCTCGGGATCGTCCGCACGGGGGCGTACGCGCTCTACCGCGAGCCGCGGTTCCCCACCGGCGGGACGAACCAGGTCTACTCGCTGAACGACGCCCGCGCGCTCGCCGACGCCGACGACGCCGACCGCCTCGTGCTCGCGCTGTACGGCTCCCTCGCGGCGGGGATGACGCCGGACACGTTCGTCTCGGGCGAGGCGGCGTCGGTCGAGCCGCTCGGCGGGCTCCTCCACCGCGCGATGTACCTGCCGCCGAACGGCGCGAGCAACGGCGCGTTCCTCACGCTCCTGCGCGTGATGCTCGTGCACGAGACGCGCGCCGCGGACGGCGCGCCGACGGGGCTGCGGCTCGCGTTCGCGACGCCGCGGGCGTGGCTCGCGCCGGGGAAGCGGATCGCCGTGCGCGGCATGCCGACGAGCTTCGGCCGCGTGTCGTACGAGCTCGAGGCGGAGGAGCGCGCGGTGCGGGCGTCCGTGGAGCTGCCGGCGCGCGCGCCGCGGGCGGTCGCGCTGCGGCTGCGGCTGCCGGCCGGCAAGCGCCTCGGCGCGGTCACCCTCGACGGGCGGCCGCACGCGCGCGTCGACCGGCGGACCGGGACGATCGACCTCGGCGGGCGCCGCGGGCGGGCCGAGGTCGTGGCGGAGGTGCTGGGCTAGTGCGCGCGGCGCTCCGGCTCGGGCTCGCGCTCGCCGCCTCGGTCGCGCTCGCGCTCGCCGCGGCTCCGTCCGGGGCGGCCGCCGTCGAGGCGACCGTCCGCGCGACCGACGACCTCGAGCGGACGCGGACGATCACGATCCACTACCGCGCGCACAACGGGAAGCGCCGCGCCGCGCACGTGCTCGTCCCCGCGTGGTACGGGCCCGGCGCGAACCCGCCGATCCCGCTGATCATCTCGCCGCACGGGCGCGGCCTCACCGGCCGGCAGAACGCGGCGGTGTGGGGGAACCTCCCCGCGCAGGGGCTCTTCGCGGTCGTCAACCCGGACGGCCACGGGCGGCGGCTGCCGCTCCACTCGTGGGGCTACCCCGGGCAGGTCGACGACCTCGCGCGGATGCCGGAGATCCTCGCCCGGACGCTCCCGTGGCTGAAGGTCGACCGTTCGCAGGTGTACGCCTTCGGCGGGAGCATGGGTGGCCAGGAGGTGCTCCTGCTCGCGGCGCGGTACCCGTCGATGCTCGCGGGCGTGGCCGCGTTCGACTCCGTCGCCGACTTCGGCCTCCAGTACCGGCGGTTCCCGCGCCTCGTCTGCGGCGCGCGCTGCTTCGAGCGCTACGGCGAGCCGCTCGGGCGGTACCTCCAGCGGCTCGCGCGCGCCGAGATCGGCGGGACGCCGGCGACGGCCGCGGGCGCGTACCGCGCGCGGAGCCCGCTCGCGTACGCGCGGAAGCTGGCCTTCTCCTGCGTGCCGATCCAGCTCTGGTGGAGCATCGCCGACCGCATCGTGGTGGACCAGGAGACGCAGTCACGGCGTCTGGCGGAGGCGATCCGCGTGCTCAACCCGGAGGCGCAGGTGTACCGCTTCGCCGGGTTCTGGATCCACACGGCGGAGATGCACCACCGGGCGCACCTGCCGCGGGCGCTGTGGACGTTCGGGCTGCTCCCGCCGTCGCTCGACCCGCGGCCGCCGCGCCTGTACGAGGTGGTGCCGCCGCCGCCGACGGAGGACTGCGTCCGTCGCGGCTGAGCGGCTACGACGCGGCGGTGTCGCCGGGTCGCGGCTCCTCGACGCCCGTCTCGGGCGGCCCGACCGGCACCGGCGCGAGCGGCCGGAGGTAGAGGAACTCGTACGCGAGCGCGGCGATGACGCCGCCCGCGAGCGGGGCGACGTAGTAGACCCACGCGTCCGACCAGACGTTCTCGACGAGCTGCGGCCCGAAGGCGCGCGCCGGGTTCATCGCGGCGCCGGTGAGCGGCCCGCCCATGAGGATGTCGAGCGTGATCGTCAGTCCGATCGCGAGCCCGGCGATCGACTTGAACGTGCCGCGCGGGTCGGCGGCCGTGGCGAAGATCACCCAGACGAGGAAGAACGTGAGGACGACCTCTACCACGACCCCGGCACCGGCGCCGATCCCCTCGCCGAGCTGTGGGACGCCGGCCTCGAGCGCGAACGCGTCGCCGCGGAGGACGAGGCGGAGGAGCAGCGCGCCGAGCGTCGCCCCGGCGAGCTGCGCGGCCCAGTAGACGACCGCGAGCACCGGCTCCATCCGGCGCGTGACGACGAAGCCGAGCGTGACGGCCGGGTTGAAGTGCGCGCCGCTGATGTGGCCGACCGCGGACGCCATCACGGCGATGACGAGGCCGTGCGCGAGCGCGATCCCGACGAGGCCGGTGTCCGCGACGGGCGAGACGGCGATCGAGCCGGCGCCGACGAACACGAGCGCGAAGGTGCCGACGAACTCGGCGACGGCGCGGCGAAAGGGATCCCACTCCACGGAGCGGCAGCGTAGGGAGCGCGGCGGACGGCACGGCCGCGGCGCGGCGACCGCCGCGAGGTAGATTGGCCCGCATGACGACCGCCCCCACGCAGTACGACGTCAGCTGCCCGCACTGCAAGAAGCCGTTCACCGCGGAGCTGATCGGGACCGACGGCCGCCGCGGGTTCAAGTGCCCGCACTGCCGGCTGTTCGTCCCGTACGAGCGTGCCGACGAGCAGGAGCTCGTCAAGCGCGTCGACGAGTCCTCCGGCTAGTTCTGCTCGGCGCGCGCGCGTCGCCTCGCGCGAAGCCTCAGACGCAGTTCTTGAGGCCCTGCGCCTCGGGCAGCGACTCGAGCTTCTTCAGCGTGTTGTTCTCGATCTGGCGGATGCGCTCGCGCGTGACGCCGAACTCGCGCCCGACCTCCTCGAGCGTCCGCGGCTGCTCGCCCTTGAGCCCGTAGCGGAGCTCGATCACCTGCCGCTCGCGCTCGGGGAGCGAGGCGAGCGCCTCCTCGATGTCCTCGCGGCGCAGCGACAGCGAGGCGGTGTCGAACGGCGACTCCGCCTGCTCGTCGGGGACGAAGTCGCCGAGCGACGACTCCTCCTCCTCGCCGATCGGCTTCTCGAGCGAGACCGGGAGCTGCGCCATCCGCAGGATCTCGCGCACCTCCTCGGTCGTCATCTCGAGCTCCTCGGCGATCTCGTGCGGGCGCGGCTCGCGGCCGAGCCGCTGCACGAGCTGGCGCTCGATGTGGACGACCTTGTTCAGCTTCTCGACCATGTGGACGGGGATGCGGATCGTCCGCGCCTTGTCGGCGATCGCGCGCGTCACCGCCTGGCGGATCCACCAGGTCGCGTACGTCGAGAACTTGTAGCCCTTGCGGTAGTCGAACTTCTCGACCGCGCGGATGAGGCCGAGCGAGCCCTCCTGGATCAGGTCGAGGAAGGAGAGGCCGCGCCCGAGGTAGCCCTTCGCGATCGAGACGACGAGGCGGAGGTTGGCCTCGATCATCTGCGTCTTCGCGGTCATGTCGCCGCGCTCGATCCGCTTCGCCAGGTAGACCTCCTGGTCGGCCGTCAGGAGCGGCACCTTCCCGATCTCGCGCAGGTAGAGGCGCAGCGAGTCGAGCGAGGGCTCGACCGTAAGGTCGAGCTTCGGCGCCGCCTTCGTGTCCTCCTCGGCGAGCGCCGGCTGCTCGTGCGGCGGGTGCTTGTGCTGCTCGCCCTCGACGAGCTCGATCGAGTGGTCGATCAGGTACGTGTAGAAGTCTTCGATCTGCTCCTTCGACAGCTCGACGTCCTCGAGCGCGTTGACGATCTCGTCGTAGGTGAGGAATCCCTTCTCCTGACCGTCCTGGACGAGCTTGTGCAGCTCTTCGACGTCGGGAAGCGAGATGTCGACGGTGAGCAATAGGACCTCCGGCTGTTCGCGTGGGTGGACGGGGACTCGGGCCTGCCTGGACACGCAAAGAGCCGGTACGACGTTCCCCCGGCTCACCTGTGGGCCGGATCTTACATCCGAACTCGCGCCGTGGGAAACAGATTCCTTACTCGGCCGTCACGCCTCCGTTACAAACTCGGCGCGGGCGGCGACGCTCGCGCGGCCGCGCGCGGCCTGACGTCGAACACGTCCGGAAGGGACATGCCCGGGGTCAGACCCCCGACATGGCCGCTGCGGCCATGTCGCGCGGAGGGCGCGGCTCCTCCTGCACTGCATGACGGCGCGACGACGAGGCTCCGCTCCCGCGGATTCGCCGCCTCGCCGAACCGATGTGGCGCGGCAGCCGAACAAGCCCGTCCAGCAACCAGGAGTGTGTGCAATGAAGAAGTACGCAGCGGCGGCAGCCGCGCTCGGAGCGGTGTCGGTGGCGGCGTTCGCCGCAGCCTTCGTCGGCACCGGCCCGAGCGCGAGCACCGCCTCGAGCCACCGTGAAGCGCCGTTGATCTCCGAAGATCCGACGGCCGACAACACCGACGTCTACGCGTTCCGGAGCCCCGACAGGCCGGACACCGTGACGATCATCGCCAACTGGATCCCCGCAGAGGATCCAGCGGCCGGCCCGATGTACTGGGAGTTCTCCTCCCGCGCCCGCTACAACATCCACATCGACACGAACGGCGACGGCCGGGAGGACATCGTCTACCGCGCCCGGTTCCAGCAGAGCAGGCCGGTCGCCTTCCTGCGCAGCACGCGCCAGCCGTTCAGGATCACGCGCCAGCAGGGGAGGAACTCGCGGTTGGTCGCGCAGGGCGTGACGCCTCCGAACAACATCGGCCCGCGCACGACGCCGAACTACCGCAGCCTCGCGGCGGCCGGTGTCGTGAACATGGTGGGCGGCGGTTTCGCGTTCGCCGGCCAGCGTGAGGACGCGTTCTTCGGCGACATCGGCGCGATCTTCGACACCCTCGCGTTCCGCCGCTTCCCGGGGAACGCCGGGGGCGGGAAGGACTTCTTCGCGGGCTACGCCGTCCACACGGTCTCGCTGCAGATCCCGATCTCGCAGCTCCAGGCCCGCAACAACATCATCGGCGTCTGGTCGACGACGGAGCGGCCGGCGCTGACCGTTCGCACCGTGAACGTCAAGACGCGCGTGCGGGTCAAGGGCAAGGTCCGGACGCGGATCGTCCGGCGTCAGGTCGTCGGCAACCGGTTCGTGCAGGTCTCCCGCCTCGGGAACCCGCTCGTCAACGAGGTGCTGATCCCGACGAACCGCAAGGACGAGTGGAACCGCGGTACGCCGCGTGACGACGGCACGAAGTTCGGCACCTTCTACCGCGAGCCGATCCTGGCCGCGCTCATCAACCAGGTCTACCCCGGCGTCGTGAACGCGCCCGAGCGCAACCGCGACGACATCGAGGCGATCTTCCTCACGGGCCTCCCGAACCTGAACAACACGGGCAGCGTCCGCGCGGAGATGCTCCGCCTCAACCTGGGCATCGCTCCGACCGCGGCCGTCGGCGCCGGCAACCGCCTCGGGGTCGTCGGCGGCGACAACGCCGGCTTCCCGAACGGGCGGCGGCTCGAAGACGACGTGATCGACATCGCCGAGAAGGCCGTCGCGGGTGCGCTGAAGGGCAACACCACGGCGCTCCTGCTCGGTGACGGCGTCGACAGGAACGACCAGCCGTTCCTGCCGGCCTTCCCGTACCAGGGCGACCCGTTCAGCGGGTTCGAGAACACGAAGGGCCAGCAGAAGCCGTAATGCGGCTCCGGTTGGGACTCGCAGGGAGCGCGGCGGCGGCCACGGCCGCCGTGCTCCTGTTCGGCGGCGCGCTGCGCGCCGGGGACGACGTCCGGGCGGAGGCGCCCGCGGCGTCGGCCCCGGCCGCGGCCGCGGCGCGCCTCGAGGACGGGTTCGCCGGCGGCGACACCGCCAGCCTCGTCGCGCAGCTCGAGGGCCGTGCGGCCGACACGACGTCGCTGACGCTGCTCGGCCTCGCGTACCAGCAGCGGGCGCGCGAGACGGGCGACCCCGACTTCTACGGGCCGGCCGAGCGGGCGCTCGAGCGGGCGCTCCGCCTCGACCCGGACCACGCGCCGGCGGTGCGCGCGCTGGCGAGCCTCGCCGCGACGCGCCATCGCTTCGACGAGGCGCTCGCGCTGGCACGGCGCGCGCGGCGGCTCGAGCCCCACAACGCGGCCGCCTACGGGATCATCGGCGACGCGAGCCTCGAGCTCGGCCGCTACGACGAGGCATTCGCGGCATTCGAGCGTCAGATGGAGCTCAAGCCGACGGTCTCGGCGTACGCGCGCGTCTCGTACGCACGGGAGCTGCTCGGCGACCTTCCGGGCGCGATCGCCGCGATGGAGTTCGCGGTCGACGCGGCCGCGTCCACACGCGAGCCTGCGGCGTGGTCACGCGTCCAGCTCGGGAATCTGCACGTCTCGGCGCAGCGCTTCGACCGCGCGACGCAGCTGTACCACGAGGCGCTCGGGCTCGTGCCGGAGTACGCGCCGGCGAACGCGGCGCTCGCGGCGCTCGCGGTCGCACGCGGCGACGGCGACCGCGCCGCGACGCTCTACCGGCGCGCGCTCGCCGTCGCCCCGGATCCCGGAGCCGCCGCCGCGCTCGGCGACCTGCTCGCGGCGGCCGGCGACGGGGACGGCGCACAGCGTGCGTGGGAGCGCGCGGAGGAGCTCGAGGCCGCGTTCGCCCGGAACGGCGGCCGCAACCAGCTCGAGACGGCGCTCTTCGATCTCGACCACGATCGGAACCTCGCGGATGCGCTGGCGCGCGCCCGGGAGGGGTACAGGCTCCGCCCGAGCATCGAAGGCGCCCACGTCCTGGCGCGGGCGCTGTACAAGAACGGGCGCTGCGCGGAGGCGCTCCGCTACTCGCGCGAGGCGCTCCGCCTGGGGACGCCCGACGTCGGAGCGCTGTTCGACCTGGCGCGGATCCAGCGCTGCCTCGGCAAGCACGCCGCGGCCGAACGGACGCTCGCCCGCGTCCACGCGCTCGATCCGCACGGGCTCGACCTGCCGCCGGACGCCTGAGCCGCCGACGCCAGCCCCGCGCCGGCCCGCGTCCCGGGCGGGACATGTCCGGGGTCAGACCCCCAACATGGCCGCTGCGGCCATGACCCCGCCTCGGAACGGCGTGACTACGGCGACGACGGGACGGGTGTCCGCGCGCGCCACGGCTGCGCGGGACACGACCCGGGTCAGACCCCCGACATGGCTCGGCGGGACGCGTCCGCGGGTCAGAGCGGCTGCGCGCGGATCTCGCCGACGACCTCGCCGCGACTGTTGCGGACGTCGCTGCGCGCGAGCTCGTCGACCCGCTCGCCGACCAGAGGCAGGAAGGCCGCGGCTGCGGCGGCCAGGCCCCGCGAGGACCCGTCCTCGGACTTCAGCGCGACGCCGACGCCGCCGGGGCCGCAGGCGCAGAGGAGCCCCTCCGCGCCGCCCTTCGCCACCCATCCCGCTCGCAGCTGCATGAGCCGCGTGTCCGCCCCCGCCGCGGCGCCGATCAGCTCCGGGTGGCGCCGCATCGCGGCGGCCACGCGCGCTCCGGCGTCGAGCCGCTCGAGCCGGCTGAACGCGAACGCGATCCGCTCGAGCGGCAGCGCGAACGTGACGACGCCGCACCCGTCGGTCGCCGTCGGGATCTCCGCCTGCGGGACGTCCGCCGCGACGGCGACCTCGAGCAGGCACGCCTGCTGCACCGGATGGTCCGGGAGCCGGTATCCCTCCGAAGGCCACCCGTGCGCGCGGCACAGCGCGAGCATCCCGGCGTGCTTGCCGGAGCAGTTGTGCCGCACCCGGCGCGGCGGGTTCCCCTCGGCGCCGCACTCGAGCTCGACCTCGTCCGCGGGCGCCTTCACGAGGAGCGCGCCCACGGCCTCTAGGTGCGGAGCCTCGCCCGGGTGCGACGCCGACGCGATCGCGAGGTCGCGGTCGTCGAGGTCGCCCCGCGCCCGCGCGAGCGGCAGCGCCTGCAGCGGCTTCGCGGCGGAGCGCATGTACGCGACGAGCGCCCCGTCGCCGGCCTCCGCGACGACCGCCCCGTCCTGCACGGCGACGGCGTGCACGCGGTGGCGCGACTCGACGACCGAGCCGCGTGTCACCTCGACGACGATCGCGTCCACGCCGCCACCCTACGGCGCCGGCGTGTCGGCAGGAGCAGTTGCGTTCGGTCCGCTCTAGCGGTATGGTCGGCAAATGCCGACCGTTTCTTCGCCCGCTCGCGCCGCGCGCGACTACGAGGCGGCCGACACGCTCGTCATCGCGGCCCCCGAGCAGCTGCGCGCGCTCGGCGACGAGGTGCGGTCGCGCATCGTCGCGCTCCTCCGGGAGCGCGCCTCGTCGACGCAGGAGCTGTCGCACGAGCTCGGGATCCCGAAGGGGACCGTCGCGCACCACCTGAAGGTGCTGGAGCGCGCTGGGCTGATCCGCGTCGTCCGGACGCGCCGCGTGCGCGCCGTGACCGAGAAGTACTACGGCCGCGTCGCGCACCTCTTCCTCTTCGAGTTCGACGATCCCGCGGACGCGCGGAGCGCGGGCGCGTCGGCGCTCCGCCGCGCCGCCGAAGCGGTCGAGCGCGCGCCGGGCTGGACGAACTTCGGCTTCGTGCGCGCGCGGCTCACGCCGGAGGACGCGAAGCGGCTCGAGCGCCGGCTCGACCGCCTCGTCGACGACTTCCGCAGCTGCGACACGGAGGACGGGCGCCTCTTCGCGCTCGCGGCGGCCCTCTGGCCGGGCGAGGCGGACGGCGATGCGTAGCCTCTCGCTCTGGCCGAAGGGCGGCCTCTGGCGGCACGCCGACTTCCTCAAGCTGTGGACGGCGGAGTCGATCAGCGTCTTCGGCTCGCAGTTCACCGCGCTCGCGCTGCCGCTCGTCGCCGTCATCGTCCTCGACGCGAGCCCGTTCGCCGTCTCGGCGCTCTTCGTCGTCGAGTTCCTCCCGTTCATCCTCTTCGCGATCCCGGCGGGTGTGTGGGTCGACCGCCTGCGGCGCCGCCCGATCCTGATCGCCGGCGATCTCGGCCGCGGCGCGCTGCTCCTGTCGATCCCGATCGCGTGGGCGTTCGGATCGCTGACGCTCGGGCACCTCTACGTCGTCGGCTTCCTCGTCGGCATCTGCACCGTCTTCTTCGACGTCGCGTACCAGTCGTACCTCCCCTCGCTCGTCGCGCGGGAGCAGCTCGTGGAGGGGAACTCGAAGCTCGAGATCAGCCGCTCCGCGTCGCAGCTCGCGGGCCCCGGCGCCGCCGGCGGCATCGTCGGCGTCCTCGGCGCGCCGCTCGCGATCCTCGTCGACGCGATCAGCTTCTTCGTCGCTGCGGTGTTCCTGCTCCGGATCCGCCGGGGCGAGACTCTCCCGCCCGCGCCGGCCGACGGCGCGAAGCGACCCTCGATGCTGAGCGACGCGAAGGAGGGGCTCGGCTACGTCGTGCGCCACTCGTTCCTGCGTCCGATCGCGATCTGCACCGGCAGCTCGAACTTCTTCTGGAGCCTGACCGGCGCGCTCCTCGTCGTCTACGCCGTGCGCGAGCTCGAGCTGTCGCCCGCGATGCTCGGGATCGCGTTCTCGCTCGGGAACGCAGGGCCGCTCCTCGCCGCCTTCACGGCGAACCGGATCACGGGCCGCATCGGCGTCGGCCGCACGCTCCTCTTCACGTCGATCCTGTTCTCGTCGGCGCCGCTGTTCCTCGCGCTCGCACCGAAGAGCCAGCCGATGCCGTTCCTCGTCGCGGCGGGCGTGCTCGGCGGGTTCGCCGCGGTCGCGTACAACATCACGCAGCTGAGCTTCCGGCAGGCGATCACGCCGACGCGGATGCAGGGGCGGATGAACTCGGTCATCCGCTTTCTCGTCTGGGGGACGATGCCGCTCGGGTCGCTCCTCGGCGGCGCACTCGGGACGTGGATCGGGCTGCGCCCCGCGATCTGGGTCGGCGCGATCGGCGCGCTCTTCACGTTCCTGCCGATCCTGCTGTCGCCGGTACGCTCCATCCAGGAGATGCCGGAGCCGCTCGTCGAAGAGGAGTTGCCGGCGGAGACGCCGCTCGCGGAGGGGCTGCTCGCGCCGCCCGCCGCCACCGCGGATGCGTAGCCGCCTCGCGGGCCGCACCGGCCTGTGGGCGGACGACGACTTCCTCAAGCTCTGGGGCGCCCAGACGATCAGCGTCGTCGGCTCGCAGGTGACGCTGATCGCGCTCCCGCTGACGGCGATCCTCGTCCTCGACGCCAGCGCGTTCGCGGTCGCGGCCCTGGCCGCGATGAACACGCTGCCGTTCCTGCTCTTCGCGCTCCCGGCGGGGATCTGGATCGACCGCCTCCGCCGGCGGCCGCTGATGATCCTCGCCGACTTCGGGCGCGCGGCGGCGCTCCTCTCGATCCCGGTCGCGTACGCGTTCGACGCGCTGGGCCTCGCGCACCTGTTCGTCGCCGCGTTCGCCGTCGGCGCGCTGACGGTCGTCTTCGACCTCGCGTACCTGAGCTTCCTCCCCGGCCTCGTCGGCCGCGCCCGCGTCGCGGGCGGCAACGCGCGGCTGGAGGCGACGCGGACGAGCGCGCAGGCGGCGGGGCCGGGGATCGGCGGCGGCCTCGTCGGACTCGTCGGCGCGCCGCTCGCGATCCTCGTCGACGCCGTCAGCTACGTCGTCGCGGGGCTGCTCCTCCTCCGCATCCGCCACGAGGAGCCGGTCATGCGCCGCGACGGGCGCCGCGCGCTGCCGGAGCTGGAGGAGGGGATCCGGTACGTGTTCCGGCAGCCGTACCTGCGCGCGCTGACGCTGACGATCGCGGCGTCGAACCTCTTCACCTTCATGGTCATCTCCCTGTTCATGGTCTACGCGGTGCGGCGACTCGGGCTGTCGCCGGAGCTGGTGGGCCTGGTGATGACGACGGCGAACCTCGCGGGCGCGGCGGGCGCGGTCGTCAACGGGCGCGTCGTCCGCCGGTTCGGCATCGGGCCGACGATCGTCGTCAGCGCCATCCTCGCGAGCGCCGCGTGGATCCTGCTGCCGCTCGCGCCCGCGTCGAACCCGCTGCCGTTCGTGGTCGCCGGTGCCGCGCTCGGGCCGCTCTTCGGCGTGATGTTCAACGTGAACCAGCTCAGCCTCCGCCAGGCGATCACACCGGAGCGGCTGATGGGGCGGATGAACTCGGTCGTCCGCTTCATGTACTGGGGGACGATGCCGCTCGGGTCGTTCGCGGGCGGCGCGCTCGCGACGGTGATCGGGATCCGGCCGACGCTGTTCGTCGGCGTCGTCGGCGGCACGCTCGCGTTCGTGCCGCTCGCGTTCACGTCGCTCGTCCGGCTGCGGGCGCTTCCGCCCGAAGAGGAGGAGGACGAGGAACCGGCGGTCGCGCCGCTCGTGCCTGCTCCCGCGGTGCCCGATGCCTGAGCTCCCCGAGATGGAGGCGTGGCGGCGCGCGCTCGACGGCCAGGTGTCGGCGTTCCCGATCGAGCGCGCCGGGCCGGCGCACGTCGCGACGCTGAAGACGTTCGACCCGCCGCTGGCGGCGCTCGAGGGGCGGCGGCTCGCGGGAGCGGAGCGGCGCGGCAAGCGCCTCCTGTTCCCGACGGTCGACGGCGAGCTCGTGCTGCTCGTCCACCTGATGAGCGCGGGCCGCCTGCGGTTCCTGGGTGCGGGCGAGAAAGGCCCGAAGCAGCCGGCGTTCCGGCTCGCGTTCCAGGGCGGCGCACAGCTCGTGCTCACGGAGGGCGGGCCGAAGAAGCGCGCGGGCGTCTGGCTGCTGACGCCGGAGGCGGCGGAGGCGGAGCTCGCGCACCTCGGGCCGGAGGCGCTCGGCCTCGACGCGGAGCGGCTCGCGGCGCTGCTGCGCGACGAGTCGCGGCGGCTCCACCCGCTGCTCCGCGACCAGCGGTTCGTCGCCGGGATCGGGCGAGCGTGGGCGAACGAGATCCTCCACGCGGCGCGGCTGTCGCCGTTCGCGCTCGCGTCCCAGCTGTCGGAGGAGGAGGTGGAGCGGCTCGCGGCGGCGATCGACACCGAGCTGTCGCGCGGGCTGGAGCTGCGGGAGCGGGGCCTCAAGGACGCGAAGGTGTACCGCGTCCACGACCGCCTCGGCGAGCCGTGCCACGTGTGCGAGACGCCGATCGCGCGCGTGGACTACGAGGAGCACACGATCTACTACTGCCCCCGGTGCCAG
>DATLFU010000054.1:0-6208 GCA_035540835.1 Gaiellaceae bacterium
GTACGAGCCGATCTCGCCGAGCCGCTTGATCGCCTGCGTGCGCTCGCGGCGCAGGTCGCCCTCGACCTGCATGTCGTCGATGTGCGTGCGGAGGCGCGAGACCTCCTCGTCGGTGAGGTCGCGGATCTTCGTGTCCGGCGACAGGCCGAGCGCGGCGCAGATCTCGCGCGCGCTGGGCTGGCCGATGCCGTAGATGTAGGTCAGCCCGATCTCGAGCCGCTTCTGGTTCGGGAGGTTGACGCCTGCGATTCGTGCCACTTAGCCCTGCCTCTGCTTGTGCCGGGGGTTGACGCAGATGACCATGGTCGTGCCGTGCCGCTTGATCACGCGGCAGCGCTCGCACATGGGCTTGACGGATGCTCTGACCTTCATCGGTGTCGGTACGTGATCCGGCCGCGGCTGAGATCGTAGGGGGAGAGCTCGACCTTCACCTTGTCTCCCGGGAGGATCCGGATGTAGTTCTTCCGCATCTTCCCCGAGATCTTCGCGAGAACGTCGTGACCGGTCTCCACGTGCACACGGAACATGGTGCTCGGGAGCGCCTCGACGACCTCGCCCTCGACCTCGATCTTCTCTTCCTTTACGGCCAATGAACCTCACAGGACGTGCGCTGGACGACGCGCACAGTTGACAGGGATTCGCGCACGGCGGAGCCGCGCTGCGGGCCTCATCGTAGCAAACGCGCCGTGGCCGGCGTCAGGATCCGCGGCCCCTCGGCGGTGATCGCGACCGTGTGCTCGAAGTGGGCCGCGAGCGACCCGTCCTCGGTCGAGATCGACCAGCGGTCGTCCGCGACGACGATCTCCGGCCGCCCCGCCGTGATCATCGGCTCGATCGCGAGCGTCATCCCTTCCTGGAGCAGCGGCCCGCGCCCCGGCTGGCCGAAGTTCGGGATCTGCGGCTCCTCGTGCATCGTCCGCCCGACGCCGTGGCCGACGAGCGCGCGGACGACGGAGAACCCGGCCGCCTCGGTGACGCGCTGCACCGCCGCCGAGATGTCGCCGACGCGGTTGCCGACGCGCGCCTGCTCGATCCCGGCGTCCAGCGCGGCGCGGCACGCGTCGAGCAGCGCCTCCGCCTCGTCGGACACCTCGCCGACCGTGAACGTGTACGCGGAGTCGCCGACGAAGCCGTGGAGGGTGACGCCGACGTCGACGGAGAGGATGTCGCCCTCGTCGAGCGTGTACGGCCCCGGGATCCCGTGGACGATCATGTCGTTCGGCGACGCGCAGATCGCGGCGGGGTAGCCGCGGTAACCGGTGAAGGTCGGGACGCCGCCCTCGCCGCGGATGAACTCGTCCGCGAGGCGGTCGAGCTCGCGCGTCGTCACGCCCGGGCGGACGTGCTCGCCGATCAGGTCGAGCGTCCGCGCGACGACCGCGCCGGCCTCCGCCATCAGGTCGAGCTCGGCAGGCGACTTGCGGACGATCACGACCGCGCCGCCACCTGCTCGAGCGTCTCCTGGACCTCGGCGAAGACCTCGTCGATCGTGCGCTCCGCGTGCAGGCCGACGACGTTCGCCTGGCGCACCCGGTAGTGCTCGACGAGCGGCTGCGTCTCGCGGCGGTAGATCTCGAGCCGACGCCGCATCACCTCCGGCGTGTCGTCCGTGCGCCCCTCCTCGCACGCGCGCCGCTCCATCCGCTCCATCGCCACCTCGTCGGAGAGCTGGAACTCGAAGACGACGTCGAGCTCGCGCCCGATCGTCGTCAGCAGGTCGTCGAGCGCCGCCGCCTGCGCGAGGTTGCGCGGGAAGCCGTCGAGGACGAACCCGGCGTCCGCGTCGTCCTGCTCGAGGCGCTCGCGGATGAGCGCGACCGTCAGCTCGTCCGGCACGAGGTCGCCCTGCGCGAGGATCGGCTCGACCTCGCGGCCGAGGTCGGTCTGCTCTGCGATCGCCTCGCGGAACATGTCGCCGGTCGCGACGTGCGGAAGCCCGTACTCGGCGGCGATCCGCTTCGCCTGCGTGCCTTTGCCGGACCCCTGCGGGCCGAGGAGGAGGACGTTCACGACGCGCTCCCCGCTACTTCAGGAAGCCCTCGTACGAGCGCGCCATCATCTGCGACTCCATCTGCCGCATCGTGTCGAGCGCGACGCCCACTGCGATCAGCACCGAGGTGCCGCCGAGCGCCCCGGCCGTCGCCTGCGAGAACCCGCCGTAGCGGATGAACAGCGTCGGGAGCGTCGCGACGATCGCGAGGTAGACGGCGCCGGGGAGCGTCAGCCGCGTGAGCACGCGGTCGAGGTACTGCGCCGTCGGCGGTCCCGGACGGATCCCCGGGATGTAGCCGCCGTACTTGCGCAGGTTGTCCGCCTGGTCGACGGGGTTGAACTGGACCGCCGTGTAGAAGTAGGTGAAGACGACGATCAGGAATCCCTGCATGAGCATGTAAGGGACGCCCGTCGGCAGGAAGTACGAGTCGACGAAGCCCTGCGTCTGGGGGAAGTACATGCCGATCGTCGGCGGGAAGGCCATCACGGCCGCCGCGAAGATGATCGGGATCACGCCCGCCATGTTCACGCGCAGCGGCATGTAGGTGGAGCCGCCGGCGGTCATGCGCCGTCCGACCATCCGCTTCGCGTACTGGATCGGGATCCGCCGCTGCCCCTCCTGGATGAAGACGACGGCGACGACGATCGAGATCGCGATCAGCGGGAAGAACAGCTTCTCCATCGGTCCGCCGGTCGCGAAGGCGTTGATCCCGGTCGGGAGCGCGGTGAGGATCGACGCGAAGATCAGCAGCGAGATGCCGTTCCCGACGCCGCGCTTCGTGATCAGCTCGCCCATCCACATGAGCAGGATCGTGCCGGCGGTCAGCGTGAGCACGATCAGCACGAGGCGTCCCGCGTCGAAGTCGAGCGCGCCCTGGCGCTGGAAGAGGAACGCGTAGCCGGTCGACTGCGCGGCCGAGAGCCCCACCGTCGAGTACCGCGTGTACTGGTTGATCTTCGCGTACCCGGACTCGCCCTCCTTCTGGAGCTGCTCGAGCCTCGGGATCACCACGGTCAGGAGCTGCATGATGATCGACGCCGTGATGTAGGGCATGATCCCGAGCGCGAAGACGGAGAAGCGCGAGAGTGCGCCGCCCGAGAAGAGGTTGAGCAGGCCGAGGACGGTGCCGCCCTGGCCGCTGAACGCGCCGCGCACCTGCTCCGAGTCGACGCCCGGCGCCGGGATCCACGCGCCGAAGCGGTAGAGCGCGAGGACCATCGCGGTGAACAGGACGCGCCGGCGCAGCTCCGGGACGCGCCAGGCGTTTGCGAGCCAGGAGAACACGGGCTCGGGCTACTCCTCGGCGGCCGGCTCGTCGCCCGGCGTCTCGCCGAGCGCCGGATCGGGCTCCGGCGTCGCGCCCTCGGCCGCGGCCTCGGTCTCCGCCGCCGCGGTCTCGCGCGTCTGCTTCGCCTTCTTGCCGCGCCGCTTCGCCTCGGCGTCGTCGCGCAGCGCCGTCACCGACCCGCCGGCGGCCTCGATCTTCTCGCGCGCGGAGGCGGAGAAGCGATGCGCGGTGACGGTGAGCTTCTTCGTCAGCTCGCCGTTCCCGAGGATCTTCACGTCGACGTTCAGCTTCTTGATCAGACCTGCGGCCTTCAGCGCCTCGGGCGTCACCTCCGCGCCGGCGTCGAACCGCTCCTCGAGCTGCGACACGTTGACGCCCTGCGAGAACGTCCGGTGCGGCCCGATCGGCATCGCGTCGGCGGAGGTGTTGCCGCGCAGCTTCGGCAGCCGCATCCGGAGCGGCATCTGCCCGCCCTCGAAGCCGACGCGCATCTTCTTCGAGCCGGAGCGCGCCTTCTGGCCCTTGATCCCGCGACCGGAGTAGCGGCCCTTGCCGGAGCCCTGGCCGCGCCCGACGCGCTTGCGGTCGCGCCGCGACTGCGCCGGCTGCAGGTTCGAGAGGTTGAGGTCGTCTGCCATGCCTACTTCGCCTCCTCGACCGTGACGAGGTGGCGGACCTTCCTCAGCATACCGGCGAGCTGGGCGCTCTCCTCGTGCTCGACGGTGCGCCCGATGCGGCCGAGCCCGAGCGCGCGGAGCGTGCCGCGGTGGCGCTCGCTCTGGCCGATCTGGCTGCGGACCTGCGTGATGCGGACCTTCGGCACTACGACTGCTCCGTCGGGTCGGGCGTCGTCTCGGACGCCGCGGAGGCGTCGGTCTTGCCGCCGGTCTCGTCCACGGCCGGCGCCTGCTCGGCCGACGGCGCGGACGGCTCGGGCGCCGGCTCCGCGGCGGGCTCCGCCGGCGTCGCCGGCTCGGCGGCCGCGGGGGCGGGTGCGGCGGCGGCCTCGGGGCTCGGCTGTGCGGCCGCGGCCGCGGCCGCCGCCTCGTCCTCGGCGCGCTGGTCGTCGCGGCGCTGGACGCGCGGCAGGGGCAGGATCTCGTTGACGGTCTTCCCGCGCGAGCGCGCGACCTCCTCCGGCCGCCGCAGGCTCTGCAGCCCGGCGACCGTCGCGCGTGCCATGTTGATCGGGTTCGTCGTGCCGAGGCTCTTCGCGAGCACGTCGCGGATGCCGGCGAGCTCGAGCACCGCGCGGACGCCGCCGCCGGCGATCACGCCCGTCCCCTCGCTCGCGGGCCGCAGGAAGACGCGCGCCGCGTCGAAGCGGCCGAGCACCTCGTGCGTGATCGTCGTCCCGTGCTTGGGGACGGTGAAGAGGTTCTTCTTCGCGTCGTCGACCGCCTTCGTGATCGCGAGCGGGACCTCGCGCGCCTTCCCGTAGCCGACGCCGACGCGATCGACCTCGTCGCCGATCACGACGAGCGCGGTGAACGAGAACCGCCGGCCGCCCTTGACGACCTTGGCGACGCGGTTGATCTCGACGACGCGCTCCTTGAGCTCCCTGGTCTCCGTCATCTCCGACATCAGAACTGCAAGCCTCCTTCGCGCGCCGCGTCCGCGAGCGCCTTGACGCGTCCGTGATAGAGGTAGCCGCCGCGGTCGAACACGACCCGCTCGAGGCCCGCCGCCCGCGCGTTCTTCGCCAGCAGCTTGCCGACCTCCGCCGCCTGCTCGGTCTTCGTCCCGCTGAAGCCCTTCGGGAGCGCGAGCCAGCTCGCCGCCGCGAGCGTCCGCCCCTCGAGGTCGTCGACGAGCTGCGCGGAGATCCCCTTGTTCGAGCGCGAGACGACGAGCCGCGGGCGCTCCGCGGTCCCCTGCACCTTGCCGCGGATGCGGCGGTGCCGCCTGGCCCTAGCTTCGGTTTTCGTCAGCGTTGCCATATCCCTGTCCTTTTCCTCACGAGCGAAGCGAGGTGACACGCTTCTCGCCGCGGAAAGTGCGGAGCACTCTTCGCGGCTCTACGCGCGCTTCCCGACCTTCCGGCGCACGAACTCGCCGGCGTAGCGGATGCCCTTGCCCTTGTACGGTTCCGGCGGGCGGATCTTGCGGATCTCGGCCGCGACCTGCCCGACCTGCTGCTTGTCGATCCCGCGGACGACGATCTGCGTCGGCGCCGGCACCTCGAAGGTGATCCCGTCGGGCGCGTCCTTCACGACCGGATGCGAGAAGCCGACGTTGAGCTCGATCGACGTCCCGCGCAGCGCGGCGCGGTAGCCGACGCCCTGGATCTCGAGGCGCTTCTCGAAGCCCTTCGTGACGCCCTCGACCATGTTCGCGATCAGCGTGCGCGTGAGCCCGTGGAGCGCGCGGTCCTCCCCGCGCTCCGTCGGCCGCTCGACGACGATCTCGCCGTCGCGCTGCTCGATGCGCATCCGCGCGGGGACGGCCTGCTTGAGCTCGCCGAGCGGGCCGTTCACCATCACGCGGCCCGGGTCGACGGCGATCGACACGCCGGCGGGAACCTCGATGGGGCGCTTTCCGATTCGCGACATCGCGCTACCAGATGAACGCCACGACCTCGCCGCCGACGCCGCGCTCCTGGGCGGTGCGCTGCGTGACGAGGCCGGTCGAGGTGGACAGGATCGCGGTGCCCATCCCGCCGAGCACCCGCGGGAGGCGGTCCTTGCGCGCGTAGACGCGGCGGCCCGGCTTCGAGATCCGCTTGAGATCGGTGATCACGCGCTCGCGGTTGCGGCCGAACTTCAGCTCGATCACGAGGTGGTCGTAGGACTCGCCCTTCTGGACGCGGTAGTCCTTGATGTAGCCCTCCTCCTTGAGGATCCGCGCGATCTCCTCCTTCATCCGGGAGGTCGGCATCGTCGCGGTCTCGTGCATCGCCTTGTTGGCGTTGCGGATGCGCGTGAGCA
>DATLFU010000055.1:0-82781 GCA_035540835.1 Gaiellaceae bacterium
CGAGACCGGTCGAGCGCGCACCGGCGCCGCCGTCGGCGCACCCGCCGGCGCCGCGGATGCGATCGCGGCGTGGCTGCTCGGCTGGGCGCTGCGGCTCCCAGCGGGCGCCGACGGCTACGACTGGAGCTGGCTGCCGGTCGCCGTTGCTGCGGGCGCAGTCTTCGGCACCCTCGAAGGTGCCGTCGGCGGCTGGATCGGCGCTCGCCGCTCGCGCACCCGCGCGCGGACGGCATAGAGTCGCGGCGTGCAGGTCTTCAACCTCCACGGCGACGAGTGGGACCGGACCGAGGAGCGGCCGGGCTGGCGGTCGAAGGACGCGTGGGTCGGCGCGCGGATCGGCTCCGAGCTGATCGGCGGCAGCCTCTACGAGCTCGAGCCCGGTGAACGCCTCTGGCCCTACCACACCCACCACGCGAACGAGGAGTGGCTCGTCGTCGTGCGCGGGCGGCCGACGCTCCGGACGCACGAGGGGGAGCAGGAGCTGCGGGAGGGCGACGTCGTCTGCTTCCGCCGCGGGAAGGAGGGAGCGCACCAGGTGCGGAACGCGACCGACGAGCCGATCCGCGTGCTCATGCTCTCGACGCTCCTGAAGCCCGACATCGTCGAGTACCTCGACACCGGGAAGATCGGCGCGCGCAGCGTCGCCGGCGAGCGAATCATGCTCGCGCGCCCGGGGCCGGAGCTCGACTACTGGGAAGGCGAGGACTAGCGCCGCAGCCCACCGCCGCCCCCGACGTCGCAAGCATCGAGTGGGGGACAGGCCCGGGGCCAGGCCCCGAACGAAAGGCGCACTAAACCGTTACGCCTCCGTCACCGCCGTCGCTCGGGAGCGCGCGTCCGCGCCAGTTCGAGCGCGTGCAGGACAGTTCGGGCGGGGACAGGCCCGGGGACAGGCCCCGAACGGAAGGCGCGCGAAACCGTCACGGCTCCGTCACCGCGGGCGCACGCAGCTGCGCGTCCGCGTCAGAGCTCGCGGAACGAGATCGACTGCGCGCCCTCCCAGAGCGTCAGCCGCCCGAGCTCCTTCAGCTGCTCCTGCCCCTCGACGAGCGTCGCGAAGTGGTTCGCCCACAGCTCCCCCGCCTTGCTCTTGAAGTGGCAGTAGCCGTAGGGGAAAAGGAGCTCCGTCTCGCTCTCGCCGCCGGGGTAGAGCGCGAGCTCGCCCGGGTGGGGGTACATCGTCGCGTTCTCGGGCCCGATGCCGAGGTCGCGGTCGCCCCAGGGGATCCAGTTCGACTCGCCGCTCCAGCGGCAGTGGATGATCCGATCCTCGAACGGGAGGATCGCCTTGAACGCGGCGACCGTCTGCGGCGCCAGCTCCTCCTCCCAGCGCGCGACGAAGCGCATCCCCGCAGCGACGATCTCGAGCACGCCGCGAGCCTACCGCGCGGCCAAGTAACACAGTGTCACTTGCTCGCGACGGCCGGACGTGCCGGAGCCCGCACCGCAAGTAACACAGTGTTACAAGCGATCAGCGCTGCGCGGCGGCCCACGCGACGAGCTGCTCGCGCTCCTCGTCGGTCATCCCCGTCGTGTTCCCGGGGGGCATCAGGTGCCGGCTCACCTGGCGCTGGACGGCGGCGGCGTTCGCGCGCAGGTGCTCGACGGTGTCCAGCCGCACGCCGCCGGGCGCCGCCGCCCCCGCGTGGCAGCTCTGGCAGCGGCGCTCCGCGATCGCGAGCGCCTCGGCGTCGTCGGGCACGTCGGTGTCGCCCGCCGGCGCCGCGTCGCGCGGCACGAGCGCGAACGCGAGCGCGGCCGTGCCCGCCGCCACGACCGCGGGGATCCACCACGCGCGCCGGCCCCGGTGCCAGAGGTTGAAGAAGTGCCGCATCAGCGCGAGGAGCACGAAGATCGCGACGAGCACCAGCCACGGCCGGCCGCTCCCGAACACGACCGGGAAGTGCCCCGCGAGCATCGTGAACACGACCGGCAGCGTCAGGTAGTTGTTGTGCACCGAGCGCTGCTTCGCGGCGAGTCCTGGCGCGGCGTCGGGCTCGCGCCCGGCCTCCTTCGCGCGGATCAGCTCCCAGTGCGCGGGGATGATCGAGAAGAAGACGTTCGCGGCCATGATCGTCCCGAGCATCGCCCCGACCTGGAGGAACGCCGCGCGCGGCGCGAAGACGAGCGAGGCGCCCCACGCCGACGCGACCACCAGCGCGACGACGACGGCGGCGACGGCGCGGTCGTCGCGGAGCAGCCGGCACGCGGCGTCGTAGACGAGCCACGCGACGCCGAGGCCCGCCGCCGACAGCGCCACCGCCTGCCAGGCCGCGAGGTCGGCGACGGTCCGGTCGACCAGCCGCGCCTCCGCGTCGAGCCAGTAGAGGAGGATCAACAGCGCGAAGCCGGAGAGCCACGTCGTGTACGCCTCCCACTTGAACCAGTGGAGGTGCTCCGGCAGCCGCGGCGGCGCGACGCGGTACTTCTGCGAGTGGTAGAAGCCGCCGCCGTGGACGCCCCAGTACTCGCCGCCGACGCCCCGCTCGGCGTCCGCGGGGTCCTCGGGCGCGCGCAGCCCGAGGTCGAGGCGGATGAAGTAGAACGACGCGCCGATCCACGCGATCCCGGCGACGACGTGCAGCAGCCGCAGGACGACGTCGGCGACGTCCCTCAGGTGCTCCGCGTCCACCGGTCCCTCGCGATCGCGCACAGCTCCCGCAGCCCCGTCTCGAGCTCCTCCGCGCGCGACCGCCGCAGCCGCTCCCGCAGCACCGGGAGAAGCTCCGCGCGCGTGCGGCCGTCGACGAAGACGACGAACTCGAACCCGAACCGGCGCTCGTACTCCTCGTTCAGCCGGGCGAGCTCGGCGAGCACCTCGGGCTCCGATCCCCGCTGCTCCGACGAGGGCTCGCCGATCCGGGGGTGCATCGCGAGCGCCGCCACCTGATCCTCGTCCGGCAGCGACAGCGCCACCTCCTCGGCGAGCCGGAGCGGATCCTCGCGCGTCGCGAGCTCGTCGACGAGCCGCGTGCGCCCGGAGAAGAGCGGCGTCAGCTCCTCGACGCTCAGCTGCCGCGGTAGCTCGCGCACCCGTACGGCGAGACGAGGAGCGGGACGTGGTAGTGGCCGCTCTCGAGCACGACCGTCAGCTCGACGCGGCGGAAGAACGGCGACGGCGGGTGGAACGCCAGCACGTACTCGCCCGGCTCGAGGCCGTCGGCGAGGCGCGCGCGCCCGTCCTCGTCGGTCGTCGCCTCCGCCACCCCGACGAGCTCGACGCGGACGCCGCGCGCCGGCCGGCCGGCCCCGGTGTCGAGCACGTGGGTCGAGAGCGAGATCACCGGAAGAGCCTCGCCGCCTGAATCCGGTGCTCGCGCGCGATCTCCTCCTCGTCGGCCCGCACGAGGCGCCCTTCCCGCACGGCCTCCTCGCCGCCGACGTAGAGGCGGTCGACCCGGTGCGGGCCCGAGAGGACGAGGCCGGCGACCGGGTCGGCGGCGCCGCCGAGCTCGAGCGTGTCGAGCCGCCAGCACGCGAGATCCGCCGCCTTCCCGCGCTCGAGCGAGCCGAGATCGTCGCGGCCGAGCACCTCCGCGCCGCCGCGCGTCCCGAGACGGAGCGCGTCGCGCACCGTCATCGCCTCCGGCCCGCCGCGGCCGCGGGCGACGAGGAGCGCCTGCTTCACCTCCAGGAACAGGTCGCCGCGCTCGTTCGACGCCGACCCGTCGACGCCGAGACCCACGGGGACGCCTGCGTCCACCATCGCGCGCACCGGCGCGACGCCCGCGCCGAGCCGGAGGTTCGAGGTCGGGCAGTGCGCGACGCCGGTGCCGCAGCGCGCGAAGGCCGCGACGTCCGCGTCGGACAGGTGGACGCAGTGCGCGCACCAGACGTCGCCCTCCAACCAGCCCACCTGCTCGAGGTACTCGACCGGGCGGCAGCCGAAGAGGCCGCGGCAGTACTCCTCCTCCTCGACGGTCTCGGCGAGGTGCGTGTGGAGCCGCAGCCCGAGCCGGCGCGCCAGCTCCGCCGACTCCGTCATCAGCCGCTTCGTCACCGAGAACGGCGAGCACGGCGCGACGACCACCTGCGTCCACGCCCCCGGCCCGTCCTCGTGGAGGACGGCGAGCCCCTCCGTGTCGGCGAGGATCGCGTCCAGCTCCTCCACGAGCGCGTCCGGCGGCAGCCCGCCCTGCGACTCGCCGAGGTCCATCGAGCCGCGCGAGGCGACGATGCGGACGCCGAGCTCCCGCGTCGCCTGGATCTCCGCCTCGACGAGCCCGCTGCGGCCGCGCGGGAAGACGTAGTGGTGGTCGAAGACGGTGGAGCAGCCGGAGAGCGCGAGCTCGGCGAGCCCGGTGCGCGCGGCGGCGTACTCCGACTCGGCGTCGACGCCCGCCCACACCGGGTACAGCTCCTTCAGCCACGTGAACAGGTCGGCCTGCTGCGCGCGGGCGCGCGTCAGCGTCTGGTACAGGTGGTGGTGCGTGTTGACGAGGCCGGGCGTCACCAGCCGTCCGTCGAGGTCGACGCGCTCGTCGGCCGCCGGCTCCGCGCCGCCGCCGACGTCGGCCACGAGCCCGTCCTCGCCGACGAGGACCCAGCCGCGCTCGTGCTCCGTCCCGGCGTCGTCCATCGTCACGACGTAGGCGTTCGCGAACAGGCGCGTCATGCGGACAGCGGCACCAGCTCGAAGCGGTCGACGTCGACCAGGCCGCGGTCGGTGATCTTCAGGCTCGGGATCACCGACAGCGCCAGGAACGCGAGCGACTGGAACGGCGACGGGAGCGTGCAGCCGAGCCTCCGCGACGCCTCGACGCAGGAGCGGCTCGCGGCGACGACGTCGGCGAGGGAGGCGTCGGAGAGGAGGCCTGCGATCGGCAGCGGCAGCTCCGCGCGCACGCCGCGGTCCTCGACGACGACCTCGCCGCCGCCGATCTCCGCGAGCCGCGCGACCGCGCGCGCCATGTCGTGGTCGTCGACGCCGACGACGACGATGTTGTGCGCGTCGTGTGCGATCGTCGAGGCGATCGCGCCGCGCTGGAGCCCGAAGCCGCGGACGATGCCGAGCCCGATCCGCCCGGTCCCGAGGTGCCGCTCGATCACGGCGACCTTCGCGAGGTCGCGCGACGGATCCGGCACCGGCGGGTCGGCCACGAGCGACTCCGTCACGATCTGGTCGGGGATGACCCCGATGACGCGGACGGGGCAGTCGACGTGCGGCAGCTCGAACTCGTGCGCGCCGACGTGCTGCACGCGGACCGTGTGCCGCACCCAGTCCGGGACCTCCGGACGCGGGATCTCCTCGACGCGGCGGCCGCGCTTGAGCACGAGCTCCGGCTCGAACCGCTCGAGGTCGGGGAGGAGGAGCAGGTCGGCCTGGTAGCCGGGCGCGACCGCGCCGAGGTGCGTCAGCCCGTGCCACGTCGTGGCGTTGTGCGACGCGAGCACGAGCGCGTCCTCGGGCCGCGTCCCCAGCTCGACCGCGCGCCGCACCATGGAGTTCACGTGCCCCTCGTCGGCGATGTGCTCCGGCTCCCGGTCGTCGGTGCAGAACGCCATCCGCACGGGGCCGAACTCGTGCACGAGCGGGATCAGCTCGTCGAGGTTCCGCGCGGCCGACGCCTCCCGGATCAGGAGCCACATCCCCGCCCGCAGCCGTTGCCGGCCCTCCTCGACCGTGAACGCCTCGTGATCCGACCGGATCCCCGCCGCCGCGTACGCCTGCAGGTCGCGCCCGACGACGCCGGGCGCGTGGCCGTCGACATGGCCGGCGCCGTCGAGTCCGAGCTTCGCGAGCTCCGCCGGGTCGCCGCCGACGACGCCCGGGAAGTTCATCATCTCCGCGAGCCCGATCACGCGGCGCCGCCGGAGCAGCCCCTCCAGGTCGCCCTCGGTGAGCGGCCGCCGCGGCGACTCGAACGCAGACGCCGGGACGCACGAGGAGGCCATGAAGTAGACGTCGAGCGGCAGGTCGCCGCACGCGTCGAGCAGCCAGTGGACCCCGTCGGTCCCGAGGACGTTTGCGATCTCGTGCGGGTCGACGACGACCGCCGTCGTCCCGAGCGGGAGGACGAGCCGCGCGAACTCGTCCACGAGCAGCTTGCTCGACTCGAGGTGCATGTGCGCGTCGACGAACCCCGGGACGACCCAGCGGCCCGTCGCGTCGACGATCTCCCGTCCCTCGTACGACCCGAGGCCGGCGATCCAGCCGTCGGCGATGGCAACGTCGCACTCGAGCCACTCGCGGGTGAACACCGAGAGGACGCGGCCGCCGCGGACGACGACGTCCGCGGGCTCGTGGCCGCGCGCCACGGCGATCCGGCGGGCGAGTGCGGCGGCGCTCATCGCCCGATCCTCTCACGCGCACGGCGGCCGAGTAGGCTTTCGCGCCGTGGAGGTGCTCACCCCGCGCTCGCTGGACGAGGCGCTGCGGCTGAAGGCCGACCGCCGGGAGGCGTGGCCGATCGAGGGCGGGACCGACGTGATGGTCGAGTTGAACTTCGACCGGCGCCGGCCGCCGGCGCTCCTGAACCTGAACGAGGTGCGCGAGCTGAAGGGGTGGTCGCGGGAGAACGGCTCGCTCCGGCTCGGCGCCGGGCTCACGTACGCGCAGGCGATGCGCGACCTCGCGGCGGACCTTCCGGCGCTCGCGGAGGCGGCGCGAACCGTCGGGTCGCCGCAGATCCGCAGCCGCGGCACGATCGGGGGGAACCTCGGCACCGCCTCCCCCGCCGGCGACGCGCTGCCCCCGCTGCTCGTGGAGGGCGCGGAGGTGGAGGTGGCGAGCGTCCGCGGGACGCGCCGGCTGCCGCTCCCGGAGTTCCTCGTCGGGCCGAAGCGGAACGCGCTCGAGCCGGACGAGCTGATCGTGGCCGTGCACGTGCGCCCGTCCGGCGCGCCGCAGACGTTCATGAAGGTCGGCCCGCGCAACGCGATGGTGATCGCGGTCTGCTCCCTCGCGGTCGTCGCCGACCGAGAGCGCGGGGAGCTGCGCGCCGCTTTCGGCTCGGCGGGCCCGGTGCCGACGCTCGTGACAGCGCTGCTCGACGAGCGCGACGCGTTCGCGGAGAAGGTGGCGGAGGCCGCGAGCCCCATCGACGACGTGCGCGGGACGGCGGCGTACCGGCGCCACGCGCTGCGCGTGCTCGCCGGGCGCGCGCTGGAGAGGTGCCTCGCGGCGTGAAGATCGCGGTCGTCGTCAACGGGGAGCGCCGCGAGGCCGACGTGTGGGAGGGCGAGAGCCTGCTCTTCGCGCTGCGCGAGCGGATGGGGCTGCCCGGATCGAAGAACGCGTGCGAGCAGGGCGAGTGCGGGTCGTGCTCGGTGCTGCTCGACGGCGAGCTCGTGTGCGCGTGCCTCGTCCTCGCCGCGCAGGCCGACGGGCACGAGGTCGTGACGGTCGAGGGGCTCGGGCGCGGCGAGCGGCTCCATCCGGTGCAGGAGGCGTTCGTCGAGGCCGGCGCGGTCCAGTGCGGGTTCTGCACGCCGGGGCTCGTCGTGGCCGTCGCGGACCTGCTGGAGCGCGCCCCCTCACCCTCCGACGACGAGATCCGGGAGGCGCTGTCGGGGAACCTCTGCCGCTGCACCGGGTACGCGAAGATCTTCGACGCCGTGCGGCTGGCCGCGGAGCGTGTCCGCTGATGTGGACGAACTGCTCCGGACTCGGCACGAATCCGACGCGGATCCGTCGCCGTTGCGGCGATACGCTCACCGCGGGTGGCGGGTGGTCCGGCCGGAACTCCCCACCCAAGGTGGGGATGTGGGCGGGGGCGGCGTGAGCGCCCCGGCGCGGACGCTTCCGCTCGGCCGCGTGGGGGAGAGCCTGCGGCGCGTCGACGGGATCCCGAAGACCACCGGGGAATTCGCCTACTCGAGCGACCTCCAGGCGGCGGGGATGCTCTGGGGCCACACGCTGCGGAGCCCGCACGCCCACGCCCGGATCGTCGAGATCGACATCTCGGACGCGCTGACGGTGCCGGGCGTGCACGCCGTCCTCACGCACGAGGACGTCCCCGGCGCGAAGCGGTACGGGCTCGAGTTCGCGGACCAGCCGGTGCTCGCCTTCGGCTGCGTCCGCTACTTCGGCGAGCCGGTCGCGCTGGTCGCCGCGGAGCATCCGGAGCAGGCGCGCCGCGCGGCCGAGCGTATCCGCGTCGAGTACGAGCCGCTCGTCCCCGTCGTCGACGCGGAGCGCGCGATCGAGCACGACCCGATCCACCCGGAGCAGTGGACGCAGGGCCACGGCTACCGCTCCGATCCACGCCCGAACGTCCTCCGCTCGATGGTGATCCGCCACGGCGACCCCGACGCCGAAGGCGACGTCTCCGTCACCGGCGTGTACGAGGTCGGGATGCAGGACCAGGCGTTCCTCGGCCCGGAGTCGGGGCTCGCCGTCCCCGACGGCGAGGGCGGCGTCGACATCTACGTCGCGACGCAGTGGCTGCACGTCGACCGCGACCAGGTCGCACCGTGCCTCAACCTGCCGAAGGAGCAGGTGCGGATCCACCTCGCCGGCGTCGGGGGCGCGTTCGGCGGCCGTGAGGACCTGTCGATGCAGGTCCACGGCGCGCTGCTCGCGCTCCACGCCGACCGTCCGGTGAAGATGGTCTACAACCGCGAGGAGTCGTTCGTCGGCCACATCCACCGGCACCCCGCGCGGATCACCGCGGAGCACCGTGCGAACCGCGACGGGAAGCTCGTCTGCGTCCGGATGCACATCCTCCTCGACGGCGGCGCGTACGCCTCGAGTTCGACCGCCGTCACGTCGAACGCCGCCTCCTTCGCTGCCGGGCCGTACGCGGTGGCGAACGCGCTGATCGAGTCGACGTGCGTCTACACGAACAACCCGCCGTGCGGGGCGATGCGCGGGTTCGGCGCCGTGCAGACGTGCTTCGCGGCCGAGGCGCAGATGGACAAGCTCGCGGCCGCGCTCGGCATGGACGCGGTGGAGCTGCGCCTGCGGAACGCGCTCGCGCCGGGGGACGTGCTGCCGACCGGCCAGCGCGTGACGGGGTCGCTCCCGACGGCGGAGGTGATCCGCCGCTGCGCGGAGCTCCCGGTCCCGCCGCCGGAGGAGCTGCCGCGCGACCCGCTCCGCCTGCCCGGCGGCGCGGGGAACACGACGCGCGGAGAGGGTGTCCGCCGCGGCGTCGGCTTCGCGGTCGGCTTCAAGAACCTCTGCTACTCCGAGGGCTTCGACGACTACTGCGCGGCGCGCGTGCGGCTGTTCGAGGACGGCAGAGCCGAGGTGCACTGCGCCGCGGCCGAGGTCGGGCAGGGCGTGACGAACGTGATCCTCCAGGTCGCGCGGACGGAGCTCGACACCGACGACGTCGTGCTCGCGCCGCACACGACCGCGTCCGTCGACTCCGCCGGCTCGGCGTCGGCGTCGCGGATGACGTGGATGGCGGCGGGCGCCGTCCAGGCGGCATGCCGCGCGGCGCTCGAGGAGCGGGAGCGGCGCGGCGGCGGCGAGGTCGACGTGGAGCGGATCTACCGCCACCCGCGGACGACGCCGCTCGATCCCGAGACGGGGCAGATCACCGGCGAGCGCGCGCACGTCGCGTTCGCGGTCGCGGCGATGCGCGTCGTCGCGGAGGTCGACGTCGAGCTCGGCCTCACGCGCGTCGTCTGGATCGGCACCGCGCAGGACGTCGGCAGGGCCGTCAACCCGCAGGCGGTGTACGGGCAGATCGAGGGCGGCACCGCGCAGGGCCTCGGGCTCGCGCTGATGGAGGAGATCCAGACGCGCGAGGGGCGGATCGCGAACGCGAGCTTCACCGACTACCTGATCCCGACCGCGCTCGACATGCCGCCGGTCGACGCCGTGCTCGTCGAGGATCCGGAGCCCGACGCGCCCTACGGCGTCAAGGGCGTCGGCGAGCCGCCGACGGTCGTCTCGACCGCGGCGGTCGTGTCGGCGCTCCGCGCCGCGACGGGCGGCGAGCTCGCGCGCGTGCCGGTCAAGGCGGACGAGATCGTCGGCCTCTAGCCGCCGACGGACCGCGCGAGCCGCTCGTTCGCCTCGACGGCTGTCACGGCGCGGTCGAGCGCGCGGCGCACGTACCAGCCCGAGCCGGCGTCGAACGCGATCGAGACGCCGGCGAGGAGCGCGAGGAGCACGGCGCGCGCGAGTCGCCCGTCCACCGCCGCGACCGCGGCGGCGACGCCGAAACCCGCCGCGAGGCCGAGCCCCACGACCCGCTCGAGGCGCGACCGCCTCCGCAGCTCGCCGTAGAGGCCGACGACGTGGCGCGCGACGTCCGCCGTGCGCGACGCCAGCCGGGGATCGGCGACTGCCTCGCCGCGCCGTACGGCGCGCGTGACCGCGCGCCGCTGCGCGCGTGGCAGCTCCCGCGTCAGCGCGCGGATGTCCCTGCTTCGGCGGAACTGCTCGCCGAACCGCTTCACGTGACGCGGTGCAGCGACAGTGCGGCGCCCACCGCGAGCAGCAGGATCCCGAGCACGCGCGGGCCGCTGAGCGGGATCTGCTCGAGGCCGAAGAGCCCGAAGCGGTCGATCAGCGCGCCCATCGTCAGCTGCCCCGCGATCAGCAGGCCGATCGTCGCCGTCGTGCCGATGCGCGGCCCCGCGTAGGTGATCGTGAACACGATGAACGCTCCCATCAGCGCGCCCGCCCACATCCACAGCGGCGCGCGCGCACCCTCGGCGAGTCCCGCGAGGCTCTGGCGGAAGACGAGCAGCAACGCGAGCACGAGGACGAGCGAGAGGACCGTCGCGAACGCGAGCGCCTCGAGCGTCCCGATGCGCTGGCCGAGCCTGCCCATGACCGCGATCTGCACCGACCCGGCAAGGCCGGCCGCCGCCGCGAGCGCGACCGCCGCGGCCGTTCCTCCGGACACCGCTACGCCGCCCCGGGCGGGCGCTCTGCGGCGCGGGTGGGCGGAGATGCCACGATCGCGCAAGCTATACGCTCCCCCCTCGTCGACCAAGGGGGACGGATGATCCGTGCGTTCGTCGTGTACGAGGGGGAGCCGGACGAGGCGCGCTATGCCGAGCACGCGGAGCTGTGCCGCCGCGTGCCGGGCGCGACCTTCCGGCACGGGAAGGTGTTCGCCGCGCCGATGGGCGAACCGGCCTTCAGGTACTACGCCGAGTGGGAGTTCCCGGACATGGACGCGTTCAAGGCTGCTGCGCGCAGCGAGGAGTTCATGGCGACGGGCAAGGACGCGATGCAGATGGGCGTCCCGTTCCAGGTCCACTTCGCGGACGTCTCGGAGTAGTGGCCGAGCCGACCGCGCCCGAGCCCCGTACGCCCGACGAGCTCGGGTTCGAGACGATCGTGTACGAGAAGGCGCCGCCGCGCGCGACGATCCGGCTGAACCGCCCGGAGGTGCTGAACGCGTTCGACTTCCGGATGCTGCGGGAGATCGCGCGCGCGTGCGAGGACGCGTCCTGGGACGACGACATCCGCGTCGTCGTCGTCACCGGCACGGGCCGCGCGTTCTGCGTCGGCGCCGACCTGAAGTCGTGGGGCGAGACCCTCGTCGGCGACCAGTCTGCGTACTGGAAGTGGTTCGGCGCGTTCAAGGACATGCACGACCGGCTGCGCGAGATCGGCAAGCCGACGCTCGCGCGCATCCAGGGGATCGCCGTCGGGGGCGGCAACGAGCTCCAGATGGCCTGCGACCTCGCCGTGATGGTCGACCACGCGTTCATCCGGCACGTCGGGCTCGAGCACGGGTCCGTCCCCGCGGGCGGCGCGACGCAGTGGCTCCCGATCATGGTCGGCGACCGGCGGGCGCGCGAGATCATCATGATGTGCGAGAACGTCCCCGCGGCGAAGGCGGCGGAGTGGGGGCTCGTCAACTGGGTCGTCCCCGAGGCGGAGCTCGACACGAAGGTCGACGAGGTGGTCGAGAAGCTCGCGCGGAAGCTCCCGGCGTCGACGCGGTACGCGAAGCAGCACCTCAACTGGTGGCGCGACCTGTCGTGGAACGAGACGGTGCACCACGCGCGCGACTGGCTCTCGCTCTCGATGCTGAACGACGAGACGACGGACGCGATCCAGCGCTTCCTCGACCGGTAGCGCGACCGGCGCCGGCCGCCGAGCCCCCGTTCGCCGGGCGGCCCCGCACCCCACACCCCGCCCACCCAGGGGGAGATCCTCGCCCGCGTTCCTGCGGCGATCGTACCGCGCGAACCGTGCCCCGTCCGTGACGCGTCCGCACCAACTCTGAAACGATCGCTCCACAGGCCCGCGAGCGAAGGGAGTGGCATGGCCGAGGTCGAGGTGGCGCGCGACGGCGCGGTGATGACGATCACCCTCAACCGCCCCGACGTGCTGAACGCGCTGAACGCGGCGATGCACGCGGTGCTGCGCGACGCGCTCGCCGACGCGGCCGACCCCGACGTCCGCGCGGTCGTCCTCACCGGCTCCGGCCGCGGCTTCTGCGTTGGGCAGGACCTCGGCGAGTTCCAGGAGATGGGCGACGTCGGCCACCGGCTGAGGGAGCGCTACCACCCGAACGTCCTCGCCATCCGCGCCCTCGAGAAGCCGGTGATCGCGGCCGTCAACGGCGCCGCTGCGGGCGCCGGCCTCTCGCTCGCGTGCGCGTGCGACCTTCGTCTCGCCGCCGACACCGCGACGTTCGTCCCGGCGTTCATCAACATCGGCCTCGTCCCGGACGCCGGCGGCGCGTACTTCCTCCAGCGCCTGCTGGGGACGCCGCGCGCGTTCGAGCTGATGAGCTCCGGCCGCCGGCTGACGGCGGCGGAGGCGCACGCGCTGGGCCTCGTCTCCGAGGTCGTCGAGGCGGACGCGCTCGCCGCCCGCGCCGCCGCGGTGGCGGCGACGTACGCGGCGCTGCCGACCCGCGGGGTCGCGCTGACGAAGCGGCTGTTCGACGCCGCAGAGCGCGCGAGCCTCGAGGAGACGCTGGAGCTCGAGGCGGAGCTCCAGAGCGAGGCCACGCGGACGCACGACTTCGCCGAGGGCGTCGCCGCGTTCCGCGAGAAGCGCCCGCCGCGGTTCGAGGGACGCTAGCGGAGCGCCGCCAGCGGCACGCCTCCCTCGAGGAGCGCTCGGCCGACCACGACGCCCGCGCACCCGGCGCGGCGAACCGCCTCGACGTCCGCCTCGGAGGCCACGCCGCCGGCTGCGAGCACCGGCAGCCGCGCCGCCTCGTGGACGCGCGCGAGCAGCTCGAGGTCCGGCCCGGAGAGCGTCCCGTCCCGGTCGATCGCGGTGCAGAGGACGCGCGCGACGCCCGCCTCGGCGCACCGCCGTGCGGCCGTGACCGCGTCGGCGCCGCCGTCTCGCTCCCACCCGGCGACGGCGACGCGCCCGTCGCGGACGTCGAGCGCGACGACGAGCTTGTCGCCGAGCGCGTCCACGAGCCGCGGCAGCGCCTCGGGCGACGCGAAGGCGGCCGTGCCGACGACGACGCGCGCCGCCCCCGCCGCGAGCAGCGCCTCCGCGTCCGCCGCGGAGCGGATCCCGCCGGACGCCTGGACGCTCGCGGGCGACGCCGCGCGCACGAGCGCCGCAACGAGGTCGGGGCGCAGCACGCCGCTGCGCGCGCCGTCGAGGTCGACGACGTGGATCGTGCGCGCGCCCGCCGCTGCGAACCGCCGCACGAGCTCCACCGGATCGCCGGCGCGCGCGACGACGCGGTCGTACGCCCCCCGCTCGAGCCGCACGGCGTCGTCGCCGAGGAGGTCGACCGCGGGTATCACCTCGAACGGCGCCATGTGCTGGCATGTTACCGTGCTAACATGCCAACGCATGACGGAGCCGGAGCGACATCGAGAGACATGGCGGACGGAGCAGCTACGACACCTGCTGGAGGCAGTGGTGGCGCTACGCAGCGTCGCGGAGGCGGAGGCGTTCTTCCGGGACCTCTGCACGCTGGCGGAGCTGGAGGCGCTCGGGCATCGGTGGGAGGTCGCGCGCCTGCTGGACGAGCAGCTGCCGTACCAGGAGATCAGCCGGCGGACGGGCGCCTCGACGACGACCGTGACGCGGGTCGCGCACTGGCTCCGGCACGGCGAGGGCGGGTACCGGCTCGCGCTCGACCGGCGCAAGCGCGCGTCCGCGAGAGCGCGCGCGAGCGCCTGACGATCGCCGTTCCGGCGCGCGGCCGCCTGCGCGAGCCGTCGGTCGCGCTGCTCGCGGACGCCGGCCTCGGGCCCGAGCAGCCGGGCGAGCGCGCCCTCGCGTTCCCCTGCCGCAACGCGCCGGTGGACGTCCTCCTCGTCCGCGCCGCCGACGTCCCGGAGTACGTCCAGGACGGCGTCGTCGACTGCGGCATCACCGGCGCGGACCTCGTGCGGGAGCGCGGTGTCGAGGTCGAGGAGCTCCTGCGGCTCGGCTTCGGCGCCTGCACGCTCGAGGCGGCGGTGCCAGAGGAGTCGCCGGCGCGGTCGCTCGACGACCTCGACGGCGTCCGCGCCGCGACCGTGTATCCGCGGCTCGCTCGCGACGAGCTGCGCGCGCGCGGCCTCGACGTGGAGCTCGTCGAGATCACCGGCTCCGTCGAGGTGGCGCCTCGGCTCGGGCTCGCCGACGCGATCGTCGACCTCGTGTCGAGCGGGAACACGCTGCGCACGAACGGCCTCCGCTCGCTCGGCGTCCTCTTCTCCTCCGAGGCCGTCCTCGTCGGCAGGCGCGGCGGCGACGCGCGCGCGGCGCGGCTCGCCGGCGTGCTGCGCAGCGTCGTCGACGCGCGCGCGACGCGGTACCTGATGCTGAACGCGCCCGCCGACGCGGTCCCCGCCATCTCCGAGATCGTTCCCGGCTCGCGCGCGCCGAGCGTGCTCCCGCTCGCGGAGGAGGGGATGGTCGCGGTCCACGCGCTCGTCCCCGCGGCGGACGTCTGGCGGCTCCTGCCCCGGCTCGAAGAGGCCGGCGGCTCGTCGATCCTGCTGCTGCCCGTGGAGCGGATGCTCGCGTGAGCGGCGTCGCGGCGATCGTCGACGACGTCCGCGCCCGCGGAGACGCCGCGCTGCGCGAGTGGGCGCTGCGCCTCGACGGGGCCGAGCCCGCGCGCGCGCGTCCCGACGGCGACGTCCCCGAGGAGGCGCTGCTCGCGCTCGCGGACGCGGTCCGCCGCTGGCACGCGCTGCAGCGCCCGCCCGACGTCCGTGCCGAGATCGCGCCGGGCGTCGAGCTCGAGCGGCGGTGGGTGCCGCTCCGGTCGGTCGGCGTGTACGTGCCGCGCGGGCTCGTCTCCACCCTGGTGATGTGCGCGGTGCCGGCGCAGCTCGCCGGAGTCGAGCGGATCGCCGTCGCGACGCCGCCGGACGGCGCGGGCCGCGTCGCCCGCTGCGCGGAGCTGCTCGGCCTCGACGAGGTGTGGGCGGTCGGAGGGCCCGCCGCGATCGCGGCGTTCGCCTACGGCACGGAGACGATCGCGCGCGTCGACAAGGTCGTCGGTCCGGGATCGCGCCACGTCGCGGAGGCGAAGCTGCTCGTCGGGCGCGACGTCGCGGTCGACCTCCCCGCCGGCCCGTCGGAGGTCGTGGTCGTCGCGGGCCGCGGCGCCGACCGCCGCGTCGCGGAGCTCGAGCTCGCCGCGCAGGCGGAGCACGGCGCGGACTCGGTCTGCCGCATCGTCGAGGCGAACGGCGATCCCGAGGCCGCGCTCGCCGAGGCGGAGCGGCTCGCGCCGGAGCACCTCGTCCTCCTGGGGGACGACGTGGAGCCGCTCGCCGCGCGCGTCCGCGACGCGGGAGCGGTGTTCGTGGGCGCCGCGTCGGCCGTCCCCGCGGGCGACTACGCCACCGGCGGCAACCACGTCCTCCCGACGGGCGGCTGGGCGCGGGCGGTCGGCGGGCTCGGCCTCGAGACGTTCCTGAAGCCGGTGACGGTCCAGCGGCTGACGCCGGAGGGGCTCGCGCGGCTGCGGCCGGTCGTGGAGGCGCTCGCGGCGGCCGAGGGGATGCCCGCGCACGCGGCGGCGGTGCGCCGGTGAGGACGCTCCCGCCCGGCTTCCGGGGCTACGCGTGGGCGCCGTCGACGGAGGAGCTGGCGCGCAGCGTCGGGCTCGACCCCGTCGAGCTCGTCCGCTTCGACGGGAACGTGCCGCCGCAGCCGCCCCCGTCGGCGCGCCCCGGGGCCGTCGCGGCGGCGCTCGCGGACGTGAATGCGTACGCCCACGGCGGGTACCCGTCGCTCGTGCGCGCGCTCGCCGACTACGCGGGCGTCGAGCCGGAGAACGTCGTACTCGGAGCGGGCGCGGACGACCTCATCCTCCTCTGCGCGCGTGCGTTCGCGGGGCCGGGCGACGTCGTCGCGATCGCCGAGGAGCCGACCTACCCCCTCTACCGCGCCGCCGCGGGCCTCGCCGGCGCCGAGATCGGCGCCGACGACCCGGTGCTGACCTTCTGCTGCCGCCCGAACAACCCGAGCGGCTCGCTCGGGGCGCTTCCGCACGCCCGGCCGCTCGTCGTCGACGAGGCGTACTTCGAGTACGCGGGGGAGACCGCGGCGCCGCTGATCGACGACGGCGTCGTCGTCCTGCGCACGCTCTCCAAGGCGTTCGGACTCGCGGGCGCGCGCGTCGGCTACGCGCTCGCCGACGCCGACACGGCGGCCGAGCTCAACCGGCGGCAGGCGCCGCTCCCGGTGTCGACGCTCTCCGCGGCGCTCGCGCTCACCGCGGTCGCCTCGCCGCCCGACGTCGCGCCGGTGCTGGAGGAGCGGGCGCGCGTCGAGCGCGCGCTGCGCGCGCTCGGGCTCGAGCCGCTGCCGTCGCGGACGAACTTCCTCTTCGTTCCCGTCGCCGACCCGCAGGCGCTGGGCGCGGCGCTGCTCCGCTCAGGCGTCGTCGTGCGCGTCTTCGGCGACGGGATCCGGTTCAACGTGCGCGACCCGGAGGACGACGACCTCCTCCTCGAGGCGCTCGCGGCCGCCCTCGACCGCTCCGCGCCGGTGGCGAGGAGCGGCGGCCGCCGCGTGCGCCGGCTGCGCGCGACGGCGGAGACGCGGATGCGCGTGCGGCTGGCGCTGGACGGAGCGGGTCGCGTCCGCGTCGCCACCGGCGCGGGCCTCTACGACCACCTGCTGGAGCAGCTCGCGTTCCACGGCGGGCTCGACCTCGTGCTCGAGGGCGTCGGCGACCTCGAGACCGGCGACCATCACACCGCGGAGGACGCGGCGCTCGCGCTCGGCGAGGCGCTCGACCGGGCGCTCAGCGACCGGCGCGGGATCGCGCGCTACGGCGACGCGGTCGTGCCGATGGACGACGCGCTCGCGCGCGCCGCGATCGACCTCGGCGGGCGGCCGTGGGCGCAGCTCCGGCTGGAGCACGACCCGGGGCTCGCCGGGCACGTCCTGCGCAGCCTCGCGCAGGCGGGTCGGCTCGCGCTCCACGTGGAGGCGACCGGCGACGATCCCCACCACGTCGCCGAGGCGGCGTTCAAGGCCGTCGGCCGCGCGCTCGGCGCGGCCACGCGCCTCGGCCGCGAGGGCGTGCCGTCGACGAAGGGGCTGCTGTGAACGTCGCCGTCTGCGACTACGGCGCCGGGAACGGCCGCTCGGTCGTCGCGGCCTTCGCGCGCCTCGGCGCCTCCGCCTCCGTCACCGACGACCCGCGCGCGGTCGCCGCTGCCGACCTGGCCGTCCTCCCCGGCGTCGGCTCCGCGGCGACCGCGATGGCGCGGCTGCGCGACCGCGGCCTCGCGGACGCGCTCCGCGCGCGGGTCGCCGGCGGCGGCGCGACGCTGGGGATCTGCCTCGGCCTCCAGCTCGCGCTCGAGTCCACGGCCGAGGACGGCGGCGTCGACGGCCTCGCCCTGCTCCCGGGGCGTGCCGTCCGCCTGCGCGAAGGTCGCGTCCCGCGGATCGGGTGGGCGACCGTCGAGCCCGGCGCCGGCGCGTACTGGTTCGCGCACTCGTACGCCGCCGAGACACCGGCGGCGACGGCCGTGTCCGAGGGGATCGTCGCCGAGGCGCGCGCCGGGAGCTTCGTCGGCGTCCAGTTCCACCCGGAGCGCAGCGGCGCGGCCGGCGCCCGCTACCTCGCGACATGCCTCTCCCGCGCCTGATCCCCTGCCTCGACGTCGCCGGCGGGCGCGTCGTCAAGGGCGTCCGGTTCCGCGGCCTTCGCGACGCGGGCGACCCCGTCGCGCTCGGGGCCGCGTACTCCGACGCGGGGGCGGACGAGCTCGTCTACCTCGACGTCGCGGCGACCGTCGAGGGGCGGCCGGCGCTCCTCGCGCTCGTCGGCGAGGTCGCGGAGCGCGTCTCTATCCCGTTCACCGTCGGCGGCGGCGTCCGCAGCGCCGCGGACGCCGAGGCGTTCCTGCGCGCGGGCGCCGACAAGGTCGCGGTGAACAGCGCGGCGCTGGAGCGGCCGGAGCTGATCGGCGAGCTCGCGCGGCTGCTGGGGTCACAGGCCGTCGTGGTGGCGATCGACGCGGCCGGCGGCGAGGTGCACTCGCACGCGGGGACGCGTCCCACCGGGCGCGGCGCCGTCGCGTGGGCGCAGGAGGCGGCGCAGCGCGGCGCGGGAGAGATCCTGCTCACGTCGATCGACGCCGACGGAACGCGCCGGGGCTACGACCTCGAGCTGACGCGCGCGGTCGCGGACGCGGTGCCGGTCCCGGTGATCGCGTCCGGCGGGGCGGGCGGCGCGCGCCACGTCGCCGTCGCGCTCGAGGTCGCGCAGGCGGCGCTCCTCGCCTCGATCCTCCACGAGCGCCCGTCGCGGCTCGCGTCGCTCCGGCGCGAGCTGCGCGCGCTCGGCGTCCCCCTCCGCGATGCCGCCTGAGCTCCGCGCCGCGATCGTCCAGGACGCGGACGACGGCCGCGTGCTGATGCTCGCCTGGATGGACGGCGAGGCGCTCCGTCGCACCCGCGAGACGGGCGAGGCGTGGTTCTGGAGCCGCTCGCGGCGGCGGCTCTGGCGGAAGGGCGAGACGTCGGGGAACACGCTCGCGGTCGAGGAGCTGCGCGAGGACTGCGACGGGGACGCGATCCTCCTCCGCGTCCGCGCAGCGGGGCCGGCGTGTCACACCGGCTCGACGAGCTGCTTCGCGCCGTGGCTCTGGCAGCGCGTGCTGGAGCGGCGCGCCGCGGATCCCGCCGAGTCGTACGTCGCGAGCCTCCTCGCCGGCGGGCCGGCGGCGGCGGCGCGGAAGGTCGCGGAGGAGGGCGTCGAAGCCGCGCTCGCCGCCGTCGGCGAGAGCGACGAGCGCGTCGTCGAGGAGGTCGCCGACCTCCTGTTCCACGCGTACGTGCTGCTGGCCGCGCGCGGCCTCGACCCCGCGGCGGTCGAGGACGAGCTCAGCCGGCGAGCGCTGCGATCCCCGAGCGCGCCTCCGCCAGCGTCGTGAACGTCGCCGTCGCCCCGGCGGCGCCGGCGATCGCCGGGTAGCGCTCGACGGCGCGGCCGCCGAGGACGATGCGCACGCCCGGGTCCCCGGCGCGCAGCAGCTCCACCGCCTCGAGCAGGCCCGGGATCGCGATGGGCGTCCCGCACGAGAGCGCGACGGCGACGGGCCGTACCTTCGCCACGTACGCGACGAGGTCGCGCGCCGGTGTCCCCGCGCCGAGCGCGTGCACCTCCCACCCGTCCGCCTCGAGGACGTCCTCCAGCATGCGGAGCCCGAGCTCGTGGTGCTCGTCCGGCGGGCACGCGAGCACGACGCGGCCCCGCCGCTCCTGCGCCCGCGCCTCGGCGAGCGCCCGGGCGCGCGCCATCGCCTCCTGCGTCAGGCGCGTCGAGAAGTGCTCGTCCGCGACGGTGATCTCGCCGGAGTGCCACAAGTCCCCGACGTGCGCGGACGCCGGCGCCAGCACCTCGTCGTACAGCGCCGTCAGCTCGATCCGCTCGTCGCGCAGCGGCTCGAGCACGGTCGCGAGCGCCCGCGGCTTGTCGCCGGCGAGCGCGTGCTCGACGTATGCGGCCGCGAGACGCCGCGGGTCAGCGGCCAAGCGCCGCCTCCCCCGCCTCGAGGTACGGGAGCGCCGTCGCCGCCGCCGTCGGCAGGAGCTCCTCGAGCGCGTCCCCGACGGCCTCGAACGCCGCGGCGACGTGCGCGGCCGGGATCCCGAAGCGCGCGAGCAGGTCGCGCGTCCAGACCGCGTAGTCCTCGAACACGCTGCGGTCCTCGATCGCGACGGAGGCGAGCAGGAAGCGGACGTGGAACGCCGCGTCGCGCTCGCACGCGTGCCTGCCGTGCGGCCCGTACGCGCCGGCGAGCTCCGGCATCCGCTCGTACACCAGGTCGGTCGCGCGCCGCGCGACGACGTGCTGGTGGAGCGCGATCTCGGCGGCGTCGCGCGTCACGCCCGCACCTCGTACACCTCGACGCGCGCCTCGCGGAGGTACGGCCGCAGCGCCTCCGGCGTCCGCTCGTGCGTCTCGCGGTGCTCGCTGCTGCGGAGCCACCGGCGAAGGTCGTCCCGCGTCTCCCACCACGTCGCGAGCACCCAGTCGCCGTCGGCGCGCGCGGGCGAGAGCACCTCGAGCCGCTGGAAGCCGCAGAACCCGTCGACGAGGTGCGAGCGCTGGCGGAGGGCGCCGACGAAGAGCTCGCCGAGCTCCGTGTCGGGGAAGCGGACGCGCGAGAGCGCGAGCACCGCCACTACGCCGCGGGCCTCCGCACGCAGTCGCGAACCTCGAGGCGGACGGCGAGGACGTTGACCCGGACGGTGGCGACGCGTCCGCGGCTGGCCGCGTCGGCCGCGGACCCGGCGTCGGCGCGCGACGCCGCGCGCTGCAGGTCGCGGAGCGCCTCGAGCTCGTTCTCCGCCTCCTCGAGCAGCGCGTCGAACGGCGTCTGCTCCTCCTCCGGCGGGCTCAGCTCCGACAGCTCGTCGAGCCGCTCCGCGAGGATCGGGACCGCGCGCTCCGCGTACGTCGCGACGCCCTCGGCGCTGTCCTCGGGCGGCGGCAACGCACGCAGCTCCCGTTCGGCTTCCGCGCAGATCGCGTTGGCCTCGGCGCGGAACTCCTCGAGGCTCATCCGCCCGTCGTCGCCGCCGCACCCGGCGAGGAGCGCGAGCGCGAGGAGCGGCGGCACGCACCTGGACACACGGCGACGGTAGCGGAGCGTCAGCCGAGGGCGGCGACGATCTCGTCGTGCTCCGGGAACCGCCCCTCCCGCTGCTTCGAAAAGACGAGCGTGCCGTCGACGAGGACGTCGAACTGGCTCTTCTCGCCCTCGACGATCTCGGCGTCGGCGGACGTCCTCGAGTTGAGCTCAGCCGCGAGACTCGCGGCTCGGCGGTCGTAGCCCGCTCAGACGGGGCAGTAGTGGATCTCGACGCGCATGCCGCAAGCGTACAGACGCGGTCGGGGAAGCACGTGGCGTGCACGCGCGGCCGCGACGGCGTAGGGTGACGGGGCGACGCGCCCACGTCCGGGCGCCGACGAAGGGAGGACGAATGCACGCCACGACCGTGCGACGGCTGCTCGCCACGCCGCTCGCCGCCGTCGTCGCGCTGGCGATCACCGGTGTCGCCGCCGCGGCCACGATCGTCGTCACGGAGAACTCGTCGAGCTGGCACCCGCTCGACACGCGACCGGGCGGCAGCGTCCGCTTCACCGAGGACCACGGCGCGCCTCCGGGGCTCGGCTCCGGCTCGCTCGAGCTGCGCACCGACGCGTCCACGGCGGCCAAGGCGGACTACTTCACGCTCGCGCACGCGGGGACGCCGCTCGCCGGCGTCACCACGCTGTCGTACTGGACGTACCAGGTGCCGACGCCGCAGCCCCCGATCGCCGCGCCGTCGTTCCAGCTCCAGATCGACGTCAACGGCGACGCCACCGGCGGCTTCACCACGCTCGTCTACGAGCCGTACTGGAACGGCACCGTCGCGCCCGCGACCTGGCAGCAGTGGGACGTCGACGCCGGCCGCTTCTGGTCGTCGCGCACCGTCGCCGACGGCACGTGCGTGCTCGCGGCCGGCGCGGGCGGGCCGCCGTTCTACACGCTGGAGCAGGTCCAGGCCATGTGCCCCGACGCGGTCGTGCTCGGCATCGGCGTGAACGTCGGCAGCTTCAACCCCGGCTGGACCGTCGCCGCGGACGGCGTCACGTTCAACGACACCACCTACGACTTCGAGGTCGCACGCCGACCGCGGTCGAAGCAGGACTGCAAGAACGGCGGCTGGGCGACGTTCAACGACCCGGCCTACCGGAACCAGGGAGACTGCGTCAGCGACATGGCGCGTCCGTAGCGAACGCGCGGAGCGGCCGGCCGGCGCGAGGACGTCGGTCGGCCGCGCGCGCGAACGGCGGCGGCTTCCGGTTCCGCGACGCTAGATCGTCTTGAACTGCTCGAACGGCTGCCGGCAGCTCTCGCAGTAGCGGATCGAGCGGCACGGCGTCGGGCCGAAGATGTTCTCGAGCCGCGTCTGCGTCGAGTTGCAGTAGGGGCAGCGGAACGCGTTCGACCGCAGCTGCACGAGCGTCGGCGCGTCCGCCTGCCGCGGCGACGGCGGCGCGAACCCGGACTCGCGGAGCTTCGCGCGCCCCTGCGCGGTGATGCGGTCCGTCGACCACGAGTCGTCGTGGATCACGCGGACGTCGGGCTCGGCCCCCAGCTCGCGGATCTGCTGCTCCATCGCGAGCCGCATCGTCTCGAGCGCCGGGCAGCCGAGGAAGGTGGGCGTGAAGTCGACGCGCACGCGCTCCCCCTCGACCGCGACGTCGCGCACGACACCGAGGTCGACGAGCGAGATGACCGGGATCTCCGGGTCCGGGATCTCGCCGAGCGCGTCCCAGACCTGCTCCGCCGTCACGCTCACCACGACGTCCCCGCCGGCGCGCTCCGGCGCACCATCGTCATCTCCTCCCACAGCTCCCGCAGCTCGTCGGTGTGCTGCTCGCGCGTCACGGGCTCCGCGTCGGGCAGGTCGAAGCCGAGCCGGTCGCGCACGCGTTCCGCCCACCGCGGCCGCAGCTCCTCGTCCAGGACGCCGGACGCGTACGGCCAGAGCTCCTCGACCGCCTCGCGCAGCTTCGCCCGCCCTTCCTCCGAGGCGAGCAGCCGGTCGACCCACATCTCTGCGTGCATCCGGTGGTACGCCTCCTCGCGGTCGATCTTCGCGGCGAGGCCGGCGACCTCCGCGTCGTCGGACGCCTTCAGCGCCGCGATCCGGATCTCGTCGGCCGTCTCGTAGAGGAAGTGGCGCGCGATCGTCCGCGCCCACTCGAGCCGGCGCAGCTCGACGAGCGGCGCGCAGCGGTACTCCTCCGGGCGCCGGTCGAGCGCCAGCTCGTCGGCGCTCGTCCCGAGCTCGCGCGCGACGAGCTCGTAGAGAGCGCGCGCGTGCCCGATCTCGTTCTGCGCGATCGACGAGAACGCGACGTCCTCCTCGAGGAACGGCGCGATCCCCGTCCACTCCGAGTCGCGCCAGCCGAGGATCAGCTCGTCGTCGGCGATCTCCAGCAGGCGGTCGAGCTCACGCCGTTCCCGCACGTGCGCGCGCCTCCCTCAGCTTCTCCTTCAGCGAGTACCCGTCGACGCGGTGGTAGTTCCGCTCGAGCTCGTCGACGAACTCGTCGATCTCGACGATCGCGTCGCGCGGGACGACCCAGAGCGCGGCCGACTCGCCGCGGCGGCCGTACTGCTCGCGCGCGTAGACGTCGGCGAAGGCCCGGTCCGGCGCGACCACGGAGCCCGCGTGCTGGAACGGCTGCCCCTTCCGCTCCTGGCGGAACACCTCGTAGACCGTGTTCACGCCGCCTCGGCGAGGACCGCCCGGCGCACCCACTCCGTCTCCTCGCGCGTCACGCGCCGGAAGCCGAGCCGCTCCTCCGTCATCGGGCCGTGCCCGGTGACGACGGCCTTCAGCTCGTCCCAGTCGGGCTCCGTGTAGTGCCACGTGCCCGTCTCCTCGTCCTTGCGCAGCGCCGGGTCCGGCACCGTCAGCCCGAGCTCCCAGATCTGGGGGACGTAGCCGTCGAGGAACTGCTGGCGCGCTTCCTCGTTCGCCTGGCTCTTGATCCGCCACTGCACCATCGGGTCGTCCTCGGCCGGGATCGGGTTCCCGTGGAAGTGCATGAGCGGCCCCCACCAGCGGTTGAGCGCCTCCTGCACCAGCTCGCGCTGCGCGTCGGTGCCGTTCATCATCGTCAGGATCACGTCGCGGCCGTGGAGGATGTGGAACGACTCCTCCCAGCAGATCTTCTTCATGATCCGCGCGTACGGCGCGTACGAGCACTTGAGGAGCGCCTTCTGGCTGATGATCGCGGCGGCGTCGACGAGCCACGCGATCACGCCGACGTCGCCCCACGTCCGTGTCGGGTAGTGGAACACGTTGTGGAACTTCGAGCGGCCGGAGACGAGGTCCGCGAGGCACGCCTCGCGCGGCTTGCCGAGGTCCTCGACGACGCGGTAGATCAGCTGCGCGTGCCCGACCTCGTCCTGCACCTTCGCGGTCAGGGCGAGCTTCCGCTGCAGCGTCGGCGCGCGCAGGATCCACTCGCGCTCCGGAAGCACGCCCATCAGCTCCGAGTTGCCGTGCATCTCGATGAACTTGATCAGCTTCCGCCGGTAGTCGTCGGGCATCCAGTCGTACGACTCGACCTGCCCGCCGGCCCGGACGTACTCGAGAAATTCCTGCTCGTTGCGGGGAACGTCCTGCTCGCGCGCGCTCATCGCCACCTCCAACCAAACGATCGTTAGGGAGATCGTACCCGGAGGCGGCCGAGGGCGAAGCCCGGTGGCCGGCGTTTGATTGATCCGTCAATCGAATTTCGTGCGAGATTTGACTGACCATTCAATCGACGAATGCGGAGCAGGTGGGGCGTTTGACGTCGGCACTGATGTGGTAAAAGTGCCAGCCGCATTACCCAGCGAAAAAAGTGAACCGGGGGGTGCCGGTTGCTCGGAAGAGCTGACCGGCGCACACGATCAGGCTTGCGAGCAGGACGGCGCCGCCCCTGAGACGGAGGTCGTTGTGAGACGGTCGCTGTTGCTGTTCGTCCTGCTCTCCGCCGCGGTCGTCGCGGCGGTCGGGGCCGCGAGTCCCGCCGCCTCGACCGAGCGCGCGGTCCACGTGGTCGTCCTCGACGAGGCGCCGCTCGCGGTCTACCGCGGCGGCATCGACGGGCTCGCCGCGACGGATCCCGCGGTCACCGGCGCGTCGCGCCTCGACCCGGACGCCGCGGCGTCGCGCGCCTACCGCGAGTTCCTCGCGTCGCGCCAGGACGCAGTCCTCGCCGCCGCGGGGGCGACGGTCGGGCGCTCGCTCGAGCCGCTCCACCGCTACGACGCGGTGCTGAACGGGTTCGCCGTCCGCCTAAGCCCGGCCGAGGCCGCGCTCGTGGAGGACGTGCCCGGCGTCAGCCGCGTCGTGCAGGAATTCCACCGCGAGCTGCTGACGGACGCGGGGCCCGAGTGGATCGGCGCGCCCGGCGTCTGGTCGGGGTCGGACACCGGCGGCGTGGCCGGGACGAAGGGCGAGGGCGTCGTCGTCGGCGTCATCGACACCGGCATCAACCACGACCACCCGTCGTTCGCGGAGGTCGGCCCGGTCGACGGCTACGTGCACCGGAACCCGCGCGGCCGCTTCTACGGCGCCTGCGACCCGGTGCTCGGCGCGCCGCTCTGCAACGACAAGCTGATCGGCGCCTGGGACTTCACGGGCACGACCCCCGAGGACACGAACGGGCACGGCAGCCACACGGCCGGCACCTCCGTCGGCAACGTCCTCGACGCGCGGCTCGACGCGCCCACGACGAGGATCGAGCGCCGCATCTCCGGCGTCGCGCCGCACGCGAACCTCATCACCTACAAGGCGTGCATCACGACGTGCCCGATCTCGGCGATCCTCGCGTCGATCAACCAGGCGACGCTCGACCGGGTCGACGTCATCAACTACTCGATCGGCGGCGCCTCCAGCGACCCGTGGAGCGACCTCGACGCCGTCGCGTTCCGCAACGCGCGTGCCGCGGGCGTGTTCGTCGCCACCTCGGCCGGCAACAGCGGCCCCGGCGCGGCGACGATGGGCTCCCCCGCCGACGCGCCGTGGGTGACCGCGGTCGGAGCGAGCACGCACAACCGCGACTTCCCGAACTCGCTCGTCGGGATGACCGGCGGCGGCAGCGCGGCGCCCGGCGACATGCGCGGCAAGGGCGTCACCGCCGGCTACGGCCCCGCCCGGATCGTCTACGCCGGCGACTACGGCTCGCCGCTCTGCGGCGAGGGCCCGGCCGCGCCCGACGGCTCGTCCGCGATCAACCCGTTCCCGCCGGGGACGTTCAACGGCGAGATCGTCGTCTGCGACCGCGGCACGTACGGCCGCGTCGCGAAGGGCCAGAACGTGAAGGAAGGCGGCGCCGGCGGCTACGTGCTCGTCAACGACCAGGCGAGCGGCGACTCGCTCACCGGCGACGCGCACGTCCTCCCGGGCGTCCACCTGACGTACAGGCAGGGCCTCGCGCTGAAGGCGTGGCTCGCGTCGGGGACCGGCCACACGGCGCGGATCACCGGCATGAGCGTCGACGAGTCGCCGCAGAACGGCGACGTGATGGCGTCCTTCAGCTCGCGCGGCCCGAACCCGTCGGTGCGTGACCTGATCAAGCCCGACGTGACCGCGCCGGGCGTCGACATCCTGGCGGCGTTCAACACGGTCAACCCGACCGCGCCGCCGGAGTACGGCGTGATCAGCGGGACCTCGATGTCGAGCCCCCACACCGCGGGTGCGGCGGCGCTGCTGCGCGCGCTCCGGCCGCAGTGGACGCCGGACGAGGTGCGGTCGGCGCTCGTGACGACGGCGAAGTACGACGGCGTCCGCAAGGAGGACGCGGCGACCGCGGCCGACCCGTTCGACATGGGCGGCGGCCGCATCGACCTCACGCGCGCGGGCCGCGCGGGGCTCGTGCTCGACGAGACGGTGGCGAACTACGAGGCCGCCGATCCGGCCGCCGGCGGGAGTCCGGCGGCGCTGAACCTGCCGACGCTCGCGCACGGCGCGTGCCCCGGCACGTGCACGTGGACGCGCGTCGTCCGCTCGTCCGCGGCGACGACCGTCACGTGGACGGCCGCGGCGGCCGGCTCCGAGGGTCTCTCCCTCGCGGTCGAGCCGAGCAGCTTCACGCTCGCGCCCGGCGCGACCCAGACGGTCCGCGTGACGGCGACCGCCGCCGACGGCAACGCCTGGCGGTTCGGCCGCGTCACGCTCACGCCGAGCGTCGCGGGCGTCCCGGCGGCGCACCTCACGGTCGCCGTCCGCCGCGGCGCGGCCGGGCCGACGGCGGACCGCCTGACGCTCCACTTCCACGGGAACGCGTCGCTCGACGGCGCCGACCACGCCTCCGGCCATCCGGGCGAGGGGAACTGCACCGGCGACGGCAAGACCGACCTGCTCGCCTGTGCCGGGCCGATGCTGCTCGAGAGCGGCGAGCTGTCGCCGTCCCCGGCCGCGTCCTGGAAGGGCGGCCCGGCGGAGTGGGCGGCCGACGGTGCCAACGACCGGACGATCTACGACCCGTCGTGGATCTGGTGCCTGCGGAAGGACAACCCGGCGAACACCGCCGAGCGGCAGTGCCCCGCGGTCGACCGGGAGCGCGGGCCGACGACGCTGAGCGGGCCGATGACGGTCGAGTGGTGGGCGCAGTGCGGCCTCACGTGCGCGGCCGTCGGCACCAGCTGGGACATCTCGCTGTGGGCGGACGGCGTCCGCGTCGTCCAGGAGCGCGTCTCCGCGGGCGTCGCCGGCACGGGCGTGCCGAAGCTGCTCCGCGCGACGGTGAACGTCCCCGAGGTCACCGCGTCGCACCGGTTCACGCTCCACGTCGAGCCGGTGTTCCTGCTCGACCAGGCCGTCGAGTTCACGATCTACTACGACTCGCGGCAGCCGTGCCCCGGCGCGACCGGCGGGCCGTGCGACTCGCGTGTCCACATGCCGGTGGTCGTCGAGGAGCCGCCGAAGCTCCCCGACCTCACGGTCGCCGACGCCACGGCGTCGAACAACAAGGCGCGGCAGGGGCAGAAGGTGACGCTGCGGGCGACGATCGCGAACGGCGGCGAGGCCGACGCGCCGGCCTCCACCACGCGCTTCGTGCTCGAGGACGGCACCGTGATCGGCTCGGTCGCCACGCCGGCGATCGCTGCCGGCGGGTCGGCGACGGTCGCCGTCGACTGGGACACGAGGGACGTGAGCGGCGAGCGGACGATCCGCATCACCGCGGACGCTGACGGCGCGGTCGCGGAGGCCGACGAGGCGAACAACGTCGGCACGCTGCGGGTCACCGTCCGCGGCAACAAGGTGCAGAACTCGTCGTTCGAGCAGTCGTCGAACGGGTCGTCGCCGGACGGGTGGACGTCCTCCGGCTCCGGCGCGACGTACGACGGCCACTCCGTCACCGCCGGGCCGGCGGCCGCGTGGAGCTCGAGCGCGATCGACGTCGTCCCCGGCGGGAGCTACGACCTCGTCGTCGCCTCCGAGGGCGCGGCGGGGACGGTGGTGCTCCAGCACCTGTCGGGGACGGGCGCGCTGCTCTCGTCGGTGAGCCTCCCGGTGCTCGGGTCGCTCGACCAGACGGTCAGCGTCCCGGCCGACACGTCGCAGGTCCGGATCGTCCTCCAGGGCGGTCTCACGGGGACGACGTTCCACGACGTCGCCCTGTACGGGGACTAGCGTCCGCGCGCGATCGGGAGGGGCCGGGTCCGCCGGCCCCTCCCGCCGCGCCGGTTAGGCTCCCGAGCGTGTCCGGCCGGCGCTCGGAGCTGACGCGCGAGGCGGCGCGCCTGTTCGCGGAGCGCGGCTACCACGGCACTTCGATCGGCGACCTCGCCGAGGCGATGGGCGTGCAGAAGGGGTCGCTCTACGCGCACATCCGCTCGAAGCAGGAGCTGCTGCACGCCACGATGCGGGACGGGGCCGCCGCGTTCCACGCGGCGCTCGACTCGATCGACGTCCGGCTGCCGGCGACGGAGCGCATCCGCCTCGCGCTCCGCGCGCACCTCCGCGTCGTCGCCGAGCAGCTCGACGTCGCGACGGTCTTCGTCCGCGAGTGGCGGTACCTCGAAGGCGACGCGCGCGACGAGATCCTCGCCGAGCGCCGCCGCTACGAGGAGCGGTGGCGGGCGCTCTTCCGCGAGGGGCGCGAGCTCGGGGAGCTGCGGACCGACCTCGACGAGGCCGCGGCGGCGCTGCTCGCGCTGTCCGCCGCGAACTGGGCGTACACGTGGCTCGCGCCCGGCCGCGACACGGACGAGCTCGCAGACCGGTTCCACGCGCTCCTCGTCGACGGGATGCGCGGCTACGCGACGCCCGGGTAGGGGCGGGGCCGTCCGGCCCCGCCGCCCGTCCCGTGACTACGTGCCCGTCAGCGTGTTCGGGCGCCCGCCGCCGCCGTCGCCGCGCGTCGTGCCGCGGTCGCCAGGCGTGTCCGACTCGGCGTCCGCGAGCCGCGTCCGCGAGCCGAGCCACCAGCCGATGATCGCGGCCAGCAGCGTCAGCAGCATCCCGAGCGCGAGCGCCCAGCCGCCCCAGGAGATGGCGTCCGCCGCCTGCTGCGCGGCCTCGGCCGGGGCGCCCTGCTCCGCCTGCTGCGCCTGCTGCGGGCCGACGTCCTCGCGACCGAGCGCGGCGCCGAGCAGCCCCAGCGCGCCCGACGCGCCCAGCCACGCGCCGAGGAGCGTCGTCAGGCCCCACGACGTGATCCCGTGGTACGTCGCGGAGCCGGGCGACTGCCACCGGCTGAAGCGGCCGCCGATGAACGTGCCGATCAGCGTCCCGAGGAGCGCCGAGATCACCGTCCAGGTGCCGACGCCCGCCGCGATGCGGCCGGCGTTGTCGTCCGTGTCGTCCGCCGCCTCGATGCCGATCGCGGCCCCGATCGTGACCAGGAGGATCGTGATCCCGATGCCGGCGACGACGGACGCGACGATCGCGCCCCAGTCGAGCCGCCCGAGCATCCCCGCGGGCGCGTAGTAGCCCTGGCCGGCCGTCGTCGCCGCCGGGCGGTCGTATCCAGCTTCGGTCATGTGCGTACCCCCACGCTCGATTGACCGTCGTTGTCTCTCCCGGCGGCACGAGGCTTAATCGCCCGGCGCCCTATGCTGCGCCCGTGGCGGGCAGCGTGCTGATCGTCAACCCGTACGCGACGGGGGTGACGAAGCGGCTGATCGAGGAGGTCGCGGCCGTCCTCGGGGGGCCGCGGGTGGAGCTGACGCGCGGGCGCGGCCACGCCACGGAGATCGCCCGCGAGGTGTGTCCCGAGGCGGACGCGGTCTACGTCTTCTCCGGCGACGGCGGCTTCAACGAGGTCCTGAACGGCGCCGACCGCGATACGCCGCTCGGGTTCATTCCCGGCGGCGGGACGAGCGTCCTGCCGCGCGCGCTCGGGCTGCCGGCGGGCGCGCTCCGCACCGCCGAGCGGCTCGCGCGCGGGCGCACGCGCCGGATCTCCGTCGGCCGCGTCAACGGCCGCCGCTTCGGCTTCAGCGCCGGGCTCGGCCTCGACGCGGAGCTCGTCCGGCGCGTGGAGGCGCACGGGCGCGGGAGCGACGGCAGCCGCCCCGGCGACGCCGCCTTCGCGTGGGAGGCGGTGCGCGCGCTCGTCGACCACGGCGGCCGGTTCGCGCCGACGCTCGAGATCGAGGGTCACGGCCGCGCCGCGTTCGTGCTCGTCGCGAACTGCGACGTCTACTCCTACGTCGGGCCGCTCCCGCTCCGGCTCGCGCCCGAGGCGCGATTCGAGCTCGGGATCGACCTCGTCGCGCCGCGCGAGGTGCGGATGCGCACGGTGCCGCGGCTGCTCGCGGTGGCAATGAGGCGGCGCGGCGCTGCCGGCGCGCGCGGCGTGCTCTACGCGCACGACCTCGACCGGGTCCGCGTCGTCTGCGACGGCCCGATGCCGCTCCAGGCGGACGGCGAGGATCTCGGCGACGTCGAGGAGGCCCTGTTCGAGGCGGAGCGCGACGCGGTGACGGTGCTCGTCTAACGTGGGCGCCGCAGTGGAGGGCGAGCGCGTACCGGGGCGCCGCGGGCTCCCGCGCGCGCGCGGCGGCCGCTCCGCGCTCGCGGTGATCGCCGTCCTCCTCCTGCTGCTCGTCGTCGCGGTCGCGAGCGGCGCCCGCGGCCGCGGCTCCATCGCCGCCGCGCCCCGCGGCGTGCCGCAGGCGTTCTTCGACTACGTCTTCACGCTCGGCGTCGTCCTGTTCGCGGCGATCCTCCTCGCCGCGCTGCTCGTCCGGCGGCCCGGCGCGCCGCCGCCGAACGAGCGCGGGCTCGCGGACTACCTCCTCGTCGTCGCGCTCTCGGCCGCGACGGCGGTCGCCTTCTTCTACGGCATGCGGATCGCGATCGAGGACGGCTTCTTCGACGCGCTCGACCTGCAGGAGCGGGAGCAGTCGGGCGGAGGCGGAATCGACTTCGAGGACCGTCCGGGAGCGCCCGCCGCCGAGTTCCGGGAGGGGCCGGCGCTCGTCCTCGCGGCCGCGCTCGCGGCGGCGCTCGCCGCGGCGGAGCTCCGGCGGCGGCGACGGCGGCGGGCGCTCGCGCTCCGCACGCCGCGCGTCGAGGAGCAGCTCGCGCTCGTCCTCGACGAGACGCTCGAGGACCTGCGCGCCGAGCGCGACGCGCGGCGGGCGGTGATCGCGGCGTACGCGCGGATGGAGCGGGCGCTCGGCGCATCCGGGGTGCGGCGCCGGCCCTCGGAGGCGCCGCTCGAGTACCTCGCGCGCGCGCTGCGCGGCCTCGACGTGCCGGTGGCCGCCGCGCTCGACCTCACGACGCTGTTCGAGCGCGCGAAGTTCAGCCCGCACCCGATCGACGACGAGATGAAGGCGGAGGCGATCGACGCGCTCGCCGCCGTGCGCGACGACCTGCGGGCGGCGGCGTGATGCTCCGCTGGCTCGGTGCGGCCGCCGCGCTCCTGTTCGGCGCGGCAGCCGCGGCCGCGCTGCTCCTCTTCTCGAACGTCGATCGCGCGCTCGTGCTCGACGTCCTGCTCGTGTACGCGGGGGCCGTGCTCCTGCAGGCGCTCGCGCGCGCGGCCGTCGCGGCGACGCGCGGCGGCCCGTCCGTCTTCCCCGCCGCGCCGCGCCGGCGGAGCGCCGTCGCGGACCGCCCGGACCGGCTGCTCCGCCTGGAGGGGCTGCTCGCGCTCGCGACCGCGGCCGCCGGCGACTTCCACCACGGCCTGCGGCCGCCGCTGCGCCACGCCGCCGCCGACGCGCTCGCGGCGAGGCACGGGGTCGACCTCGACGCCGACGACGGTCGCGCGCGGCGGCTCCTCGGCGACGAGGCGTGGGAGCTCCTGCGCGCCGACCGCCCCGAGCCGCCGGACCGCTTCGCGCGCGGCCCGTCCCTCGACCAGATCGAGCGGACGGTCGCCGCGATCGAGAGAATCGCGGCGTGAGCGACGTCGAGCAGGTCGCGCGCACGGCGGAGCGGATCCTCGACGAGGTGGAGCGCGCCGTCGTCGGCAAGCGCGAGCAGCTCGAGCTCGTCCTCGTCGGCCTGCTCGCCGACGGCCACGTCCTGCTCGAGGACTTCCCGGGTCTCGCGAAGACGCTGATCGCGCGGTCGTTCGCGCAGGCGTGCGACATGCGGTTCGCCCGCATCCAGTTCACGCCCGACCTGATGCCGTCCGACGTCACCGGCTCGTCGATCTTCGACCAGCGGCGCGCCGACTTCGAGTTCCGCCCCGGGCCGATCTTCACGAACCTCCTCCTCGGCGACGAGATCAACCGCGCCCCGCCGAAGACGCAGGCGGCGCTGCTCGAGGCGATGCAGGAGCGGCAGGTGACGATCGAGGGGACGACGCACCCGCTCGAGCGGCCGTTCCTCGTGATCGCGACGCAGAACCCGATCGAGTACGAGGGCACGTACCCGCTGCCGGAGGCGCAGCTCGACCGCTTCGTCCTGCGCACGGGGATCGGCTACCCGTCGCGCGAGGACGAGTGGCGGGTGCTCGAGCTGCGGATGGAGCGCGCGGCCGACGACGTGGAGCTGTCGCCGGTCGTCGACCGGGAGGGGCTGCTGCGGCTCCAGGCGGCCGTGGAGGACGTCTACGTGGCGGAGTCGCTCGGCCTCTACATCGTCGACGTCGTCGCCGCGACGCGCGAGAGCCCCCGCGTCCACGTCGGCTCGAGCCCGCGCGGCGCGCTCGCGCTCCTGAAGCTCGCGCGCTGCCGCGCGGCGGTGCGCGGGCGGGACTACGTCGTGCCGGAGGACGTGAAGGCGCTCGCCGTCCCCGCGCTCGCGCACCGGCTGATGCTCCGCCCGGAGCTGTGGGTGCAGCGTATCCGGCCGGAGGACGTCGTCCGCGAGGCGCTCGAGCTCGTGCCGACGCCGCCGGCCGAGGACCTCGTCCGCGGCGACGCGTGAGACGCGTCCACGCGCCGCGGCTCGGCGGCTACGCGGGCCTCGGAGCGCTCGCGCTGCTCGGCGCGCTGGCGGCGGCGCGGCCGGAGCTCGCCGTGTGCGCGCTGCCGTTCGTGCTCCTGCCGGCGTTCGCGCTCGCGTCGGCGCGCGACCCGCGCGTCCGCGTCACGACCGAGGTGGAGCGGGAGCGCCTGCTCCAGGGGGAGGAGCTGGAGCTGGTGCTGCGCGTCGAGGCGGACGCGCCGGTGGCGCGCCTCGAGGTGGCGCTCGTCCTTCCGCCGGGCCTGGAGGTCGTCGGGGGGCGCAACCCGCTCGCGTTCCGGCTGCGGCCGCGCCGCGTCGAGGAGGTACGGCTGCGGCTGCGCGTCCGCCGCTGGGGCGCGTACCGCGTCGGCCAGGTCGTCGTCCGCGCGTCCGACGCGCTGCGGCTCGTCTCGCACGAGGCCGTGGGCGGGAGCGCGTTCGACGTCCGCGCGTACCCGCGCGCCGAGCAGCTGCGCGCCCTCGTCCGCCCGGCCGAGACGCAGGCGTCGACGGGGAACCGGGTCGCCCGCGAGAAGGGCGAGGGGATCGAGTTCGCCGACCTGCGGCCGTTCGTCGCCGGCGACCGGATCCGGCGCGTCAACTGGCGCGCGTCGGCGCGGCGGCAGGAGCTGTGGGTCAACGACCGGCACGCGGAGCGGAACGCGGACGTCGTCCTCATGCTCGACGCGCTCGCCGAGGCGGGGCCGGACGAGGGCGGGACGCTCGACCTGTCGGTGCGCGCGGTCGTGGGCCTCGCCGACGCGTACCTGCGCCACAGGGACCGCGTCGGCCTCGTCTCGTTCGGCGGCGTCCTGAGCTGGCTCCATCCCGGCGCCGGCCTGGCGCAGCTGTACCGCATCGTCGACGCGACGCTCGACACGCGGGCCGCGCTGACGTACGCGTGGCGCGACCTCGACGTGCTGCCGCGGCGGACGCTGCCGCCGAAGGCGCTCGTGCTCGCCGTGTCGCCGCTCCTCGACGAGCGGGCGGCGCGAGCGCTGCTCGACCTGCGCGGGCGCGGCTTCGACCTCGCCGTCGTCGAGGTCTCGCCGGAGCGGTTCGTGACGCCGGCCCGCGGGCGCGGCGGCGCGCTCGCGCACCGCATCTGGCTGCTGGAGCGCGAGGCGACGCGCGGCGCGCTGCGGCGCACCGGCGTCCCCGTCGTCGCGTGGGACGGCGAGACGCCGCTCGCCGCCGCGGTCGAGGAGGTGACGGCATTCCGGCGCTTCGCCCGTCGCGCCTCCGCGTAGGCGCCGCCGCGGCGTCGCTCGCGCTCCTCGCGGCGCTCGGGGCGTACGCCGCCGGCGTCGCGCCCGCGGAGGTTCGTCCGCTCGTCGCGTTCCCCGCGATCGCCGGCGTCGGCCTCGTGGCCGCGGCCGTCGCCGCCGGCTGGGACGACCTCGTCGCGTGGGGCGTCGCGCTCCTCGTCGCCGCGTACGCCGCCGGACTGCTCGCGGCGTCGGCGGGCCTCGATCCCGCGGCGCCGCTCTTCGCCGGCGGCCTCGTCGCCGCGGCCGAGCTCGCGCACTGGTCGGTCGACAGCCGCGGCGGCGCCGAGACGACGGCGACGGCGCTGCGCCACGCGGCGGCCGTCGCCGGCGTCGCGCTCGGCACGGCGGCGCTCGGCAGCGTCCTCCTCGCTGCCGCGCTCCTCCGCCCTCCGGGCGGGCCGCTCGTGCTCGCGCTCGGCGTCGTCGCCGCCGTCGCGGCGTTCACCCTGCTCGTCCGCGTCGCGCGCCCGCCCTCCGGGTAGATTCCCGCGCATGGCCCAGGTGCTGCCCGCGGAGGGCGACCTCCGGCGCGTCATCGGCGACGGGGACGGCATTCCCGACGGCGAGGTCGCGGGGCTCGACGAGACGGACCTGCTCGACCTCTACCGCTCGCTCGTCCTCCTGCGCACCTACGACGAGCGCTCGCTCGTCTACCACCGCCAGGGGCGCATCGGCACGTACGCGATCTTCTGGGGGCACGAGGCGATCCAGGCGGGGTCGGTGCACGCGCTCGAGGACGAGGACTGGATCTTCCCGAGCTACCGCGAGTCGGCGATCGGCCTCCTGCGCGGGATGCCGCCCGCGACGGTGCTGTCGTGGTGGCGCGGGCACCCCGCCGGCTGGTGGAACCCGGCGGACTACAACGTCGCGTCGATCTGCGTCCCGATCGCGACGCACGTCCCGCACGCCGCCGGCCTCGCCTGGGGGAAGCGGCTGAAGGGCGAGAGCGCGGTCGCGATCGCGTACTTCGGCGACGGCGCGACGTCGGAGGGCGCGTTCCACGAGGGCGCGAACTTCGCCGCCGTCATGCGCGCGCCGCTCGTCCTCATGTGCAACAACAACCAGTGGGCGATCTCAACGCCGCTGTCGGCGCAGACGGCGGCGGAGTCGCTCGCGGACAAGGCGGTCGGCTACGGGATGCCCGGCGTCCGCGTCGACGGCGCGGACGTGCTCGCGGTGTACGAGGCGACGCGCGAGGCGGTCGAGCGCGCGCGCGGGGGCGGCGGCCCGACGCTGATCGAGGCGCTGCACTACCGCGCCGCGCCGCACGCGACCGCCGACGACCCCAGCGCGTACATCGACCAGGAGAAGGTCGAGGAGGCGCGCCGCAAGGAACCCGTCGGCCGCTACGAGGCGTACCTGCGGCGGCTCGGCGTCCTCACCGACGACGTCGCCGCGCAGGTGCGGCAGGAGGCGCTGGAGGCGATGCGCGCCGGGATCGCGGCCGCCGAGGCCGAGCCGCCGCCGGACCTGTCGGTGATCTTCGACCGCACGTACGCGGCACCGCCGGCGTCGTTCGACCGCGACCTCGCGGAGCTGCGCCGGATCCTCGGGGGCTCCGTTGGCTGAGCGGTTCCTCGTCGAGGCGGTGAACGACGCGCTCCACACGGAGATGGAGCGGGACGCGTCGGTGCTGGTGATGGGCGAGGACGTCGGCCGCGCCGGCGGCGTCTTCCGCGCGACGGCGGGGCTGCGCGACCGGTTCGGGCCCGACCGCTGCGTCGACACGCCGCTCGCCGAGGCCGGGATCATGGGCACCGCGGTCGGGCTCTGCATGGCGGGGTGGAAGCCCGTCTGCGAGATGCAGTACGACGCGTTCAGCTACCCCGCGCTCGACCAGCTGATCACGCACGTCGGCCGCTACCGGTGGCGCACCGGCGGCGCGATGGCGTTCCCGCTCGTCGTCCGGATGCCCTACGGCGGCGGCGTCCGCGCGCCGGAGCTCCACGACGACTCGCCCGAGACGTACTACGTGCACACGCCCGGCGTGAAGGTCGCGATCCCGTCGACGCCGGCCGACGCGAAGGGGCTGCTCGCGGCCGCGATCCGCGACCCCGATCCCGTCGTGATCTTCGAGCCCAAGCTCGTCTACCGGACGGCGCGCGGCGACGTGCCGGAGGGGGAGCACGTCGTCCCGCTCGGCAAGGCGCGGCTCGCGCGCGAGGGCGACGACCTGACGATCGTCGCGTACGGCGCGATGGTCGCGGTGGCGGAGCGCGCCGCCGACGCACTCGCGGACGACGCGTCGGTGGAGGTGCTCGACGTGCGGACGCTGAAGCCGCTCGACGAGGACGCGCTGCTCGCCTCGGCCGCGAAGACGGGCCGCGTCGTGATCGTCCAGGAGGCGCCGCGGACGTGCGGGTACGCGGCGGAGCTCGCGGCGATCCTCGCGGAGAAGGCGATCCTCGACCTCCGCGGACCGGTGCTGCGCGTCACGGGCTACGACGTCCCGTACCCGTACTGGACGATCGAGGACGCGTACATGCCCTCGGTCGAGCGCGTCGTCGACGCGGCGCGGCAGCTGCTCCGGTACTGAGGCGCGTGGCGCTGCACGAGATCGCGCTCGAGCGGCGGACGCTGCACGGGCACTTCTCGCGCGCGCTCGAGCCGGTGCTGACGGTAGACGCCGGGGACACGGTCGCGTTCGCGTGCCTCGACGCCGGCTGGCACGTCGCCGCGACCGGCGAGAAGTTCGAGCCGACGACGGAGCTCGACGCCGGCCACGCGCTCGTGGGGCCGATCGAGGTGCGGGGGGCGCGCGCCGGGCAGACGCTCGAGGTGCGCATCGACCGCGTCGAGCCGGGCGGGTGGGGGTGGACGGCCGCAGGCGGCTGGTCCTCGCCGCTGAACGAGCGGCTCGGCGTCGCGGACGCGGAGCGCCTGATCGTGCGCTGGAGCCTCGCCGACGGCATCGGCCGCGACCAGGCGGGGCGGGAGGTGGAGCTGCGCCCGTTTCTCGGCGTGATCGGGATGCCGCCGCCCGAGGACGGCATCCACGACACGCGGCCGCCGCGCCGCTGGGGCGGGAACGTCGACTGCTCCGAGCTCGTCGCCGGCTCGACGCTCTACCTCCCGGTGCCGGTCGGCGGCGCGCTCCTCTCGGCCGGCGACGGCCACGCGCGGCAGGGCGACGGCGAGGTCTCTGGGACGGCGATCGAGTGCCCCGTCGAGCGCGCGGAGCTGACGCTCGGTCTGCGCGACGACCTGCCGCTCGAGTGGCCGCTCGCGCGGGCGCCCGACGCGTGGATCGCGTTCGGCTTCGACGAGGACCTCGACGAGGCGGCGGCGGTCGCGCTCGAGGGCATCCTCGCGGTCCTCGCCCGCGAGCAGGGGGCCGAGCGGCTCGAGGCGCTCGCGCTCGCGAGCGTCGCGGTCGACCTGCGCGTCACGCAGCTCGTGAACGGCGTCTGCGGCGTCCACGCCGTGCTGCGGGATAACGTCCTGCGCTGATGGCGTACGAGTTCAAGCTCCCGGACCTCGGCGAGGGCCTCACCGAGGGCGAGATCGCGCGCTGGCTCGTCACCGAGGGGCAGGAGGTGGCGGAGGACGACCCGCTCGTCGAGATCCAGACGGACAAGACCACGGTGGAGATCCCGTCTCCCGCCGCGGGGACGGTGACGCGGATCCTCGCGGCCGAGGGCGACGTCGTCCCCGTGGGGACGGTGATCGTCGTCATCGGCGCCGAGGGCGCGGCCCCCGGCGACGACGCGCCGCCGCACGCGGAGCCGGCCGCTGCAAGTAACACAGTGTTACAAGCCGCTCCCGCCCCGCCCGGCGCGGTCGGGCCGGCAAGTAACACAGTGTTACAAGCCGCTCCCGGTGGCGGGAAGGTGCGCGCGACGCCGCTCGTGCGGCGGCTGGCGCAGGAGCTCGGCGTCGACCTCGAATCGGTGCGCGCGACCGGGCCGCAGGGGCGGGTGACCGAGGACGACGTGCGCGCGGCCGCGACCGGCGGCGGCGGCGCGGGCGCCGCGGCGGCCGCGTCCGGCGAGGGTCGGCGGGAGCCCGTCCGCGGCGTGCGGCGCCTGATCGTCGAGAACCTGACGCGCTCGCACCGCGAGATCCCGGCGGTCACGTTCGTCGAGGAGTGCGACTTCTCCGCCGTCGACCTGAGGCGGCTCGTCCCGGTCGTGCTGAAGGCGTGCGCGGAGGCGCTGCAGGAGTTCCCGGAGCTGAACGCGCGCTTCGAGGGCGACGAGATCGTCTATCTCGACCGTTACCACCTCGGCGTCGCGGTGCAGACCGACCAGGGCCTCGTCGTCCCCGTCGTCCGCGGCTGCGACCGCGCGGGCGTCGACGCGCTCGCGGCGGAGGTGGAGCGGCTCGCCGAGGGCGCGCGCGCCGGGACGCTCAAGCCGGAGGAGCTCCGCGGCTCCACCTTCACGGTCACGAGCGCGGGCAAGTTCGGCGGCCTCTTCGTGACGCCGCTGATCAACCATCCGGAGGTCGCGATCCTCGGCGTCCACCGGATCGCGGAGCGGCCCGTCGTCCGCGACGGCGCCGTCGCGGTCGCGCCGACGGGCAACGTCTCCGTCACGTTCGACCACCGGGTCGTCGACGGGAAGCGCGCCGCGGAGTTCGCGCTCGCGGTGATCGGCCGGCTCGAGCGCGGCACCTGGACTTCGTGACGATCGGCGCGTAGGCTCCCTCCCTCTGAACCGGGCGGAGAGGAGGCAGGGATGAACCGCTTCGCCGCAATCGTCCTCGCCGGGGTCGCGGGGCTCGTGCTCGTCGCCCTCGCGGCCGCGGGGATGAACCGCAACCACAGCGTCCACCTGCAGGGCGATCTCGAGATCCCGATCCGCGACACCGACGCGCAGGGACAGGCGATCTTCCACCTGAGCAAGGACGGGCAGTCGCTCTCGTACAAGCTGATCGTCGCGAACATCGAGAACGTCACCCAAGCGCACATCCACCTCGGTGCTCCGACACAGAACGGCGGGATCGTCGCGTGGCTCTACCCGAGCGGGCCGCCGCCCCAGCTGATCCCCGGCCGCAGCGACGGCGTCCTGATGGAGGGGACGATCACCTCGGCGAGTCTCGTGAACGCGCTCGCCGGCCAGCCGCTGTCGGCGCTCGTCGCGCACCTGAACGCCGGCACGGCATACGTGAACGTCCACACGACGCGATACCCGCCGGGCGAGATCCGGGGCAACTTCTAGGCGCAGCGCGCGCGGGGCGGGAGCGATCCCGCCCCGCCGCTACAGCGCGGGCGCCGCGACGAGGTGCGGCTCGAGCATCCGCTCGATCCGCGGAGCGCTCGTCCGGCCCTCGAGCCGCGCCACCGCCTGCTTGTCCTTCACGAGGACGAGCGTCGGCACCTCCTTGACGCGGAAGCGGTCGGCGAGGTCCGGCCTCGCGTCGACGTCCACGCGCGTCACCCGCAGGCGCTCGCGCTCCTTCCGCGCGACGTGCGCGAGCAAGCTCTCCATCCGCCGCGCCGGACCCGACTGCGGATGCGAGAAGAAGACGAGCAAGGGCCGGGCGTCGTCCGTCACTGCAAAGCCTCCTCCGTCGTGCGTCCCTGGATGGGGGGGCGGGACGATCGTTCGGTTCCCCGGACGCGGCTGCCGCAAACGCCCGCGTCTACACTCAGGGCGATGGGCCTCTGGTACACGGTCGGCGTCTTCGCGGGACTCGGGACGGCCGCCGGCGTCCTCGTCGCCGCGCTGGTCGGGCCGCTGCGGTACGGGTTCCCGCTCGCGCTGCTCCTCGGCGCGGTCGGCGGCGCCGCGCTCGGCGTCTCGTTCGGCGACTGGACGGAGGGCGCGGTCGCCGGCGCCGGCGGCGCGTTCGGCGCGCTCGGCGGCTCGCAGCTCCTCCTCGGCGCGCTCGCCCGCGGGGGCGCGCGCCTCGGCACGACGGTGCTCCTCGCGGTCGGGGCGCTCGCGCTGGGGGCGCTCTCGTTCGTGCCCGTGCTCGGGTACCTGATCGCCGTCGCCGTGCCCGCGGTCGCGGCGCGGCTGCGCACCCGCGCGAACCGCACGTACGCGGGGCTGCGCATCCTCGCGCGCGACGACTGATGCCGAAGAAGCTGCTGCTCGTCGTGATCGACGGCCTCACGCCGGCGATGCTCGAGGCCGGGATCGAGCGCGGCAGCGCGCCGACGCTCGGGCTCCTCGCCGAGCACGGGAGCTACGGCCGCGCGGTCTCGGCGTTCCCCTCGCTGACGCCCGTCTGCCTCTCGTCGATCGCGACCGGCGCGCACCCCGACGTCCACGAGATCCCGCACCTCGTGTGGTACCACCGCGGCGAGCGCCGCCTCGTCGAGTACGGCTCCTCCTTCGGGGCGATCGTCGCGGCCGGCTTCGGCCGCTCGCTGCGGGACTCCGTCCTCGAGATGAACCGCGCGCACCTCGGCGAGGGCGCGGTCACGCTGTTCGAGTCGCTCGAGGACGCCGGGCTCGTCCCGGCCGCCGTCAACTTCACCTGCTACCGCGGACGGACGCGGCACCTGGCCAGCGTCCCCGGCGTGCCGGCGGTGAACGGGCCCCGGCGCTTCTTCTACTACAACCTCTTCGAGTCCGACTTCACCGGCGCGCCGCTCGCCGTCCGCAGCCGCGCGCGCGGCACGATCGACGCCTACGCCGCGGCCGCGGCGCGCTGGCTCGTCACGCGCGACGGCTTCGACGCGCTCGTCCTCTACCTGTCGGACTACGACTACGCGTCGCACGCCTCCGGGCCGGACACGGCGCACGCCGTGCTCTCGCGCTGCGACGCGCACCTCCGCGGGGTCGTCGACGCCGCCGGCGGGATCGACGAGTTCCTCGAACGCTACGCCGTCCTCGTCTGCTCCGACCACGGGCAGACGCACGTCGAGCGCGGCGTCCGCCTCGAGGAGCCCCTCGCGGGCGTCGACGGCGTGCTCGTGACGGCGTCGAACCGCGCTGCGATGGTCTACCGGCTGCCGAACTGCCGACTCGACCCGCGCGAGCTCGCCGCGCGTCTCGACGGGCAGGCCGCGGCGGAAGTCGTCCTCTTCCGAGAGGGCGGCGACGCGGTCGCGCGACGCGAGGGCGAGGAGCTGCGGTTCGCGCCCGCCGCGGACGGCTGGGCGACCGCGGGCGACGCGTCGATCCTCGACCACCCGGACGCGCTCGAGCGCACCTGGCGCGCGCTCCGGAACCCGAACGCCGGCGACCTGCTCGTCTCGGCCGCGCCGGGGCTCGAGTTCTGCGACCTCGCGGGGCGGAGCCACGCGGGCGGCGGCAGCCACGGCTCGCTCGTCGCGGCGGACTCGGAGGTGCCGGTGCTCGCGGTCGGCCTCGAGCGGCTGCCGCGCTCGATCGCCGAGATCGCGCCGCTCGCGCTCGAGCACTTCGGGCTCGAGCCGCCGGCGTACGCGCGGCCGCTGTCGCGTGCCGCCTGACGGCGCGGCCGTGCGCGCGCGGGAGCGGATGGTGGAGCGGCAGCTCCGTGGGCGCGACGTCGCCGACGAGCGCGTCCTCGGCGCGATGGCGCGCGTTCCGCGGGAGCTGTTCGTGCCGGAGCGGCTGCGCGACCGCGCGTACGACGACGCGGCGCTCCCGATCGGCGCCGGGCAGACGATCTCGCAGCCGTACATGGTCGCGCGGATCTGCGAGGCGCTCGCGCTGCGCGGCGACGAGCGCGTGCTCGACGTGGGCACGGGCTCCGGGTACCAGGCGGCCGTCCTGGCGGAGCTCGCGGCGGAGGTGCACACGATCGAGCGGCTGCCGGAGCTCGCGGAGCGCGCACGCGCGGCGCTCGACGCCGCGGGCTACGACCGCGTCCACACGCACGTCGGCGACGGTACCGTCGGACTGCCCGCGCACGCGCCCTACGCGGCGATCGCGGTCGCCGCGGCGGCGCCCGGGGTCCCCGAGACGCTGTACGAGCAGCTGGAGCCGCGCGGCCGCCTCGTCCTGCCCGTGGGAGGACGGGAAGGGCAGGAGCTGCAGCTCGTCGTCCGGAGCCCGGAGGGCCCGGCGGTGGTGCGCTCGGTGCCGTGCCGGTTCGTCCCGCTCCTCGGCGCCGAGGGGTTCCCGGAGTGAGGGCGGCGTTTTCGCGTCCGACCGGCCGGGCATCCTCAGCAGCGTGACCGCCGCCGTCTCCGCCGAGGCGCTCCGCGACCGCCCCGTCCTCCTCCGCGGCATCCGCCTCGGGCAGGTGACGGAGGTGGTCGTCGACCTCGAGGCCCTGCGCGTCGTCGGGTTCGAGGTCCGCTGCGGCGACGAGACGGACCGGTTCCTCCCGTTCCCGGTCGCGGAGATCGGCGAGTCGGAGATCGAGCTCACGTCGGCGCTGCAGCTGCTCGACGAGCGCGACCTCGGCTTCTACCGCCGCCACACCTCGGCGCTCCGGATGCTCCGCGGCCTCGCCGTCGAGCGGCGCGGCCGCGCGCTCGGGACGCTCGTCGACGTCGTCGTCGCGCCGGACGGCACGATCGGGTCCGTCGCCGTGGACCGCGACGGGGCCCGCGTCGAGGTCGCCGTCACCGAGGGCGTCAGCATCGGCGGCCGGCGCGTCGCCTCCGCGGCCTAGCGGCCGCGCCCCGCTGGTACCCTCGCCCGCGTGATCGACCGCGCGCGCGCCGCTCTCACGGCGGAGACGGGCCTGGCCGGATCACGGGCCGGACGCGCGCTCCGGCGGCCGACGAACTGGTGGCAGCTCGGGAAGTTCTGCGCGGTCGGCGCGAGCGGCTACGTCGTCAACCTCACCGTCTACGCGCTCCTGCTCCGTGCCGCCGGGCTCCACTACGTCCCGGCGGCGATCGGGTCGTTCCTCGTCGCGGTCACGAACAACTACACGTGGAACCGGCTCTGGACGTTCCGGAACGACCGCGGCCACGTCGCCTACCAGGGGGCGCGGTTCCTCGTCGTCTCGCTCGTCGCGCTGGGAGCGAACCTCCTCGTCCTGACCGGCCTCGTCGCCGCCGGGCTCTCGCCCCTTCCCGCGCAGGCCCTCGCGATCGTCCTCGTGACGCCGCTGAACTTCGCGGGGAACAAGTTGTGGTCCTTCCGGCTGCGGCGCTAGCGGCTGTCGCCGCGGCGCTGCTCCTCGCCTCGCCGGCCGCGGCGGCGTCGGCGACGGGGCCCGTGTACGACGCCGACGGGAACCTGGTCGAGACGCCGTTCGTCCCACCGCCCGACCAGCCGCGCCTGGACGAGGGCCGCGCGACGGCGGCGTTCCTCGCGCACGAGAAGGTCGCGCGGTGGCTGGAGCGGTACCCGCCGCGGCCGACGACCGACGCCGAGTTCGACGAGGAGCGCCGCTCGTGGGAGGTGAAGGTGTGGTCCGGCGACGCGGGCCAGATCGCGCTCGGGCGTGTGGACGACGAGACCGGCGCGGTCACCGAGGCCTGGACGGGGCCGCAGGTCGCGTGGAAGATGGCGCGCGGGTACGAGGGCGCGTTCGGCGGCCGGACGATCAACCGTCCGCTCGTCTGGGTGCCGCTGTGCGCGCTCTTCCTCCTCGGGCTCGCGAACCTGCGGCGGCCGCTGTCGCTGCGGAACCTCGACCTGCTCGTCCTGCTCTCGTTCTCGATCTCGCTCTGGTTCTTCAACCGCGGCGAGGTGTTCTGGAGCGTGCCGCTCGCGTACCCGCCGATGGCGTACCTGATCGCGCGGCTCGCGTGGATCGGCGCGCGCGGCCGGCGCCCCGACGGGACGCGGCCGGTCTGGCCCGTGTGGGCGCTCGCCGCGGCGGCGGTGTTCCTCGCCGGGTTCCGCGTGGGACTGAACCTCGAGGACTCGAACGTGATCGATGTCGGGTACGCCGGCGTGATCGGCGCGCACCGGATCGCCGACGGGCAGATCCCGTGGGGCAACATGCCGACGCAGGAGGGGAAGCCGTGCGGCCCCGCCGACGCCGAGGGCGAGATCCGCAAGCGGATCCAGGAGAACGGCCGCTGCGAGTCGTCGAACGAGCGCGGCGACACGTACGGGCCCGTCGCGTACCTCGCCTACGTCCCGGGATACTGGCTGTTCGGCTGGGACGGCGAGTGGGACGAGCTGCCCGCCGCGCACTTCACCTCGCTCGCGTTCGACCTCCTGACGCTCGCGGGGCTCCTACTCGTCGGCCTCCGTTACGGCGGCGCGCGCCTCGCGGCGACGCTGGCGTTCGCGTGGACCGCGTACCCGTTCACGCAGTACGCCTCCAACTCGAACACGAACGACGCCCTGCTGCCGGCCTTCCTCGTCTGGGGGTTCTGGCTCGCGTCCGCGCCGTGGGGGCGCGGCGCGCTGGCGGCGCTGTCGGGCTGGACGAAGTTCGCGTCGCTGATCGCCGCGCCGCTCTGGCTCACGTACCCCGACCGCCGCCCGAGCTGGCGCTTCGCCGCGGGCTTCGCGCTCGCGACGCTGGCGTCCTTCTCCGTGCTCCTGCTCGAGCCGGGCCTTGTCGACGCGGCGCGCACCTTCGCGGAGCGGTCGTTCCTCTGGCAGATCGGGCGCGAGTCGCCGTGGTCGATCTGGGGCTGGGGCCAGTACGACGCGGAGGGGATCCCCGACCTCCACCACGTCCAGCGCGTGCTCCAGGTGCTGCTCGTCGTCGCCGCGCTCGCGGTCGCGTTCGTGCCGCGCCGCAAGTCGCCGCTCCAGCTCGCCGCGCTGACCGGCGCGCTCCTCGTCGGCTTCCAGTTCGTACAGACGCACTGGTCCTACCTGTACATCCCATGGTTCTTCCCGTTCGCCGCGATCGCGCTGCTCGCCGGCGCGGCGCGCGCGCGGCGGCCGCCGGAGGAGGCGGAGCGTGAGGACGATCCGCGCCCGCTCGTCGCCGCCGGCTGAGCCGGCGTTCGTCGCGGCGGCGGCGCTGGCCGCGGCCGCGGTGTTCCTCGCCTCGTGGGCCGCCCTCGGGCACGGGCCGTGGGCGCGCGACCGGATCGTCGACACGCCGGTCTACGAGGGGTACGGCGCGGCGATCGCCCGCGGCGAGGTGCCGTACCGCGACTTCCGCCCGGAGTACCCGCCGGCCGCGCTGCCGGCGTTCGCGCTCCCCGCCCTCCTCCAGGAGGAGCCGGGACACGACGCGTTCGCGCGCGTCTTCTCGCTGCTGATGGCCGTTTGCGGCGTCGCCGCCGTCGCGGCCGTGGCCGTCTCGCTCCGGCTGCTGCGTGCGCCGCCGGCGCGCGTCGCGGCGGCGCTCGGGCTCGTGGCGGTCTCGCCGCTCCTCCTCGGCTCCGTCGTGCTCTCGCGCTACGACCTGTGGCCGGCGGCGCTCGCGGCGGCCGCGACGGCGGCGTTCCTCGCGGGGCGCGACCGTCTCGGCGCGGGCGTCCTCGGGCTCGCGGTCGCGGCGAAGATCTACCCGGCGGTGCTCGCGCCGCTCGCGCTCGCGTGGGTGTGGCGGCGTCGCGGCCGCCGCGAGGCGCTCGTCGCCGCGGGCGTTTTCGCCGCCGTCGTCGCGGTCTGCTTCGCGCCGTTCCTCGTCGTCGCCCCGGAGGGTGTCGCGGCGAGCCTGTGGCGGCAGCTGTCCCGCCCGCTCCAGATCGAGAGCCTCGGCGCCGCGGCCGCGATCGTCCTCCACAACCTCGGGCTCGTCGAGGTGGAGATGGTCGGCAGCCACGGGTCGCAGAACCTCGCGGGGACGCCGGGCGCCGCGATCGGCGTCGTGCACACCCTCGTCCAGGGCGCGGCGCTCGCGGCCGTCTGGATCGGCTTCGCCCGCGGCGAGGCGACACCGGAGCGGCTGGCGCGGTACGCGGCGCTCGGCGTCGTCGTCTTCGTCGCGTCCGGGAAGGTGCTCTCGCCGCAGTTCCTGATCTGGCTCGTCCCGCTCGTCCCGCTCGTCGCCGGGAGGCGCGGGCTCGCCGCGTCCGCGCTCCTCGTCGCCGCGCTCGTCCTGACGCAGCTGTGGTTCCCGTTCCGCTACTGGGACTACGCGCGCGAGTTCGACCAGCGCGTCGCCGTGCTCGTGCTCGCGCGCGACCTCGTGCTCGTGTCGCTCGCGGCCACGCTCGCCGCGCGGGTCAGACCCGGACGCGCACCGGCTCGCAGCTGAGCGCCCGCCCCGTCTCGGCGTCGCACTCGACCAGCGCGCCCTCGATCCGGACGTCGCCGCTCGCCGTCTCGAAGCGCACCGGCATCCCCGTCCGCATCCGCCCGATCGCCTGGTCGGGGACGACGCCGATCACGGAGTCGTGCGGCCCGGTCATCCCCGCGTCGGTGATCGCGGCCGTCCCGCGCGGCTGCACGCGCGCGTCGTTCGTCTGCACGTGCGTGTGCGTCCCGAAGACGGCCGTCACCTGCCCGTCGAGCCAGCGTGCGACGGCGACCTTCTCGCTCGTCGCCTCCGCGTGGAGGTCGACCACGACGACCCGGGCGCGGGCGCGCGCCTCCTCGACGAGCTCGTCGAGCACCTCGAACGGCCCGCGCGCGACGTCGAGGAAGAGCTGCCCCATCAGGTTGATCACCGCGACGGGCGTCCCGTCCGCGGCCGGGGCGACGGCGACGGCGCGTCCCGGCGCGCGCGCCGACAGGTTCCCGGGACGGATCACGCGCTCGGAGCCCGAGAGGTACGGGACGATCTCGCGCCGCCGCCAGACGTGGTTCCCGAGCGTGACGACGTCCGCGCCGGCGGCGAGGAGCCGGTCCGCCAGCTTCGGCGTGATCCCGACGCCGTCGGCGACGTTCTCGCCGTTCAGGACGCAGAAGTCGACCGCGAGCTCCTCGCGGAGCGGGCGCAGCCGCGTCTCGACCGCCTCGCGACCGGGCCGGCCGACGACGTCGGCGACGAAGAGGATCCTCAGGGGAGCGCGAGCGTCGTCGCGGGGCGCACCGAGATCGAGACGTGGTGCCCCGCGTCCTGCGTGTACTCGGCGAGCGCGTGCTTCTCGACCTCGGACATGTCCAGCACCGTGCCGAGGCGCGTCTTCGCGGCCGCGACGGTCGAGCCGACCGTGAGGATCGGGTCCGGCTGGAGCCGCGTGATCGAGACGACGAGCGCGGGCGCGTTCGTCGGCTGGATGTCGACGCGGACGCCGTACGTCCTCCGGTCGACGACCACGTCGGACATCCCGGTGACGACGCCGTCTACGGGTGCGAACACGTCCGTCCCGGGCGGGGCGCCGACGTCGAGCGTCGAGGTCGCGCTGCCGCTGCCGCCCTCGAGCTGGTACCAGACGAGCTGGCCGCGCTCCGGCCCGAACACGCGGTCGACGAGGCGGCCGAGCAGGCCCTGGTTGCCGCGCTTGCCGAGCGGCTCGAGCGGGAGCGCGCCGACGCTGCCGCCGTGGTAGCCGACGGCGGTGACGCGCGACTGCGGCACCGGGAGCTGGATCCGCAGCTTGCCCCGCAGCGCGACGATCTGCGGCCGCGGCGGGCCGGCGGGCGCGAGGCGGTTCGAGAGCGGCTCCGCGACGGTGACGGGCGGCGTCTCCGCGCGCACGGACCCGAACGCCGTCAGGAGGAGCGTCAGCACGAGCACGGCGCCGACGAAGGCGAGGCCGGCGAAGCGCTGCAGACGACGATCGGCGTCCCGTGGGCGGGGACGCGTCGCCCTCCGGGTGGCCCGGGGAGGCGGCATGGCGGGCACGCTACCGAACCTCCTGTCCCCTTTCAACCGCGGTAGGTCCTGACTTTGTGACACGCGGGACCTAGATTCCGAGCCGGGTTCCTCCCAGAGTTCGTGACGCGGGTCGAGCGCCAGCGACCCGTCCTCCCAGAACGACCACTCCCATTCCGCGGGTCGTTCGCGCGCGGCACGGCCGTTACGATCGGGCCGATGCCGGGACAGGCGCACTGGCTCGCGGGCGTCCGACACGTCGGCACAGAGGGTAGGTCCGGCCGCGGACGGCGCCGCCGCCGGTGACCGGAGCGCCCCCGCTCCTCGTCGCGGACGGCGTCGCGCGCAGCTTCGGCGGCCGGCGCGCGCTCGCGCCGCTGCGTCTCGAGCTCCGGCGGGGCGAGGTGGTCGGGCTCGCGGGGCCGAACGGCGCCGGGAAGTCGACGCTCCTCGCGCTCCTGGCGGGCGCGCTCGAGCCGACGGAAGGGCAGGTCGTGCGCGGCGACGGCGTCCGCGTCGGCTGGGTGCCGCAGCGTCCGGCGCACTACGGGCGGCTCTCGGCGGCGGAGAACCTGCGCCTGTTCGCGCGGCTCGAGGGCGCTCCGCGCGAGGACGCCGACGCGCTGCTGCGGCGCTTCGACCTGCCGGAGGACACCCGCCCGAGCGCGGAGCTCTCCGTCGGCAACCGGCAGCGGTTGAACGTCGCCCTCTCGCTGCTGACGCGCCCGGAGGTGCTCCTCCTCGACGAGCCGTCCGCGGCGCTCGACCCGGGCCGGCGCGAGCGGCTCTGGGAGCTCGTGCGGGAGCTCGGCCGGAGCGGCGGCGGGGTCGTCTTCGCGACGCAGGACCTCGACGAGCTCGACCGCCTCGCGGATCGGGTGCTCGTGCTCCGCGCGGGCGAGTGCGTGTTCGAGGGGCCGGCGGCGGAGTGGCACGAGCGGGCCGCGGCGTTCGCGTGAGCGGGGTGCTCGCGCTCCTGCGCAAGGACCTGCTCGTCCTGCGCCGCTCGCCGCTCCTCCTCGGCGCGCTCGTCGCCTACCCGCTCCTGATCGCGGCGCTCGTCGGGCTCGTCGCTGCGTTCGCGAGCGCGAAGCCGCGGGTCGCGTTCGTCGACCGCGACGGGATCCCGCCGACGCTCGAGCTGGCGGGGCGGGAGTACGACGTGCGCGGCACGATCGAGCGCGTCGCCGAGGAGGTGGAGCTCGTGCGGCTCGGCGCGCCGGAGGCGCGGCGGCAGCTCGAGGCGGGGCGCGTCGTCGCCGTCGTGACGGTTCCCGAGGGCTTCGTCGCCGACCTGCGCGGGATGACGCGCAGCCCGACGCTCCTCCTCGAGACGACCCGGGGCGGCCTCGCGCCGCGCGTGACGCAGCAGGTGCAGGCGCTCGTCTACGCGCTCAACCGGGAGCTGCAGGACGCGTACGTCGAGGCGAACGTCGCCTCCGTCGAGCTGCTGCGGGAGGGCGGGCGGATCGCGTTCCTCGGGACGGAGGTCGAAGTGCTCGGCCTGCAGGGCGCCGCGCGGCTGCTGGAGGGACTGCCGGACGAGCCGGAGGTGCTGCGCCTGCGCGAGTTCGTCCGCACGGCCGACGCGGCGCTGACGCAGACCGACCGCGCGCTGCGCGTCACCGCGAACCCGATCGCGCTCGAGCGGGCGCCGGAGCGGGGACGGACGTGGGCGCTCTCGGCGCAGGTGCAGGCGTACGGCCTCGCGCTGACGACGACGTTCCTCGCCCTCCTCCTCGCCGCGGGCGCGCTCGCCGCGGAGCGGGACGAGGGGACGCTCGCGCGGCTCGTCCGCGGCACCGTCGGCCTCGGCCGCGTCGTGGCGGCCAAGGTGGCGCTCGCGGCCGTCGTGGCCGTCGCGGTGGGGCTCGCGCTCGCGCTCGTCTTCGGCGTCGTCGCGGAGCTCGGCGACGTCCCCGGCGGCCAGCCGTGGGAGCGGCTGCCGCTGCTCGCGCTGGGGCTCGTGCTCGCGGGCGCGGCAGTCGGCGCGATCGGGACGTTCCTCGGGGCCGCCGCGGGCGACGCGCGGACGGCGTCGCTCCTCGCCGTCCTCGTCGTGCTGCCCGTCGTCTTCGTCGGCCTCGTCCCGCGCGAGGTCGCCCCGGCGGCGGGCTGGATCAGCGACGCGCTCCCGTTCGCGCACGCCGTCCGGCTCTTCGACGCGGCGCTGTACGCGGCGGAGCCGTGGCGCGGCGTCGCCGCCGAGGCCGCCTGGCTCGCCGCCCTCGCGCTCGTGTTCGGGCTCGCGGCACGCGTCGCCTCGCGGCGGCTCCTGGGCTAGCCGTCGCGCCGGTCGCAAGTAACACAGTGTTACAAGCTCCTCGGCGCCGCGCGGGAGGCGCGTTCCGGTGCAAGTAACACTGTGTTACTTGCTCCGATCGGCTGCGCGTACAGTGTCCGCGTGAGCTCCTTCCCCGTCACGCGGCTGCGGCGGTTGCGGCGGACGGCCGGGCTGCGGTCGCTCGTGCGGGAGACGCGGCTCGATCTCGACGCGTTCGTGATGCCGCTGTTCGTCGCCCCCGCGGACGAGCCGAACGAGGCGCTGCCGCCGATGAGCCGCCGCTCCGTCGAGTCGCTCGTGCGCGAGGGGGAGGAGCTGCAGCGGCTCGGCGTCCGCGCCGTGCTCCTGTTCGGGATCCCCGAGTCGAAGGACGACGAGGGAAGCGGCGCGTGGGACGAGGACGGGATCGTCCAGCGCGGCCTCCGCGCCCTCCGCGCCGCGTGCCCCGACCTCGTGCTGCTCACGGACGTCTGCCTCTGCGAGTACACGGCGCACGGGCACTGCGGCGTCCTCGACGGCGACGCGGTGGCGAACGACGAGACGCTGGAGCTCCTCGCGCGCACCGCCGTCAGCCACGTCGAGGCGGGCGCCGACGCCGTCGCGCCGAGCGACATGATGGACGGCCGCGTCTCCGCGATCCGCGCCGCGCTCGACGACGCGGGCGCCGCGGAGACGCCGATCGTCTCCTACGCGGCGAAGTACGCCTCCGCCTTCTACGGCCCGTTCCGCGAGGCGGCGGGATCGGCGCCGTCGTTCGGCGACCGGCGCGGCTACCAGATGGATCCCGCGAACGTGCGCGAGGCGCTGCGGGAGTGCGAACTCGACGTCGCCGAGGGCGCGGACGTCCTGATGGTGAAGCCGGCGCTGCCGAACCTGGACGTGATCCGCGCCGTCCGCGAGCGCTTCGACGTGCCCGTCGCCGCGTACAACGTCTCCGGCGAGTACGGGATGGTGCGCGCCGCCGCCGCGCGCGGCTGGATGGACGAGCGGCAGGTGGCGCTCGAGTCGCTGACGGCGATCCGCCGGGCGGGCGCGGACCTCGTGGTCTCGTACTGGACGAAGGACCTCGCGCGGTGGCTCTGAGGGAGCGGACGGCGCTCTACCGGCGCGCGCTGGAGCTGATCCCCGGCGGCGTGAACTCGCCCGTCCGCGCGATGAAGGCGGTCGGCCTCGACGAGCCGTTCTTCGTCCGCCGCGCGGACGGCGCCTACCTCGAGGACGTGGCCGGCAACCGCTATCTCGACTGGGTGCTCTCGTGGGGGCCGCTCCTGTTCGGGCACGCCGATCCCGAGACGGTCGAGGCCGTCCGCGAGGCGGCCCTCGACGGGACGAGCTTCGGCGCGCCGACGGAGCGCGAGGTCGAGCTCGCGGCCGAGATCGTCGACGCGGTGCCGTCGGTCGAGAAGGTGCGCCTCGTCTCCTCGGGGACGGAGGCGGCGATGAGCGCCGTCCGGCTCGCGCGCGGGTTCACGAAGCGCGACCGGATCGTCAAGTTCGCCGGCTGCTACCACGGCCACGCGGACGCGCTGCTCGCGAGCGCCGGCTCGGGGATCGCGACGCTCGGGATCCCGTCGACCCCCGGCGTGCCCGCCGGCGCCGCCGCAGACACGATCGTCGTCCCGTTCAACCACCCGGAGGCGGTCGCCGAGGCGTTCGTCCGCTACGGCGAGGGCATCGCCGCCGTCGTCGTCGAGCCGGTCGCCGGGAACATGGGCGTCGTCCCCGCCGCGCCCGGCTTCCTGCACACGCTCCGCGAGCTGTGCGACGCCGCGGGCGCGCTGCTCGTCTTCGACGAGGTGATCACCGGCTTCCGCGTCGCCCGCGGCGGCGCGCAGGAGCTGCTCGGCGTGCTCCCCGACCTGACGATCCTCGGGAAGATCGTGGGCGGCGGGCTGCCGCTCGCCGCGTTCGGCGGCCGCGCGGACGTGATGGCGCGGCTCGCGCCGGCGGGCGAGGTCTACCAGGCGGGGACGCTCTCGGGGAACCCGCTGGCGACCGCGGCGGGGCTCTCGGTGCTGCGCCGCCTCCGCGACGCGGCCGTGTACGAGGAGCTGGAGCGGCGTGCGGCCCGGCTCGAGGCGGGGCTCGCCGGCTACGGGCGCGTGCAGCGCGTCGGCGCGATGCTGACCCTGTTCGCCACCGACGCGCCGGTGACGAGCTTCGCCGACGCGCAGCGGTGCGACACCGAGCGGTACGCGGCGCTCTTCCGGCACCTGCTCGCGCGCGGGATCTACGTCGCGCCGTCGCAGTTCGAGGCGATGTTCGTGTCGCTCGCCCACGGCGACGAGGAGATCGACCGGACGGTCGAGGCGGTTGCGGACTTCTTCGCCTGCTGAGCTCTGGGACGAGATCGTCGCGTCCGCGGCGCGGGAGAGCGCGCTCTGGGCGGAGGCGGCGCTGCCGGCGGCGGAGCGCGAGCCGCGCCCCGTCTTCTCCGCGCTCGCGGAGCCGCAGTTCGCGCTCGGCCTGGAGACGATCTACGAGGGCTACCTCGCGCACTACGGCCGTCCGCGGCTCTTCGCCGCACGCGACGCGGACTCCGCGCTCCTGCTCGGGGACTACCTCTACGCGCACGGGCTCGTCCGCGTCGCGCAGCTCGGCGAGGTCGCCGCGATCGCCGACCTGGCGGACCTCATCTCGCTGTGCGCCCAGCTGCGTGCGGACGGCGGCGCCGGCGACGGTGAGGCCTGGGCGGCGACGGCCGCGCTCCTCGGCCGCGGCGAGCTCGGCGACGCGCGCGCCGCCCTCCGGGACGCGGGGGACGCCGGGCCGCTCCTGGCGCTCGCGGAGGCGGCCGGCGGCCCCGACGCCGTCGGCCGCGCTCTGGCGGCGCACCGGCTCCGGCTCCGTTAACGTACGCGCCCGATGCGCGCCGTCGTCGAGCTCCTGCCGCTCTTCGCCGTCAGCCACGGCGAGGTGCACGACGCCGCCGAGGAGGGGCGCCGGATCATCACCGCGATGCTGATCGTCGGCCTCATCTTCGCGAGCATCGTGATCGTCGGCGAGTACGTGCACTGGCGCCGGCACGACCGCGGCCGCCGCTAGCGCGCACGTACACTCGAAGCAGGTGGCCCCGCCCCGCGACCTCCGCGCCTGGATAGCGCTGCTCGAGCGCGAGGGCGAGCTCGTTCGCGTCTCCGCGGAGGTCGATCCCGATCTCGAGGTGACGGAGATCGTCGACCGCACGGTGAAGGCGGGGGGCCCGGCGCTCCTGTTCGAGCGCCCGAAGGGGTCGAGCCACCCGCTGCTGATCAACCAGTTCGGCACGGAGCGGCGGATGTGCCTCGCGTTCGGCGTCGAGCGGCTCGACGACCTCGGCGACCGCGTCGCCGACCTGCTCGAGCTGCAGCCGCCGCAGGGGCTCGTCGACAAGGTGCGCGGGCTGAAGAAGCTGAAGTCGATCGCCGACTCCGGCCCGCGCAGCGTCCGCTCCGGGCCGTGCCAGGAGGTCGTCCTCACCGGCGACGACGTCGACCTCGACCGGCTCCCGATCCAGCGCTGCTGGCCGGGCGACCCCGCGCCGTTCATCACGCTGCCGGCGGTGATCACCAAGGACCCGAGCAAGGGCACGCGCAACCTCGGGATGTACCGGCTGCAGAAGATCGACCGGCGCTCGACCTACATGCACTGGCAGATCCACAAGGACGGGCGCGCGGACTGGCTCGCGTCCGAGGGGAAGATCGACGTCGCGGTCGCGCTCGGGCTCGATCCCGTGACGACGTACTCCGCGTCCGCGCCGCTGCCGAAGCACATGGGCGAGTTGATGCTCGCCGGGTTCTTCCGCGGCGAGCCGGTCGAGATGGTCAAGTGCAAGACCGTCGACCTCGAGGTCCCCGCGCACGCAGAGATCGTTCTCGAGGGGACGATCGAGCACGGCGACACGGGGATCGAGGGGCCGTTCGGCGACCACACCGGCTTCTACACGCCGCCCGAGCCGTTCCCGATCCTGCGCGTATCGGCGATCACGATGCGCCGCGACGCGATCTACCCGTCGATCGTGGTGGGGAAGCCGCCGCAGGAGGACGCGTGGCTCGGGAAGGCGACCGAGCGCATCTTCCTGCCCGCCGTTCGGATGACGGTGCCGGAGATCGTCGACTACGACCTTCCGGTCTCCGGGACGTTCCACAACTGCTGCATCGTCTCGATCCGGAAGCGCTTCCCCGGCCACGCACGCAAGGTGATGCACGCGATCTGGGGCCTCGGGATGCTGAGCCTGACGAAGGCCGTGGTCGTGGTCGACGAGCACGTCGACGTCCACGACTACGACGAGGTCTTCTTCTACGTCGGCGCGAACGTCGACCCGAAGCGCGACGTCGTCATCACCGAAGGGCCGCTCGACCACCTCGACCACGCGCCGACGCTGCAGTTCTTCGGCGGCAAGATCGGGATCGACGCGACGTCGAAGGGGCCGCTCGAGGGGACGCGGGAGTGGCCCGAGGAGATCCGCATGGACCCCGAGGTGAAGGCGCTCGTCGACGCGCGCTGGCGCGAGTACGGGATCGACCTCGGCGACGGCTCGCGCAACGGCGCGGCCGCTGCTCCCTTGCGGCGGCTGTTGCGACGTTGACGGTCGCCGCTGTGGAAGGATTGAATCCGCGACGGTGAGCACCCCGGAGGGCAACGAGCAGCCGCACGTTCCGCCGCCGAGCCTCTGGCCGGTGGGCTTCGCCGTCGGGATCGCGATCCTCCTGACGGGGCTCGTCGTCGGGCCGGCGATCGCCGTCCTCGGCGCCGTCCTCACCGCGGCGTTCGGCTTCCTCTGGGTCCGCGACCTGCGGACGGAGGGGACGCCGCTGCCCCAGCCGCCGGACGACGTCGAGACGCAGCCGGGCGCCGCCCCCGCCGCGGCCGACACCGGCCCGGCGCTCCCGCTCGCCACGGAAGAGGAGGTCGAGCGGTTCCCGCGAAGCAGGTTCCTCGAGGGAGCGACGCTCGGGCTCGGCGCGGCGATCGGCGGCCTCGTCACCGTCCCGGCGCTCGGGTTCGCGCTCGGGCCCGCGTTCGCGCGCGACGACCCGCACGAGGCGGACGTCGGCCCGCTGGAGGCGTTCCCGCAGGGCGAGTGGCGGATCACGACGTTCCTCTCCGACCCGGAGCAGGGGGAGGTCAGCCGCCGCACCGCGTACGTCCGCTACAACGGCCTCCGCGAGGGCCTCCCGAGCTTCACCATCCTCTCCTCCTCGTGCGTCCACCTCGGGTGCCCCGTGCAGCCGAACGGGCCGATCGTCGAGGACGAGGCCGAGGAGGAGGAGGTCGGCGACACCGTCGTCCGCAGGATCCCGACCACCCCCGCGGGCTTCGGCTGCCCGTGCCACGGCGGCGCGTACGACGTCGAGGGCCGCCGCACCGCCGGGCCGCCGGTGCGTCCGCTCGACCGCTACGCGTACTCGATCCGCAACGGGCGCCTCCTCCTGCGCGAGGCGTTCAGCGTCGGCGAGGTCGACAACGCGGGCGCCGACGCGGTGCTGACGCGCTACCCCCGCTCGATCCCGGGCGTCCACGTCGACGGGATCTCGCGGATCCTGTACCCGCTGCCGGCGCCGCCGGGGTTCTGATGGCGACCGCGCGGAAATCCGCACGCCGGCGGCAGATCGAGCAGGCGATCGCCTACCCGCTCGACTGGCTCGAGTACCGCTCCGGCCTCATCGGCGGCGTCAAGTACTTCCTCTTCCGCAAGGTGCCCGGCGACATCAGCTGGGCGCACACGCTCGGCTCCGCGACGCTGACGGCGTTCATCGTCCAGCTGATCACGGGGGTGATCCTGGCGATGTACTACAGCCCGCACCCCGACACCGCGTACGCGTCCATCCAGCACATCACGAACGAGCTCACCCTCGGCTGGCTCGTCCGCGGCATGCACCGCTGGGGCGCCAGCGTCTTCATCATCCTGATGTTCTTCCACATGGCGCGCGTGTTCATCTTCGGCGCCTACAAGTACCCCCGCGAGCTCAACTGGATCGTCGGCGTACTGCTGCTCGTGCTCGGGATGATGATGGGCTTCACGGGGTACCTGCTCCCGTGGGACCAGACGGCGTACTGGGCGACGGTCGTCGGGGTGAACCTCCAGGGCACGGGGCCGTTCCTCGGCCCGTTCCTCGTCCCGGTGCTCCAGGGAGGGCCGGACATCGGCGCCGAGACGCTGACGCGGTTCTACGCGCTGCACATGCTGCTGCTGCCCGGTGCGATCATCGGCCTGATCACGCTCCACCTCTGGATGGTGATCCGGCTCGGCGTCAGCTCGCCGCCGCGGTCGGCGCCGGCGCGGCGCGGCCTCGTCCGCGGGAGGAGGGGCGGCGGCGATGCCTAGCCGCAGCGCGCAGGAGCGGAAGGAGTCGCACCTCCGCTACAAGGAGGACGTCCAGCGCCGCGGGAAGCCGTTCTACCCGTGGGCGATGTTCCACGACACGGTGATGAGCCTGGTCGTGGTGCTCGTGATCATGGCGCTCGCGGCGATCTGGTACTTCACGTCGGGGCCCGAGCCCGCCGACGCCGGGCTCCTCGGGCCGCGCTACACCGCGGAGGCCGATCCCGGGACGATCGACTTCATCCCGCGGCCGGACTGGTTCTTCTTCTTCCTCTTCTACCTGCTGCGGATCTTCGAGTGGCCGAACACGGTCGTGCTCGGGACGGTCGGGATCCCGACGATCCTCCTGATCCTGCTGATCCTCCTGCCGTTCGTGGACCTCCGGCGCGAGCGGCGGCTGAGCCGGCGCCCGGTCGCCGTCGTCGCGCTCGGCCTGACGGTCATCTCGATGGGGATCCTCACGTACGAGGGCGCGACCGCCGAGGAGACGCTCGGCAGCGTCGCGCGGCTCCGCGTGCCCGAGTGGCTGGCGCAGAACAACATGCCCGAGGAGGCGCAGGAGGGCGGGGAGCTCTTCGCCGAGGCCGGCTGCCTCAACTGCCACACCTACCTCGGCGCCGGCTCGCAGAACCTCGGCGCTCCCGACCTGAGCGAGATCGGGCTGACGGAGCGCGGCCCGGAGGGGTTCGCGCAGCTGCTCGTCAACCCGCCGCCGCCGATGCCGTCGTTCGCGGGGCTCGGGGAGGAGAACCTGCGCGAGATCGGCGTCTTCCTGCACCACTCGCGCGGCGGCGAGCGCGCCCAGGACGGCGGCGAGGCCGCCGGCGACGGCTAGGCTCGCCGCGGTGTGCACGTCTTCCTCGGCATAACCGGCGCGTCCGGGGCGCCGTACGCGGCGCGGCTCCTCGAGGCGCTCGCGGCCGCGGGCTGCGAGGTCGGCGTCTCGGCGTCGCGCGCGGGGCTCGAGGTGCTGGCGACGGAGCTCTACGGCGACGCGCGGCTCGCGCCCGACGAGACCCTCGCGCGGTTCGTCGAGCCGGCGCGCGACGCCGTCCGGATCCACGACCCGAACGACTGGAAGGCGCCGTACGCGAGCGGCTCCGCGCGCGTCGACGGCTACGTCGTCTGCCCGTGCTCGATGGGGACGCTCGGCACGATCGCCTCGGGCACGATGACGAACCTGATCCATCGCGCGGCCTCCGTCGCGATCAAGGAGGGGCGCAAGCTCGTCCTCGTCCCGCGCGAGACGCCGCTCTCGACGATCCACCTCGAGAACATGCTGCGCGTGCGCCAGGCGGGCGCGGTCGTGCTGTTCGCGGCGCCGGGCTTCTACCACGGCCCCGAGACGATCGGCGACCTCGTCGACTTCGTCGTCGCGCGCATCCTCGACCAGCTCGGCGTCGAGAACCGCCTCTCGCCGCGGTGGGGCCAGGAGGAGGCCGCGGAGGCGTGAGCGTCGAGAGCGGTCGGCTGCCCGCCGAGGGCGTACGCCGGATGTTCGACCGGATCGCGCCGGTGTACGACGCGATGAACCGGCTGATGACGGCCGGCCTCGACCGGCGCTGGCGCCGGTTCGCCGCGGAGGCGGCGGCACGGCCGGGGGAGCGCGTCGTCGACGTCTGCTGCGGCACCGGCGACCTCGCCGTCGAGTGTGCGCGGCGCGGCGCCGCGGTGACCGGCCTCGACTTCTCCCCCGCGATGCTGGAGCGCGCCCGGCGGAAGGATCCCCGCATCGAGTGGATCGAGGGCGACGCGCTCCAGCTCCCGTTCGCCGACGCCTCGTTCGACGGCGCGACCGTCGGGTTCGGCGTCCGGAACCTCGAGGACCTCGAGCGGGGGCTCGCGGAGCTCCGCCGCGTGGTGCGGCCGGGCGGCCGCCTCGCCGTCCTCGAGATCACGCGGCCGCGAGGGCTGCTGCGCCCGTTCTACCGGGTCTGGTTCGACGCGGTCGTGCCGCTGCTCGGGCGCGTCCTGCCGGGAGGTGCTGCGTACACGTACCTGCCGGCCAGCGTGCGGCGGTTCCCGGAGCCGGACGAGCTCGCGGAGCTCCTGCGCGCCGCCGGATTCGGCGACGTGCGGTACCGGCTCTTCGCCGGCGGCATCGTCGCGCTCCACACGGGCGAGGCGCGGTGAGCGCGCTCGCGTCGATCCGCGAGGCGCCCGGCCTCGACGCGTACCTCGAGGACCTGGAGGACGCGCTCGACGCGGCGGTCGCGTCGCACCGCGGCGTCGTGGCGGACGTCGGCGCGGAGGCACTCGCCGCCGGCGGGAAGCGCCTCCGGCCGCTGCTCGTCTTCCTCTCGGCGCCGCGGCACTCGCGGCCGCCGGTCGCCGCCGGGGTCGCCGTCGAGCTCGTGCACATGGCGACGCTCGTCCACGACGACCTGATCGACGGCGCGGAGTTCCGCCGCGGGCGCGCCGCGGCGTGGTCCGCGTTCGGTCCCGGCGCGGCGCGCGCTGCCGGCGACTACCTGTTCGCGCGCGCGTTCGCCGAGCTCGCGGCGACGGGCGACGCGCGCGCCGTCTCGATCCTGGCGGAGACGTCGCTCTGCCTCGCGCGCGGCGAGGCGATGCAGCGGCGCCAGCAGCACGACCCGACGACGACGATCGACGCGTACCTCGAGCGATGCGCGCTGAAGACCGGGAAGCTGTTCGAGGCCGCGTGCCTGCTCGGCAGCGGCCGCGCCGAGCTCGGGCGCTTCGGCCTCTGGCTCGGGATCGCGTTCCAGATCGCCGACGACATCCTCGACTGCTCCGGCCTGACGATCGAGACGGGGAAGATCGCCGGGACCGACCTGCGCGAGGGGACGCCGACCCTGCCGCTCCTCCTCGCGGCGCGCGAGGACGAGGTCGTCCGCGCTGCGCTCGCGGGCGGGCCGGTGGAGGGCGCGCTCGTGCGCGTCGCGGCGACCGGCGCGCTGGAGCGCTCCAGGGAGGTCGCCCTCGACTACGCTCTCAGGGCCCGGCGCGCGATCTCCGGGGACCTGCACCGAGAGGAGCTGCAAGCCTTGACCGACGCCGTCGTGAACCGGACGCAGTAGTGGCGGTCCTCGACCGGATCTCGTCGCTCGAGTCGATCCGCGAGAAGGTGGAGGCGAACGAGCGCCTCGACTTCGAGGACGGCCTCGCGCTCCTCGAGTCGGACGACCTGCTCGCGCTCGGCGAGCTCGCCGACTTCGCGCGGCGCGTCCGCGGCGGCGACGACCGCGTCTACTTCGTCCAGAACCTGTACCTCAACCAGACGAACGTCTGCCGCGTGAAGTGCAAGTTCTGCGCCTTCGCCGCCACGCAGAAGCAGGAGCACGCGTACACGACGACTGCGGACGAGCTCGTCGAGGACGCGCTCCGCCAGCGCGAGCTGACCGGGTTCACCGAGATCCACATGGTGAACGGGGAGAACCCGCACGTCGGCTTCGAGTTCTACGTCGACACGATCCGCAAGCTGCACGAGGCGATGCCGGACGTGCACCTGAAGTGCTACACGGCGAGCGAGATCCACCACATGACGAAGCTCTCGGGGCTCTCGCACGAGGAGGTGCTGCGGGAGCTGCAGGCGGCGGGGCTGGGTTCGCTCCCGGGTGGCGGCGCCGAGGTGTTCGCCGACCGCGTGCGGAAGCTGATCGCGCCCGGGAAGGAGCACCCGGACTACTGGTTCCTGACGCACGACACGGCGCACCGGCTCGGCATCCCCACCCACTGCACGATGCTCTACGGGCACGTGGAGACGTACGAGGAGCGGGTCGACCACCTGCTCCGCCTGCGCGAGCAGCAGGATCGCACCGGCGGCTTCCTCGCCTTCATCCCCCTCGCGTTCCACCCGGAGAACACGGTCTTCGAGCGCCGCGGGTGGCGCCACACGACCGGCGCGGACGACCTGAAGATGCTCGCCGTGTCGAGGCTGCTCCTCGACAACATCGCCCACGTGAAGGCCTACTGGATCATGATGGGGATGCCGCTGGCGGCGATCGCGCTCCACTTCGGCGCGAACGACGTGCAGGGGACGGTCGTGCGCGAGCAGATCTTCCACGCCGCCGGCGCGCGCACCGAGACCGAGCAGAAGATCGAGCAGCTCGTCCGCTTCGTCCGCGAGGCGGGGCGGATCCCGGTGCAGCGGGACACGCTGTACAACGAGCTGCGGCGCTGGGACGACTGAGCGTGGCGCAGATCGTTCCGAACTCGTTGCAGATACGTCACACGTCCCGGGTTAGGCTGAAGCCGAGCAGGGGGCGGGTCGGGACCCGTCGTCACCCGCGCGCGCGTCGAGTAGTCGTAGTGGTCATGGCGGCGGAGGCGTGAACGTGCTGACGCCATGGCAGTTCCCGAACCTGTTCCAGGTCTTCGGCGGCTACCTCCATCAGGACTTCGACCTCGAGTTCGCGTCGCCCGACGAGGCGCTGCTCGCCGCTGCGGCGGGGCAGGGATCGGAGCAGGTCGGCGACGCCGTCCGGGAGATCGACTCGTTGCTCGAGAGCGACCTCGACGACTCGCAGCTGCACGCGATCGTCGAGCGGCTGACCGCCGGCTACGCGCCGGAGCTCGACGCCTGGGAGGCGCGGGCGTGGCTCGCGCACGCGAGGCGGCTCCTCCTTCGGGAGGTCACCGCGTGATCCGTCTCGGCCGCATCTCGTACGTGAACATGGCGCCCGTCTTCTTCGGGCTCGACGCCGCGGTCGAGGAGGTGTCCGGCGTCCCGACGGAGCTGAACGCGCGGCTCGTCGCCGGGGAGCTCGACCTCGCGCCGATCTCGTCGATCGAGTACGCGCGCAACGCCGACCGGCTGCGGATCCTGCCGCGGCTCTGCGTCTCCTCGGAGGGCGCGGTCGACTCGATCCAGCTCGTCTCGCGGCTCCCGCTCGACGCCGTCCGGCGCGTCGCGGTCACCCCGGAAAGCGCGACCTCCGTCGTCCTGACGAAGGTGCTCCTGCCCGACGCCGAGCACGTCGCGCTCGGCGACGAGGCCGACGCGACGCTCCTCATCGGGGACGCCGCGCTGAAGTCGGCGTTCGAGGACCCGACGCCGCACCACGACCTCGGGCGGCTCTGGCTCGAGCGGACGGGCCTGCCGATGGTGTTCGCCGTCTGGGCCGCCCCCGAGCCGGTGGCCGAGGGCCTGCTCGAGCTGGAGGAGGAGCTCGTGGCGTCCGTGCGCCTCGCGCGCGCCGAGCCGGAGCGGCTCGCGTTCGAGGCGAGCGAGCGCTACGGCTACCCGGCCGGCTTCCTCGCCCGCTACTTCGAGAAGCTCCGGTACTCGTTCGGCCCGCGCGAGCGCGCCGGGCTGCTCACGTTCCTCGAGCTGGCGCGCGAGGTGGGCGAGCTCGAGCGCGTGCCGGAGCTCCGGTTCGTCCACGCCGAGGCGGTGCCGGCGTGAGTGCCGTCGCCACCCCCGTCCGCGAGGTGCTCGACAGGGCGCTCGACGGCGAGCGGATCGGCGAGGACGACGCGCTCGCGCTCCTCCGCTCGCGCGACCTCGTCGCCGTCGGCAAGGTCGCGAACGAGATCCGCAACCGCAAGGCGGACCCGGGCCGCATCACCTTCATCATCGACCGGAACCTCAACTACACGAACGTCTGCTACACCGACTGCGACTTCTGCGCCTTCTACCGGCGCCCCGGCGACCGCCGCGAGGGCTACCTCCTCCCGAAGCCGGTCATCTTCAAGAAGATCGAGGAGACGCTCGCGCTCGGCGGCACCGGGCTGCTGATGCAGGGCGGGCACCACCCGGATCTCGGCATCGACTACTACGAGGACCTGTTTTCCTCGATCAAGGCGCGCTACCCGGTGCACCTGCACGCGCTCTCGCCGTCGGAGGTGCAGCACGTCGCGCGCCGCTCGAAGCTGACCACGTGGGAGACGCTCTCGCGGCTGCGCGACGCCGGCCTCGACTCGATCCCCGGCGGCGGCGCCGAGATCCTCGTCGACCGGGTGCGGGAGATCATCGCGCCGAAGAAGACGAAGTCGGCGGAGTGGCTCGGGATCATGCGCGAGGCCCAGCGGCTCGGGATGTCGACGACGGCGACGATGATGTACGGCCACGTCGAGACGCTCGAGGAGCGGGTCGAGCACATGCGCCTGATCCGCGAGCTCCAGGACGAGACCCGCGGCTTCCGCGCCTTCATCTCGTGGACGTTCCAGGACGACGGCAACCGCCTCGGCGCGCTCGTCCCGCCGGAGACGATGCCGACCTCCTTCGACTACCTCCTCACGCAGGCCGTCAGCCGGATCTACCTCGACAACGTCCCGCACATCCAGTCGTCGTGGGTGACGCAGGGGATGAAGGTCGGCCAGGTCGCGCTCGGCTTCGGCGCCGACGACATGGGCTCGGTGATGATCGAGGAGAACGTCGTCTCGGCCGCGGGGACGACGTACCGCACCTCGGCGGAGGAGCTCGCGCACCTGATCCGCTCGCTGGGGAAGACGCCGGTGCAGCGCGACACGCTGTACCGCGACGTCAAGGTCTGGAACTAGTACGGCGGCTCGAGCCTCTCGAACATCGGGAAGTGCCGCACGTTCGTCGTGAGCAGCTCCGCGTCGAGGACGAGGGCCGTCGCCGCGATCAGGTAGTCGGCGTCGCCGATCCCGCCGTGGGCGCTCCGATACGTCCGCGCCAGCGAGCCGGCGGTGCGCGCGACGTCCTCGTTCACGGGCACCCACGAGACGGCCGTGAAGAACGCCTCGAGCGCCTCCAGCTCGCCCGTCCGAACGCCCGCCAGCAGCTCCAAGCGGGCCACCTCGCTGGCGACGAGCGGCACGTCCGCTTCGACGAGGCCTCGGACGAGCGCGACGGCCTCCTTCGAGCCTCGTAGGTGGTCCACGGCGACGGTCGTGTCGAGGACGTTCACTCGAGACCGAGGCGGCGGAGCCGCTCGTTCAGGTCGCCGCGGACCGCGTCGACGTACTCCGCGCCGGTGAAGCCGCGGCCGTCCCACGACCCGGCGCTCGCCTCGAGCGCGCGGAGCTTCTCCGCCTTGCTCTTCTCGCCGTAGGCGCTGCGGATCGCACGGCGAACGAGTTCCGAGCGCGACGCGCCCGTCGCGGCGGCGACGCGATCGAGAAGCGCCAGCTCCTCGGCTCCGAGGTAGAGCTGCGTCCGACCCACGCCGCCACTATACACCACTAGGTGTCACGCGCCGAACTCGATCGATCCGTCGCGCCTGCCGCTCGCAGCCAGGCGGTCGAACGTCAGGAGCGCGACCGCGAGCCAGCCGAGTCCCGCCGCCACAGCGAGCGCGACGTCCGGCAGCATCGCCGCGAGCGGCTCGCCGGCGAGCACTGCGCGCACCGCTGCGAGGCCGTGCGTCAGCGGCAGCGCCTGCGCGAGCCACTGCACCGGCGCCGGATAGAACGCGACGGGGACGACGACGCCGCAGATCGTCAGCAGCGTCGTCGAGGAGACGTTCGACACGAGGTTCCGCGTGCTCGGCCAGCGCGCCGAGATCCCGCCGAGGGCGACCGCGGAGGCGTAGGTCGAGAGCGCGACGAGCAGGACGAGCGGGACGACGAGGAGCACGCGCGGCCACGGCAGCGGCACGCCGAAGAGCGGCGCCGCGACGAAGAAGGCGCCCAGCGACGTCAGCGTCGCGTCGACGACGAAGTAGAGGCTCCGCGTCGAGAACACGAGCACGGGGCTCGTCGGGCTGGCGACGAGCAGGGGAAGCGTGCCCGCCCAGCGCTCCCACGCGCTGCTCGCGATCGCGGTGAACGTCCCCATCGCCGCGAGGAACACCGCGGCGCCGACGAGGAGGAAGTGCGTCCGCTCGCGCGACCCGAGCAGCTCGCCGATCAGCGCGAAGAACGTCACCTGCGCCAGTACGCGCAGGTACCAGCCGGCGAGCCACGAGCGCCAGGTGAACATGACGCGGTACTGCTCGAACCCGGTCTGCACCGCGTAGCGGCCCACGTGGACGAGGTGCGCGGCCCCGCTCACACCTCTCCCAGCGCGCCCGCTGCGCGCACGCGGCGGAGGATGCGCTCGAGCGCGAGCCGCCCCGCGAGGAACCCGACGCCGCCGAGGAGGAGGACGGCGGCGAGCCGCTTCGCGGCGTTCTCGACGGGGCCCGGCGTGAGGCTGTCGCGGAGGAGATCGGCGCTCCACGAGAGGAAGACGGCCCGCGAGAGGGGCTCCAGCCAGTCGGGCAGGAACGCGACGGGGACGATCACGCCGCCGAGGACGTAGAACGGGTAGCTGAGCGAGTTCTGGAACGTCCGCGCGGAGCGCGCGAGCACGAAGAGCGCCGCCATCAGGAGCGCGGTGGCCGCGGTCGCCGCCACCGTCGCCGCGAGCGTCGCCGCGAAGACGAGCGGATGGTGGAGCTCGAAGCTCGTCGCGAAGAGCAGGCGCGCGACGAGCCACACCTCCGCGAACGCGAGCAGGGACACGGCGGTCACGCCTGCGACACGCCCGAGGACGACGACCGGGAACGACGAGGGCGAGGCGACCGCCGGCTCGAGCGTCCCCGCCCAGCGGTCCGTCTCGACGATCTCGCCCGACACGAGCAGCGAGAGCGACCAGAGCGCGATCAGCACCGGCGCGAGCAGCGCGTACGCGGTGAGGTCGTCTCGCCCGGCCTCGCGGACGATCGCCAGGAACGCGATCGCGAAGAGCGGGATCGTCGCCAGGGGCATGAGGTAGTCGGGATCCGCACGGATCATCCGCACCTGCAGCCGCATCCCCGCCGCGAACGCCCGCATCAGCTGGCGAAGTCGAGCGAGCCGTCCCTGCGGCCGTGCCCGACGAAGCGGCCGAAGGTCGCGAGCGCGAGCGCGAGCCAGGCGATCCCGACGCCCGCCTCGAGCCCGGCGTTGAGGAGGATCTCGCCGGCGCCCCCGCCGCCGATCGTCTCGCGGATCGCGATCAGCCCGTGCGTCACCGGTAGGGAGCGCGAGAGCACCTCGAGCGGTGCCGGGAAGAACTGGACGGGCACGTTCACGCCGCAGAGCGCCATCAGCGAGACGATCGTGGCGTTGACGACGAGGCCGTTCGCCTCCCGCTTGCGGATGATCACGCCCGCGAGGAAGGTGCTGAACGCGTACGCGGCGAGTCCGACGAGAGCCGTCAGCGGAACGACCAGCAGCGCCTGGGGCCACGGGTACGACAGGCCGAACAGCGGCCCCATCACGGCGAGCGCGAGCAGCGCCGTCGCGATCCCGTCGGCGGCGACGTACAGCCCGCGCGCCGCGAAGACCACCGCCGGCCGAGAGGGGCTCGCGACGAGCAGCGTCAGCGTGCCGTACGCGCGCTCCGCCGTCGTCATGTTGATCGCGAACACGGCGCTGGAGCCGGCGACGACGACCGCGTTCCCGATCAGCAGGAACTGCGTCCGCTCGGGTGACTCGAGCATCTGTCCGATCAGCGCGAAGAACGTCACCTGCGAGAAGACGCGGACGAGCCAGCCGAACGTCCAGCTCTTCCACGTCCAGATCTCGAAGTAGTCGCGCGCGCCGCTCACCACCGCGTGGCGGACGATGCGCGCCGTCGCGACCGCGGCCGTCACAGCCGCGCCAGGTCCCCGGTCGCGCGGACGCGCGCGAGGACGCGCGCAATCAGCAGGTGCCCTCCGACGAATCCCGCGGCTCCGAGCAGCAGGATCATCGCGACGCCGAACACCGGCCGCTCCACCGGTACCGGCAGGAGCGACGCGCGCAGGAGGTCGGCGCTCCAGGAGAGGAACACGAGCCGGCTCAGCGGCTGGATCCACTCCGGCAGGAACGAGACGGGCACGAGGATCCCGCCGAGAACGTAGAACGGGAAGCTCGCGGAGTTCCCGAGCGTCGCGGCGTTGCGGGTGAGGACGAACAGCGCAGCGAACGCGACGGCCGTGCCCGCCATCGCCGCGAGCGTCGCCGCGACGGCGGCCGCGAAGATCCACGGGTGGTGCAGGGAGACGGAGGTGCCGAAGAGGAGCCTGGCGACGAGCCAGACCTCGGCGAACGACACGACGCCGGCGATGGTGACGGCGGCGATCCGCCCGAGCACCGCCGCACCGAACCCGCCGGGCGCCGCGACGAGTAGCTCCAGCACCTCGTTCCAGCGGTCGATCGAGATCACCCAGCCGGCCTGGAAGAGCGCGAGCCACCAGAGCGCGATGAAGACCGGCGCGACCACCGCGTACGCGTGCAGGTCCTCGCGCCCCGCGTGGCTGAAGATCAGCAGGAAGATGATCGCGAACACCGGCGCGGTGAAGAACGGGATGACCGTGTCCGGGTACGCACCGATCGACCGCAACTGGAGCCGGAAGCCGGCGCCGAACGCGCGCACTAGATCTCCAGGCCGCGCTCGCCGATCACCTGGACGTAGACCTCCTCCAGGCCGGGCAGCGACGTCTTCACCGAGGTGACGCCGGCCTCGACGAGGTGGCGCAGGACCTCGCGCGTCGCGCCCTCCTCGTTGACCTCGATCCGGGCGCCGCCGTCCTCGCGCGCGGTCACCGCGCCGACGCCCGGGAGTGCGCCGACGGTGGCCAGCAGGCGTGCGTCCGCTCCCTCGACGTCGATCCGCTGGAAGCGCGAGATCAAGCGTCCGAGCGAGCGCGGGCTCTCCGTCGCGAGGATCTTGCCGCGGTCGATCAGGGTCACGCGGTCGCAGACGGTCTCGGCCTCGACCATGTCGTGCGTCGTCAGGAGGATCGTGCGTCCCTCCCGCTTGAGCTCGCCGATCAGGCGGCGGAACTCGCGTGCCGCGAGCGGGTCCATCCCCGTCGTCGGCTCGTCGAGGAAGAGCACCTTCGCGTCGGCGATCAGCCCGCGCGCGAGGTGGAGCCGCTGCTTCATCCCGCGCGAGTACTGCTCCACCCGCTGGTCGGCCCGGTCGGCGAGCCCGACGCGGTCGAGCAGCGCCGCCGTCCGCTCCTTGACCGTGCGCGGCGGCAGCTTGTAGAGCGCGCCCCAGTACTCGAGGTTCTGCCGCGCCGTCAGCCGCGTGTAGACGCCGCGCTCGCCGCCGAAGACGATTCCGATCAGCGGCCGCACGGCGCTCGTCTCGGCGACGACGTCGTGCCCGCACACGAGCGCGCGCCCCGACGTGGGGAGCAGCACCGTCGAGAGGATCTTCACGAGCGTGGTCTTGCCGGCGCCGTTCGGGCCGAGGAGGCCGTGGATCTCGCCCTCGGGGATCGCCAGCGAGACGTCGTCGAGCGCGACCACCCGAGCGTCGCGCTTCCGGCGCGGCTCGAAGACCCGCGTGATCCCCTCGACCTCCACCGCCGCCGGCATGCGCGAATCTCTACGCCCGCGCTGCGCCGCCGTCAACTCGCGGACCCGCTGTTCGGATCGTGTTAACCGCAGGGCGAACGCGCCGTCGCGTCCGCTAGCGTCACGCCGGGTCGTGCTCGGGAGAGTCCTCATCGCCGTGGCCGTCGTCGCCGCGCTCGCCGCTGCGCCCGCACGGGCGGAGTCGCACCGCGTGCTGCTGATGCCCGGCGTGACCTACGAGCGCCAGGTGCAGTTCACGACGTACGGCCCCGTCGCCATCCACGTCGTCAGCGCGCCGCGTCCCGGCGGCCTCTGGACCGTACGCGCGCACGCGGCGAAGGACGCGGCGCAGGGGCGGGAGCGGCTGACGTCGATCCAGGAGCGGCTCTCGCGCGAGTCGACCGTCGCCGGGATCAACGGCGACGTGTTCTCCGTCGCGGACGGGCGGCCGCACGGGATCACGCTCACCGGCGGGCGCCTGCTGACGCCCCCGACGGGCGACCGCTCCAGCATCGGCTTCGGCGCGGACGGGTCGCTGCGCGTCGAGCGCGTCCAGTTCTTCGGCACCTGGCAGGGGACGGGCCAGCGGCGCCCGCTGACGCTCAACGGCGTCCCCGGCCCCAACGGCGTCGGGCTGTTCACCCCGTCGTGGGGGCCGACGACGCCGCCGGTCGCCGGCGCGCTCGTCGCCGTCGTCCACCCGTTCCCGACCGCCGTCCCGAACGCGGAGCTGCGCGGGACCGTCGTCGCCGTCGGCCAGAACGGCCCCGTCGCGATCCCGCCCGACGGCGCCGTGCTCGTCGCGCGCGGGTCGTCGGTCCCCCGCCTCGCCGAGGAGGCGCCGCCCGGCGGCGGCGTCACGGTGCGCCTGCTGCTCAGCCCGAGCTGGGGCGACGTCCCGGAGGCGATCGGCGGCGGCCCCCTGCTCGTCCGCGGCGGGCGCGCGATCTTCCGGCATGGCGAGGTCTTCCCGACGACGCTCCTCCAGCGCGGGCCGCGCTCGGCGGTCGCGCAGCTCCGGGACGGACGCATCCTGCTCGTCGTCGTCGACGGGAAGCGCCGCGGGTACAGCGTCGGGATGACGAACTTCGACCTCGCGCAGGCGCTCGTCCGGCTCGGCGCCGTCACGGCGGCCGCGCTCGACGCGGACGACTCGTCGGCGATGGCCTTCGACGGGACGCTGCTGAGCCGACCGTCCGACCCCAGCGGCGAGCGGGCGATCGCGAACGCCCTCCTCGTGACGTACGCCGGCGTCTACGCCGCACCGCCGTCGGAGCCCGTGCTCTCGCCGAACGGCGACGGCGTCGCCGACGCGACCGCGCTCGCGTACAAGCTCCCGCGCCCGTCGACGGTCGCCGTCGACCTGGTCGGCCCCGGCGGCGTGGTCCGCCGCCTCGACGCGGGCGCGAAGGACGCCGGCGTCTACCGGTTCTCGTGGAACGGCGCGGCCCCCGACGGGTCGGCGGAGCGGGAGGGGCGGTGGCGCCTGTCCGTCTCCGCCGTCGACGACCTCGGCCGCTCGTCGACCGCGGAGCGGGTGGTGGAGCTGAACCGGACGCTCGGGTCGCTCTCGGTGAGCCCCGCGACGCTGCGCCTCCGCGCCGGCGGCCCCGGCCTCGCCGCGCGATTCCGCCTGACGCGGCCCGCGCGCGTCACCGGGCGCGTCGAGACGCGCGCGGGCGCCGTCGTCGCCGTCCTCCCGACGCGGCAGCTCCGCCCGGCGGGCCACGTGCTGACCTGGAACGGCCGCACCGACGGGCGCCTCGTGCACTCCGGCAGCTACGTCTTCCGCGTCGTCGCCGTCAACGAGCTCGGGCGCGCCGAGCTGGCGGCGCCGTTCGCGGTCCGCCGCCTCGCTGGCTGACGGCCCGCCGCAGCCGCCGTCTAGACTTCGCCGCCGTGGAACGGATCCCGCTCGTCGACGTGAAGGCGCAGTACGCGCCGCTGATCCCGGAGCTGCAGCGCGCCTTCGCGGAGGTGCTCGAGGACGGTCGGTTCGTCTTCGGGCCGAACGTGACGGCCTTCGAGGCGGAGGCCGCGGAGTACCTCGGCGTGCCCGAGACCGTCGGCGTCGCCAACGGCACCGACGCGCTCGTGCTCGTGCTCGACGCGCTCGGGATCGGCCCCGGCGACGAGGTGATCTGCCCGGCGTTCACGTTCTTCGCCACGGCCGAGTCGATCGCTCGCCGCGGCGCCACGCCCGTCTTCGCCGACGTCGACCCCGCGACGCTGAACCTCGACCCGGAGGACGTCGCCGCGCGGATCACGCCGCGCACGAAGGCGATCATCCCGGTGCACCTGTTCGGCCGGCCCGCGCCGCTCGACGAGCTCGCCGGGCTCGGCGTGCCGATCGTCGAGGACGCCGCGCAGGCGTTCGGCTCCCCTGCGATCGCCGGGACCGGGATCGCGTCCACCTTCAGCTTCTACCCGACGAAGAACCTCTTCGGGCTCGGCGACGGCGGTCTCGTCGCCGTCCGCGACGCGGAGCTCGCCGAGCGCATCCGGATGCTCCGGTTCCACGGCTCGAAGGCGAAGAAGACGTTCGAGTACGTCGGCTACAACTCGCGCCTCGACGAGGTGCAGGCGGCGGCGCTGCGGATCTTCCTGCGCGAGCTCGACGGCTGGACCGCCGCGCGGCGCGAGGCGGCGCAGCGGTACCGCGAGCTCGGTCTCGGCGAGCTGTGCGAGCTGCCGGAGGACGACCCCGGCCACGTCTACCACCTCTTCGTCTGCCGCTCCCCGGAGCGCGACCGGATCGTCGAGGCGCTGCGGGCCGAGGGCGTCGGCACCGCCGTCTACTACCAGCCGCCGCTGCACCTCCAGCCGGCGCTCGCGTACCTCGGCCTCGAGCCCGGGGCGCTGCCGGAGACCGAGCGCGCCGCCGAGGAGAACTTCTCGGTGCCGCTGTGGGCAGGGATCGCCCCGGAGCAGCAGGAGCGCGTCGTCGCCGTCGTGCGCGATGCCGTCGGCGCCGCGGTGAGGTGATCCGGCGGTGATCGTGAGCCGCCACCGGCTGTGGCAGGTCGCGGTCGACGGCCTGCTCGTCGCGGCCGCGTGGTGGCTGGCTTTCCAGCTCCGCTTCGACCACGGCGTCCCGATCTACTACCGGACGCTCCTCGAGGAGACGATCCTCCTCGTCGTCGCCGTGAAGCTCGCGGTCTTCGTCGGCTTCGGCTTCTACAACCGCTGGTGGCGCTACGTGTCGATGCGGGACATGTGGCGCGTCGGCATGGGCGTCGCGCTCGCCTCGCTCCTCGCCGGCCTCGCCGTCTACCTCGTCTCGCCGGTGACGGGCATCCGCCTCCCGCGGTCGGTGCTGTTCATGGACTTCTTCCTCACGCTCGCGCTCGTCGCGGGCGCGCGCGTGCTGGCGCGGACGGCGATCGAGCGGCCGTCGCCGGGCCGCCTCGTCGCCAGCGGCAAGGAGGTCGTGATCGTCGGCGCCGGCGACGCCGGCCAGCTGATCGTCCGCGAGATGCTGCGGAACCGGAAGCTCGGGTACACGCCGATCGGGCTCGTCGACGACGATCCGCGGAAGCGGGACATGCGGCTCCACGGCGTGAAGGTGCTCGGCTCGACGGCGGAGCTGCCGCGGATCGTCCGGGAGAACCGGCCCGACGAGCTCCTGATCGCGATCCCGTCGGCCGCGGGCGAGACGCGGCAGCGGATCGTGGACATCGGCCGCGAGCACAAGGTGCCGGTGAAGACGCTGCCGGGGCTCCCGGAGCTGATCGCCGGCGACCTCGACCTCGCCGGGCAGATCCGGCCGGTGCAGGTGGAGGACGTGCTCGGGCGTGAGCCGGTCGAGGTCGATCTCGCCGCGGTCGCCTCGTACCTCTCGGGGGAGACGGTGCTCGTCACCGGCGCCGGCGGCTCGATCGGCGCCGAGCTCTGCCGCCAGATCGCGCGCCTCGGCGCGTCCCGGCTGCTGCTCGTCGACCAGTCGGAGGTGGCGCTGTACGAGATCGAGCGCGAGCTCGTCGGCGAGCGCGGGTTCGCCGCGAGCGTTCCGGTCCTGGCAGACGTCAAGGACGCCGCGAAGCTGCGCCAGGTGTTCGAGCGCTACCGCCCCGGCGTCGTCTTCCACGCCGCCGCCTACAAGCACGTGCCGCTCCTCGAGGCGAACCCGGTCGAGGCGGTGCGGAACAACGTCCTCGCGACGCGCGTCGTCGCCGAGACGGCGGCAGCGTTCTCCGCGAAGCGCTTCGTCCTCGTCTCCTCCGACAAGGCCGCGAACCCGAAGAACCTGCTCGGGCAGTCGAAGGCGCTGAGCGAGTGGATCGTCGAGGCGTACGCCGCGCGCCGCGACTGCGAGACCGTCTTCGTCGCCGTGCGCTTCGGGAACGTCCTCGGCTCGTCCGGCAGCGTCGTCCCGATCTTCCGCCGGCAGATCGAGCGCGGCGGCCCCGTGACCGTGACGCACCCGGAGATGACGCGGTTCTTCATGACGATCCCCGAGGCGGTGTCGCTGATCGTCCAGGCGGGCGCGCTCGGCGAGGACGGCCACGTGTACGTGCTCGACATGGGCGAGCCGGTGAAGATCGTCGACCTCGCCCGGAACATGATCCGGCTCTCTGGGAAGGAGCCGGGCGACGCGCCGGGGCAGATCCCGATCGAGTTCGTCGGCGTCCGCCCCGGCGAGAAGCTCCACGAGGAGCTGTGGAGCGACGGCGAGCGCGTCGCGGAGACCGCGCACCCGAAGATCCGCTGCGCGACGCGGCCGCCCGTCGACCCCGACTGGCTCGACGAGGAGCTCGCGGAGCTGGAGCGGCTCGTCGAGGCGGGTGAGACGCTCGAGCTCGTCTCGCGGCTCGGCGCCGTGCTGCGCGAGCGCCGCGCGGCGGGCGCGACGCCGCGCGTCGCCGACCCGCGCTAGCGCCGCTGCACGTAGTGCCGCTTCAGCCGGACATCGTGGCCGGCGAACGGCCCCGTCCCGTGCGGATGCAGCTCGAGCGTCGGCGTCGCGCCCTCCGGCATGAACCGCGACGCCTCCCGGAAGTCCTGGTTCACCTCGCGGAGCCGCTCCAGCACGCGCGCGCGGAGCGCCTCCACGTCGGCCGGCGGCTCCGCCTGCGGCCGTAGCTCGAGCGCGATCGCGAGGTGCTTGTCCGCGCGCTCGTCCTCGGAGACGAGGAGCGCGAACGACGACACCGACGCCGCGAGCTCCGGCAGCGAGAAGACGACGGCCTCCACGTCCCCCGGCGTCACCTTCGAGCCGTAGTACGCGACGGCGGCGTCGGAGCGGCCGTAGAGGAAGAGGAGCGGCAGGTCCGACGTGCGCGGCGCGAGGTCGGCGAGCCGCACGCCGCACTCCGCGAGCGCGCGCCGCAGCTCCGGGAAGCGGACCACGTGCCCGAGGTCGCGGATGTTGTACCGGATCTTCGGCGACGTGGTCCGCGCGCGGCAGAGGGTGACGACGAGCTCCCCCTCCTCGTTCGTCTCGACGTGGTAGTCGATCGGGTTGTACTGGAAGACGAGCGGGAGCCCGGCGCCCTGCTGGCGGACGAGCCGCTCGCGCAGGTCGGCGCGCTCGGCGAGGAGCCGCCGCAGCGCGATCGTCATGTCCGTCTCGGCGGCGAGGTTGATCTCGAGGTCGGACGCGCCGTACGAGCCGTACACGCGCCGGAAGGAGCGCAGCAGGTAGTCGCGGAGCGGCTCGCTCATCCCCTCGCCGCCGTAGACGGCGGTGACGTCGTAGCGGCTCCAGTCGAGCTCGATCGTGTCGACGAGGCTCTTCAGGAACGGCGGGTACCCGGCGATCAGGTACCGGTAGCCCGGGCCGAAGAGCTCGAGCGTGGCGGCGATCTTCGCGATGTCCGGCCCGGTGGACTTGAGGATCGCGATGTCGACGACGGACATCGAGACGTTCATGCCCGTCGCCCACGGCCCGAGCGCGAACGCGTTGATCACGAAGATCGGCTCCTTCCCGAGCTGGTGGTGCATCGCCACCTGCAGCGCCTGGCGCACCTCCGCGCGCTCGCGCGGCCCGCGCACCCAGTTGTTCGGCGTGCCGCTCGTCCCGGACGACTCGTCGACGACGACGCCCGCCGGCGGGATGCGCCCGCCGAGGCAGCGAGCCTCGATCGAGTAGCGGCGCACGTAGGTCTCCTTGTCGGTGGGCGGGACGCCCGTGAAGTCGGGGTCGAGGCCGTGCGCGCGCACGCGGCCGCCGCCGCGCTCCGCCAGGAAGTCGCGGTAGGCGGGCACGTCGCGGCGGGCGCGCTCGAACGCGTGCCACGCGCGCCACTTGCCGAACCGCCAGCGCGCGGCCTCGAACCCGGGCACGAAGAGGAGCCGGTACGTCGTGTGGGAGGACGTGAGCACGCGGCGGAGCGCACCGCCCGCGGCGAGGAGCGAGAACGCCGTCCACCGGCGCAGCGCCTGGTCAGCCGACGAGGAGCTCACCCGTCTCCAGGCGGTGGCTCCGCGCCGGCTCCGCGCCGTAGCCGATCCGCATCACCAGCCACAGCGTCCCGCGCGAGCGATCGAGGCCGACGAGCTCGTGCAGGCGCGCGTTCGCCCGCTCGTTCGTCACGATCGAGCCGAAGGGGTGGAGGTGCGCCCCCGCGCGTGTCACGGTCAGCCACAGGCGAGCGAGCATTCGCCCCGCGGCGACCCAGTCCTCCGGCGTCTCGAACGGCCCGGTGAGCCACGCGACGGTGCGCGTGCCGCGGGTCGTCCGCGCGTAGAGCCGCCGCACCGCCCCGCGCACGAGCGGCGCCTCCAGCAGGCGGTGGCGCTCGAAGAAGAGCCGGAGCAGCCAGCCGGGGAAGCCGAGTGCCGCGGGTGAGAACCCGTCCCGCCGCCGGGCCGCCTCCGCCGCGCTGAACCGCAGCCACGCGCCCACCTCCGCGCGCGCGCGCTCGTCGCGCATGTCGTCGAAGAGCGTCTCGCGGTTGAGCGCGAGCGTCTCCTCCACGAGCCGCGGCTCGCTGGTCGCCTCGAGCGTGTGCCCCCACGCCGCCGCGAGCGCGCGCAGCTCCGCGAGCACGACCGCGTCGAGACGCCTGCCGTCGAACGGGAGGCGCGAGGTGCGGCGGCGCAGCAGCAGCTCCCCGTCGAGCTCGTCGCGGCCGCCCGGCTCCAGGGCGACGGTCGCGTACGCGCGCGGCGCCCCGCTCCCGGGCTCCGCGGGCGCGGCCGAAAACGACGCGTCGAGCGCGAGCCCGCGCGCCGCCGCGGCGACCGCCAGGCACTCGACGAAGAGCCCGAGCGTCAGCGTCATGAACGCGCTCTCGGGGTCGGTGTACGGGAGCAGCCGCGCGGGGTCGTAGAGGAGCTCCGCGCGTGTCTCGGACTGCGGCCGCAGCCGCCAGGGCTGGACGTTGTGGGGCGACGGCGCCCAGCGCGCGTCCTCGAGCAGCTCCGCCCAGATCGCGGGTTCCATGACCGCGGTATGTCATAGCACACGTGCTATGTCAAGCCCGCGGCTCACGGTTCCGTCACGAAGTCGGCACGCGTCCGTCCATCTGCGCCTCTAGGGTGGCAGGGTGGACTCGCGCGCGATCCTGGAGGGGCTGAACCCGGAGCAGCTGCGGGCGGTGGAGGCCGTGCGCGGGCCCGTCTGCATCCTCGCGGGCGCCGGTTCCGGGAAGACGACGACGATCACGCGGCGGATCGCGAACCAGGTCGCCACGGGCGCGTTCGCGGCGCAGCAGGTGCTCGCCGTCACCTTCACCGACAAGGCCGCCGGGGAGATGCGCGCGCGCCTCGAGACGCTCGGCGTCAGGGGCGTCCGCGCGTGCACCTTCCACTCCGCCGCGCTCGCGCAGCTGACGCACTTCCGCGGCGGCCCGCCCGGCCGGATCCTCGCGTCGAAGGCGCTGCCGCTCCGGCGGATCGGCAACGGCCTCCCGGGCGCGTTCCGCTTCCGGCCGGCGGCCGACCTCGCGACGGAGATCGAGTGGGCGAAGAACCGCCGCATCCCGCCGGCGCGGTACCTCGCCTCGCTCGGCGACCACGTGCCGCCGATCCCGCCCGACCTGATGGCGCGCGTCTACCGCGAGTACGAGCGGCGGAAGGGCGAAGCCGGCTACGTCGACTTCGAGGACCTGCTCGAGCTCGCGATCCGGCTCTTCGACGAGGACGAGCGCGCGCTCGCCGAGGTACGCGACCGCTACCGCGCCTTCACCGTGGACGAGTACCAGGACGTCAACCTGCTGCAGCAGACGCTGCTCGAGCGCTGGCTCGGCGAGCGCGACGACGTCTGCGCCGTCGGCGACGACTACCAGTCGATCTACGCGTTCACCGGCGCGTCGCCCGAGCACCTGCTCGCGCTGCCGCGCCGGTACCCGCACGCGACCGTCGTCCGCCTCGAACGCAACTACCGCTCGACGCCGCAGGTGCTCGAGCTCGCGAACCGGCTCGTCCCGCGGCTCGGCGGCGCGGAGAAGACGCTGCGGCCCGTCCACGCCGACGGGCCGCCGCCGGTGCTGCGCGGGTTCGCGTCGCCCGAGGACGAGGCGCGCGCGCTCGTCGACGCGATCCGCGCGCTGCACGCGGACGGCGTCCCGCTCGAGGAGGTCGCGGTGCTGTTCCGGACGAACGCGCGCTCGGCCGACTTCGAGGAGGCGCTGCACGCGGCCCGCGTCCCGTTCCAGGGGGCGGCGCTGCTCGGCCGCGAGGGCGCGCGCCAGCTGCTGAAGGCGCTCCGGCGCGCGGCCGGCGGGTCCGTGGCCGAGGTCGTGGCGCGCGTCGCGCGCGAGCAGGGGCTCGTGACGCCGCCGCCCGACGGGCTCGGCGAGCGCGAGCTGACGCGCCAGAACGACCTCGCGCGCCTCGTCCGCCTCGCGGGCGAGTGGGACGACGCGGACAGCGGCGTCGAGGCGTTCGTCGCGCAGCTCCACGCGCGGTTCGGCGCGGCGGCGGGGACGGGTGTCCACCTGCTCACCTACCACCGCGCGAAGGGGCTCGAGTTCGACGCGGTGTTCCTCCCGCGGCTCGAGGAGAAGGAACTCCCGAGTCGCCTCGCGCGGACGCAGGAGGCGCTCGCGGAGGAGCGCCGGCTCCTCTACGTCGGGATCACGCGCGCGCGGCACCACCTCTCGATCACGTGGAGCGGGAAGCCGAGCCGCTTCCTCGCGGAGCTCGGCGTCCGCGGCGGCGAGCCGCCGGCGGCGCGCGCCGCGCGAGCCGCCGAGCCGGACGACCCTGCCTACCGCGCGCTGAAGACGTGGCGCCTCGAGCGGGCGAAGGCGGACGACCTCCCCGCGTACGTCGTGTTCCACAACGCGACGCTCGAGGAGATCGCCCGCCGGACGCCGCGGAGCCTCGCGGAGCTCGCCGCCGTTCCCGGCGTCGGCCCCGCGAAGCTCGAGCGGTACGGCGAGGACGTGCTCGCCGCGCTCGCGGCTACGTCTTCCTGATCGCGACGAGCGACGGCTTCGGCTTCGCCGGCGTCCCCGTGCCGGCGGTCCTGTTCCCTTCGGGCCACCACGACGTGTACGTCTGCGGGTCGCCGATCCGGCCGCCGCGGCTCGGCGTCTCCTCGCCGGGGTGCTGGACGTTGAGGAACAGGGTCTTCTGCCCCGGCACGAACGTCGGGCCCGTCAGCTCGGCGTCGACCGGCCCGTTCGCGAACCGGAACGCCGTCATCGCGTTCGGCCCGCGCAGCGGCACGTAGAAGATCGCGTTGTTCATGTGCCACTCGAAGTTCCGCCCGGGGCGGTTGAGGCTCGAGCCCGAGATGTCGGTCACGACCCACAGCTCGCGCTCGGAGCTGAAGGCCATGTTGTCCGGGTTCGCGAACCCCGTCTGCTGGCCGCCTTCGAGGAGGTCGACCCAGCCGAACTCCCGCTCGTCCGGGTTCGCCGAGTCCTCGCGCAGCAGCCGCACGACGCCGTAGGCGGCGGGGTCCGCGGGGCGGCCGCGCGCGCTCGTGAGCGCGATCAGCACGCGCTGCTGCGTCCCCGGCAGGACCTCGCAGTCCTCCGCCCTCGGGACGCGGAACTGCCGCAGGTTGCCGCCCGCGGCCGGGACGATGTTCTTCTCGATCCACGCGGTCGTGAACGCGCACGACTCCGGGTCGCGCATGTTCAGCGGGTGCCAGCGGCCGCGCCCGTGGTCGACGGCCGGGTCGTTGGCCTCCGGGAACCACTGCGCGACGTAGAGCTGCCCGTCCGCGAGCAGCCGCATCCCGTCCTCCCGCGACATGCCGCGGCGGAACCGGCCGCTCGAGACGAACTTGAAGAACATCCCGTCCGCCGCGGGAGCGTCGTCGCCGGTGTACGCGACGACGCGGCCGTCGCGCGCGATCCGGATCGCCACGTTCTCGTGGTGGATGCGGCCGAGCGCCGTGTGCTTGACGGCGCGGCCGGTGAACGGATCGACCTCGACGACGTAGCCGTTGTGCGGCCAGTTGTCGCCGACGCGCTGGCCGTCGACGTTCGTGCCGGGCTCGCCGACGTAGTAGTTCACCTCCTGCGGCGTCGAGCCGTTCCCGCGGATCCAGCCGAGCTGGAACGGCATCCGCCGCTGCAGCCCGTAGCTCTGGTGGTTCTCCTCGCAGGAGAGGACGGTGCCCCACGGGGTGTGGCAGCCGGAGCAGTTGGCGAGCGTGCCCGCGACCGTGCGCGGGACGAGGCTCGTGCCGGCGACCGGGCCGGTGTACGGGATCTGCGGGCTGTCCCCGTAGAAGCGCCGGTTGTACTGCGAGTTCTCGACGACGACCCAGCGGCCGCGGTTCCGCGACGCGCGCCGCACGTGGACGAGCGACCCGCCGACCTCCTTCATCTCCTGCTGCATGATCGAGCGGTACGGCTCCACGCGCGGGTTCCAGCGCGGGTCGTCGGACGCGTTCCAGTCGCTCGTGAAGAACGGCGTCACGTACTCGTGGTTGATCCACATGACGCCCTCGTCCGACCGGCCGCGGAAGGGGAAGAAGGCGGAGTAGTCGCAGTTGTAGCCGAACCGCAGCCCGGGGCCGAACTCGTCGCCCCACTTCAGCAGCAGGTCGACCTCGTACCCGTCCGGGACGTCCAGCCGGTCCTCCGCGCTCGGCGCGATCGCCCGGAAGTGCGCGAAGTCGTTTCGCAGCACGTGGTCGGTGGTGGCGGCGAGCGCCCGGCCGCTCGCGGTCCCCGCCCACGTCGCCGCGCCGGCCGCGGCGATGCCCTTGATCAGGCGTCGGCGCGACATCGGCGCCTCGAATGCCGCCTCGAAGAAGTCCGTCATCGGCTGTTCCCCCCTCGGTCTGGCTGCAGCTGGTTGGACTCGCATCCTACGACTCCGCGCGCCGCGGCGGAGGCGGGTGCGCGGGCGTCCTCCGCCGCCGCGCCTCCGCATACGATTCGCTTATGGACACGCGGCAGCTCGCCGCCTTCTGTGCGGTCGTCGAGCGCAAGAGCTTCTCGCAGGCGGCGGAGCGGCTGGGGATCTCGCAGCCGGCGGTCAGCCTCCAGATCCGCGCGCTCGAGGAGCGCGTCGGGCGCCAGCTGCTCGACCGCTCGGGGCGGCGCGTGGAGGCGACCGAGGCCGGCCGCCGGCTCTACCGCGACGCGCAGCGGCTGCTCGCGCTCGAGGAGCAGCTGTTCGAGCACGCGGCGGCCGAGGACGACGGCGCCCTCCGCGGGCGGCTCGCGATCGGCGCCTCCTCCGGCCCCGGCGAGACCGTGCTGCCGCTCCTGCTCTGCGAGTTCCACCGCGTTCATCCCGACGTGCGGATCGCCCTGTCGGTCTCGGACACGCAGACGGTGGTCGACCTCGTCGCGGCCCGCGAGCTCGAGCTCGGCGTCGTCGGCGCGGCGCGGCGCCACCGCTCGGTCACCTTCGAGCCGTTCTTCCGCGACGAGGTCGTGCTCGCGTGCCCGAGCGGCCACGCGTTCGCCGGCCGGACGGTGGCCGTCGAGGAGCTGCGCGGGCAGCCGCTGATCCTGATGCAGGAGGGCGCCGGCGTCCGGCAGGTGATCGAGGACGAGCTGCGGCGCGCGCGCGTGCGGCTCCGCGACCTCGACGTCCGCCTCGAGCTCGGGCTCCAGGAGTCCGTCCGGAGCGCCGTCCGGGCGGGCCACGGGATCGCGTTCATCTCGCGCTCGGCGATCGAGGCCGACCTCGCCTCGGGGGCCCTCGCCGAGGCGCGGGTCGAGGGGCTGGAGCCGTCGCGGGAGATCTCGCTCGTCCGGGCGTCGGGGCGGACCCCGACGCGCGCCGCCGAGGCGTTCCTCGCGTTCGCGCGCGAGCGGCTCGGCGACGCGTGATCGTCCGCTGGGGCCTCGACGCGCTTCCCGGAGCGCTCGGCGAGGTCGGCGCGGCGCGGCCGTACCTCGTCGCGAGCGACCGCTGGCACGGGCTCGGCCTCGGCGTGGAGCACGCGGGCGCGTGGCGCGAGGTACCGTCGGACCGCATCGCGGAGGCCGCCGCCGCCGTCGGCGACGCGGACGCGATCCTCGTCGTCGGCGGCGGCAGCGCGATCGACCTCGCCAAGGCGGTCTCGGCGGAGACGGGCCTGCCGCTCGTCTCGGTCCCCACGACGTACGCCGGCGCGGAGTGGACGCCCTTCTTCGGCATCCGCGACCGCGAGCGGCGTGCGCGCGGCGGCGGCGCCGGGGCGCGCCTCGCCGGCGTCGTCTACGAGCCGGAGCTGACGCTGGGGCTGCCGCGCGCGGCGACCGTCGGCACCGCGCTGAACGCGCTCGCCCACTGCGCGGAGGCGCTGTACGCGCGCGGCCGGAACGACGAGGCGGACGCGCACGCGCTCGCGGGCGCGCGCCTGATCGGCGAGTGGCTGCCGCGCGTCGTCGACGCGCCGCGCGACCGCGAAGCGCGGACGCGCCTGCTCGAAGGCGCCGCGGAGGCGGGCGCCGCGCTCGCGGGCGCGGGGCTCGCGCTCGGGCACGCGCTGGCGCAGGCCCTCGGCGGCCGCACCGGGCTGCCGCACGGGGCGCTCAACGCGCTCTGCCTCGCGCCGGCGCTGCGGTTCAACGCGGCGGCGGCGCCGGACGCCGTCGCGCGTCTCGGCGAGGCGCTCGGCGCCGTCGACGCCGCGGCGCGGGTGGAGGAGCTGGCGGGGCTCGGAGGGTTCCGGCGCCTGCGCGACCTCGGCGTCCCGGAGGCGGAGCTGCAGCCAGCGGCGGAGGACGCCGCCGCTCGCCCCGGCGCGCGCGCGAACCCGCGGCCGGCGTCGCCGGCGGAGCTCCTCGAGCTGCTGCGCGCGATCTGGTGACGCGGCGCGGCTAGGCCGCGGACTCGGGCTGCAGCGCGCCGACGATCCGCCGGAGGCTGACGACGCCGACGAGGCGCTCGCCCTCGACGACCGGGAGGTGCCGGAAGTTGCGGTCGAGCATGATCCGCTGCGCCTCCTCGAGCGGCATCTCCGGGGGCGCCGTCACCGGGTCCGGCGTCATCCACTCGCGCACGCGCGCGTCGCTCGTGTGCACCCGGCCGGCCATCGCCTTGAGCAGGTCCCGCTCGGTCAGGATCCCGATCAGCCGGCCGAAGTCCTTCACGACGACGGCCCCGCCCTTCCCCTCCTCGACCATGCGCTGCGCGACTTCGCCGAGGGTGTCCTCGGGGGCGACGGCGATGAACTCCGTCCGCATCACGTCGGCGAGCGTGGCCACGCGCCCGAGTCTAACGCGGCTGCGCCCGCGATCCGCGCGAGTACGCAAACCCATAACACCCGCTTATGATTCGGATTAGCGGATCCTGGTAGGATCGCCCGTCGTGGCGGACACCGTCTCCACCGACGTGCTCGTGATCGGGAGCGGGGCCTCCGGCCTCGCCGCCGCGCTGTCCGCGGAGCGCGCCGGCGCCCACGTCGTCCTCGCCACGAAGGGGTCGATCCAGTCGTGCAACTCGGCGAAGGCGCAGGGCGGGATCCAGGCCGCGGTCGGCGCCGACGACTCGCCCGAGCAGCACGCCGAGGACGTCTGGCGCAGCTCGCACGAGACGGCGGACAGGCGCCTCGTCGAGGTGCTGACGTCCGAGGCGCCGTCGGCGATCCGCTGGCTCGAGGAGCTCGGCGTCGAGTTCACGCGCGACGACGGCGGGTACCGCCTGGCGCGCTGCGGCGGCGCGTCGCGCAAGCGCCTCCTCCAGGTCGGCGACCGCACCGGCCACGCGATCACGAAGGCGCTGCGCGAGGCGTACGAGGCCTCCGACGGCGTCGAGCTGCCGAAGAGTCCGCTCCGGAGCCTCGAGCCGACCGAGCACGGCTGGCGCGCTCGCTGCGGCGAGCACGTCGTCGAGGCCGCGACGGTCGTCCTCGCCGCGGGCGGTCGCTGCTTCCGCGAGGCGGAGGAGCGGGGCGAGCTCTCCACGAACCACCCGGGCGCGACCGGCGAGGTGACGCAGCTCGCGCTCGACCTCGGCGCCGAGGCGCGCGACCTCGACGCGCTCCAGTACCACCCGAACGGCGGCGCGTGGCCGTCGACGATGCAGGGCTACTCGATCCCGGAGACGACGCGCGCCTACGGCGCGGTGCTCCTCAACGCCGACGGCGAGGAGTTCACCGATTCGCTCGGGCCGCGGGACGAGGTCTCGCGCGCGATCGTCGAGGAGGTCGCGAAGGGGAAGGGCGTGACGACGCCCGACGGCCGGCCCGCGGTCTGGCTCGACACGACGCGCATCCCCGAGGCGGACGCCGAGGTGTCGCTGCCGTACATGCTCCGCCGCTACCGCGCCGCCGGCATCGACCCGCTGCGCGAGCCGATCTACACGTACCCCGTCCTCCACTACCAGAACGGCGGCCTCGTCATCGACGCCGACGGCGCGACGACGCTCGAGGGGCTCTTCGCCTGCGGCGAGATCGCCGGCGGCACCCACGGGCGCAACCGCATGATGGGCAACTCCCTCCTCGAGTGCTGCGTCTTCGGCCGTCGGGCCGGCAAGGCGGCGGCCGAGAAAGCGAAGGCATGAGCATCGACCTGACCACAGACCTGCAGCAGGCGGTGGAGGATGCGGCCGCGCACCTCTACGTCTGGGCGCTGAAGGACATCCCACAGGATCTGCGCGACGCGCTCGCGGCGGCGCGGGAGCGGGAGACGTCGGTCACCGGGCGCCGCGTGCTCGAGACGATCCACCGCAACGTCGAGATCGCGGACGAGG
>DATLFU010000056.1:0-12726 GCA_035540835.1 Gaiellaceae bacterium
CAGCAGCGAACGCACGGCCGCTCTCACCGGCTGGCTCGACTGGTACAACCGCCTCAGACCGCACCGCTCACTCGGCCGCAAACCGCCGCTCACCCGGCTCACCGAAATGAACAACGTTGTCGGGACCAACAGCTAGGGGACGAGCGACGCCGCGAGGCGCACGAGCAGCGCGACCTGGTGCGCGGTGAAGAGCTTCCCGCTCTCCTTGGCCGCGGTCTGCTGGAACTCCTTGACCGCCTTCTCGAGCCGGCGCGTGTCGTTCGCCGCGAGCGCGGCGTGCGCGTCCTCGAGCAGCCGCTCGAGCTTCCTGCAGACCGCCCGCCCGTGGCCGGAGTTGCCGGCGAACTGGCATGCCAGCGTCGCGATCGACCCCGGCGGCGCGGTGATCGTGAAGGTGTGCGTCGCGGTGCGGACGTTCCCCGCCTTATCGGTGGCGACGGCGGTGACGACGTGGCCGCCGGGGGAGAAGAGGTACGCCGGCGCGATCACCTGCGGGCACACGGCGGTGTCGATGCCCGAGAGCGCGTCCGTCGCGGTGCAGGTGATGGTCACCGTCGCGTCGATCGCGTACGTCGTGGGGCCGCTGAAGGCGATCGTCGGCGGCGTCTTGTCGATCTTGATCCCCGTTGCGGTCGCGGTCGCCTGGTTCCCGGCGCGGTCGGTGGCGGTGCCGCTCGCGGAGAGGCTCGCGCCCTCGGTCGTCAGCGTCTGCGGCGCGGGGCACGTCGCGATGCCGGAGAGCGAGTCGGCGCACTGGAAGCCGACGAGCACGTCGTGCGCGTACCAGCCGTGCTGGTTCGGCGCCGTCACCGTCGCGAGCACCGTCGGCGGCGTCTTGTCGATCGAGAGCGTGACCGTCCCCGTCGCGCAGTTGTTGTTCGGATCGCAGCTCGGCCCGCTCGTATACGGGACGTTCTTGCCCTCCGTCGCCGCGACCGTCGGCGCAGGCACCGTCGGCGGGCCGGCGCTCGGCTGCGGATCGACCGCGCTCCACGTGATCGTGACGTTCGCGTTGTACCAGCCGTTCGCGTCGGGAGCGCGGTCCGGCTGCCCCGTCACCGTCGGCGCCGTCACGTCGGCGACGCCGAGCTGGTGGACGAAGACGTCCGCGCGACTGTTCGTGTCGCTCGCGACGAGCGCGGCGTCGAGGGAGTGGAAGCTGACGAGCTGTCCGTCGCCGGTGACGTCCGGCGCGTGCGACGCGAGCGTCGTCTGGAGCCCGAGGTGCGTCAGGCTCTCGCGCGTCGTCTCCTGGTCGGCGCGATCGCGGACGAAGATGTCGGCGACGCCGTTCGTGTCGCCGGCGACGAGGTTGTTCGCCATCGACTCGAACGCGACGTAGCGGCCGTCGTAGCTCAGCGCGACGCTCCCGCTCGCGCCGACGCCCTCGCCGCCGCCGGTCGAGACGCTCACCCGCTCGGTGGCGCCCGTCGCGAGCGTCGTGGCGAAGACGTCGGGATCGCCGTTGGTGTCGTTCGGGACGAGCGTCGTCGCGCGCGACGCGTAGGCGACGGTGCTGCCGTCGCCGCTGATCGCCGGCTCGAAGCTCTCGAGGTCGCCCTGCGCGCCGCCGGTCGACAGGCTGACGCGCGTCGTCGTCCCGCTCTGGCGGTCGCGGACGTAGATGTCGCGCTGGCCGTTCGTGTCGGCGGCGTCGAACGTCGTCGACAGCGACTGGAACGCGACGTAGCGCCCGTCGTCGCTGATGCTCGGGATGTGGCTGTCGCCGCCGACCTGCGCCGGCGCGCCGGCCGACGAGACGCTGACGAGCTCCGTCGTCCCGGTCTGGCGGTCGTGGACGAAGACGTCCGTCGTCAGCGGCGCGTCCGCTCCGCCGACGAGGTTCCCCGCGTGCGACCAGAAGGCGACGTAGCGGCCGTCGCCGCTGAGCGAGGGGACGAAGCTGTTCCCGTTCCCCTCTGCGCCCGTGGACGAGACGCTGACGCGCGTCGTGACGCCCGTGGCGAGGACGTGGACGAAGATGTCGGACGAGCCGTTCGTGTCGCCGGCGACGAGGTTGCTCGCCTGGGAGGCGAAGGCGACGACGCTCCCGTCGGCGCTGATCGCGGCCTCGCGGCTGTTCGCGTTCGCCTGCGCGCCGCTCGAGGAGACGCTGACGCGCCGCGTCGTACCGGCGACGCGGTCGCGGACGAAGATGTCGACGGCGTTGTTCGTGTCCCCGGCGACGAGGTTCGTCGCGGCCGACGCGAACGCGACGTAGCGCCCGTTCCCGCTGACCGCGGCGGAGGCGCTGTCGCCGTTCGACTGCCCGCCGGTCTCGGTCAGGCTCACGCGGAACGTGTCGCCAGGGGCGCTCGCGCCGCTGCCTGCGATCACGGCCGCGAGCAGGGCCAGGCCCAGAAGCGCCAGCGCTCGCAGTCTCTGCCTCGTGTGCCGCATTCCCCGGATTCCTCCCGCTCCCCCGCCGTCGCACGCGCGCCGGCTCCTCGCATACTAGGACAGGCCGGCGCGATTTCCCACCCCGCGTCAGTCGCGCCGGACGAGCGCCTGCGCGAGCCGCTCCGCCGCGACGAGCGACGGCCCGAGGACGAGCGCCGTCTCCGTGCCTCGGCGCGCGAAGGCGACGGAGCGGCCGTCGACCGCCCAGCAGAACTCGACGGCGCACGGGGTCGCCGGCGGCGGGCCGGGCGCGTCGGCGTGGAACGCCTCGTTCACCCAGGTCGCGACGGCCTCCGCCCACTCGGCGGCGTCGGCGTCTCCGTCCCAGTCGAGGACGAGCGCGAACGCGTCGCGGCCCGCCGCGTCGCGGTAGTGCGCGGAGCGGCCGCCGCCCCAGCCCTCCGCCGCGTGGTCGAGGCGCGGCACCTGGTGCACGGCGAGGAGCGCGCGCACGTCCAGCTCGCCGAAGGTGTCGTCGTCCTGCAGCTCGAGCCCCGCCGCGGCCGCGGGGAGGAGGACCGGCTTCGCCTGCTCCCGGCGGAGGAACTTCCCGAGGTGGAAGATCTGCTCCGTCGTCTCCGGGAACCGCCGGAGCGCGGCGTGGACCGCGGTCCGCGTCCCCACCTCGTGCAGGAGGGACGCGAAGCGGGCGCCGGTGGAGCCGGTGAAGCCGGCCTGCAGCTCGACGAACAGCCCGATGCGCGAGTCTTCGTGCGCCGCCGGCGACCGCACGCCGGCGGTGCGGCGGCGCTGCAGTCCCGCGAACGCGGCGGCGCCGTCGACTGCGGCCGCGGCGGCGAGCGCGGCGTCGCGGCTCCCGCGCCGGAGGCCCGACGCCCTGCGCGTCTCGAACGTCTGGTCCTGGAGCGCGAGGACGAGGGCGTGGATCGCCGCCTCGCGCTGCGTGCCGCCGCGGCGCACCCACGCGCGCCGCGCGACCGGGTCGTAGAGGCTGCGGACGCCGCGGACGTGCTCCGCGACGAGGACCGGACGCAGCGGCTCTCCCGTTCCGAGCAGCCCGAGTGCGCGGTAGAGGCGCTCGTCGTAGGCCTGGCGGTCGCGCGGGTAGTCGCGGTCGAGCACGCGCAGCGCCTGCCGCTCGATCGCCGCAGGCGCGACGACGTCGACGCGGACGGGTGCGCGCGGCTTCAGGCCGGAGAGCGCGGCGGCGACGCGCGTGAGCACGGGCAGCTGCGCCGGGGGGCCGGCGGCGAGGACCTGCGGGACCGCTGCGGAGACCAGAACGGCCGCGCAGATCGTGGCGGCGATCCGGCGACTCACGCACGGGAAGTATCGGCAGGAGGCCGGACGGGCAAGAGGCCCGACTAGGATGGGTGCCGATGGCGACGACTGAGGATCCGCGCGCCGGCCTCGACGCCACCTCCGCCTGGCGCGAGGAGCTGTACGAGCGCGCGCCGGAGCGGGAGGGCGAGCTCTTCTCGACGATCTCGGGGATCGAGAACGAGCCGCTGTACACGCCCGACAACGTCGAGATCGAGTACGAGCGCGACCTCGGCTACCCCGGCGTCTACCCGTTCACCCGCGGCGTGTACCCGTCGATGTACCGCGGGCGGCTCTGGACGATGCGGCAGTTCGCCGGCTTCGGCACCGCCGCCGAGACGAACGAGCGGTTCCGCTACCTGCTCGAGCACGGGCAGACGGGGCTCTCGACCGCCTTCGACATGCCGACGCTGATGGGCTACGACTCGGACCATCCGCGGTCGCTCGGCGAGGTCGGGCGCGAGGGCGTCGCGATCGACTCGCTCGACGACATGGAGACGCTGTTCGACGGGATCCCGCTCGACGAGGTCTCGACCTCCAGGACGATCAACTCGCCGGCGGCGATGCTGCTCGCGTTCTACCTCTGCGTGGGCGAGCAGCAGGGGGTGCCGCGCTCGGAGCTCCGCGGGACGATCCAGACGGACATCCTCAAGGAGTACATCGCGCAGAAGGAGTACATCTTCCCGCCCGAGCCCTCGATGCGGCTCGTCACGGACATGGTCGAGTTCTGCGCGCGGGAGATGCCGAAGTGGCACCCGATCTCGATCTCCGGCTACCACATCCGCGAGGCCGGGTCGACGGCGGCGCAGGAGCTCGCGTTCACGCTCGCCGACGGGTTCACGTACGTGGAGTGGGGAATCGAGCGCGGGCTCGACGTCGACGACTTCGCGCCGCGGCTCTCCTTCTTCTTCAACGCGCACCTCGACTTCTTCGAGGAGATCGCGAAGTACCGCGCCGCGCGGCGGATCTGGGCGCGAGAGATGCGGGAGCGGTACGGCGCGAAGAACCCGCGGTCGTGGCTGATGCGCTTCCACACGCAGACGGCCGGGGTCTCCCTGACGGCGCAGCAGCCGGAGGTGAACATCGTCCGGACGGCGCTCGAGGCGCTCGCGGCGGTGCTCGGCGGGACGCAGTCGCTCCACACGAACTCGTTCGACGAGGCGCTCGCGCTGCCGACGGAGCACGCGGTGCGGATCGCGTTGCGGACGCAGCAGGTGATCGCGCACGAGACCGGCGTCGTCAACACGATCGACCCGCTCGGCGGCTCCTACCACGTCGAGCAGCTGACGAACCGGCTCGAGCAGGAGGCGTACGACTACTTCGACCGGATCGAGAAGCTCGGCGGGGTCGTCGAGGCGATCCGGGAGAACTTCTTCCAGCGCGAGATCGCGGACGCGTCGTTCCGCTACCAGTCCGAGGTCGAGGCGCAGCAGCGGATCGTCGTCGGGGTCAACCGGTACCAGCTCGACGAGGAGCCGGAGCTCGAGATCCTCAAGATCGACCCGGCCCTCGAGCGGAAGCAGGTCGAGCGGGTGCAGGCGCTGCGCGCGCGGCGCGACTCCGCGGCCGTCGAGTCGCGGCTGGCGGCGCTGAAGGAGGCGGCCGCGCTGCCCGACCGGAACCTGATGCCGCTCATCGTCGACGCCTCGCGCGAGTACGTGACGATGGGCGAGATGTGCGACGCCCTGCGCGAGGTCTGGGGCGTCTGGCGCGAGACCCCGGTCTTCTGAGCCACACCCCCGGGGTCAGAGCTACCTGAGGGTGGTCGAGGTTCCGTCGCGAACCCTCGACTCCAGAGAAACCGCCGGGGTCAGAGCTACCTGAGGGTGGTCGAGGTTTCGTCGCGAACCCTCGACTCCGGGTCGAGGCCGCGCTGAACCCCGGGGTCAGACCCCCTTGAGGTAGGTCGAGAGTGCGCCGACTGTGTGCCGCCGCGCGAAAGGACACTGGCGCAGGCGCAGCCGGCGCGCGAACGTGTGCTGCATGCCGCGGAAGCCCCGAGTCCAGGCCGAGGGAGCGACGTACCACGCGTTCACGCGCGCGACGGGAGGGGAACGACTATTCCGCGACGGCGGCGATCGCGACCGGCTCGTCGCGATGCTCCGGATGACCGCCAGGCGCTACGAGTGGCGCGTGCACTTCGTCGCGATCCTCGGAACGCACTGCCACCTGCTGCTGACGACGCCGAAGCCGAACATCGCCGCAGGAATGCAGTACCTGCTAGGCGTCTACTGCCGGTCGTTCAACCGGAAGTACGGGCGCTTCGGCCACCTCGTCGCGGGCCGCTACGGCGCGCCGCTCCTGAAGAGCAACGCTCACGCGGCGACGCTCGTGCCGTACCTGGCGCTGAACCCGGTGAAGGCCGGCCTCGTCGAACGCCCCGAGGACTGGCCGTGGTCGACCTACGCGTCGCTCGTCGGGCTCGCGCCGAAGTGGGACTTCGTCGACGAAGCATGGCTGCTGGAGCAGTTCGACCCGGATCCGGCGCTGGCGCGGGCCCACGTCCGCGCGTACGTCGAGGAGGAGCTTCGGCGGTGGCGCCGCGAGCGACGCTCGATCGCCGCTTGAGGTTTCGCTCAGCCGCGGTCGCAACCCTCGACCACCCTCATGTGGGTCTGACCCCGGGGCTCCGGGCCCCGCGGCTCCGCCCGCATGCGTCAAATGCTCGCTGTGCTTCCGCAGCACTCGCTCTGCGACCGCGACCGTGAACGCCAGGAGCCGGTCGAGCTTCGACGCGATTCATCCATCCCGTTTCGCGCGCAGCTTTTCGAGGGTTCGCCGGGCGAGGGTGCGCAGGCCGCCCCGCCGCGACTGGCCGCGCCCACGGAACCGAGAGCGCTCGCACGACCGACTCCTTCGCCGGCACGTCGTCGAGCCGTGGCAGCCACTCCAGAAGCACAGGCAGCGCGTCGCGGTAGCGGCTCCCGGTCCGCGGCAGATCCTCCGGGGTCACGACGTCGTATCCCAGCGCCGCAAGCGCGTCCAGCAGCGGCGCGAGCTGCTCGCCGGTCTTCCCGCGTGGCCCCAGGTGCTGCCTTCGACGGCGCCTGACAAAGTTGAAAAGGTTCGCAGGCGTCAGACGTCGAGCTGCAGGCCGTCGTGGGCGAGCTCGAACCGCGCGTCGAGCGGGCGCTCCGCGGGGCGGTGCGTGAGCAGCAGCCGCTTAGCGCCCGCGGCGCGGAAGTGCTCCTCCGCCTCGTCGGCCGCCAGGTGCCCGCGCGTGCCGCCCTCGGGGTTCGGCGCGAGCAGCGTCGCCTCGCAGAGGAACAGGTCGGCGTCGCGCGCGAGCTCGACGAGCACCGGCGACGGGCCGCTGTCCCCCGAGTACGCGAGCACCGTGCCGTTCGCGCTGACGCGGAAGCCGTAGGCGACGAGGTCGTAGTGGAGGACGCGGTGCGGCGTCACCCGGAACCCCGGCACCTCGAACGGCTCGTCGCCGAACTCGTGGAGGTCGAACGCGCGCTCGAACATCCCGTGCTTGCCGAGTCGCGCGCCGATCTCGCGCAGGAGCGCGCGCCCGCCCTCCGGCACCCACAGCTGCGGCGGCGGCTCCTCGGTCGCGGGCCCGACGAACATCGCCCACACCCACGGGACGAGGTCGCCCCAGTGGTCGAGGTGCCAGTGCGTGATCGCGACCGCGTCGACGCGAGGCCAGTCCTCGAGCTCCCGCAGCTTCGCGAGCACGCCGGCGCCGCAGTCGAGCAGCAGCCGGCGGCCGTCGTCGCTCTCGAGCAGGTACCCGGACTGCGCGCCGCCCGGGTTCGGCCACGCCGGCGAGCTCCCCACGACCGTCAGCTTCACCGGCATATACTTGCCGACCCGTGGCGCCGAAGATCCGAGTAGTGATCGCGAAGCCGGGTCTCGACGGACACGACCGCGGCGCGAAGATCATCGCCCGCGCGCTCCGCGACGCGGGGATGGAGGTGATCTACACCGGCCTCCACCAGACGCCCGAGCAGATCGTCGAGACGGCGATCCAGGAGGACGCGGACGCCGTCGGGATCTCGATCCTCTCCGGCGCGCACATGACGCTCGTCCCGCGGATCCTCGACCTGCTGCGCGAGAACGAGGCGGAGGACGTGCTCGTCGTCGTCGGCGGCACGATCCCGAAGGACGACGCGGAGGAGTTGAAGGCGCAGGGTGTCGCCGAGGTGTTCACGCCCGGCGCGCCGACGAGCGCGATCGTCGACTTCCTGCGCGCGCGAGTCGCGGCCTAGCGCGGCCCGACGACCGGCGGCTCGCCGAGCAGCGCCACGCGCTCGGCGGCGAGGACGTTCGGCGCGCCGAGCTGCGCCGGCAGCGTCGCCGGCGCCGGCTGCGTCCAGACGGTCGCCGGCTGTCCCGGCTTCGCCTGCGACAGCCGCGCCTGGGCGATGACCGCGCCGACGGGGTTGAAGACGACGACGTCCGGCGGCACCTGCAGCCGCACCGTCCGGTTCACCTTCCGCACGTGCAGCCCGCCCGGGAACCGCCGCAGCTGCTCGACCTCGACCGCGAGGTTGCCCGGCGCCGCCTCGACGACCTTCCCCTGGAGCGTGAGCCGGAACGTCGTACCGGGCTTGGCGGCGAAGAGGAGGCGCTGCGCGCGGTTCAGGTGCGCGAACGGGTTCACCGTCGTCGTTCCGCCCCGCACCACCTCGAAGTGGAGGTGGGGCGAGATCCCGTCCGCGTCGCCGGAGTCGCCGACGTACCCGACGACCTCGCCGGCCTGCACCTTCGCGCCGCTCTTCAGCCCGGGCGCGTAGGCGACGCCGGGCACGCACGCGCCGCGGTTGTCGTTCTGGAGCGTCAGGTCGTTGTTCAGGTGGATGTACAGGTACGTTGTCCCGCTGCGCCCGTACAGGTAGAGCATGCAGCCGGCGCGCGAGGACGTCGTCCAGAACTTCACCGTCCCCTCCTCGACCGCGACGGCGAGCGCCCGCTTCGGCGCCATGATGTCGATCCCCGCGTGCCGGTTCGACCCGCGCGGGTCGCCGAAGTCGTTCGTGTAGGTCGCCGGGCCGACGACCGGGAAGATCAGCCGCGGCACCGCGGGCGTCGTCCGGTGCGCGGTCGCAGCGCTCGCTGCGCCCGCCGCGATGGCGGTGACGATGAGGAGGAGGATCCCTCGGGCTGTCGTCCGGTGGCGTCTCATGAGCTCCGGTGGCGCGCTCGAAGGGCCGCACCTTACCACTCGAAACGGACGCCCGTCTCCCCCGCTCGGGGGCGGCTCCCGAGCGGAAACCGCTCCGCGGCGTCCGCTCCGACGGTGCTCGTTAGAGTCCTGCCGATGAAGATCGCCGTCTGCGTGAAGCAGGTGCCCGAGGGCGCGACGCCGCGGCTCGACCCGGCGTCGAAGCGGCTCGACCGCTCCGGCGAGGGCGCGCTGAACAGCTTCGACGCCCACGCCGTCGAGGAGGCGCTGCGCGTGAAGGAGGCGAGCGGCGACGGCGAGGTCGTGCTCGTGTCGATGGGGCCGGAGAAGGCGATCGACGCGCTCCGGAAGGGGCTCGCGATGGGGGCGGACCGGACGTTGCTCGTCACGGACGAGGCCGCTGCCGGGTCCGACCTCGTCGCCACGAGCCGCGTGCTCGCGCGCGCGCTCGAGCGGGAGAGCGCCGACCTCGTCCTCTTCGGGCAGCAGGCGGGCGACTCCGAGGGCGCGGTGCTCTGGGCGGCCGTCGCCGAACGGCTGCGGCGCCCGATGATCTCGCAGGTCGCCGAGCTGACGGTCGCGGACGGCTCCCTCACCGGGCGCCGCCAGACGGAGTTCGGCTACGACGTCATCCGCGCGCCTCTGCCGGCCGTCGTCGCCGTCTCGGACGCGGTCAACGAGCCCCGGTACCCGTCGCTGAAGGGGATCATGGGCGCGAAGAAGAAGCCGCAGGAGAGGCTGACGCTGGCCGACCTCGGCGTCGACGCGGCGACGGTCGGCGAGCAGGGGTCGCCGACGCGCGTGCTGGCGATCGGCGACCCGCCGCCTCGCGGAGACTCGCGCAAGATCGAGGACGACGGGAGCGCGGCCGAGCAGATCGTGCAGTTCCTCGCGGAAAAGCGGCTGCTGTGAGCGTCCTCGTCTTCCTCGAGCACCACGGCGGCGAGATCCAGAAGGGGTCGCTCGCCGTGCTCTCGAAGGCCGCGCAGCTCGGTGCCGGCGACGTCGCGGGCGTCCTCGTGGGGTCCGGCGTGCGCGACGTCGCGCCGTCGGCCGGCCGCTACGGCGCGACGCGCGTCTTCGTCGCCGACGACCCGGCGCTCGACGCACCGCTGCCGCAGCCGCGCGTCGACGCGCTCGCGCAGCTGGTCCGGGAACACGGCTTCGAGACGGTCCTGTTCGCGCAGTCGGTGCTCGCCGCCGACGTCGCCGCCGCGCTCGCGGCTCGGCTCGAGGCGGGGCTGAACTGGCAGCTCACCGACCTCGTCGCCCGCGACGGGGAGCTCGTCGGGACGCAGCCCGCGCTGTCGGACTCCGTCGTCGTCGAGTCGGGGTGGACGTCGACGCCCCGGCTGGCGATCTTCCGCTCGGGGGCGCTCGACCCCGTCGAGCACGGAGGCGGCGAGGCGCAGGTGGAGGAGTTCACCCCCGCGATCGAAGACTTCTCGCGCGCCGCCGAGATGCTCGAGCAGGCGCACGAGGAGAGCACCGGGCCGTCGCTCGAGGACGCCGAGGTGATCGTCGCCGGCGGGAGGGGCCTCGGGAGCCCCGACAAGTTCACGCTCGTCGAGGAGCTCGCGAAGGCGCTCGGCGGCGCCGTCGGCGCGACGCGCGCCGTCGTGGACGCCGGGTGGTACGCGTACCAGCACCAGATCGGGCAGACGGGGAAGGCCGTCGCGCCGAAGCTCTACGTCGCGTGCGGGATCTCCGGCGCGATCCAGCACAAGGTCGGGATGCAGAGCTCGAACGTGATCGTCGCGATCAACAAGGACCCGAACGCGCCGATCTTCGAGTTCTCGGACCTCGGCGTCGTCGGCGACCTGCACGAGATCGTCCCGAAGCTGACGGAGCTCGTCCGGCAGCGGAAGGGAGGCTGATGGCGGTCAAGCCCGCCGACTATCCGCCGCCGTTCGTGCCCGCGGAGGCGATCGCCGCGCCGACCGACCCCGAGGACGAGCGGATCGAGGTCGGGGTCGCGATCGTGGGCGCCGGCCCCGCCGGCCTCGCCTGCGCGACCCGCCTGGGGCAGCTGATGGAGGAGCAGCCGGAGGTGGCGGAACGGCTCGGGGAGGTGCCGGTCGCGGTGCTCGAGAAGGGGAAGCAGCCGGGCTCGCACCTGCTCTCCGGCGCCGTGGTCAACCCGCGTGCGCTCCGGCGGCTGTTCCGCGACCGGAAGCGGATCGAGGAGATGCCGTTCTTCGGGCCGGTGCACGGCGAGGCCGTGTACTTCCTCACGCGCGGCGGGGCGATGCGCATCCCCACGCCGCCGACGATGATGAACGACGGCAACTACATCGCGTCGCTCTCACAGCTCGGGCGCTGGCTCGCCGAGCAGGCCGAGGAGGGCGGCGCGACGATCCTCCCGGAGACGGCGGCGGAGCAGCTCCTCGTCGACGCCGGGCGCGTCGTCGGCGTCCGCACCGGCGCGCGCGGCCGCGGCCGCGACGGGCAGCCGCTCCCGAACTACGAGCCCGGATCGGACGTCCTCGCCAAGGTGACGATCCTCTGCGAGGGCACGCAGGGGCACCTAACCGGCGCCGCGCTCGACCGCTTCGGCCTCCGCGGCGAGAACCCGCAGGTGTGGGCGCTCGGCGTCAAGGAGGTGTGGCGCGTCGCGCGGCCGCTCGATCGCGTCATCCACACGATGGGCTGGCCGCTGCGGCCCGGCCGCAAGTACCGCGAGTTCGGCGGCTCGTTCGTCTACCCGATGGGCGAGGACATGGTCGCGATCGGGATGGTCGTCGGGCTCGACTACCGCGACGCGGAGCTCTCCGCGCACGACCTGCTCCAGGAGCTGAAGACGCACAAGCTCGTGCGCCGGATCCTCGAGGGCGGCGAGCGGATCGAGTGGGGCGCGAAGACGATCCCCGAGGGTGGGATGCTCTCGATCCCGAAGCGGCTGCATGCGCCGGGACTGCTGCTCTGCGGCGACGGCGTCGGGCTCGTCAACGTGCCCGCGCTGAAGGGGATCCACTACGCGATCGAGTCGGGACGGCTCGCGGCGGAGGCGGCGTTCGAGACGCTGCGGCCGGGGAGAACGCCGGCGACGCCCGGCGCGCTCGAGTCGTACGACCGGTCGATCCGCGAAAGCTTCATCTGGTCCGACCTCGGGCGCGTGAAGAACATGCGCGCCGCGTTCGGCCGCGGGTTCTGGATGGGTGGCGCGCTCGCGGGGATGATGACGGCGACGCGCGGGAAGCTGCCACCGCTCAGGTTCCGCACCGAGCGCGACTCGGAGCACGAGTTGTTCACGACCGATCGCGCCGCCGGCTACCCGCAGCCCGACGGCAAGCTCACGTTCGATAAGCTGTCGAGCGTTTTCGCTTCGGGCAACAAGACGAGGGACGACCAGCCGAACCACATCCGCATCCAGCGGCGCGTGCCACGCGAGATCGCCGTGATGTGGGCGCGGCTGTGCCCAGCACACGTGTACGAGGTCGGCGACGCGGCGGACGGAGACGGCATGGTCGAGGTGCAGGTGACGCCGTCGAACTGCGTCCAGTGCGGCGCGATCACGGCCAAGGGCGGACGTCTCACCCCACCCGAGGGCGGCGCGGGGCCCGAGTACCAGCGGACGTAACCGCGGCGGATCGAGGTGCGCTGACGTAGCGCGGGGCCGTCCCGGTGCGCGCCCCACCCCGGGGTGGGGAAGAGGCGCTTCCTCCCGCCTCCCGGCTCCGACGATATCGCCGAAGCGGTTACGTGTCCGTGACGGAGTCGTGCCGAGTTCGTGCCGGTCGCTCCACAACACGTACGGCTCGCGCGCGCCCGGTCGGCGCCGACCGGGGCTACACTCCGCGCCTTGCTTGGGGGTCTGCGTCTCGCCGTCGGCGGCGTCTGCGTGCTGCTCGCCGTCATCGTCGCGCTCGGTGCCGCGCCGGCGGGGCGCGCGCGAGCCGTACGTGTTGTGG
>DATLFU010000057.1:0-50420 GCA_035540835.1 Gaiellaceae bacterium
TGCGCGAGAAGCAGAAGGCGCGCCGGTACTACGGCCTGCTCGAGAAGCAGTTCCGCACGTACTACACGAAGGCGGCGAAAGGCTCGGGGATCACCGGCGAGAACCTGCTGCGGATGCTCGAGACGCGCCTCGACAACGTCGTCTACCGGCTCGGGTTCGCCGCCTCGCGCGCGCAGGCGCGCCAGCTCGTGCGCCACGGCCACTTCCACGTGAACGGGCGGCGCGTGAACATCCCGAGCTACCAGGTGAAGCCCGACGACATCGTCACGATGGCGCCCGGCTCGCCCGCAGAGCAGGTCATCCGCGACGCGACCGACCTCACGGCGAGCGTCGCCCCCTGGCTCCAGGCCGACCACGACGGCCTCACCGGCAAGATCCTCAAGTGGCCCGCCCGCGAGGAGATCGACACGCCGGTGGAGGAGCAGCTGATCGTCGAGCTCTACTCGAAGTAGCGCTCAGCCCCGGCCCCGCGCCGACCGCGAAGAGAAGAAGAGAGAGGAAGAGAAACCTTGGCCGTTCGCACCAGCCTGATGGAGTTCCAGATTCCGAAGATCGTCCACGAGGAAGTCGACGCGAACCGCGGCGTGTTCGTGATCGAGCCGCTCGACCGCGGCTTCGGCTACACGTTCGGCAACTCGCTGCGCCGCGTGCTGCTCTCGTCGCTCGAGGGCGCCGCCGTGACCTCGGTGAAGTTCGAGGGCGTCGCGCACGAGTTCACGACGCTGCCGGGGGTCCGCGAGGACGTCACCGACATCATCCTCAACTTCAAGAACCTGATCTGCCGCCTCCACGGCGAGTCCCCGGAGATCGAGGTGCACCTCGCGAAGCGCGGCGCCGGCAAGGTGACGGCCGCCGACATCGAGGCGCCGGCCGAGCTGGAGATCCTCAACCCGGACCTCGAGCTCGCGAACCTGTCCGACAAGGGCAAGCTCGAGATCACGCTCACGATCGGCCGCGGCCGCGGCTACGTCCCGGCGGAGCTGAACCGCGGGCCGGAGCACACGATCGGCGTGATCCCGATCGACTCGATCTTCTCGCCGGTGCGCCGCGTCTCGTACGACGTCGAAGCCGCCCGCGTCGGGCAGCGGACGGACTACGACAAGCTGCGCATCGACATCACCACCGACGGCTCGCTGGAGCCGCGCGACGCCCTCGGCGAGGCCGCCGAGATCCTGATCCGCCAGCTCGCGATCTTCACCGACCTCGACCGCATCGAGGGCTTCGGCGAGGCGGCGGCGAGCGGCGACGGGGCCGGCGCGGAGCCGGCGCTTGCACACGGGATGGAGAACTTCCCGATCGAGGAGCTCGAGCTCGGCGTCCGCTCGTACAACTGCCTCAAGCGCGTCGGCATCGAGACGATCGGCGACCTCGTCACGAAGAGCGAGGGCGAGCTGGCCGCGATCCCGAACTTCGGCAAGAAGTCCATCGAGGAGGTCAAGGAGACCCTGTCGACGCACGGCCTGACGCTGCGCGGCGGCGGCGACGACGGCGGGCTCTCCTAACGCGACCATGCGTCACCACCGCGCAGGGAAGAAGCTCGGCCGCGACTCCGCCCACCGGAAGGCGCTGTACGCGAACCTCGCGTGCGCGCTGATCGAGCACGGGCGGATCAAGACGACGGAGGCGAAGGCGAAGGCGGTGAAGCCGTTCGCCGAGCAGATGATCACGCTCGGCAAGCGCGGCGACCTCGCTGCCCGGCGGCAGGCGCTCGCCGAGCTGCGCTCGAAGGACGTCGTGCATGCGCTCTTCGCGGAGGTGTCGCCGCGGTTCGCCGACCGCCCGGGCGGCTATACGCGGATCGTCAAGCTCGGCCCGCGCGCCGGCGACGCCGCGGACATGGTCTACCTCGAGCTGGTCGACTACGACCCGGCGCCCGCGCTCGCCGCGCCCGCGCCGGCGCGCGGCGACCAGGCCTCCTAGCGCCGATCCGACGCAGCCCCGCCGCGCGCCGACGCGTGGCGGCGGGGCCGCGTGCGCCTCGCGGACTACGCTGCGACCGCGATGGTCCTCGTCGGCGCCCTGCTGCTCGCGATCTTCGTCCTCTCGCCCCCGTGGAGCTACGCGGTCGTGGTCGCCGCGGCCGTCGTCGAGGTGGCGGAGCTCGTCCTCTTCGTCCGCTGGTCGCAGCGGCGACGCGTCCAGATGGGCGCGGAGACGCTGGTCGGCGCGACGGCGGTCGTCGTCGAGCCGCTGCGGCCGGACGGCCTCGTTCGCGTCGTCGGCGAGCTCTGGCGGGCGCGGTCGGAGACGTACGTCGACGCGGGCGCGCGCGTCCGCGTCCGCGCGCTCGACGGCCTGACGCTCGAGGTCGAGCCGCTGTGAGGATCCGCCTGACGCTGGAGTACGACGGCCTCGGCTTCCACGGCTGGGCCGCGCAGCCCGGGCTGCGGACCGTCGAGGGCGTGCTGCGCGCGGCGCTGGACGCGACGTACCCGAGCTGGAACGGCCTCGCCGTCGCCGGTCGCACCGACACCGGCGTGCACGCGCTCGGGCAGGTCGCGAGCGTCGAGGCCGACGGCGGGCCGCCGCCGGAGCGCGCGACCGCCGCGCTGAACGCGGCGCTGCCGGAGGACGTCGCCGTCACCGACGCCGCGTCCGCGGCGCCCGACTTCCACGCGCGCCACTCCGCCCGCTCGCGCAGCTACCGCTACCGCATCTACCGGCGTCCCGCCCCCTCCCCGTTCGAGGCGGGTCGCGCGTGGTGGAATCCGAAGCCGATCGACGAGGACGCGCTCGCGGAGTCCGCCGACCTCCTCCTCGGCGAGCACGACTTCCGCGCGTTCACTCCGACCGACACGCAGCACGACGTCTTCCGGCGCGAGGTGCAGGCGGCGGCGTGGCACCTCCGCGGCGACGCGCTCGAGCTGGAGATCACCGCGGACAGCTTCCTCCGCCACATGGTGCGGACGCTCGTCGGGACGATGCTCGAGCAGCGCCCGGAGCAGATCGCCCCGCTCCTCGAAGGCCGCCCGCGCGCCGAGGCAGGAACGACCGCGCCGCCGTGGGGCCTCTACCTCGAGCGCGTCTCGTACGGCTCGTAACAGGCTGGTACTTGCGGTTCGACGCGGTCGCTAGCATCGGCCGCGTGCGGTTCCCGGTCGTCCTGTTCGACTTCGACGGCACGCTCGTCGACTCGGGCGCGATCATCCTCGCGTCGATGCGCCACGCGGCGACGACGGTGCTGGGGCGTGAGATCCCGGAGGCAGACCTGATGGCGGCCGTCGGCGGCCCCGGCCTGGTCGCGCAGATGGAGGCGCTCGACGCGACCCGCGTCGACGAGCTCGTGCGCGTCTACCGGGAGCACAACGAGCCGCTGCACGCCGACCTCGAGCCGTGCCGCGGCATCGAGACGGCGCTCGACCGGCTCCGCGAGGAGGGGCGGCGGATGGGGATCGTGACGGCGAAGCGCCGCGTCACCGTCCAGCTCGCGTTCGACGTGCTCCCGCACCTGGAGGCGTACTTCGAGGTGGTCGTCGGCGCCGACGACACGGCGCGGCACAAGCCGCACCCCGACCCGATCCTCCACGCGCTCGAGCGCCTCGGCGCCTCCCCGGAGGAGGCCGCGTACGTCGGCGACTCACCGTTCGACGTCCGCGCCGCGAAGGCCGCCGGGACGTACGCGGTCGCCGTGACGTGGGGCGGGATCCACGGCGAGGAGCGCCTGCGGCGGGAGGAGCCCGACGCGGTCGTCCACGACGCCGGGGAGCTGCTCGATGTCCTCTAGCGCGGCTGCTCCCGCCGAGCGCGTCGCGGAGCTGCGGCGCGAGCTGGAGCACCACCTCTACCGGTACCACGTCCTCGACGACCCCGAGATCTCGGACGCGGAGTACGACCGGCTCTACGACGAGCTCGTACGGCTGGAGGCCGAGCACCCCGAGCTGCGCGACCCCGACTCGCCGACGCAGCGCGTGGGCGCGCCGCCGGCGGAGGGCTTCCGCAAGGTCGCGCACCTCAGCCCGATGGGGTCGCTCGAGAAGGTCACCGACGACGAGGGGCTGCGCAAGTGGGCCGACGACGTTCGTAAGCGGCTCGACTCCGACGAGCCGGTCGCCTTCGTCACCGAGCCGAAGATCGACGGCTCCGCCGTCTCGCTCGTGTACGAGGACGGCCGCTTCGTCCGCGGCGCGACGCGCGGCGACGGCGAGCGCGGAGAGGACGTGACCGCGAACCTCCGGACGATCGCCGCGATCCCGCTCCAGCTGCGCGCGCCCGACGGCGAGCGGCCGCCGGCGCTCCTCGAGGTCCGCGGCGAGGTCTACATGCCGATCTCCTCCTTCAACCGCTTCAACGAGCGCCAGGCGGCGGCCGGGAAGAAGACGGCGCCGAACCCGCGGAACGCCGCGGCCGGGTCGCTCCGGCAGCTCAACCCGCAGGTGACCGCCGAGCGGGAGCTCTCGATCTGGGTCTACGGCGCCGGCCGCCGCGAAGGCGTCGAGTTCGAGTCGCAGGCCGACGTCCTCGAGTGGCTGCGCGCGCACGGCTTCCGCACCAACCCGTTTGGGGAGCGGCACGAGTCGATCGACTCCGTCGCGCGCGCCTGCCGCGACTGGGAGGCGCGGCGGGTCGAGCTCGACTACGAGATCGACGGGATCGTGATCAAGGTCGACTCGCTCGACCAGCAGGCGCGGCTCGGAGCGCTCCACGGCCGGCCGCGCTGGGCGCGCGCGTTCAAGTGGGCGCCGATGACCGCGCAGACGAAGCTGCTCAAGATCCACATTCGCGTCGGCCGGACCGGCGCGCTCAACCCGTGGGCGCAGCTCGAGCCCGTCGAGGTCGGCGGCGTGACCGTCTCGACCGCGACGCTGCACAACGAGGAGGACATCAACCGCAAGGACATCCGCGAGGGCGACGTCGTCGTCGTGCAGCGCGCGGGCGACGTGATCCCGCAGGTCGTCGGCCCCGTGCTTCCGCACCAGCCGGGGACGACGCCGTTCCGGATGCCGGCGCGCTGCCCGCTCTGCGGCGCCGAGGTGGTGAAGCCCGAGGGCGAGGCAATGCACCGGTGCCCGAACCCGCGCTGCGAGTCGCGGGGGCTCGAGACGCTGATCCACTGGGTCGGCGCCGCGCTCGACATCGAGGGCGTCGGCGAGCAGCTCGTGCGGCGGCTGTGGCGCGACGGCATCGTCACGTCGCTCCCGGGCCTGTACCGGCTGACGGCGGAGCGCCTCGCCGAGCTCGACGGGTGGGGCCCCGTGTCGGCGGCGAAGGCGATCGAGGCGATCGAGGCGTCGAAGCAGCGGCCGTTCCACCGCGTCCTCTTCGGGCTGAACATCCCGCAGGTCGGATGGGTGACCGCGCAGAACCTCGCGCGGCACTTCGGGTCGGCCGCGGCGCTCGCCGCCGCCAGCCAGGAGGAGCTCGAGCAGGTCGAGGGGATCGGTCCCGACCGCGCCGAGGCGATCGCGGAGTGGTTCGCCGACGAGGAGAACCGCGGGCTCGTTGACGAGCTCCGCGCGCTCGGCCTGACGCTCGAGGCGCGCGAGGCGGAGCGGCCGGTGGAGGGCCCGCTCAGCGGCTCCACGTACGTCGTCACCGGCACGCTCGAGCGGTTCACGCGCGAGGAGGCGCAGGCGGCGCTCGAGGCCCTGGGCGCGAAGGTCACCGACTCGGTCTCGAAGAAGACGACCGGGCTCGTCGTCGGCGAGGAGCCGGGACGGTCCAAGCTCGAGAAGGCCGGGAAGGCCGGCGTGCCGCTGCTGACCGAGGACGACCTGCTAGCGCTGCTCGGCTCGCGCTAGCACCGTCACGAACCGGTCCTGCGCCACGCGGGACCACGAGTACGACACCGGCGCGCCGTTCTGGAGCACCGCGAACACGTAGCGCCCGCGGACGTAGCCCGCGAGCGTGCACGCCTGCCGCGTCGTGCCCGTCTTCGCGTAGACGGCCCCGGCCGCCGGCGTCCCGCGCAGCCGCTTCCTCAGCGTCCCGCTCTCGCCCGCGACCGCGAGCGACGAGACGAACGTCCCGCGCAGCGCCGGCTTCGTCCACGCGGCGCGCAGGACCCCCACCAGCGCCTCGGCGGTGACGCGATTCGCGAGCGACAGGCCCGACGCGTCGGCGATCCGGACGCCGTCGAGCGGGATCCCGGCGTCGCGCAGCGTCCGCATCACGATGGCGGCCCCGGCCGCCGTCGTGCCGCGGCCGGTCTCGACGGCGGCGAGGTGCTTCAGCAGCTGCTCCGCGGTGAAGTTGTCGCTGTGGCGGTTGACCGACCGTACGAGCTGGACGAGGGGCGGCGACGAGACGGACGCGAGCTCGATCTCCTCCGTCTCGGCGGCGCCGGTGCGCGCGCCGCCGGCGACCTGGACGCCCGCAGCGGCGAGGGCGCGGCGGAACGCGTCGGCCGCGCCGAGGGCGGGCCGGTGCGACCCGTACCGCCCGCGGTCGACGACGAGCGCCGACAGGGGCGCGGCGTACCGCAGGAACGACGGCTTCCACGCCGGGCCGGTGCGACGAGCGTCGAAGAACGTCTCGTCGCCGACGACGGATCCCGTCACGTGCCGGATCCCCAGCGCCCGCACCTGCAGCGCCAGGCTCCGGAGGGACGCCAACGCGAGCGTGGGGTCGCCGCGCCCCTTCAGCACGAGGTCGCCGTGCCACGTCGTCCCCTCGAGGCCGCCCTCGCCGTAGACGCTCGTGACGATGCGGTGACTCGGCCCGAGCCGCACGAGCAGCGCGTAGCTGACGGGCAGCTTCTCGGTCGACGCGGGCGCCAGCGACAGCCGCGCGTGGCGGGCGAAGACGACGTCGCCGCTCTCGAGGTCGACCGCGAGCGCCGCCGACCGCGCCGGGTTCACGTGCGGCACCGCGAGCGACTGCGAGAGCCGGGTCGCGAGTGCCGGGTCGGTCGCGGCGGCGGGCGCCGCCTCCGCGGCGGGCGCCAGCGCCACGGCGGCGAGGACGGCGAGCAGGAGGCGGGTCGGGTACGCGTTCAACAGGTGGGCCTGGAGCCGGGGAAAGATAGGCCGTGCGGCCCATCCGGACGGGCGCGCCGCCTCCCATAATCCCTCGGGGTGCAGATGGACGCCACGACGGAACACGCAACGATAGTCGACGAGCTGGAGACGCTTCTCGCGGCGCTGTCGGGAGCGACGCCTCCCGCGCTCGCCGAGCTGGAGGAGACGCTCACCTCAGGGTACGCGCACGCGCTCGCGCTCGAGGCGGAGCGGCTGCGGCTCGAGCGCCGCATCGGGACGCTCGCGGCGGGACTCGGCGAGGCGCCGCAGTCGCGCGCGCAGGAGCTCGTGACGCTCGCCCAGCGCCTCGCGTCCGCGGACGGCGATCTGGACCGGCTCCGCGCGCTCCTCGCGCCACTGCGCCTGCGCGTGAGCGCGCTGCGCGCCGAGGCGGCCGCCGCTCCCGCCTGACCGTGGACGTCGCGCGCGAGCGCGCTAGACGATCCCGCTGCGGACCGCGTACACCGCCGCCTGGATGCGGTTGTCGATCTGCAGCTTCATGAGGATGTTCGAGATGTGGTTCTTGACCGTCTTCGGGCTGATGTGGAGCTCCGCCGCGATCTGCGCGTTGTCCTTGCCGTTCGCGATCAGCTTCAGCACCTCGATCTCGCGGTCGGACAGCTCCGCGCGGATCGCCTTCTCGATCTCCGGCTGCGTCGACGACGCGCGCACGCGCTGGAGCACCTTCGCCGCGATCTGCGGCGAGATCAGCGACTCGCCCACCGCGGCCGACCTGAGGCCGCGCAGCAGCTCCTGGATCGACGCGTCTTTCATCAGGTAGCCGCACGCGCCGGCGAGGATCGCGTCCATCACGTCGCCGTCCTGGTCCGAGATCGTGAGCACGAGCACGCGCGTGAGCGGCGCCGACGCGACGATGTGCCGGGTCGCCTCGACGCCGTTCATCCCCGGCATGTTCAGGTCCATGATCACGACGTCCGGCGCCAGGTCGCGCACGGCCCGGACCGCCTCGCCGCCCGATCCCGCCTCGGCGACGATCGTGACACCCTGCTCCTCGAGCAGGTTCCGGAGCCCGGTCCGGAACAGGTCGTGGTCGTCGACCAGCAGGACGCGAATCGCGTCGAGCTCGATCCGGTCCTCTGGCTGGGCGATCTCTGTCACTCGGGCGGCCGGTGAGGCTGGGCGGTGCGAAGTCTAGTGGAGGGTGATCGTGACCGTTCTGACGCCCCAGCGCAACGCCTGCGCCCGCGTCGGCAGCCACACGTCGATCTTCGCGCCCTTGACGGCGGGGCCGACGTCGGCGGCGACGCCCTCCCCGTACCCGGGGATCGTCATCCGGGTCCCGAGCGGGATCACCGACGGATCGACCGCGACGACGCCGGGGCCGACGGGGAGCCCCGTCGCCGTCTTCCCCGGGAGCGCGTACGCGGTCGCGGTCACCGTCATCGTGCGGCCGGACGCGGCCGGCGCGCCCTCGGCGACCGTCGGCTCCGCCGCCTCCGCCTTGGCCTGCGTCGCGGGCGCGGAAGCCGCTGCGACGGGGGCGGCGCTCGGCGGCGCCAGCTGCTTCGCCGCCTCGCGCGCCGCGCGCGCCTGCCGCTCGAGGGCCGCGACCCGCTCCGCCGTCAGCCGCCGCTCGCGCGCCAGGCGCTGGACGTACGCGAGCCGCTCCGCGTACGTTCGCTCGAGCGCCGCGGCGCGGGCCGTCGCCGCCTCCGCCGCGACGCGCGCCTCGGCGCGCCGCTCCTCGAGCGCCCGCTCGGCGGCGACGAGCTGGCGGCGGGCGCGGCGCGTGTGCGCGACGATCTGCCGGTCCTGCTCGGCGGCGAACTGGAGCCCGTCGAGCCCCGTCAGCGCCTCGTCGAGCGAGGCGGCGCCGAGGAGGATCGCGAGCGGATGCACCTCGCCGCTCTCGTACAGCGCCCGCAGTCGCGCGCCGAGCATCGCCTCCGCGATCCGGGTGTCGCGCCGGACGTGCTCGAGGCGCTCCGCGAGGCGGCCCTGCTCCTCGTCGAGCTCCGCGACGAGCCGCTCGGCCGCGAGCGCCGCCTCCCGCGCCGCCGCGACCTTCGACTCGAGCGCGTAGAGCTCCAGCGCCGCCGATGCCGACCGGTCGGCGAGCGACGCCTGTGCGCGCCGCAGCTCGTCGGCACGCGACGGCGCCTCCGCGCCGCTGGCGGCGGGGATCGTGGTGGTGCCGGCCGCGGCGGCCGCGGCGGCGGCGATCGCCGCCAGCCTGCGCAATCGCGCGTGCACGAGGCGGGACGCTACCACAGTCCCGGACTTTGTGACCTCGCGTTTTTCCTGCTGGTTCCGCATTTTGCGGCTCGTTGCGCGGTTGCGGTCATCCGGAGGGGGTGGTAGGGTGCCGAGCTTGTGACGTCCCGGAGGCTCTCCGGTTCGCCCAGTCCGGTTCCGATGTCGACGTGAGCAGCCCACTCCGCAGCTCCCGCCAGGCGCCCGCGCTCGTCACGGCCGTCGTCGCGGCACTCCTCCTCGTCGGGGGCGCTTCCGCCGAGCCCGCAGGCGTCGGGGCGAAGCGCGCGCAGGCCGAGCGCGTCCTCGCCGAGGTGCGGGAGATCGACGCGCAGGTCGGGCTCGCGGCGGAGGCGTGGAACCTCGCGAACATCCGTCTCGCCGAGATCGAGCGCGAGCAGCAGGAGAACCAGCAGCTCCTGCAGCTCGCCAGCAGGAACCTCGGCGCAGCCCAGCGCGCGCTCGAGGAGCGGCTCGTCGCGCTCTACACGTCGGGCGCGACGGCGGGGTCGGCGATCGAGGTCTTCCTCGGCGCCGAGAGCCTCGAGGACCTTCTCGACCGTCTCGAGACCGTCAGCAGGGTCTCCGCGCAGGACGCCCGCACGCTGAACCAGGTGAAGGAGTTCCGCAAGCAGGTGCAGCTGCGGAAGCAGAAGCTCGCGCAGGCGCGCGCGACGCAGGCGAACATCGTCCGCGAACGCGCCGCGCAGAAGGCGCAGATCGAGGCGCGGCTCGCGCAACGGGAGCGCCTCCTGGCGACGATCCGGAGCGAGATCGCGCGTCTCCAGGCGGAGGAGCAGCGGCGGCAGCGCGTGCTTGCGCGGCAGGCGCAGGCGCGCCTCGCGGCGCAGCCGCAGCCGGCACCCGCGCCGGCGGACACGGCCGTGGTCGCTCCGGAGGCCGAGGAGCCGGCCGCCGCCGCGGCGGAGGAGGAGCCGTCGGGCGACGCGCCTCCCGCGCGCTACGGCGGCGTGGTCGGGATCGCGATGAAGTACCTCGGCACGCCGTACCGGTGGGGCGGGTCGTCGCCGTCGACCGGCTTCGACTGCTCCGGCTTCTCGATGTACGTCTTCGCGCAGGTCGGCGTCCGGCTCCCGCACAACGCCGCGATGCAGTACCAGCTCGGGACGCCCGTGTCCCGCTCGCAGCTCCAGGCGGGCGACCTCGTCTTCTTCCACGGCCTCGGCCACATGGGCATCTACATCGGCGGCGGCCAGTTCATCCACGCCCCGCAGACCGGCGACGTCGTCAAGATCTCGCCCCTCTCCGGCTGGTACTCCAGCCGCTTCGTCGGGGCGCGACGCCTCTAGGTAGGTACGGGGGAACCTGCGGTTCCCCCGTATGCCCCCTCCGCTTCTCGGGTGGCGTGGGTGGGGCGATGGTGTGGGCGCGGGCACGAGCGCGGTCGTGCCCGCGCCAGGCCGGCCTGGCTTGGCGTGGGTGGGCCGGGGGCGTTCGTGCTTCCCTCCGCGCGTGCGCGCTCCGCGCGCATGCGCTCCGGGCCCGGACACGCTGGCAGGTGCGTGACGCTTCGCGCCGCTCTGGCGTCGTGGGGGAACCGATGGTTCCCCCACGGGCCCCCTCCTTCGCCGCTCCGCGTCGGTGTCGCGTTTCTGTGGGCGCGGGCACGAGCGCGGTCGTGCCCGCGCCTGGCCGGCCTGGCTTGGCGTGGGTGGACCGGGGCCGTCGTGCCTCCCTCCGCGCGTGCGCGCTCCGCGCGCATGCGCTCCGGCGCCAGACACGTCGGCAGATCCGTGACGCTTCGCGCCGGGCGGGATACGCGGCTTCGCCGCTGTGATCCCGCCCGGCCGAGCCGCTGTGGCGTCGTGGGGGAACCGATGGTTCCCCCACGGGCCCCCTCCTTTTCGTTGTGCGTGGGTTCGGCGGTGGTGTGGGCGCGGGCACGAGCGCGGTCGTGCCCGCGCCAGGCCGGGCTCGCTCGGCGTAGGTGGACCGGGGGCCGTCGTGCCTCCCTCCGCGCGTGCGCGCTCCGCGCGCATGCGCTCCGGGGCCAGGCGCGTCGGCAGATGCGGAGCGCCTCGCGCCGGGCGGGATACGCGGCTTCGCCGCTGTGATCCCGCCCGGCCGACGCCGCTGCGACGTGAGAAGAACCCTCTGAACGGTGTCAGACACGGTTGAGGGTGGTCGACGGTTGTGGGCCGACGCCGCTGGGACGTGGCCGAACCGGGCACCCCGGGGTCAGACCCGCTTGAGGGTGGTTGAGGGTTTGCCGGCGCCGTCTGGTGCCGGGGACGGATCCTGTCCCGCCCGGCCTGGTCCCGTGCGGGGCATCGCGGGGCCGCCGACCCGCTGACCACCGGCATGGCCGAGCGCGGTTAGGAGCCGGAAGACGGAGGCATCCGGCGACTGCGCGCCTGTCTCCGGGCGGCATGCGCCCGAGAGGGCGCACGCCGCCCGGCCTCGCACCGCGCGTACCGTCAGGCACCCCCGGGCCCGGTGTGCCAGCCCACCCACGCGCAACCGCCACGGCCAGGCTGTGGCAGGACCGCGCTCCTGCCGCAGCCCACAGAACCCCCGACCCACGCCGAGCGGCCGAGCCCTACGAGTAGAGGCTCTCGATCTCCGCCGCGAAGTTGCGTTCGACGTTGCGCCGGCGGGTCTTCAGCGTCGGCGTGAGCTCGTCGTGCTCCGCGGAGAACTCGCGCGGGAGGATCGCGAACTGCTTCACCTGCTCGAACCGCGTCCGGTCGCGGTTGACCTCGTCGACGACGCCCTGCACGAGCGCGCGGACCTCCTCGTGCGCCGCCAGCTCGGGAAGGGAGCCTTCGATCCCGCGCTCGCGGGCCCACGCCGTGATCTCCGCCTCGTCGAGGGTGACGAGCGCGGCGACGTAGGGACGGCGGTCGCCGACGGCGAGCGCCTGGGAGACGTACTTCGACGTCTTCAGCGCGTTCTCGATGTTCTGCGGCGCGACGTTCTTGCCGCCGGCGGTGACGATCAGGTCCTTCTTCCGGTCGGTGATGCGGAGGAACCCGTCGTCGAGCGCGCCGACGTCGCCGGTGTGGAGCCACCCGTCGGGATCGATCGCCGCGCGCGTCGCCTCCTCGTCGCGGTAGTAGCCGGCGAAGACGTTGTCGCCGCGGATGAGGATCTCGCCGTCGTCTGCGATGCGGACGTCGACGCCCGGCAGGATCGGCCCGACGGTGCCGAAGCGGTAGCGGTCGCGGCGGTTGACGGCGCACCCGGACGCCGTCTCCGTGAGGCCGTAGCCCTCGAGGATCAGGACGTCGAGCGCGTGGAAGAACTCGAGGATCTCGACCGAGATCGGCGCGGCGCCCGAGATCGCGAAGCGCAGCCGCCCGCCGAGCTTCGCCTGCACCTTCGAGAAGACGAGCTTGCTGGCGACGCGGTGCCGGAGCGCGAGCGCGGCCGGCACGGGGCGGCCGTCCTGCCGCAGGCGGCTCACCTGCCGGCCGACGCCGAGTGCCCAGTCGATCAGCTTCCGCTTCGTCCCCGTCGCCGCGTCGAATTGCGCGGTGACCGCCGCGTGCGTCTTCTCGTAGATCCGCGGCACGCTCGGCATGCCCGTCGGCCTCACCGCCTGCAGCGATTCCGCGACGCGCTGCATGTCCGGCTGGAAGGCGATCGTGAAGCCGACGGACGCGCCGGCGTAGAGCACGAGCTGCGCGAACGTGTGCGCGAGCGGGAGGAACAGGAGGTTCGTCTCGCCGGGCCCCTCCAGCAGCTCGATCTGCTCGAGCGCCTCCACGACGGACGCGTAGTTGCGGTGGAGCATCATGCAGCCCTTCGGCGGCCCCGTCGTCCCGGAGGTGTAGACGATCATCAGCAGGTCGTCCTCCTCCAGCGACTCGGCCGCCTGCGCCACGGCGTCCGGGTGCTCCCGCGCGTGCTCGCGGCCGCGTTCCGCGAGGTCGTCGAGGTCGCCGAAGGTCAGCATGTGCCGGAGCCGCGGGATCTCGCCGTGGATCCCGTGGATCCGCTCGCGCGCCTCCTCGTCCTCGACGACGATGCCGACCGCGCCGGAGTGGTCGAGCACGTACGCGCAGTCCTTCGGGGCGCTCGTCGGGTAGACGGGGACGACGACGACGCCGATCTGGGCGAGCGCGAAGTCGACCAGCGCCCACTCGAGCCGCGTCGAGCCGAGGATCGCGAACGTGTCGCCCTTCTTCAGCCCGAGCGAGAGGAACCCGTGCGCGAGCTCCTCGGCGCGGCGGCCGGCGTCGTCCCACGAGACCTCGCGCCACTCGCCGCCCGGCTCCTGCACGAGGTACGCCGCGCCCGTCCGACCGGACGTCGACGCCCGGCGCCAGATCGCGCCGATCGTGCGCGCGCGCGCCCGCTCGTGCGGCGCCGGCGTCTCGGCCGTCGTGGCCTCGGTCGCCATTCGGGCCAACTGTAATGGAAGGGAACGCCGACTTCAGGGAGAAAAGCCCTGGTCCCACTAGACTTCGGACAGGCGGCCCCATGCGAACGATCTGGAACGGATCCATCTCCTTCGGCCTGGTCAACATCCCGATCGGGCTCGCGCTCGCGACGCAGCGCTCCGACGTGGCCTTCCGCACCCTGCACCGGGAGTGCGGCACGCCGATCAAGCAGAAGCGGTGGTGCCCGACGCACGAGCGGGACGTCGAGCCGGACGAGCTCGTCAAGGGGTGGGAGGTCTCGAAGGGCGAGTTCGTGATCGTCGAGGAGGCGGATCTCGAGTCGGTCGCGCTGCAGCGGTCGCAGTCGATCGAGATCCTCCGCTTCGTCCAGCTCGCCGAGGTCGACCCCGTCTACTTCGACCGGACGTACTACCTCGCGCCCGCCGGCGCCGCAGCGCAGCGGCGGCCGTACGTGCTCCTGCTGGAGGCGATGCGCGAGACGGGGATGGCCGCGATCGGGAAGTTCGTCCTCTGGGGCAAGGAGAACCTGTGCCTCATCCGCCCGCTCGGCGACGCGCTGGCGCTCGAGACGCTCTTCTTCGCCGAGGACGTGCGCTCGCCCGCGGAGATCAACGAGGCCGTCGCCGAGACGCAGGTGCAGGCGGCGGAGCTGGAGCTCGCGCGGCAGGTGATCTCGAGCCTCGCCGGCGCCTTCGAGGCGGACGAGTTCGAGAACGAGTACCGCCGCGACCTCCGCGCGATGCTCGAGGCGAAGCTCGCAGGGCGCGAGGTGAAGCGGCCGGAGCCGGTGCCGGAGGCGCCCGTCGTCGACCTGATGGAGGCGCTCCGCCGCAGCGTCGAGGAGGCGAAGGAGCGGAAGGCCCCGGCGAAGAAGCCGGCAGCCAAGAAGTCGCCGTCGCGCTCGCGCCCCCGCGCGAAGGCGTCGTAGCGCGCCTCACCGCCCGCGCGCGCGGCGCTGCGGCCGCGAGAGAAGGAGGGGTTCGCGGGGGGAACCACGCGGCTCCCCCCGCGTCCGCCTCAGTGCTTCTTCGGCGCCGCGCCGATCGCCTCGAGCTGCGCGGCGAAGAGCGTCTTGTCGATCTTCCCCTGGTAGATCGGCACGCCCTCCTGGAGGCAGACACGGATGATCTCCTGCCGGTCGAGGCCGATCTCCTCCGAGAGCTCGTCCGGCGTCAGGTGGTTCGCCATGGCACGTCCTCCCTTCGCGTCCGGGAACGAAAAAACCCGCCGTGCACGGAGGCACAGGCGGGCTCGACCGGACGCTCGCTGGTGTTGGCGGCGGGAATCAGCGGGCCCGCCTCCCGAAGACCTTCACGACGCGAGGATACTTCCGCCGGATGACGGCTGCAAAACCACCCGCCCTCGCAGGGCTCGACGAGCGGTACGCGGAGGCGAAGGCGGTGCGCATGCGCTACTTCGTCGGCGGCGACGGGCCCCCGCTCGTCCTCGTCCACGGGCTCAGCGGCGCCGCGGCGAACTGGAGCGCGCTCGCGCCGCTGCTCGCGCGGCGCCACCGCCTGCTCGTCCCGGACCTGCCCGGCCACGGAGGCTCCGCGGCGCTCCCGGCGGCGCCGAACCTCAGCGCGTACGCCGAGCGCGTGCGGCTGCTGATGGAGCGGGAGGGCATGCCCGCGGCGACGGTGGTCGGGCACTCGATGGGCGCCGTCGTCGCCCTCCGGCTCGCCGTGGTGCGCCCGGACGCCGTGTCGGCGCTCGTCCTCGCCGGCGCGGCCGGGATCGCGTCGTCCACGCGAGCGGCCGAGGTCGTCCTCGGCGCGCTCGGCGTCGTCCGTCCGACGCGCCTCGTGGCGCCGCTCCGCGCGGCGGTCGCGCAGCGCCGGCTCCTCCGGCACGCCGTCTTCGGCCGGATCGAGGTCGCGGACGCCCTGTCGCTGACGGTCGAGGCGGTCGAGGGGCTCCTCGGGTCGGCCGAGCTCCACACGGACCTGAAGAGCGCCGGCCGCGCGCTCGTGCGCGACGACCCGCGCCTCGACCTCGAGCGCGTCGAGTGCCCGTGCCTCGTCCTCTGGGGAGCGCGCGACGTCCAGGTGCCGATGACGAACGCGTTCGAGTACGCGCGGCGGCTGCGCGCACCGCTGCGCACGATCGCCGACTGCGGCCACCTCCTGATCGCGGAGCGCCCGGAGGCGTGTGCCGCCGCGATCGCGGATTTCGTCGCCGGCGCAGCGCGCGGCTAAGCGGTCGCGGCCGCGAACGGCACCACCTCCCCGCCCGCGTCCTCTCGCCGCGCGTCGAGGAACTCCACCCGCTGCGCCACGACGTCGACGCTCGTCCGCCGCTTCCCGTCCTCCTCCCACGCGTGCGTCCGCAGCCGCCCCTCGACGGCGACGCGGCGGCCCTTCGCGAGGTACCGGCCGCACAGCTCGGCCTGCCGGTCCCACGCCTTGACGTGGAAGAAGCCGGGCCCGGAGTCGTCGCCCGCCCGATCCACCGCGAGCCGGAACCGCGCAAGGGTTCGGCCGCCGTCCAGCTCCCGCACGTCGACGTCGCTGGCGAGGTTGCCCACGAGTACCACCACGTTCATCTCCGCCTCCTGTTCGCTCGCCTCCGACGCTAGCCGCGCAGGTGTGACGGGTCCGTGCCGGCTCCGTGCCGAGAGACGCGCAGAGGGCCGGCGTGTGTCGGCCCTCTGCGTCGAGCGGTGGCGGTGGGGCGACGCTACGGCTCGAGCGCGGCGAGCTCCTGCTGGAGCTCGAGCTGCTCCTCGGGCGTCATCGTCAGCTGCGACGGATCGAGCGTGGCGTCGGCGGCCGAGTTGTTCGCCCACGCGGCGCTCGACCAGGCGGCCGAGCTCCACGCCGCCGAGCTCCACGCGGCGGAGTTCCACGCGGCGCTCGACCAGGCGGCGGAGCTCCACGCGGCGCTCGACCAGGCGGCGGAGTTCCACGCCGCGGAGCTCCACGCGGCCGAGTTCCACGCAGCCGAGTTCCATGCGGCCGAGTTCCACGCGGCGTCCGACCAGGCGGCCGCGTCGAACACCGGTACGGGCGACCCGTTCGGGTCGGGGACGACGAACGCGTTCAGCGCAGCGTTCGGGTTCGGGGGCGTGCCCTCGAACTTCCCCGCCTTCTCGGTGCGGACGAGCCCGACGCCGAGCGACCGCGGCGCGGCGAGGTCGGACGGCCGGGCCGTCACCATGAGCGCGCCCTTGACCTGGTCCGGGCCCCAGTCGGGCCGCAGCGCGAGGATCCACGCGGCCGCGCTCGCCACGACCGGAGCCGCGAACGAGGTGCCGGAGAGCTGCATGTAGCCCGTCGCGACGCGCTTGTCGGGCCGCTCGAGCCAGAGCGAGGAGCCCACGGGGACGGCTCCGATCAGGTACCGGCCCGTCGCGCCGACGTCCGGCTTCGCGAACCCGTCGAGCGTGTAGCCGTACGCCGACCAGGGCGCGTTGCGGGCCTCGCTCGGCTTCTTCATGTCCGAGGCGCCGACGGTGATCACGAACGGGTCGTTCGCCGGCGAGAACGGCATGCCGCTCTCGTTGCCGTCGATCGCGTGGTTCCCCGCCGACGTGACGACGACGATCCCGGCGAACCAGAGCCTCTCGACCGCCTTCGTCAGCGGGTCGTAGAGGAACGTCGACGGGTACGTCGCGTTCAGCGAGAAGTTCGCGACGCGGATGTTCAGCCGCGTGCGGTTCGCGAGGATCCAGTCCGCGGCGGCGATGACGTCGCTGACGACGCCGGCGCCGGTGTCGTCGAGGACGTCGATCGACACGATCGGCGCGTTCGGCGCGCCGCCCGTCCGCTTCTCGACCGAGCCGGAGGCGATCGCCGCGACGAACGTGCCGTGGCCGCGGCCGTCACCGGGCGTGTTCAGCGGGCTCGTCGTCAGCGTCACCTGCTCGATGACGCGGCCGCCGAAGTCCGCGCGCGCTGCCGCGACGCCCGAGTCGACGATCGCGATCGCGGGTGCCGCGAGTCCCTCCTTCTGCGCGCGGCTCCACAGCTTCGGAAGCTCCGCGTGCGCGGGCCAGCTCTGCTCGTTCGTCCACTTCGACGACCCGTTCACCGGGACGTCGAGGGTCAGCGCCGCCACGTTCGGGTGCTTCGCCAGCCGCTGCACCTGCTTCACCGTCAGCTGCGCCGAGACGCCGTCCACCGACTGGAAGATCTTCCCCAGCCCCTTCGCGCGCCCGGGCGCCGCCTTGCGCGCCGCGTCGACCGCGACGGCCGCTCCGTGGCTCGACGCGCCGCGCCGCGCCTGGACGATCACGTCGAAGACGCCGCTCGGATCCTTCTCGATCGCGCGCTGCAGGACGGGGTCCACGACCGCCGCGGCAGCCGCCGCCTTCGCGCTGCCGTTTCCGTTCCCCGCCGACGGCGCCGCCGCCGCCGGGAATGCCAGCAGCGCGGCCGCGAGCGCGAACGCGACCCGCGAACGAGCGCGCCGCTTCTCCTCGCCGCCCTTCGTTCCGCTGCCCCAGAGCGCGCTTGCGCGTGCCTCGGACCGCCCGCCTGGACTTCGCCGCATTGCGTACTTCCTCTCCCGCGCGCAGTGCGCGGTGGCCGCAGTTCCCTTCGAGCCGCCGCACGGCTCAGTGCGCACCTTCGCCGGTCTGGGGGGACGCGTCCTCCCCCGTTGGGGGGAGCGGACGCAGGATCCCCCGGACGAGGGATTCCGAGACGGCGAGGCCCGCGCGGGAGCAAGTCCTGCGCGGGCCTTCCTCATCGGGGTGCCCAGATTTGAACTGGGGACCTCTCCGACCCGAACGGAGCGCGCTACCAGGCTGCGCCACACCCCGGAGCGCGTAGGTTAGCGCTTACGCGGGCAGCTCGGTCGCCTCCGGCCGCGCCCGTCCGAGCGTCGAACCGAGGAACGCAAGCGCGAGCGCGAGCGCGAGCATCCCGCCGCCCCACTCGACGCCGCTCCAGCGGTCGTCCCATCCGATCAGCCGGTCGAGCGACACCCGTCCCGGCCCGGCGACGGTCACCGCCGTGGCGACGGTGACGAGGACGACGTCGAGCTCGAAGCCGCCGTGGGAGACGAAGAGGCCGGCGCGCCAGCGTGCGACCGCGATCGCGCTCAGGGCGACGACGGCGACGAGCAGCGCTGCGAGCGGCGTCACCAGGCCGAGCGCGAGCAGCAGCCCGCCCGCCACCTCCGCGGCGCCGACGAGGAGCCACGCGAGCTGCGGCGCGCGGTAGCCGAGGGAGGCGAAGTAGTCGACGGTGCCGGTGCGCCCGCGGCCCCCGAACCAGCCGAAGAGCCGCCGCCCGCCGTGCGCGGCGACGAGCGTGCCGACGACGACGCGCAGGAGGAGGATCCCGTAGTCCACGCCGTCCCTATGCCCGCCGCCGCATCGCGGAATGCACGACCGCCGTGCACGCGTCCTCGACGTAGTCGAGCCCGCCCGCGACGGCGATCTCCCTCGCCTCGGGCGACCGCAGCCCGAGCTGGAGCCAGAACGCCCGCGCGCCGGCGGCGACCGCCTCGCGCGCGTGCGCGGGCACGTGCTCCGGCCGGCGGAACACGTCGACGAGGTCGATCGGCTCGTCCACGTCGAGCAGCGTCGGCACGCAGCGGACGCCGAGCACCTCGTCGTAGTCGCGCGGCCGCACGGGGATCACGCGGTACCCGTGCGCGAGCAGGTACCGCATCACGCCGTGGCTCGGCCGCGTCGGTCTCGCGGACGCTCCGACCACGGCGATCGTCCGCGCCTCGCGGAGGATCTCCTCGGGCGAGCGCATCGGCGGCGAGACTATCCTGGCCCGCATGCGCGAGGTGCGCGCCGTGCTCTTCGACGTGGACTTCACGCTCGTCCGCCCGGGCCCGGAGCTCGGGCCGGAGGGGTACCGCAGGCTCGGCGAGCAGTACGGGCTCGACCTCGACGCGTCCCGGTACGACGAGGCGCGCGAGCGCGCGTTCGAGGACCTCCAGCGGCACCCGGAGCTCGAGCACGACGACGAGATCTGGGTCGCGTTCACGGAGCGGATCATCCGCGGGATGGGCGGAGACGCCGCGACCGCGTACGCGTGCGCGGTCGAGATGACGCGCGCGTGGGAGCTGCACCACAACTTCGAGCTCTACGAGGACTCGCTGCCCGTCCTCGAGGAGCTGCGGCGGTACGGCCTCAAGCTCGGGCTCGTCTCGAACACCGGGCGCGACCTCGACGCGTTCGTCGCGCACCACGGGCTCGACGTCGACGTGGCGATCGGGTCGCGCGCGTTCGGGCGGACGAAGCCGCACGCGAGCATCTTCGCCGCGGCGCTGGAGCGCCTCGGCGTCGAGCCGGGGCACGCCGCGATGGTCGGCGACTCGCTCGACGACGACGTCGAAGGCGCGCGCGCGCTCGGGATGCTCGGCTTCCTGCTCGACCGCGAGGAGCGGCACCCGGAGTGGGAGGGGCGGCTCCCGAGCCTGTACGCCCTCCCCGCGGCGCTCGGGCTCGTCAGGCCGGGCGCCTAGGCGACGAGCTCGCGCCGCCAGCGCTCGGTGTGCTCTCCGAGGCCGGGCGCGCGGACGCGAGCGCCGTCGCCGAACTCGGCCGCGGCCTCGGCGACGCTCCAGACGGGGCCGACGCACGTGTCCTCGTCGCCGAGCCGTGCGAGCCACTCCTCGAGCGGGAACCGTCGGAACTCCACCGCGAGCTCCGCGGCGAGCGTCTCCTGGTCCTCCTCGTACTGCCGCTCCGCGAGCTCCGGCCGGCCGAGCAGCTCGCACAGCCGCACGAAGAACTTCGGCTCGAGCGCGCCGACCGTCAGGTGGCGCCCGTCGGCGGTCTCGTACAGCCGGTAGCACGCGAGCGCGCCGGTCAGGAAGCGCGGCCGCGGGTCGCCGCCGAGCCGGTGCGAGATCAGCCGGTGCGAACCGTGCGTCATCGAGACGACGACGTGGCGGCCGCGGCCGGTCCGCCCGCGCTGGAGCAGCGCCGCGAGGATCTCCGCGACCGCCGCCAGCGCGCCTGCGGCGAGGTCGGCCACTTGGAGCGGCGGATTCGCAGGCGCGGTGTCGTGGAGCGCGCCCGCCCAGCCGAGGTAGTTGACGTCGTGCCCCGCACGCAGCTCGTGGCGGCCGCCCGTCCCGAACCCCGTCAGCGAGCAGTACACGACGGTCTCGGGGACGTCGGCGGGGCCGACGCCGAGGCGCGCCGCGACACCCGGCCGGAAGCTCTCCACGACGACGTCCGCCCGCGCGCAGAGGGCGCGTCCGAGCTCCGGCTCGCGCTTGAGGTCGCAGGCGACCGACTCCTTGCCCCCGTTGAGCGCGTCGTGCCATCCCGGGGCGGTGTGCCGCAGCGGATCGCCCTCCGGCGGCTCGAGCCGGACGACGCGTGCGCCGAGGCGCTGGAGCTCCTGCGTCGCGTACGCGCCGGGCAGGTACCGGGACAGGTCGGCGACGAGGAGCCCGTCGAGCGGTTGCACCGGTTCTGACGCTACCACTATGGTCTCGTCGCCTTGGCCGAGCGTTCCCCCGCCTCCGAGGAGAAGCGTCAGCTCATCCTGCAGGGCGCCGTGCGGGCGTTCGCGCGGAAGGGCTTCCACGACGCGCGCGTCGGCGACATCGCCGCCGAGGCGGGCGTCGCGCACGGGCTCCTGTACCACTACTTCGAGTCGAAGGAGCAGCTGCTCCTGACGGTCTTCAGCGAGACGTGGCAGGCGCTGCTCGAGGCGGTGAAGATGGTCGAGGAGTCCGGGACGGACGCGCGCGAGCAGATCCGCCGCGTCGCCGCGATCGTGCTGCGGACGTGGGGCCGCGACCCGGATCTCGTGCGCGTGCTCGTTCGCGAGGTGACTCGCTCGCCGCAGCTCCAGAACGAGGTGGACGAGATCGGCGAGGCGCTCGCTGCGATCGAGCGGATCGTCCGCGGCGGCCAGGAGCGCGGCGAGCTGCGGCGCGAGATCGACGCCCGCCTGGCGGCCAGCATCGTCTACGGCGCGCTCGAGGAGATCCTCACGGCGTGGGTGCTCGGGCAGTTGCCGGACGGGGAGGAGGACGTCGCGCGCGCCGAGCGCGCGGTGGTCGACATCCTCTGCGACGGTCTCGCCCCGACCGTCGCCGCGCCCGTGGCGTGAGCGCGGCCGCGCGCGTCAGCGGCGGCATACGGGCAGCGCCGGGCTGACGAGCCCGAACGCCCACAGGCGGCCGCGGTGGACGTAGTAGGCGGTCACCGCGCGCTCCCCCGGCTGGACGAGCGCGTAGTAGCCGCCGCACTCGCGGCGCGTCAGCGGCCCGTAGACCTCGGTGATCCGCGCCTCCGGGTCGCCGAGGGCGAGCCCCTCCGGCGTCCGCCAGCCGGGCGGCGACCACAGCGTGAACAGCGCGGCGGCGCGGCCGCGGCGGAACTCGACGCCCTTCCCCCGGGGCTGGAACGGCCGCGCGTTGAAGTACCACGTCTGCTCCCGGCAGCTCCGGCACCGGCCGAAGCGCGTGCCCCACGCCGCGCGCACCTCCGCCTCGTTCGCGCCGAGCGAGAGGCCGCCGAGGCTGCGACCCGGCTCGAGCACCGCCGGCGCGCGCCGCTCCGGCGCGCCCGCGGCGCCGACGCCGAGCACGGCCGCGACCACCACGGCAGCGGCGAACGACTTATGGCGTGTATTCGACGTGCTTATCCGTTACGCTCCCGCTCGACCTGGAGGCTACGCGAGGGGGATGGGGATGAGGAAGGTGATCGCGCTGCTCGCAGCGGGTGCCGCGGCCGCCGCGGCGGCGGCGTTCGGGCTCGTCCCGAGCGGTGCGCCGGGGATCGTGTTCGCGGGGGCCGCGAACGCGGCGGGGGAGGCGCCCTACGAGGTGTGGGCGATCGACCAGTCGGACTCGCGCGACCGCCACGGCGGGAGGCTCTACGTCTACGACGGCCCGTCGCTGTCGGGGGCCGCGGCCGCGTCCGCGCGTCCGGAGGTCGTCGACCTCGGCGGTGCCGCCGCCGGCCTCTGCCGCGAGCGCACGGGCTCGCCCGGGACGCGCCCGCACATGGTCTTCTTCAACCCCGCGCAGACGCACGCCGTCGTCAGCTACGTCGCGAGCGGGAACGTGCTGTTCCTCGACGCGCGCACGCGCGAGCCGGTCGGCTGCGTCCGCGCGAGCACGGGGGCCGGCGGCGCGCGGCAGGCGCACGCGGCGATCCCGACGCCCGACGGGGCGTACGCCATCGTGGCCAACCAGAACGGGAAGCTCCTCGAGCGGATCCGGACCGACTACGCGACCAACACGTTCGTGCTCGACCCGGCGGCGACGCTCGACCTCGCCACCGGGACGACGCCGAGCGGCGCGCCGCGCCAGGGCGCGTCGCGGCCGGACAACGCGCCGATCTGCCCGATCGTGGACTCGTCCGGCCGGTTCGCGTTCGTCACGCTGCGCGGGGGCGGCATGTTCGTCGTGGACGTGCGCTCGACGCCGATGGCGATCGTCGCCGAGTACGACCGCGCGACGATCCACCCGAACGGCTGCGGCGGCGTCGAGGTCGCGGGGAAGATGTACGTCAACTCCGGCGGCGGCACGGCCGCGAACCTCTACGAGTTCGACGTCTACTCGTTCGACCTCTCGCGCTTCTCGGCGGCGCCGTCCACGACGGCGAACCTGCCGGCGCCGAAGCTCGTCGTCAGCGACGACGCGCACGGGGTGACCGACTCGCACGGGATGGCGCCGGTGAAGCACGGCCGCTACGTCTGGGTCGCCGACCGCGCGGCGAACCGCGTCGTCGTGGTCGACGCGCGCACGGACGCACCTGTCGGCGCGTTCCGGCTCGACGGGCCGCTCAGCGGCGACCCGTCGCCGGACCTGCTCGCGGTCTCGCCCGCGGGCAACCGCGTGTTCGTGACGCTGCGCGGCTCGCTGCCGCTCTCCGGCGATCCGCACGCGTCGACGGGGAGCACCCCCGGCGTCGGCGTCGTCCGCGTGGAGGAAGGCGGCCGCCGCGGCGTCCTGCAGGCGATCGCGCGCATCTCGAATCCCGACGGCGCCGTCGACCGCGCCGATCCGCACGGGATCGCGATCAGGACGCGCTGAGGCGAACGGCGCGGGGCGGGGCCGCGGCTCCGCCCCGCGGCGGCCTCAGCCGCCGGTGGCGACGGCGGTCGCCCGCGGCGCCGTCTCGCCCGCGGGGCGCCACGAGACGAGCGGCGCCATCTCGCCGGTGTGGCCGTTCAGGCGCCGGTACCCGAGCGCGTGCTCGGCCTGCATCATCTTGTGGATCTGCGTCGTGCCCTCGTAGATGATCGGCGCGCGCGCGTTGCGGAAGTAGCGCTCGATCCCGTACTCGGCCGAGTACCCGTAGGAGCCGTGCACCTGGATCGCGAGGTGCGCCGCCTCGAACGCCGACTCGGTGGCGTGCCACTTCGCGAGCGACGTCTCGCGCGTGTTCCGCTTGCCCTCGTTCTTCATCCACGCGGCCTGCATCACGAGGAGCTTCGACGTCTCGTAGCCGAGGACCATCTTCGCGAGCATGTCCTGGACGAACTGGTAGCGGCCGATCTCCTGGCCGAACGTCTCGCGCTCCCGCGCGTAGGCGGCGGAGCGCTCGAGGCACGCGCGGATGACGCCGCACGCGCCGGCGGCGACGGTGAAGCGGCCCTGGTCGAGGCTGTACATCGCGATCTCGAATCCCTGCCCCTCCTCGCCGACGCGGTTCTCGACCGGCACCTCGACGTTCTCGAAGAAGAGCTCGCCGGTCGACCCGGCCCAGACGCCGAGCTTGTTCTCGGTCTCCCGCGTGGAGACGCCGTCCCAGCCGCGCTCGACGACGAAGGCGGAGATGCCCTTGTGCTTCGCAGCGGGGTCGGTCTTCGCGAAGACGAGCTGGTGGTCGGCGACGGTCGCGTAGGAGATCCAGTTCTTCTGGCCGTTGAGGACGTAGACGTCGCCCTCGCGCCGCGCCGTCGTGCGCATCGCGGCGACGTCCGAGCCGGCGCCGGGCTCCGTCAGCCCGAAGCAGGCGAGCTTCTCGCCGCGCGCCTGCGGGACGAGGTACCGCTGCTTCAGCTCCTCGCTCGCGTAGCGCAGCAGCGAGAGCGAGTTGAGCCCGACGTGGACCGAGACGAGCGTGCGCAGCGCCGCCTCGCCGCGCTCGATCTCCTCGCAGGCGAGGGCCTCCGAGACGAAGTCGAGCCCCGCGCCGCCGTACTCCTCCGGGACGACGATCCCGAGGATCCCGAGCTCCGCCATCCCCTCGATCAGCGACATGTCGAGCCGGTGGTGGACGTCGTTCTCGTTCGCCACCGGGAGGACGCGCTCGTCCACGAACTCGCGGACCGTGTCCTGGATCATCCGCTGCTCGCCGCTCAGCTCGAAGTCCACGAGCGGCAGTCTAGTCCTCCGGCTACCCTCGACCCCGATGGTCGTCGCGGCGCTGCTCGAGTTGACGCTGGCGCTGCTCGGAGGCACGTCGGTCGAGGCCGAGGTCGCGCGGATGACGCCGCGCGAGAAGGCGGCCGCGGTCGTCGTCTCGGGGCTGCCGGCGCCGCCCGGCGTCCGCAACGTCTTCGTGACGCGGTCGACCCGCCACCTGCCGCGGCCGCGCGGCGCGCTCGTCTTCGTCGACCAGGAGGGCGGCGCCGTCCGCGGCTTCGCGGAGCTGCCGCCGGCCAGGCCGGCCTCCGCGTACGCGACCGCGGCCGAGGCGCGCGCAGCCGGGCGCGACACCGGGCGCGCGCTGCGCCGCGCGGGCGTCCGCGTCGACCTCGCGCCCGTGCTCGACACGCCCGACGGGCCGCTCGGCTCGCGCCACTTCCGCACGCAGGCGTTCGGCGTCGCGTTCGCGCGCGGGCTCGCCGACGCCGGGGTCGCGGCGTGCGTGAAGCACTTCCCCGGGCTCGGCTCGACCGCCGTCTCGACGGACGACCGGCCGCGCGTGGACGGCGTCGTGCGGCCGCACGAGCTCGCGGGGTTCCGCGCCGCGGTGCGCGCGGGCGCGCCGTGCGTGATGACGAGCCACGCCTTCTACCGGACGCTCGGGAGCCTCCGCGCGTCGCTCGAGCCCGCGACGTACCGGCTGATCCGCTCGACCGGGTTCGCCGGCGTCACGATCACCGATTCCCTCAACGTCGTCTCGCGCCCGCCGGCGTACTGGCCGACGCGCGCCGCGCGCGCGGGCGCGGATCTCCTGCTCTACACGCACCCGGACCACGCCGCACGCGCCGTCGACGCGCTCGTGCCGCTCGCGCGCCGCGGCGAGCTCGACGAGGCGGTCGCGCGCGTGCTCCGGTTTCGCCGGGAGTACGGCGCGCGATAGTCTTTGACTGAACAGTCAATCAAGGCGGGAGCAGGCGTGGACACGTCGACGGAGCAGGCGGTCGCGGGCGGCATCTCGTTCGCCCTCACGGAGGAGCAGCGGGAGCTTCGCGCGCTCGCGCGCGAGTTCGCCGAGAAGGAGATCCGCCCGGTCGCGGCGGAGTACGACGAGCACTCGACGCACCCGGCGGACGTGATCGCGAAGGCACACGAGCTCGGCCTGATGAACCCGCACGTCCCGGAGGAGTACGGCGGGCTGGGGCTGCCCGCGTTCGAGGGGATGCTGATCGGCGAGGAGCTCTCCTGGGGCTGCGCGGGGATCGCCGTCTCGATCGTCGCGAACACGCTCGGCGCGGCGCCGGTGCTGATCGCCGGCACGGAGGAGCAGAAGCGGCGGTGGATCGCGCCGCTCCTCGACGAGCCGCTCCTCTGCTCGTTCGGCCTCACGGAGCCCGACGCGGGCTCGGACGTCGCGCGGATCAAGACGACCGCGCAGCGGCGAGGCGACGAGTACGTCCTGAACGGCTCGAAGACCTTCATCACGAACGCGGGGCAGGCGGCGTGGACGGTCGTCTTCGCGAAGACGGACTCGTCGAGCGGCCACAAGGGGCTCTCCGCGTTCGTCGTCCCGATGGACGCCGACGGCGTCCAGATCGAGAAGCACCTCGACAAGATGGGGCAGCGCGCCACCGACACCTCCGCCTTCGCGCTGACGGACGTCGTCGTCCCCGCGGAGGACCGGCTCGGCGAGGAGGGTGACGGGTTCAAGATCGCGATGCAGACGCTCGACTTCACGCGGCCGGGGACGGCGGCGGGCGCGGTCGGCGTCGCGCAGGCCGCGTTCGACCACGCGAAGGCGTACGCGGTCGAGCGCGTCACCTTCGACGTCCCGATCGCGATGCACCAGGGCGTCAACTTCCTGATCGCGGACATGGCGGCGGAGATCGAGGCGGCGCGCCTGCTCACATGGCAGGCGGCGTGGATGATCGACCAGGGCTACGGGCGCCGCGCCACGCTCTACTCCTCCTTCGCGAAGCGGTTCGCCGCGGACACGGCGATGAAGGTGACGACGGACGCGGTGCAGGTGTTCGGCGGGTACGGCTACATCAAGGAGTACCCGGTCGAGAAGCTCATGCGCGACGCGAAGCTGTTCCAGATCTACGAGGGCACTTCGCAGATCCAGCGGCTCGTGATCGCGAAGGAGCTCTTCCTGCCGCGCGGCGACTAGCGATCCGCGGCGCGCGCCGCCGTTCTACCGCCGCACGAATCGCCTCCGCGGCACGTGAATCGGCGGGAGCCGAGGCTACACTGGACGGCTTGTCCGCGCAGGCGCCATCGTCCCATGCGCGCGTCCCCCGCAGCACCGCCGCAAGGCTCGGGCTCGCCGGGCGGGCCGCGCTCGTCGCAGCCGCCCTGCTGGGCGCGCTCGCGGTCCTGATCGGCTTCGCCTTCGCCGGCTCGCCCGCGCGCCTCGCCGACGGCGTCGTCGTCGCGGGCGTCGAGGTCGGAGGGCTCGCCCCCGCGGAGGCGCAGGCACTGCTCGAGCGGCGCGCCGAGGCGCTCGCCGGGACGCCGGTGTCGTTCACCGCGGGGACGCAGCGGTGGGACGTGACGCCGGCGCAGCTCGGGGTGAAGGTCGACTGGGCGGCCGCCGTCGCGGCCGCCGCGCGGCAGGGGGAGGGGTTCGGCCCCGTCCGCGGCTACCGCCGGCTGCACACGCGCTTCTTCGGCGCGGCGGTCGCGCCGCCGACGCGGGTCTACGACGCGGCGCTCACGTACACCGTCGAGCGGATCGCGGCTGAGGTGGCGCAGCGCCCCCGCGAGGCGGCGCTCGTCCTCGACGGCCTGCGTCCCCGCGTCGTGCCCGCGCGGACGGGTCGGTCGCTCAACCGCGCGGCGGCGGAGGCGGTGATCGTCCGCGCGCTCGCGTCGTTCTCCCGCGCCCCGGTCGGGCTCCCGGTGAAGGTCGAGCGTCCCGTCGTGACCGCCGCCGACCTCGCACCGGCCGCGAAGCAGGCCGAGGTCGCGCTGTCGGCGCCCGTCCGGCTCGCGCTCGGGCCGACGCGGTGGCGGCTGCCGCGGTGGCGCGTCGCGGAGCTGCTCGCGCTCCCGAAGAACGGCGTGCGCGAGCTGTCGATCGGCGGGCCGCGCGCGGAGGCGTACTTCGACCGGCTCGCAGAGGTCGTGTCGAAGCCGGCGCGCGACGCAGGCTTCGCCTCGAACGGCGACGGGACGGTGCGGGTCGTCCCGGCCGTGCCGGGCGTGGAGCTCGACCGCGAGGCCACGGCGCAGGCGCTCCTGGGGGCGGCGACGCGGCCGCAGCGGCGCGTCGCCGAGGTCGCCGTGCGCGAGGCGCAGCCGTCGCTGACGACGGCACGCGCGCGGGGCATGGGCATCACGCACGTCCTCGCGACGTACACGACCGCGTACGCGGGGACGAGCGACCGGATCCACAACCTCCAGCTCGGGGTGTCGCTCCTCGACGGCGCGCTCGTCGCACCGGGCGCGACGTTCTCGTTCAACGAGCGCGTGGGCGAGCGGACGGAGGAGCGCGGCTTCCGCGCGGCGCCGGTGATCATCAACGGCGAGTACGAGGACGGTATCGGCGGCGGCGTCTCGCAGGTGGCGACGACCGTCTTCAACGCCGCGTGGGAGGCGGGCCTGCCGATCCCCGTGCGGGCGGCGCACGCGCTCTACATCTCGCGCTACCCGCTCGGGCGCGACGCCACCGTCAACTTCCCCGACCTCGACCTCAAGTTCGTCAACGACACGCCGAAGTGGATCCTGGTTCGCGCCGTTGCTCACGGCGACGGGATCTCCGTCGGCCTCTGGGGCGCGGAGACCGGCCGTCGCGTCGTCAGCCAGCCCGGCGAGCTGCGCGAGACGGCGCCGCCACCGACGCGGACGGTGCTCGACCCGGCGCTCCCGGCGGGGCGGCGCGTCGTCGAGAGCGAGGGCCAGCCGGCGCGCGCGGTGACGGTGAAGCGGACCGTCTACGACCGCGACGGCAACGTGCTGCGGAGCGAGTCCTGGCACACGGCGTACCGCGGCGAGCACCAGATCGTCCGCGTCGGGACGAAGCCGCCGGAGCGCCCCGCGCCGCCGAAGGTGAAGGACGAGGCGAGAGAGCGCCCCGCGCCCGGGACCGCGCCCGCGGCAACTACGCCCGCGGCGACCACGCCGGCCGTGACGACGCCGGCTACGACGACGCCGTAGCCGCGGCGAGCGCGTCCGCGAGCCACGCCGGGACGCGCGTCGGGCGGAACGTCGCGGCGTCGACGCACGCGTGCGCGGTCCACCCGTCGGCGACGAGGTCGCCGCCGCGCTCGAGCAGGTACTCGAAGCGGAACCGCGCGCCGCGCACGTCGACGCAGCGCGCCTGCAGCCGCAGCCGGTCGTCGAACCGCGCCGGCGCGCCGTACCGGACGTGCGCCTCCGTCACGAGCGCCTCGACGCCGCGTCCGCGCAGCGCGGGGTAGCCGCCCGCGAAGCGCTCGAGGAACTCGACGCGCGCGACCTCGAACCAGACGAGGTAGCTCGCGTTGTGCGCGATCCCCTGCGCGTCGGTCTCGGCGAACCGCACGCGGATCCCCGTCTCGAACGGGTAGCCCTCCACGCCCGGAACCTACAATCGCGGCGTGGACGACGCCGCCCGCCTCGCGCGGCTGCTCGTCGAGCGGCAGCCGTGCGTCGTGCTGACGGGCGCCGGCGTCTCGACGGAGAGCGGCATCCCCGACTTCCGCTCGCCGACCGGGATCTGGGCCAACTTCGACCCGCTCGAGTACGGCTCCATCGACGCGTTCCGCGCCGATCCCGCGCGCGTCTGGCGGTTCTACGCGCCGCGCTTCTCGATGCTCGTCGACGCGGAGCCGAACGCCGCGCACCTCGCGCTCGCCGCGCTCGAGCGGCACGGGCTCGTCCAGGCGGTCGTGACGCAGAACATCGACCTCCTCCACGAGCGCGCCGGGTCCCGGGAGGTGGTCGAGGTGCACGGCTCGATCCGCACGTCGACCTGCCCGGTCTGCGGCGTGCGGTGGCCGCTCGCGCGCGTGCTCGAGCTGATCGGGGAGGAGGAGGGCGCGCCGCACTGCCCGTCGTGCGGCGCCGTGCTGAAGCCGGACGTCGTCTTCTTCGGCGAGCTCCTGCCCGAGCGCGCGATCGACCGCGCGTTCGAGCTGGCGCGCGGCGCCGCGCTCCTGCTCGTCGTCGGCTCGTCGCTCGAGGTGCACCCCGTCGCCGGCCTCCCGCGCGAGACGCTCGCCGCGGGCGGCGCGGTCGCGATCGTGAACAGGGGCCCGACGCCGTACGACGGGCGCGCGGCGCTGAAGATCGAGGGGAGCGCGGCGGAGGCGCTGGGCGGCGTCGCCGCCGAGGTGCTGTCGAGCTAGGCGGCCGCGCGCTTGAGCGGCCGCTCGTCCAGCACGCGCCGGCAGGCCAGGCAGACGACGCGTTCCACCTCGTACGGAACGCCCGAGCGCTGGCGCAGGGCATGCGTGGTGACGGCGGTGTGCTCGTGCTTGCGATCTGGTGACGACGGAGTGCCGGTCATCGCTCTCTCACGGTAGATGGTCGCTCGGATGCTGTGACGCCCGAAAGGGTGAAAAAGTTGTGACAATGTGACGGTGCCTGCACGGTTTTCCGATTTGCGCGTCGTACTGATCCTACTTCTCGTTCTGGTTGCGGGGTGCAGCGGCGAAACCTCGACGGCGCCGCCGGCGGCCACCGCGGAGGCGTTCGCCCCCGAGGAGGCCGCGGCGCCCGCGCCGGCCGAGCCGGCCGAGCCGGACTCCGCGCCGGAGGAGGAGCCGGAGCCGCCGAGCAAGGCCGCGGTCGCCGGGGTGCAGACCGAGCGCGCGGCGCGCCCGCGCGCCACCGCGTGCACGGCGGGCGCATACGTCCGGATGCGGACGCAGAACCTCGCGCACGGCGCCGTCGTCCGCGAGGCCGCGGTCGCGTACCGCCGTCCGGGCGCGGACCCGCTCGCGCGGTTCGGCAGGCTGAACGAGAACGGCGTCCCGACGGTCTTCGGCGTCCTCGGCCGCGTCGTCGGCCCGGGCTGCGGCGCGCGGTGGTACCGCGTCCAGCTCCCGATGAAGCCGAACGGGATCGTCGGGTACGTCCGCGCCGCCGACGTCGAGCTCTTCCCGGTGCGGACGAGGATCCTCGTCCAGGTCGGCGCGCGCCGCGTGACGCTCTTCGACGGCGGCCGGGAGGCGTTCGCGGCGCCGATCGCGGTCGGCTCGTCGGCCACCCCGACGCCCCTCGGGAACTTCTACGTCAACCAGCGCCTCCGTCCCACCGACCCGAGCGGGCCGTTCGGCCCCGGCGCGATCGGCATCTCCGCGTTCTCGGAGGTGCTCACCGGCTGGGCGCAGGGCGGGCCGGTCGCGCTCCACGGGACCAACCGCCCGGAGCTGATCGGCCACGCGGTGTCGAACGGGTGCATCCGGCTCCGCAACGCCGACCTCGAGCGGCTGTTCGACCGCGCGCTGCCCGGCACCCCCGTCGTCGTCGTGCCGTGAGGATTGGCGTTCCCGCGCCCGCGGTACTGAGGGCGCGAGAGCAGAGCGAAACGAACGGGAGAAGCGCAGATGGCACGGAAGGACCTGCTGACGAGGCTCACCGACGCCGGCGAGGAGGCGATCGCGCGGCTCGGCGAGGCGCCCGGCGCCGACCGGCTGATGGGCGTGGCGACCACGATGCGCGACCGGATGGACGAGCTCCAGAAGCGCGTGCGCGGGATCGACGAGCTCGAGCGGCGCGTCGACGAGCTGGAGCGGCGGCTGGCGGAAGCCGAGGGCGGCAAGAAGACGTCCTCGAAGGCGCCGGCGAAGTCCTCGTCCTCGGCGACGAAGTCGACCACGTCGGCGAAGAAGCCGGCGACCACGGGTGCGGGCACGGCGAAGGCGAAGCCGAAGCCGGCGAAGGCGAAGACGAGCTCGAGCCGCGCTGCGACGAAGACGACGCGATCCGGGTCGAAGGCGGAGCCGACCGGGCCCGCCACCGGCGGCGCGAGCCAGGTCGGCAACCCCGGGGACTAGTCGCGCGGCACGCGCACGCGCAGCGCGCGCGGGACGACCTCGAACGTCACCGGCGTCGTCCCCACCTGCTCGCCGTCGAGCTCGATGGGCAGGTGCTCCGGGGCGTCCACCCGCACGCGCGCGCTGCGCACGAGGTCGACCTTCGGGTGCGTGAGGTGCGTGCCGCGGTAGATCCTCCCGACCGCTTTCACGAACTCGACCTTCTCGATGTCGCCGATGAGGACGACGTCGAACAGGCCGTCGTCGGGCTCTGCCTCTGGCGCGAGCCACATCCCGCCGCCGTGCCACTGGCCGTTCGCGACGATGACGTCGTGCATCCGGCCGCTGCGGACCTCGCCGCCGTCGAGCTCGACGACGACGTCGGTGTTGTCCCACTCGAAGAACACTCGGACGAGCGCGTAGAAGAAGGTGACGCGGCCGCCGAGCGCCTTCGACATCCCGTTCGCGCGCTGCGCCACGGCGCCGCTCATCCCGACGCTGCCGACGTTCGCGACGTGGCGCGTCTCGGTGCCGCCCTCCCAGGTGCGGAACTCGACGCGGCCGACGTCGATCGTCCGCGTCGCGCCGCCGACCGCGACCCGCACCGCGTCCTCGAGCTTCGACGGGATCCCGTAGGTGCGGAGGAAGTCCATCCCCGTGCCGAGCGGGATCGCCGCGAGCTCCGTCCCGCCCCCCGCGGCGACGAGGCCGTTCGCGACCTCGTTCAGCGTCCCGTCGCCGCCGGCCGCGACGACGAGCCGGGCGCCGCCGGCCGCCGCCTCACGGGCGAGCTCCGCGAGGTGTCCCGGCCGCTCCGAGAAGCGCGTCTCGCCCGTGAGCCCGAGCCGCGCCGCGCGGTGCGCGAGCTCGGGCCAGCGCTTGCCCGTGGCGCCGTTGGCGGACGCCGGGTTGACGAGGAAGATCGTCCCGTCGGCGCTAATCGGCGGTCGCGGTGGCGAGCGCCACGCGCGTCATCCGGTCGACGGCCGCGCGCAGCTCCTCGTCGGAGATGCGCGTGAACTCGCCCTCGACGACGATGTCGCTGACCGTGAGCAGGCACCCCGAGTCGACGCCGCGGATCGCGCCGACCGTGAAGAGCGCCGCCGCCTCCATCTCGACGGCGAGCACGCCGCGCTTCGACCACCGCTCGTACTGCCCGTCGTCCGGGTTGTAGAAGAGGTCGCTCGAGACGATCGGGCCGACGTGGAGCTCCTGCCCCAGCTGCTTCGCCACGTGGACGGCGCCGTGGACGAGGCTCCAGCTCGCCGTCGGGCAGTGCGGCTCCCGGCCGACGAGGTTCACCGCCGTCTGGTCGGCGGGCACCGCGCTCAGCGCCACGATCATGTCGCCCAGCTTGTGGTGCGGCTGGAGGCCTCCGCACGTGCCGACGCGAAGGAGCTTCTTCACGCCGAGCTGGATCAGCTCCTCGAAGACGATCGTCGCGCCGGGGCAGCCCATCCCGGTGCCCTGGACGGAGACGGGCTTGCCCTCCCACGTGCCGGTGTAGCCGAGCAGCCCGCGCTCGGAGTTCCGCTGGACGACGTCGTCGAGGTACGTCTCGGCGATGTACTTGGCGCGCAACGGGTCGCCCGGGAGCAGGCACGCCTCTGCGTAGTGGCCGGGCTCGGCTCGGATGTGGATCGGCATGCGCGCAAGCCTAGAGTGTCGGCGCGATGTGGGCGAGACTCGTGGAGCCGTCGCTAACGCAGATCCTCGACTTCTGTGCGGAGGACCCGGTGGAGCGCGTCTTCCTCGAGGACTCGGCGCGGCGGCGGCTCGGCCGGTTCGCCGCGGTGACCGAGCGGCGGCGCCTCCGGGCGCTCTGCCACCTCGGCGCCAACCTCGTCCCGTCGGGGAGCGGCTGCGGCGCGTTCGCGCGCGCGGGAAGCGACGGGCGGGCGCGGATGCTGATCGGCGAGGAGCGCGCGGTCGGCGAGCTCTGGGAGGCGCTCCGCGACCGCGTGCCCCCTCCGCGGCAGGATCGGCCGGGCCAGCCGGTGTACGTGATCGAGGAGCCGCCGCCGGCGGGGGAGACCGGCCTCCGCGCGGCGACGGAGGCAGACCTCGACGTGCTCGTCCCGGCATGCGCGGCGGCGCACGAGGAGGAGCTCGGGATCGACCCGCTGGCGCGCGACGCCGACGGGTTCCGCTGGCGTACGCGGGCGCAGATCGAGGCGGGCCGCTCGTGGCTGTGGCGCGACGGCGACACGATCCTCTTCAAGGCCGAGGCCTCGGCGTGGACGCCGAGCGCGGTGCAGCTCCAGCAGGTGTGGGTCGACCCGACGGCGCGCCGGCGCGGCAACGCGGCGCGCGCGCTCCGCGACCTCTGCCGGCTCCTGCTGGAGCGGACGCCGAGCGTCTGCCTGTTCGTCCGCCCCGAGAACGCGCCCGCGCTCCGGCTCTACGAGTCGATCGGGATGCGCCACGCCCTGTCGTACCGCAGCGTCCTCTTCTGATCCGCCGGTAGCCTCGGCCGCGTGGAGACGGTCGTGCTCGCGCGCCACGGGGAGAGCGCGTTCAGCGTCGGCGGCCACGCGAACGGTGTCGCGTCGGCGTGCGGCGGCCTCACCGACGCGGGGCGCGAGCAGGCGCGCGCGCTCGGCCGCGCGCTCGCCGAGACCCCGCTCGACCTCTGCGTCCACACTGAGTTCCGCCGCACGCGCGAGACCGCGGAGCTCGCGCTCGGAGGGCGCGACGTGCCGCGGCTCGTGGTGCCGGAGCTCGGCGACATCGGCGTCGGCCGCTTCGAGGGCCGTCACATCGACGAGTACCGGGAGTGGGCGTGGGCGGCTGGACCGGACGAGGACTGCCCGGGCGGCGGCGAGAGCCGCGTCGCCGCCGCACGCCGGTACGCCGCCGGCTTCCGGCGCGTGCTCGCGCGGCCGGAGCGGACGGCGCTCGTCGTCGCGCACGCGCTCCCCGTCCGGTACGCCCTCCAGGCGGCGGAGGGGCGCGCCCCGTCGCAGCGCGTCGAGCCCGTCCCGTACGCCCACCCGTTCGCGCTGCCCGCCGAGCGACTCGCGGCGGCGGCCGACCTGCTCGAGGCGTGGTGCTCGGCACCGGCGTTCGCGTGAACCGCCTCTTCGCGCTCGCCGCGGCGGCGTGGGTGGGGCGGTGGGCGTTGCTGGAGCTCGCCGCCCGCGTCGCGAACCGGATCCCGCGGCGCCCGCACGCGCCCGACCCCGAGCGGCGGCCGGGCCACATGCCGGGGCCGTTCGACCGGCGGCGCCGGGACCGCCCGGCCTAACCCGGTCGGGTGGCGCCGTTCGGGGGATCGGCGCTCCCCGATCGCGGGCCGATGAACGGGGCGACGGTGCGGTTCCTGGGACTCACTGCGGCAGTCCTGCTGGCCGGCGCGCTCGGCGTCGCCTCCGGCTATGCCGCCGCGCACGGCGGGCGAACGCCGACGGCGGCGGTGGAGCACACCTGCTCCGCGATCGACAAGAAGTTCATCCGGATCGCGACGATGAACATGAGCTCCGTCGGCACGCTCGGCCGCGACTACCTCGCCGGCGGCGCGGACGCGGAGATGGTGCTGGCGGAGGTCGAGCTGGCGGCGACGCGGATCAAGAGCGTCAAGCCGACCGACCCCGTCCTCAGCCAGACGCGCCTGATCATGTCGGCGATGCTCCGCGAGTACGGCGGCGCGATCGACGCGCACGCGAACGAGGGCGACGCCGGCTCGTTCGTCTACCGCGCGTACGGGCTCGCGAACTTCGCGCACGACCTGCTCGTCTCGGCGCGTCCGCACCTGCTGAAGCGCGGCTGCGACGTCTCAGGCCTCCTCTAGGCGCGACCACTGGCAGGATGCGGCGGTGGACACCGCCGAGCTCCGGCAGCGGGTCGAGGAGCACGTCCGCCGGCACGCGCTGATCCCCCCGGGCGGCGACGTCGTCTGCCTCGTCTCCGGCGGCCCCGACTCGACGTGCCTCTGGCACGTGCTGCGGGCGCTCGGCTACCGCGTCTCGGCGCTCCACGTCGCCCACGGCCTGCGCGGCGAGGAGTCGGAGGAGGACGCGCGGTTCTGCCGCGAGCGCCTCGGGGCCGAGGTGGTCGACGCGCCCGGCGCCGGCCTCCCCGAGGCCGAGCTGCGGCGGCTGCGGTACGCCGTCGCCCGCGACCGGCTGCGCGCGACGGGGCACACGGCGTCCGACCAGGTCGAGACGGTGCTCTACCGGATCGTCTCGCGCGGCGCCGTGGGCGGGATCGAGCCACGCCGTGCGGACGGCGTCGTGCGGCCGCTCCTCCCGGTCTGGCGGGAGGAGACGGAGGCGTACTGCCGCGCCGAGGGGCTCGAGGTACGCATCGACTCGTCGAACGCCGCGACCCGCCGCGGACGGATCCGCGACGAGATCCTGCCGCTCCTCCGCGAGCTCCACCCGGGCGCGGACCGGAACCTGCTCGCGCTGCTCGACGGCGGCCGCCGCGACCGCGCGCTCGACGCGTTCCTCGCGAGCGGCCGCGGCTCGGCGCGCCTCGACGTCGGCGGCGGCCTGCAGGCGGTGCGCGAGTACGACCGTGCGTGGGTCGAGCGCTCGCCCGTCGCCCTCGACCGGCCCGTGCAGTGGGGCCCGTGGCGGATCGAGAGCGACGTCCCAGGCCTTAAGGTACGCGCGTGGCGCGCCGGGGACCGGCTCGCCGGTCGCACGAAGAAGATCCAGGACGTGTTCGTCGACGCGAAGATCCCCCGTTCCGACCGCGACGCGTGGCCGCTCGTCGTCCGCGGCGACGAGGTGGTCGCCGTCCCGGGCGTGGTCGACGCCCCCGGTGTGCGCGCCACGCGGGAGGACGCGTGAGCCAGACGGACCTGGAGCACGGCGTCGAGCAGGTCCTGATCGACGAGGAGACGCTCCAGGCGCGGATCGCGGAGCTCGGCGAGGAGATCTCCGGCGACTACGCCGGCCGCGACCTGCTCCTGATCGGCGTCCTCAAGGGCGCCGTCTTCTTCATGGCCGACCTGATGCGGAAGCTGACCGTCCCGTGCGAGATCGACTTCATGGCGATCTCGAGCTACGGCGCGGCGACCGACTCCTCCGGCGTCGTCCGGATCCTGAAGGACCTCGACATCAACATCGAGGGCCGCGACGTGCTCGTCGTCGAGGACATCATCGACTCCGGCCTCACGCTCTCGTACCTGATGCGGGCGCTCGAGGCGCGCGGGCCGGCGTCGCTCGAGATCTGCGCGCTGCTGACGAAGCCGGAGCGACGCGAGATCGACGTCGACGTCCGCTACGTCGGCTTCGAGATCCCGAACCGGTTCGTGATCGGCTACGGGCTCGACTTCGCGGAGCGGTACCGCAACCTGCCGTACGTCGGCGTGCTGCACCCGGACCTGATCCCGGCGGGGGACTGACGGGGCGGGCGCTGCGGCGCCGCGACGCCGTACGAAGCTCGTGTTAACGCCCCTCCGCCGGGGGTAGAGCCACGGAAGTCGGCTGCTACGCTCAGCCCGAGGCCTCGTGAACCGTTTCTTCCGCAGCGCGCTCTTCCCCCTCATCATCCTCGTGGTGCTGGCGTGGGTGGCGGTCAACACGCTCACCGGCGACGACGGCAAGGTCGAGGAGGTCACGTACTCGCAGCTGCAGCAGCAGGTGCGCGAGAGCGGCTCGCAGCGCTTCGAGAAGATCACCTTCGTCCCGCGGAAGAACGAGATCAACGCCGAGATCCGCGGCAGCGACGAGGTGCTCATCGTCAACTACCCGAGCGACGAGTCGCAGCTCCAGTTCGAGAACCTGCTAGCGCGGCAGAACATCAACTACGACTCGGAGGGGACGGGCTCGTCGATGTGGCTGTCGGCGATCCTCTCGTTCCTGCCCTTCCTGATCCTGATCGCCTTCTGGATCTTCCTGATGAACCAGGTCCAGGGCGGCGGCTCGAAGGTGATGAGCTTCGGCAAGAGCAAGGCGAAGCGGATGACGCCCGACTCGCCCAAGATCGGCTTCAAGGACGTCGCCGGCGCGGACGAGGCGGTCGAGGAGCTGCACGAGATCAAGGAGTTCCTCGAGAATCCGAAGAAGTTCCAGGCGCTGGGGGCGCGGATCCCGAAGGGCGTCCTGCTGTACGGGCCGCCGGGCACCGGGAAGACGCTGCTCGCTCGCGCCGTGGCCGGCGAGGCGGGCGTGCCGTTCTTCTCCATCTCCGGCTCCGACTTCGTCGAGATGTTCGTCGGCGTCGGTGCGTCCCGCGTCCGCGACCTCTTCGAGCAGGCGAAGCAGGCGTCGCCGTGCATCGTCTTCATGGACGAGATCGACGCCGTCGGCCGCCACCGCGGCGCCGGGCTCGGCGGCGGCCACGACGAGCGTGAGCAGACGCTGAACCAGCTCCTCGTCGAGATGGACGGGTTCGAGATGAAGGACAACATCATCCTCATCGCGGCGACGAACCGGCCCGACATCCTCGACCCCGCGCTCCTGCGCCCGGGCCGTTTCGACCGGCAGATCGTCGTCGACCGGCCCGACCGCAACGGCCGCAAGAAGATCCTCGAGGTGCACTCGAAGGGCAAGCCGCTCGGCGAGGACATCGACCTCGACACGCTCGCCGGCGGGACGCCCGGGTTCACCGGCGCCGACCTCGCGAACCTCATCAACGAGGCGGCCCTGCTCGCCGCGCGCCGCGGGAAGAAGACGATCGAGCAGGAGGAGCTGGAGGAGGGGATCATGCGCGTCCTCGCCGGCCCCGAGAAGAAGGCGCGCCTGCTCTCCGAGAAGGAGCGGAAGATCACGGCCTTCCACGAGATGGGCCACGCGCTCGTCGGGCACTACCTCGAGAACACCAACCCGGTCCACAAGATCACGATCGTCTCCCGCGGCCAGGCGCTCGGGCTGACGATCTCGCTGCCGACGGAGGACCGCTACCTGACGACGAAGTCCGCGCTGATGGACGACCTCGCGATGACGCTCGGCGGCCGCGCGGCGGAGGAGCTCGTCTTCCACGAGGTCACGACCGGCGCCGCGAACGACCTCGAGCGCGTCACCTCCACGGCGAAGCAGATGGTGATGCGTTTCGGGATGAGCGAGAAGCTCGGCCCGCGCGTCCTCGGGCGCAACCACGACCAGCCCTTCCTCGGCCGCGAGATGGGGAACGAGCCGGACTACTCCGAGGAGATCGCGCGCGAGATCGACGACGAGGTGCGGCGCATCATCGAGGAGGCGCACGAGACGGCCCACCGCGTGCTCCGGGAGCACATGGAGGAGCTGCACCTGCTCTCGCGGATCCTCATCGAGCGCGAGACGATCGACAAGGACCAGTTCGTGCGGCTGCTCGCCGGCGAGTCGGAGGAGGCGGTCTTCCCGGAGCCGGAGCCCGAGCCCGAGGCGGAGCCCGCAGCGGACGAGGAGCGCAAGCGGGCCCCGCAGCCGAAGCCGAAGCCGTTCCCGCTGCCCGGGGCGACGATGCAGCCGCCGCCGCCCGAGCGCGCTTAACGGGCGGCCGTCGCGGGCACGGAGCGCCCGTGAGCGACGACGAGCAGACGATCGGCGACGCCTCGACGGGCGCCGAGGAGCAGCACCTCGAGGAGTCGGAGGAGCCCGGCGCGGACGACGGCGCCGCCGACGACGACCGCAGCCCCTGGGCCGAGTAGCCGCCGCGGGCTACGCTCGCCGCGTGGCCGCAGCGCCGATCGAGGAGCGGTTCCCGCGTCCCTCGGTGATGGGGATCGTCAACGTCACCCCGGACTCGTTCTCCGACGGGGGCGAGGCGTACGACGTCGACGCGGCGGTCGCGCGCGCGCGGCGCCAGGTGGAGGAGGGCGCGGCGGTCGTCGACGTGGGCGGCGAGTCGACGCGGCCGGCCTCCGAGGGCGTCTCGCTCGACGAGGAGCTGCGGCGCGTCGTCCCGGTGCTCGAGCGGATCGCAGGCGAGCTGCCGGTCTCGATCGACACGGCGAAGGCGGAGGTCGCCCGCCGTGCGCTCGCGCTCGGAGCGGAGCTCGTCAACGACGTGACGGCGCTCCGCGGCGACGCCGCGATGGCGGAGACCGTCGCCGAGGCAGGCGCCTACGTGTGCCTGATGCACATGCAGGGCGAGCCGCGGACGATGCAGCGGAGCCCGCGCTACGACGACGTCGCAGGGGAGGTGACGGCGTTCCTCGAGGAGCGGCTCGCGGCCGCGGTCGCCGCCGGGATCCGCGAGGAGGTCATCTGCCTCGACCCCGGGATCGGCTTCGGGAAGACGGTGGAGCAGAACCTCGAGCTCGTGCGGCGGCTCGACGTCCTGCGCGGGCTCGGACGGCCCGTCCTCGTCGGGCTTTCCCGCAAGAGCACCCTCGGCCGGATCCTGGGCGACCCCGAGGCGACGCGCGGCACGGCCGCCGCCAGCGTCGGCGCGGCCGTCGCCGCGTTCGAGCGCGGCGCGTCGATCTTCCGCGTCCACGACGTGCGCGAGCACGTCGAGGCGCTCGCGGCGGCGCGGGCGGTGGCCGGGTGAGCCTCGCGACGATCGAGCTGCACGGGCTCGAGCTGCGCGCGCGCCACGGGGTCCTGCCCGAGGAGGCGCGCGCCGGCCAGCGCTTCCTGTTCGACGTCGAGCTCGACGTCCCGGCCGATCCGGCCGCGACGACCGATCGGATCGACGACGCCGTCGACTACCGCGCGGTCGCGGGCGCCGTGCGCGACGTGTCGGAGCGACGGCGCTTCGAGCTGCTCGAGGCGCTTGCGTCGGCCGTCGCGGACGAGTTGCTGCGGCGGTTCCCCGCGGAGCGCGTGCGGGTGCGCGTGCGCAAGCCGGAGGTCGCGCTCGACCCGCCGGCCGCGTGGTCGGCCGTCACCGTCGAGCGGGTGCGCGCCCCGTCGTGAGCGCGAGGCGGTACGCGCCGAAGGACGGCTGGGCGCCGGGCTCGATCGCCGCCGTCACGTAGACGAACGCACCGGCGCGACCCCGGTTCACGAGCTCGAGACGGCGTGACGCGAGGCGGCTGGCGCTGCGGATCGGCGTCGGCCCCGCGTAGCGCAGCGCCACCGGTGCGGCGCCCGTGAGCGCGACGACGACGCGTCCTCCGCCGGGGACCCAGACGCGGTAGACGTCGCGCGGGTCGTCGACGGCGTCGAGGCGCGCGTCGACGACGGCCCGACCGGCGCCGGGGCGCGTCAGCGGCGCCTTCCCGGCCGCGAACATGCGCCCCGGGACCACCTGGTTCAGGTCGTCGTTCGGCTCCAGCGGGTCGACGCTCGGCGCGGGCCGGGAGAGCGCGGCCGGGATGTCGAGGAGCCCGAAGCCGGTGTCGGGGCTGCGGCCGGCGGCATCGAGCGGGCGCGCCGACTGCCGGAGGAGCTCGACGAGCTGCGTCTTGTCGAGCTCGGGGCGGACGGTCCAGATCCAGGCGGCGGCGCCGGAGACGATCGGCGTCGCGAAGCTCGTGCCGTCGGCCTGGAGGTAGCCCGCCGGAGACTGCGCGGCCGGAACCGCCACCGGGATCGCGACGCCGGGGGCGACGAGGTCCATTCCGGGCGACGAGCTGGAGAAGGGGGCGAGGCGGTCGGCGGCGTCGACCGCGCCGACGGTCACGACGTGCGGCAGCGAGGCGGGAAAGCCGGGGCGGTTCCCCTGTTCGCGCTCGTTCCCGGACGCCGCGACGACGACCGAGCCGCGCTCGTAGGCGTGGACGATCGCGAGCTCCTCGAGCCGTGAGCGGAACACGCCGCCGAGGCTGAGGTTGACGATGCCGCGCCCGCGCAGCGACGCCGCCTCGATCCCGCGGATCACGTCGGCCGTCGTGAGCTGCGAGCCGGTCGGGCTCGCGTCCCACAGCTGCAGCAGCGCGTGCGGGTAGACGCCGACGATCCCCGCCCCGTCGGCGGGCGCGCCGACGATCGACGCGACGGCCGTCCCGTGGTAGTCGTTGCGGCCGCGGAGCGTCTGCTCGTTCAGCGCGACCGTGTTCGGGCGCGACGCGAACTCCGGGTGCGCGAGGTCGACGCCGCCGTCGACGACGGTGACGGGGACGCCGGGCCCCGGCGGCTCCGCGCGGTCGGCGCCGACCCGCGCGAGCCACCACTGGTGGTGGAGCAGCGTGTCGCCGCGCGAGAGGTGGTCGAGCCGCTGGCGCGCCCGGTCGGGCTCCGCGTCGAGCACGGCGCCGTCGAGCGCGAGGCGCGGGAGGAGGCGCGCGGCCTCGGCGCTCGGCACGCGCCAGATCCCGAGCGAGCGCGACACCTCGACGCCGCCGGCGCGCCGCAGCGTCGCGTGGGCCGACGCGTCGGCGACCCGGAGGAGCGCGTGCGTCTCCTGCTCGAGCGACGCCGGGTCGCGCGGGACGAGCGGCGGTGCGTCCGCGGCGGCCGCGGGTGCGGCGCCGGCCGCGAGCAGACAGAGGATGAGCGCGACCCGCCGCAAGGTCGTCCCACGGTAGCCGGGAGTGGTTAAGTCGCGGTAATGGCGCTGGCGTACGTCGGCCTCGGCTCGAACCTCGGCGACCGCGAGCGGACGCTGCGGCGGGCGCTCGAGCTGCTCGCGGACCTCCCGGGCGTCGACCTCGTGACCGTGTCGCGGTTCCGCGACACCGACCCGGTCGGCTACGAGGACCAGCCGCGGTTCCTGAACGCCGTCGCCGCGCTCGAGACCACCCTGCCGCCGCGCGAGCTCCTCGACCGGCTGCTCGCGGTCGAGCGCGAGCTCGGCCGCACCCGCGGCGGGCCGCGCTTCGGCCCGCGCACGATCGACCTCGACCTGCTCCTCCACGGCGACCGCGTCGTGGACGAGCCCGGGCTGACGGTGCCGCACCCGCGGCTGCACGAGCGCGCGTTCGTGCTCGAGCCGCTGGCGGAGCTCGATCCGCACCTCGTCGTTCCGGGGCGCGGGCCGGTGGAGGCCCTCCTCGCGGAGATACACTCCCGCTGATGTCGCACCTCGACGAACTCGACGAGTTCGAGGCCGAGCTCGAGCTCCGCCTCAAGCGGGAGTACACCGCCGTCTTCGGCCTCTTCCGCTACTGCGTGCTGACGCAGGACGCGACGTACCTCTGCAACAAGCTCGACCTGCAGGCGTCCCCGCAGCCGAACTACCCGTTCTTCCACCTGCGGATGGAGGACGTGTGGGTGTGGGACAAGAACCGCCCGACGCGGATCATCCCGCGCGCCGAGGTCTACACCTCGAGCGACGTCACCGTCGAGGAGCTGCGGCCCGACGGGGACGAGCCGCTGACCGCGGAGGCGCTGGCCGAGAAGATCGGCGAGACGCTGCGCGGCGACGACGAGCTGGCGTAGCGCGGACGCGCTAACGTCGCGCGCATGCTGCTCGCGATCGACGCCGGGAACACGCAGACCGTCCTCGGCCTGTTCGACGGCGAGCGGCTGGCGGAGCACTGGCGCGTCGCGACGGATCCCAGGCGGACCGGCGACGAGCTCGGGCTCGTGCTCGCCGGCCTCCTCGACGGCGACGAGGTGGAGGGCGTGTGCCTCTCGTCGACCGTGCCGGCGCTCGTCCGCGGGTACGAGCAGGTCGCGGAGCGGTGGGCGCGGGCGCCGCTGCTCGTCGTCGGCCCCGGGGTGCGAACGGGGATTCCGATCCGCTACGACGACCCGCGGGAGGTCGGACCGGACCGCATCGTGAACGCCGTCGCCGCGAAGGAGCGCTACGGCGCGCCGTGCATCGTCGTCGACTTCGGCACGTCGACGAACTTCGACGCGGTCTCGCGCGACGGCGAGTACGTCGGCGGCGTGCTCGCGCCGGGGATCGAGGTGTCCATGGACGCGCTCTTCTCGCGCGCGGCGCGCCTGTTCAAGGTCGACTTCGCCGCGCCGCCGACGGTGATCGGCAAGACGACCGCGACGGCGCTCCAGTCCGGGCTCGTCTACGGGTTCGCGGGCCAGGTCGACGCGATCGTCGAGCGGATGGCCGAGGAGCTCGGCGCGGAGCCGCGCGCCGTCGCCACCGGCGGCCTCGCCGACCTGATCGCCCCGCACGCGCGCACCGTGGCCGCCGTCGACCCGTTCCTGACGCTCGACGGCCTCCGCATCGTCTGGTCGCGTAACCGCGACTGACGCTCGCGCGTTTCCCTAGAGGACGAACGGGCTCCTGCCCTCAGCATGGACAAAATCCCGACAAGGGGGGACTAGATGGATATCGGGAACAGCGTGGAGCACGGCTTCACAACGTTCTTCAACTGGGTGCCGAACCTGCTCGGCGCTCTCGTCATCCTGATCGTCGGCTACCTCGTTGCGAAGGTGCTGGCGAACGTCGTCGCGCGGGTGCTCGCGCGCGTCGGCTTCGACCGCGCCGCGCACGGCGGTCCGACGGGCGACTGGGTCCGCCGCGTCAGCGAACGCCCGTCGAGGCTCGCCGGCAGCTTGACGTTCTGGGTCGTCTTCGTCGGCGCGATCTCGCTCGCGCTGACCGCGCTCGGCATCCCGGCGCTGACGGCGTTCGTCGCCGCGATCTACGCGTATCTGCCGAACGTGATCGCCGCGGTGCTGATCTTCCTGGTCGCCGGTGCGATCTCGGCCGGTGTCGCGGCGCTCGCGAAGCGGACGATGGGCGGCACGGCGCTCGGCAACATCGTCGCCACGGCGGCTCCGATCCTCGTGATGACGATCGCCACGTTCATGATCCTCAACCAGCTCCTGATCTCGCCGGAGATCGTGATCATCACGTACGCGGCGCTGATCGGCGCGATCGCCCTCGGCTCGGCGCTCGCGTTCGGGCTCGGCGGGCGCGAGGTCGCCCGCGACATGCTCCAGACCGCGTACGAGAAGGGTCAGGAGCGGAAGGACGAGTTCAAGGAGGACCTCGACCGCGGCATGCAGCGGAGCAAGGAGGAGGTCGCGAACGCGAAGGACGAGATGCAGGGCAACGGCGGCGGGCAGCCGTCGGGCTACGAGCCCGCGGCGGCCCCCGGCACGCCGGTGCCCGGGACGCAGCCGATGACGGAGCGCGACCGCTTCTAGCGGGGCGCGTGACGGACGCTCGAGGGGCGGCTTCGGCCGCCCCTCGTCGTTCCGGACTACCCGCCGCCGTAGATCGAGATCGGCAGGTCGAGCAGGACGTCGTCCGCCCTCGGCAGCTCCTCCTCCAGCCGCTCGAGGAGGTCGCGCGCGCCGGGTGCGGCGGCGAGGAGCCGGAGCTCGACCTCCTCGAGCGTCTGGAGCTGGACGAGCTCCTGCTTGAACGGCCGCGGGAACCTGCCGTGGCCGAGGTACCAGCCGTAGAACTTCTTCAGGAAGCTCGTCGCGCGCCGCTCGCCGAGCTCGCGGGCGGTCTCGCGCATGAACAGGATCAGCTCCGCGGCGACCTCCTCGCGCGAGGGCGGGTCCGCGTCGCCGTGGAGGATCTCGCGGAGCGCCCACGGGTTCCCCTGCGCGGCGCGCCCGATCATCACCGCGGCCGCGCCGGTACCGTCGAGGACGGCCTGCGCGCGTGCGCGCGAGGTCACGTCGCCGGACGCGATCACCGGCACCGGGACGAGCTCGACGAGCTCCGCCGTCAGCGAGTGGTCCGCGGTGCCCGTGTACATCTGCTGCGCGGAGCGCGGGTGGAGCGTGAGCGCGGCCGCGCCGGCCTCCACGAGGCGCGGCCCGACCTCCAGGCACGTCCGCGACCCGTCGCGGAGGCCGCGCCGCATCTTCACGGTCACGGGGACGGACGCCGCCTCGGCGACGGCGGCGACGATCCGGCACGCGCGGTCGGGGTCGTCGAGCAGCGTCGCGCCCGCTCCCGTCTTCGTCACCTTGCGGACGGGGCAGCCGAAGTTGATGTCGATCAGGTCGGCGCCGGCCGCCTCGACCATGCGCGCCGCCTCGGCCATCGTCGCCGGCTCGGAGCCGAAGATCTGGATCGCCAGCGGGTGCTCGTCGGACGCGACGCGCAGGTACCCGAGCGTGCGCTCGTTCCGGTGCTCGATGCCGGCGCAGCTGACCATCTCGGAGCAGACGAGGCCGGCGCCGAACCGGCGTCCCTGGCGCCGGAACGCCTGCACGCTGACGCCCGCCATCGGGGCGAGGACGACGCGGGTCGGGATCTCGACGGATCCGATCCGCCAGGAGCTGCGGAGGTCTCGTTGCACGCTCCGTGGAGGGTAGCCCGCCGCCTTGACTCGCGTCCGAGCCGGGAGCTACCATTCGCGCCCGCGCGGCCCGGGGCGACCGCGCTTTTCGTCTAGGAGGGGTCAGGAGGGCACGTGAAGGAAGTCATCCTCACAGCCGAGGGCTACGAGAAGCTGAAGGAAGAGATCGCGTACCTCTCCACCGAGAAGCGGCGCGAGGTGGCGGAGCGTATTCGCATCGCGCGGGAGTTCGGCGACATCGCCGAGAACGCCGAGTACGACGACGCGAAGAACGAGCAGGCGATGCTCGAGCACCGGATCGCGCAGCTCGAGGAGCGGCTCGCGAACGCGCGCGTGATCGGGGCGGACGAGGTCTCCACCGACGCCGTCTCCGTCGGGTCGAAGGTGCGCCTGAAGGACATGGACGCGAACCAGACCGTCGAGTACCACATCGTCGGGTCGGCCGAGGCCAACCCCGCGGAGCAGAAGCTGTCCAACGAGTCGCCGGTCGGCAGGGCGATCATGGGGAAGAAGAAGGGCGAGATCGTCGAGGTCGCCGCTCCCCGCGGCTCGCTGAAGTACAAGATCATGGACATCAAGGCCGCCTAGGCGGCCGCTCGCAGGCCGCGACTCGCCGCGCCTAGAATCGGGCGCGGTGTTCGAACGGTTCACGGAGCGGGCGCGCCAGGTGGTGGTGCTCGCGCAGGAGGAGGCGCTCGCGCTCCGGCACGCGTACATCGGCACCGAGCACCTGCTGCTCGGGCTGCTGCGGGAGGACGGGAACGCCGCGCGGGCGCTCGCGAGCCTCGGCGTCGAGCTCGAGGCGGCCCGGACGCAGGTCGCGCGCGCCGTCGCGCGGGGCGACGAGGCGCCGTCGGGCGGGCAGGTCCCGTTCACGCCGCGCGCGAAGAAGGTGCTCGAGCTGGCGCTGCGGGAGGCGCTCGCGCTCGGGCACAACTGGATCGGGACGGAGCACATCCTGCTCGGCCTCGTCCGCGAGGGTGACGGCGTCGCGTCGCGGATCCTGCTCGACTTCGGCGCCGACGCCGAGCGGGTCCGCGACGCCGTAATCGGGCTCCTCGCCGCCGAGACGCCGCGGCGCGGCGCGCCCGTCGACCCGTCGTCGCCGCGAGTCCGGCGACGGTCCGCCCCGCCGGTCGCGCCCGCCGCGCGCTTCCCGCTCGCCGCCGTCGCCGTCGGCTGGTTCGGCTTCGGCGCGGCGGTCGGGATCGGGCTCCTGCTCGGCTGGCTGATCTGGGGCTAGTCCGCACTAGACTCGGCCGCATGTCGCTGCCGAAGCGGTTCCCCGACAGGGACGAGGTCGCGGCCGTCAAGGCCGAGGCGGAAGCGCTCGACGCCGGCGCCGAGGCGGAGGCGACGCGCCGCCTCGCCGGCCGCGTCCTCGCGCGGCGCGACATGGGGCGCCTCGTCTTCCTCGACCTCGTCGACCGGTCGGGGCGGCTCCAGCTCTTCTGCAAGCCGGACGAGCTCGGCGGCGACCTCGACCTGAACCTCGGCGACGTCGTCGGCGTCTCGGGGCGGCCGATGAAGACGCGCCGCGGCGAGCCGTCGCTCCACGTCGCGACGCTGGAGCTGCTCGCGCGCAACCGGCGGCCGCTCCCGGACACGTTCCACGGGCTCACGGACGTCGAGACGCGGTACCGGCAGCGGTACCTCGACCTGCTGACGAACGAGCAGACGCGCGCCGACTTCGTCGCGCGCGCGCGCATCGTCACCTCGGTGCGGCGGCAGCTCGACGCGGACGGGTTCGTGGAGGTGGAGACGCCCGTCCTCCAGCCGCGCTACGGCGGCGCGTTCGCCCGCCCGTTCGTCACCCACCACAACGAGCTCGGGCGCGATCTCTACCTGCGGATCGCGACGGAGCTGTACCTGAAGCGCCTGATCGTCGGCGGCCTCGAGCGCGTCTACGAGATCGGGAAGAACTTCCGGAACGAAGGGGTCTCCTACAAGCACAACCCCGAGTTCACGATGCTCGAGTGGTACGAGGCGTACGCGGACTACGAGGACACGATGCGCCGCGCGGAGCAGCTCGTCGCCGCGGTCGCGCAGGAGGTGCTCGGGACGACCGTCGTCGAGTTCCGCGGCGCGCGGATCGACCTCGCCCCGCCGTGGCGCCGTGTGCGCTTCGTCGAGGCGCTCGAGGAGCACGGCCTCTGGACGCGCGACGCCGCCGAGCTCGAGGCGCGCCTGAAGGAGCGCGGCGTCGACACGAGCCAGGACCGCGACTGGCCGCAGCTCGTCGACCACGCCTTCAGCCACTACGTCGAGCCGTCGCTCGTCGAGCCGACGTTCGTCCTCGACTACCCGATCGAGATCTCGCCGTTCGCGCGGCGCCGCGACGACGACGAGACGATCGTCGAGCGGTTCGAGTTCTTCGCGGGCGGCATGGAGCTCGGGAACGCGTTCACGGAGCTCGCCGACCCCGACGAGCAGGCGGAGCGGTTCGCGCGCTCGGCCGAGCTGACCGAGGGCGAGCAGGGCGATCCGGACTACGTCGAGGCGCTCGCGTACGGGATGCCGCCGACCGGTGGGCTCGGGCTCGGCATCGACCGCTTCGTCATGCTCCTCACCGGCAACGAGTCCGTGCGCGACGTGATCCTCTTCCCCGCGCTGCGGGAGCGGACGTGAGGGAGCGGCGCGCGGTCGCGCTCGCGGTCGCCGTCGCCGCGGGCGTCGCGCTCGGGTTCCTCGTCCACGCTCTCGGGGAGCGGACGTACCGCGCGCAGGCGCTGCTCCAGGCGACCTCCCCGCCCGCGCCGGCGGGGACGACGCGCCTCGGCTCGCCGGAGCTGCTCGCTGAGAGCTACGCGCGTCTCGTCCGCGAGCGCAGCTTCCTCGAGGGGATCGCGCCGCAGGTCGCGGCGGGGCGGCTCGACGCCGACGAGCTGCAGCGCCGGGTGACGGCGCACCGGCGCGAGGGGACGGCGCTCGTCGCTGTCGTCGCGGAGGGGCCGGGGCAGCAGGAGGCGCGCGGGCTCGCCGCCGACGTGGCCGCGGCGCTCGTCGCGCTCCCGCAGGAGCTGGCGCGGCGGCAGCAGGCGCAGGCGGAGGACGAGCTCCGGCGGCGGATCGAGCAGGTCGACGGCGCGATCGGGGAGGCAGGCGACGACGCGCAGCAGGTCGCGCGGCTGCAGGCGGAGCGCGCCGCGCTCGTCGCGCAGCTCGCGGCCCTGCCGGTGCGCGCGGCCGAGCAGGGGACGGGCCTCGTCGTCGCGGCGCCCGCCGCCGTCGATCCCCAGCCGGTCGCGCCGTCGCTGCTCGAGAACCTCGCCGCCGGCGTCGTCCTCGGACTCGTCGGCTGGATCGGGTTGCTGACGCTGTCGCGGAGGAGGCCGGAGGCGGCGCCCGCGCCGGCGCCCGCCGCCGCGCCCGAGCCGGAGCCGGTGCGCGAGCCGGCGCCGGAGCCCGCGCCCGCTCCGGAGCCCGCGCCCGAGCCGGAGCCGGAGCCCGCGCCCGAGCCGGAGCCCGCGCCCGAACCGGAGCCGGAGCCGGCGCCCGCGCCTGCGCCCGTCCCGTCCGGCCCGCCCGAGATCGCACTCGTCGAGCCGCCCGCCGGCGCGACGCTCGCCGGCCGCGTGCTGCTCCGCGCCGAGGCCGAGCGCGCCGTCTCGGTCGCGTTCCTCCTCTCGGACGGCAGCGCGGAGTGGCGGGCGCTCGGCGAAGGCCCCGAGCTCCTCTGGGACGCGCCGGCGCACGCGCCGGGGACGTACTGGATCTGCGCCGTCGCGACCGCGGCGGACGGCGTCCAGGCGGCGAGCGAGCTGGTGCCGGTGCGCGTGGCCTGACCGGCGCGTGACTATGATCGCGGGGTGCCCACCGCGGTCGTCACCGGCGGCGCCGGCTTCCTCGGCTCGCACCTCTGCGACTACCTGCTCGGCCGCGACTTCGACGTCGTCTGCGTCGACAACCTCGAGACCGGCTCGCTCCACAACGTCGAGCACATGCGCTCGGAGCGGTTCAGGTTCGTGAACCACGACGTCACGCAGCACCTCGAGATCGACGGGCCGGTCGACTTCGTCTACCACCTCGCGAGCCCCGCGAGCCCGATCGACTACCTCCGGCTGCCGCTCCAGACGCTCAAGGTGGGCTCGTACGGGACGCACAACGCGCTCGGGCTCGCGAAGTTCAAGCGCGCGCGCTTCCTGCTCGCGTCGACGAGCGAGGTGTACGGCGACCCGCAGGTGCACCCGCAGCCCGAGACGTACTGGGGCCACGTGAACCCGATCGGTCCGCGCGGCGTCTACGACGAGGCGAAGCGGTACGCCGAGGCGCTGACGATGGCGTACCACCGCCAGCAGGGCGTCGACACGTGCATCGTCCGGATCTTCAACACCTACGGCCCGCGGATGCGCCCCCACGACGGGCGGGCGATCCCCACGTTCCTGCGCCAGGCCCTCGCCGACAAGCCCCTCACCGTGTTCGGGGACGGCTCCCAGACGCGCTCGTTCTGCTACGTGTCGGACCTGATCGAGGGCTTCATGCGCCTGATCGAGTCGGACTACCACCTGCCGGTCAACATCGGTAACCCGGGCGAGTACACCATCCTGCAGCTCGCCGAGGCGGTGATCGCGGCCACGGGGTCGGCCTCGCCGATCGTCTACGAGGCGCTCCCCCAGGACGACCCGCACGTGCGCCGCCCGGACATCAACCTCGCCCAGGAACTGCTCGGGTGGGAACCGAC
>DATLFU010000058.1:0-2513 GCA_035540835.1 Gaiellaceae bacterium
CTCGCCCGCGAGCTTCGACGTCCCGTACGGGGACAGCGGCTCCCGCGGGTCGTCCTCGCGCGCCGGCCGCTCGCACTCGCCGTAGAGCGCGCCGCCCGTGGAGCTGAAGACGATCTGCGTGCCGTGGCGGCGCGCCGCCTCTAGCACGCGCAGCGTCCCGATCACGTTCACGTCCGCGTCCAGCTCCGGCTTCTCGACCGACGTGCCGACGTCGGCCTGCGCGGCGAGATGGAAGCAGACGTCCGGGCGTGCGGCGTCGAACGCCGCGTCGGCGTCCGTGCGGATGTCGCCTTCGTGGAGCTGCGCGCCGTCGGGGAGGTTCTCGCGCTTCCCGGTGGCGAGGTTGTCGAGGACGTGGGCCTCGTCGCCGCGCGCGAGCAGCGCCTCGACGACGTGCGAGCCGATGAACCCCGCGCCACCTGTGACGACCGCCCGCACGTCCCTATCCTACGGCGGACGTGTTCGTGACGTTCGAAGGTCTCGACGGCTCCGGGAAGACGACGCAGGCGGAGCTCCTCGCGGAGCACCTCCGCGGGATCGGGCGCGACGTCGTGCTGACGCGGGAGCCCGGCGGGACGCCGCTCGGCGAGAAGGTGCGCGCGCTCGTGCTCGACGGCGACGACGTCTCGGGCTGGGCGGAGGCGGCGCTGTTCGCGGCGGCGCGCGCCGAGCTCGTCGAGCGGGTGATCCGTCCGGCGCTCGAGCGGGGCGCGGACGTCGTCTGCGACCGCTACCTCGACTCGTCGCTCGCCTACCAGGGGATCGCGCGCGGCCTCGGCGTCGACCGCGTGCTCGACCTGAACCTCCCCGCGATCGGCGGCCTCCTCCCGGACCGCACCTTCCTCCTGCGGGTCGAGCGGGACGCCGCCGTCGCCCGCGCCGGCTCCGACCGGATCGAGCGGGAGACCGCCTCCTTCCACGCCGCCGTCGACGAGGCGTACCGCGAGCTCGCGGCCGCCTTCCCGCGGCGCGTGCTCGAGGTCGACGGCTCGCGTCCGCCGGAGGAGATCGCGACGATGATCCGTGGACAGCTTCGAGACCTTCTCTGAGCAGGCGGAGGCGAAGCGCCTCCTCCGCGCCGCGGTCTCGGAGGGCCCGGCGCACGCGTACCTCTTCCACGGCCCGCCCGGCGTCGGCAAGCGCGCGGCGGCGTTCGCCCTCGCCGGCGAGCTGCTCGGCGATCCGGGACGCGCGGCGCGCCGGTCGCATCCGGACCTGTACGTGCTCGAGCCGGTCGGCGACCAGATCCGCATCGACGAGATCCGCGCGCTGCGGCGCGACCTGCACATGCGCCCCTTCGAGGCGCAGCGCCGGGTCTACGTCGTGCTCGCGGCGGACTCGATGAACGCCGAGGCCGCCGACGCGCTGCTGAAGGATCTCGAGGAGCCGCCGGAGTACGCCGTCGTCGTCCTCGTCGCGGACGAGCTGGGCCCGCTCCCGGAGACGATCCGCTCGCGCTGCCAGCTCGTCGCGTTCCGGCGCCTCTCGCAGCGCGCGGTGCGCGAGGAGCTGGCGCGGCGCGCGCCCGGGCTGGAGCCGGAGCGGCTGACGGCGCTCGCGCGCGTCGCGGGCGGCCGCCTCGACCGGCTCGAGCGCCTGCTCGACCCCGCCGCCGCGGCGCGGCGCGAGGAGCTCCTCGCGGTCGCGCGCGGGGTCTACCGCGACCCCGAGTTCCAGCCCGCCGACGCGGCGTCGCGGCTCATGGAGGGGGTGCGCGCGCACGGCGCGGCCGCCAAGGAGCGCGCGGAGGCGGACCTCGAGACGCTCGACCTGACGGCGCGCGAGGCCGAGACGCGGCTCCGCCGTGTCCAGCGCGGCGCCGAGCGGGAGGAGCTGCTCGCGGCGCTCGAGGAGCTGGCGGCGTGGTACCGCGACCTCGTCGTCGCCGCGGTCGGGGCGCGGGACGCGGTCGTCCACGTCGACCGCCTGGCCGAGCTCGACGAGGACGCGACGCGGGAGCGGATGGTCGGGGCGGAGCGCGCGGCGGAGGCGGTCCGCGAGACGTGGCGCGGCTTCGAGGAGCTCAACCTCAGCGCGCCGCTCGCGCTCGAGGCGCTCTTCGTGCGCGTGCGTCGCGAGCTCGCCGTGTAAAGCGCACGCTGCGGCTATTTGCCGCCTTTGCAGGCGAATATCCCTCGAACGAGGGACGAATACGGCTTCTGCGGGGGTTGATCGTGTGGCGATCCGCGCCCAGACTCCGACCGGGCGCTCTACGCCCGCCCAGTTGACGCCGCAGGGAGGAGCAGGGGGTTGGCCGCAGTTCCAGAGCTCGGCCGCGCGACCGGAGTCGAGCCGGCGGTGCCGGCGGAGGCGGCTGCGACGAGGGACCTCTACGAGCGGTACGCCGGGCAGATCTACGGCTTCTGCCTCCACCAGCTCGGGAACCGCGAGGAGGCCGAGGACGCGACGCAGACGACGTTCCTGAACGCGTTCCGCGGGCTGCGGCGCGGGATCGAGCCCGACGCCGAGAGCGCGTGGCTCTTCGCGATCGCGAAGAACGTGTGCCTGACGCG